>NZ_JADDIX010000092.1:45674-147462 GCF_015070855.1 Pseudomonas lopnurensis
CGGCCGCAACGCCGATGATCGCCGGCAAGGACTCGGCGTCTCCGACAAGGCAAGGCCTGTCCGGTAGGCTCCTGTAGACGCGACGTTTCCCTATTCGCGATCGGCGAAGCGCTGCACCACCACGCTGCCGATGATGTCGCCCTCGACGTTGACCGCGGTGCGTACGGTATCCAGCAGGCGATCGATCGGCAGCAGGATGGCCACCGCCTCGGCCGGCAGGCCGACCGCCTGCAGCACCATCACCATGGTCACCATGCCGGCGCTGGGAATACCCGGCGCGCCGGTGGAGGCGATCATCGCGGTGAAGAACACCACCGCCTGCTGCGCCAGGCTCAGCTCGATGCCCATCAGGTTGGCGACGAACAGCGCGGCCGCGGCCTCGTAGAGCGCGGTGCCGTCCATGTTCATGGTCGCGCCGAGCGGCAGCACGAAGCCGGCGATGCCCGGGCGCACCCTGAGGTTGTCCTCGGCGCAGCGCATGGAGATCGGCAGCGTCGCGGCGCTGGAGCTGGTGGCGAAGGCGGTGATCAGCGCCTCGCGGGTGCCGCGGAAGAACCACAGCGGCGACTTGCCGGTGGTCAGGAAGAGGATGCCCGGCAACACCACGATGCCGTGGAACAGCGTGGTGGCGAACACCAGCACGATGAAACCGCCCACCGCGCTGAGTAGCGCCACGTCCTGCTCGGCGATCAGCCTGATCAGCAGGGCGAGGATGCCCAGGGGTGCCAGGCGCATGATCCAGCCGATGATGCGCATCATCAGCTCGAGAAATTCCTGCAGCACCACCAGAATGTTGCGGTAGCGCTCGCCGCCGGCCACCAGCGCCACGCCGATGAACATGGCGAACACCACCACCGCCAGGATGCTGCCGTTGGCCAATGCGGCGAAGGGGTTCTGGAACAGGTTGGCGAAGAAGTGCAGGAAGAACTCCGGCAGCGTCAGCTGACGCGCCTCGAAGTCGTTCATCGCCTCGGCGAACAGATCCAGCGACAGCCCCGCGCCGGGCTTGAAGATATTCGCGGCGACCAGCGCCACCAGCATCGCGGCGCTGGTGGTGAGGGTGAAGTAGACCAGCGCGCCGCCCCAGACCCGATGCACCTGATGGTGCGCCTGCAGGTTGGCCACGCCGACCACGATGGAGGTGAAGATCAGCGGGATCAGCACCATCTTCAGCAGGCCGATGAAGATGCTGCCCAGCAGGGTACTGGCGTAGAGCACCCCTTCATGCATGGGTGCATCGGCCGGTAGCGTGCCGGTCAGCCAGCCGATGGCGACGCCCAGGCAGGCCGCGATGAGAATCTGCAGATTGAGGCTGGGCAAGGCGGGCTCCTTGGGTCGGTGGCGCTAAGCAAGAGAATGACTGCGGCTGGGAAAAGTTCGCCGCCGCGGCGGCCATCATACAGAGGCGACGCAACCGGCGTGCCAATGGCCAGGCGTCGGTCGGTAGCAGACAACGGCCCGCTGCCGGGTTTTCATGGGCGGGCAGGAGAGTGAGGGCCAGAGATGAGCGATCAGGACATTGAACGGCGCATCGCCCGCGATATCGCCAAGTGGCAGCGCGGCGTGCGCGAGAAGGGTGCGCCGCTGACGATCGACGAAGGCTGGCGGCAGACCCCGCAGGGGCTGCGCCTGCCGTTCAGCGTGCTGAAAAGCGCCGGCGTGCCGCCGCGCGAGGTGGAGTTGCTGGCGCAGCGCGCGGCATTGCGGGAACGGCTGGAGACCTGCGCCGACGCGCAGCAGCGCGAACGCCTGGAGCGCGAGCTGAGCGAACTGGAGCAGAACATCGCCTTTCGGCTCGAGGCGTTGCAGCGGCTGGGTCGCGGTTGAGCGGCCGGTCGCTGGCGTTCGTCCGGCGCTGGAGTAGCATGGGCGTCCGGTCATTTCCTACTGGGAGAAGCCTGTGGCTACAGCACGAATCGGATTTCTGCCGGCGGCGTTGATCGCCGCGGCGGTGGCTTTCGCCGGCTGGTCGGTGGGGCAGGGGGTGGAGCGTTTTCGCATGGCCGACCGCACGGTAACGGTCAAAGGCCTCGCGGAGATGGACGTGAAAAGCGACTTCGCGGTATGGACGCTGGGTTTTCGCCGTGGCGGCGAGCAGTTCGCCGATGTCCAGCAGCGCCTCACCGAGGACCGCCGCCAGGTCCTGGAATTCCTCCGCGAACAGGGCTTCAGCGACAGCGAGATCGAGATGCGCCCGCTGCAGGTGCAGGACCTGCTGGCCCGTGAATGGGCCTCGCGTGACGTGGCGTTGCGTTTCAATGGCCAGGGCCAGGTGCTGGTCAAGACCGAGCGCGTCGACGCCGTGGCGCAGGCGGCCAATGCCGTCGATCCACTGATCCAGGCCGGCGTGCAACTGGATACCGAGGCCAACGGTTTCGCCGGGCCGCGTTATCAGCTGCGCGGCTTCAACGATCTCAAGCCGCGTCTGCTGGAGGCCGCCACCGGTAATGCCCGCGAACAGGCGACGCGCTTCGCAGAGGATGCCGGCGCGTCCCTGGGCCGGTTGAAGAACGCCAATCAGGGTGTGATCCGCGTGATCGACGACGATGGCAGCGACATGGACAGCGGGCGCACCCTCGGCAAGCGCCTGCGGGTGGTCAGCAGCTTCGAATACAGCCTGGACTGATCGCGGGGCAGGTCGCGGCGGAGCGTCCGCACGCGGCCTGCCGTTGGGCCTCAGTGCCCCGGTTGCCAGGGCTGGCCGAGCGACACCGGTGCGTACAGCCGGGTGCGGATCGCATCGCGCGAGAGCAGCACCAGCACCAGGATCGTCGCGACGTAGGGCAGCATCGCCAGCAGGTTGCCGGGGATCGACAGGCCGATGCCCTGGGCGACCAGATGGAGGATGCTGGCCAGGCCGAACAGATAGGCGCCGAGCAGCACGCGGCTGACCCGCCAGCTGGCGAATACCACCAGCGCCAGGGCGATCCAGCCGCGCCCGGCGGTCATGTTCTCGGCCCACATCGGCGTGTAGGCCAGCGACATGTAGCCACCGGCGAGGCCGGCCATGGCGCCGCCGAACATCACCGCCAGGGTGCGCACGCGCAGCACCGGCAGGCCCATGGCACTGGCGGCGTTGGGGTTCTCGCCGACCGCCTGGATGATCAGGCCGATGCGGCTTTTCAGCAGCACCCAGGCCACCAGCGCGAACAGCGCGAAGGAGAGGTAGACCAGCAGGTCCTGGGCGAACAGCATGCGGCCGATCACGGGAATCTCGCTGAGCAGCGGAATGGCCACCGGCTCGAAGCCGGCCAGTGGCTTGCCGACCCAGGCGGCGCCGACGAACGACGACAGGCCGACGCCGAAGATGGTCAGCGCCAGGCCGGTGGCGACCTGGTTGGCATTGAAGCCCAGCGCCACCATGGCGAACAGCAGCGACAGCAGCACGCCGGCCAGGCAGGCGAACAGCACGCCGAGCCAGAGGTTGCCGCTGGCGAAGGCGACGATGAAGCCGATCACCGCGCCGAACAGCATCATGCCCTCCTGGCCGAGGTTGAGCACGCCGCTCTTCTCGCACACCAGTTCGCCGAGCGCGACCAGCAGCAGCGGCGTGCCGGTGCGGATCATGGCGTAGAAGATATTGGTCAGTAGATCCATGTCCATGAGCGTCAAGCCTCAAGCTGCAAGCGGCAAGTGAAAAGCGAATAGGTACGGATCATGTGGCGGCTTCCTTCTTGTGGCTTGTAGCTTGTGGCTTGACGCTCCGCGCGAAGCGCGGCTTGTAGAGAATCAGCACGTCGCAGGCCAGCAGGAAGAACAGCACCATGCCCTGGAACAGCTGGGTGATCGATTGCGGCAGGTTGGCCGCCATCTGCGCGTTTTCGCCGCCGAGATAGAGCAGCGCCATCAGCAGGCTGGCGAAGACGATGCCGATCGGGTTGAGGCGGCCGAGGAAGGCCACGGTGATCGCCGCATAGCCGTAGCCCGGCGAGACCTGCGGCACCAGTTGGCCGATCGGCCCGGTGACTTCGGCGACGCCGGCCAGCCCGGCCAGGGCACCGCTGATCAGCAGGGCGATCCAGACCAGCTTCTTGTCGCGGAAACCGACGAAGCCGGCGGCGCGCTTGTCCAGGCCGAGCACCTTGATCTGGAAGCCGAGAAAGCTCTTCTGCAGCAGCACCCAGACCACCACCAGCGCCAGCAGGGCGAAGTAGAAGCCGGCATGCACGCGCAGGCCGTCGATCAGTTCGGGCAGCCGGGTGGCGTCGCCGAACATCGCCGATTCGGGGAAGTTGAAGCCGTCCGGGTCCTTCAGCGGGCCGTGCACGGCGAACAGCAGCAGGTTCAGCGCGATGTAGTTGAGCATGATGCTGGTGAGGATCTCGTTGGCGTTGAAGGCCGTCTTCAGCCAGGCGCAGAGCCCGGCCCAGGCGGCGCCGCCGAGGGTGCCGGCCAGCAGCGCCAGCACCAGCGCCCAGCGCGAATCCCAGTCGATGATGTGCACCGCCAGCGCGCTGCCGGCCAGGGCGCCGATCAGCAGCTGGCCTTCGGCGCCGATATTCCAGATGCGCGCGTTGTAGACCACCGCCAGGCCCAGTGCGCAGAGCAGGATCGGCAGCGCCTTGACCAGCAGTTCGGAGACGCCGTAGAGGTCGGCGAGCGGATCGACCAGCAGCACCTTGAGCGTTTCCAGCGGCGGATGGCCGAGGATGGCGAACAGCAGTGCGCCGCTGACCAGCGTCAGCAGCGCCGCCAGCAGCGGCGAGAACCAGAGCATGGCGCGCGATTGCTGGCCGCGCGGTTGAAGGGATAACAGCATGGTGAACTCTCGTCAGGCGGCAGAGGTGGGAACGGGGGTGGCGGTGTCGAACTGGCCGGCCATCCAGCGACCGACTTCCACCGCGCAGGTGGAGGCGGTGGCGCGTTGCGGCGACAGCTTGCCTTCGCTGAGGGCGGCGATGCGGTCGCTGATCTGGAACAGTTCCTCGAGGTCTTCGGAGATCACCAGGATCGCCGCGCCGGCATCGCGCAGTTCGATCAGTGCGCGGTGGATCGCCGCCGCGGCACCGACGTCGACGCCCCAGGTCGGGTGCGCGGCGATGAGCAGCTTCGGCTGCTGGAGGATTTCGCGGCCGAGGATGAATTTCTGCAGGTTGCCGCCGGAGAGGCTGGCCGCCGATGTCTGTGCGTCCGGCGTCTTCACCGCGAAGCGCTGGATGATGCGCTCGGCGAAGGCCTGGACCTTGCCGCGCCGGATCAGCCCGCGCTCGACCATGCCGGTCTGCTGGAAGGCGGTGAGCAGGCCGTTGTCGGCCAGGCTCATGCTCGGCACCGCGCCATGGCCGAGGCGTTCGGCGGGGACGAAGGCCATGCCGTGACGGCGGCGGGCATCGGGGCGCAGATGGGCGACGTCGTCGCCGAGGAAGCGGATGCGCCGGGCCTCGCCGCTCGGCAGCCGTTGCTCGCCCGAGAGCAGGGCGAGCAGTTCGTCCTGGCCGTTGCCGGCGACCCCGGCGATGCCGACGATTTCGCCGGCGCGCACTTCCAGATCCACCTCTTCGAGCGAGACGCCGAACGGATCGGCGTTGTGCCAGGACAGTCGCTCCACCCGCAGGAAGGGCGTACGGCCCTCGCTCTTCGAGTATTCGGCTTCCAGCCCCTCGGCATCGCCGACCATCAGCCGCGCCAGCTCCAGGTCCGAGCACTCGGCCGGCACGCATTCGCCGGAGACCTTGCCGGCGCG
This sequence comes from Pseudomonas lopnurensis, assembly GCF_015070855.1. Taxonomy (GTDB): domain Bacteria; phylum Pseudomonadota; class Gammaproteobacteria; order Pseudomonadales; family Pseudomonadaceae; genus Stutzerimonas; species Stutzerimonas lopnurensis. Next base: position 51,358 of record NZ_JADDIX010000092.1, read on the forward strand.
CAGCACCGTGGCGCTCTGGCACAGCGCGCGCACTTCATTGAGCTTGTGGCTGATGAACAGGATGCTGCAGCCCTCGGCCGCCAGCCGACGCAGGGTGACGAACAGCTCGTCGGCCTCCTGCGGGGTGAGCACCGAGGTCGGCTCGTCGAGGATCAGCAGCTTGATTTCCTGCATCAGGCAGCGAACGATCTCCACCCGCTGGCGTTCGCCGATGGACAGGCTGTGCACCAGCCGCTGCGGCTCCAGCGGCATGCCGTAGCGCTGCGAGACTTCGCGAATCTTCGGTTCCAGCTGCTTCGGCGTGCCGGCCCTGGCGCCCAGGGCGAGGGCGATGTTCTCCGCCACGCTGAGCGTCTCGAACAGCGAGAAGTGCTGGAACACCATGCCGATGCCGCGCTCGCGCGCCTGGGCCGGGTCGCGCATGGTCACGCGCTCGCCTTGCCAGACGATCTGCCCGGCGTCGGGCTGGGTGACGCCGTAGATGATCTTCATCAGGGTGCTCTTGCCGGCGCCGTTCTCGCCGAGCAGGGCGTGGATCTCGCCCGTCTGGATCGACAGGTCGATGTGGTCGTTGGCCAGGCAGCCGGGATACTGTTTGGTAATGCCGGTCAGCTGCAGGCGTGCGGTCTGTGGTTCGGGCATGGAGGCGTCCGCTGGGTTTTTCATGGTCATGGCAGAAGCAAAAAGCTGGCCAGGTAGTCAGGAAATTGGTCATGGCGCAGACGACCGCATAGCGTGCCGGCCGGCTACCATCGGAGGATGGTAGCCGGTGCGTCGCTTTGGTGCTCGCATTGCCGAATGCCGGCGCGGGTGCACCTGTTCTGGGCGCTATGGCCGGGTGGCTGCGAACGGTCGAGCGGGCTCTGCGAAGACGCCATGCGGCCTGCTAAGCTGTCTGCCCACCCCCGCAACCTGACGGACCGAACCATGAACCAGCCAGCCATCGCCGCCGAGACGATCGCCCAGCGTGCCGCGCTGGCCCGCCTGATCGATGGCCTCGTCAGCGAGGACGGGATGCATCCCACCGCCATCGACGATCTGTACCTGATCCGCTGCAGCGCGCCGAGCGAGCCGGTGCATGGGCTGCACAAGCCGGCGTTGTGCGTCATCGTGCAGGGCAGCAAGGAGGTGCGCCTGGGCGACGAGCGCTATACCTACGATGCGCTGCGTTACCTGGTGGTATCGGTCGCCGTGCCGGTGGCCGGTCGCGTGCTGGAAGCCTCGCCGGGCGAACCCTACCTGTGCATCCGCCTGGATATCGACCCGGCGCTGATCGCCACGCTGGTGGCCGAAGCCGGCCCGGTCGATGCCGGCGGCGGACCGCAACGGGGGCTGTACCTGGACCGGATCGATGCGCCGTTGTTGGATGCGACCCTGCGCCTGGTGCGTTTGCTCGATTCCCCACAGGACATTGCGGTACTGGCGCCGCTGGCGCTGCGCGAGATCTTCTATCGCTTGCTGCGTGGCCAGCAGGGGCGGCACCTGCACGAGATCGCCGTGCGCGACAGCCAGGGGCATCGCGTCACCCGCGCCATCGAATGGTTGAACCGCAACTACGTCGAACCGCTGCGCATCGACGAGCTGGCGCAGCGGGTCAACCTCAGCAGTTCGACGCTGCACCACCGCTTCAAGGCGCTGACCGCCATGAGCCCGCTGCAGTACCAGAAGCAGCTGCGCCTGCAGGAGGCGCGGCGGCTGCTGATCGCCGAGGGGCTCGACGTCTCCAGCGCGGGTTACCGGGTCGGCTACGAAAGCCCCTCGCAGTTCAGCCGTGAGTACAGTCGGCTGTTCGGCGCCTCCCCGGTCAAGGACCTGGCGCGCCTGCGCAGCATTGCCTGAACGTCAGCGCGCCTCCGGGGCCGGCACCTCGCGCAGTGCCTGGGCGGCGTCGATGGCGCGGGGAAAGCCGGCGGTGACGGTGGTCAGGTAGACCACCTCCTTCAGCTCCTCGCGGGTGACGCCCAGGCGCAGCGCGTAGCCGGCATGCACCTTCATGTACTGCAGGTTGCCCTGGGCGGCGAAGGCGGCGACCACTGCCAGCTGGCGGGTGCGGTCATCCAGCTCGCTGCGCCCCCAGACATCGCCGAGTGCATATTGAGTGATGCCGTCTGCGAGAAACGGATAGTCCTCGCGCAGCGCTTCGAGCACCGGTTGCCCGGCGCCGCCGGACAGGTGATCCATGACCTGCAGGCCGCGTTCGTGTCGCTCGCTGCCAGCGGCCTCCAGCGAGGCGAAGGTCAGCGAGCCGAACAGGCCCAGGCAGGCGGCGGCCACGGTGTTGCCAGTACGAATGTTCATGACGGCGTCCTCAGTAGGGGCTGGCGGTGGGGCGCACGACCAGCTCGCTGACATCGACATCGGCCGGCTGCTCGATGGCGTAGGCGATGGCACGGGCGATGGCCTCGGCCGGGATGGCGATGCGGCGGAAGTCGCGCATCACTGCACGGGCGCCCTCGTCGGAGATGCTGTCGGCCAGCTCCGAGTCGGTCACGCCGGGGGACACCAGGGTGACGCGGATATCGCCGCCGACCTCCTGGCGCAACCCTTCGGAGATGGCGCGCACCGCATATTTGGTGGCGCAGTACACCGCTGCGGTGGGGCTGACCGCGTAGGCGCCGATGGAGGCGACATTGACGAACTGGCCCGAGCGCTGGCGCTGCATCAGCGGCAGGCCGGCGGCGATGCCGTGCAGCACGCCGCGGATGTTGACGTCGATCATCCGGTTCCACTCATCCAGCTTCAGCGCGTCGAGGCGGGACAGCGGCATGACGCCGGCGTTGTTGACGATGACGTCGACCCGGCCGAAGCGCTGCTCGGCGAAGTCGACGAAGGCCTGGACGTCCTCGCGGCGGGTGACGTCCAGCGCGCGGCAAGTGGCGACGCCGCCGGCCTCGGTGATCTCGGCAACCCGTTTTTCCAGCTGCTGCAGACGGCGTGCGCCCAGCACGACCGTGGCGCCCTGGGCAGCCAGCAGGCGCGCCGTCGCTTCGCCGATGCCGCTGCTGGCGCCGGTGATGAGTACGATTTTGCCATCGATGTTCGACATGGGGGTGTCCTCCGCAGGTTCATTCGATCCGGCGCCGGTGACGCCGTGGTTCGAATGGTGGGGCGGAGGGCGCTCTCGGCGTTATGTCGATCCTGCCGGGCGCTTGCCTGATCCTAGGGTCTGTTCCCGTTTCAGTTTTGCGCATAGCGCTGTAGGAGGCCATGCTCGCGAAAGAGCAGCCGTACCGATGCGTGGGCCCTGTTCGCAGGCATGGCCTGCTCCTACAAGGGGGGCAGGCGGCCAGCGCTTCAGATACGCGCAGGAGGACTTGGCGCGAAACGGGAGCAGAGCCTGGACGGCTACCAGATGCCTTCGTGCAGCTCGGCCGCTTCCGCTTCCAGCAACGGGCCGACCACCTCGACCTTGCGCTGGCCCGCTTCGAACACGATGCGGCAGGGCAGGTCGAGCGTCGGGTTTTCCGGATGGTTGCCGGTGATCTCCTTCAGGCTGCGTTCGGACAGGCCATAGACCACCCGCCCCAGGCCCGCCCAGTACGCCGCGCCGGCGCACATGGCGCAGGGCTCGGCGGAGGTGTACATGGTGCAGCGCGAGAGGAATTCCGGCGTGTAGCGGGTCGAGGCGCGGGTCATCAATACGCGCTCGGCGTGGCCGGTCATGTCGTGGTCGGGCATGTAGGCGTTGCCCTGTTCCAGCAGCACTTCGCCGTCCGGCCCGACGAGGATGGCGCCGAAGGGGTGGGTGCCATTCTCCAGCGCGCGGCGGGCCACGTCGAAGCTCTTGCGCAGCAGGATGAGGTCTTGTTCGTTCATGGAGAAGCTCCGGTCGAAGGGGAGTGCGTAGGAGCCTGGGGCCGCCCCGACCACCCGTGGGGCAAGCCGGCTCCTACAACGGGCGGGGGTCAGTGCTGCGCCTTGGGCAGGCTCCAGGGGAAGAACGCCTTCTGCAGCAGGCCGATGAGGTGGAACAGCGCCAGGCTGATCACCACCAGCATCATCAATGCGGCGAAGGCCTGCGGCACCTGGAACATCGAGGTGGAGAAGTTGATGAAGTAGCCCAGGCCCTTTTCCGCGGCGACGAACTCGGCCACCACCGCGCCGATCACCGCCAGGGTGATGGAGATGCGCAGCGCCGAGAACAGGTGCGGGATGGCGTAGGGCAGGCGGATGTTGCGGTACTCGCGGGCCTTCGAAGCGCCCAGCGAACGCGACAGCTCCACCAGTTCCTCGGGCGTCGCCAGCAGGCCGGTGACGCAGGACACCACGATCGGGAAGAAGGCGATGAGGAAGGTGATGAATACCCGCGGCAGGTCGCCCGCACCCATCACCACGACGATGATCGGCGCCACCGCGACGATTGGCGTGGACTGCACGATCACCAGCAGCGGATACAGCGTGCGTGACATCAGCCGTGAGGACGCCAGGGCGATGGCCAGCGGAATGCCGATCAGGATCGACAGGCCGTAGCCCATCAGCGTCACCCGCAGCGTGGCGAAGATGTGTTCCGACCAGGCGCCGAAGCCGACCTTCTGCGTCGCGGCGAGGATGGCGCTGGGCGAGGGCAGCACGAAGCTTGGCAGCTTGAGCAGGCGGCAGGCCGCTTCCCACACCAGCAGCAGGACGAGCAGGGCGAGCCAGGGCGCCAGGCGATCGGCCTGGGCCTTGAGTTTAATGGTCGGCATGGCGCGAGAAGACCTTGCGGCGGATGTGGTTGGCGAGCTCATTGAAACGCGGCTCCGTCAGGGTTTCCATCGACCGCGGGCGCGGCAGGTCGACGTCGATGATTTCCTGCACGCGGCCGGGACGCGCCGACATCACCAGGATGCGGTCGGCCAGCAGCAGCGCCTCGGGAATCGAGTGGGTGATGAACAGCACCGTCTTCGGCCGCTGGGTCCAGATGTTCAGCAGCTCCAGGCTCAGTTCGTCGCGGGTCAGCGCGTCGAGGGCCGAGAACGGCTCGTCCATCAGCAGGATCTCCGGGTCGTGCAGCAGCGCCCGGGCGATCGCCGCGCGCTGCTGCATGCCGCCGGATAGCTCGTCCGGGCGCTTGTTGCCGAACTCCTTGAGCCCCACCAGTTCCAGCAGTTCCTCGCCGCGGGTGATCTCCTGCGCGGTGACGCGGCCGTACTTGTGGCGCATGGGGAAGGTCAGGTTGTCGCGAATGTTCAGCCAGGGCAGCAGCGTCGGCTTCTGGAAGACGATGCCGATCTCGTCGCGCGGGCCGTCCACCGGGCTGCCGTAGATGCTGACCTGGCCGTGGGTCGGCCTGACCAGCCCGGCGAGGATGCGCAGCAGCGTGGATTTGCCGCAGCCCGACGGGCCGAGCACCGCGATGAACTCGTGGCGGCCGATGTCGAAGCTGGCGTTGTCCAGGGCCACCACTTCGCTGCCATCGGAGGAGGTGAAGACCTGGCTGACCCGGTCGAAGCTGATGTTGGGACGCGGTGTGGCGTTCGGGGCTGCGGCGCTCATGGCATTACTCGCTGAGGCTGGAGTCGACGGCGCTGGCCGGATCGAGGCTGTCGAGGGCCATGCCCTGCGCCCTGGCGACCCATTCCCAGGTGGTGGCCAGGCGCTGGGCATCGAAGCCCGTGCCTTCGGCGGCGCTGATCTCGTTCTGCATCAGTGGCACCGAGGCGGCGAACTGTTCTTCGGCCTGCTGCTCGTCGACCTCGGCGACCATCTTCTTCAATGCCGCGGCGGCGGCGGCCGGATCGGCAATGGCGTTCTGCTGGGCCTGCTGGTAGGCCTTGACGAACTTCTTCGCCACCTCGGGATTGTTCTTGACGAAGCGCTGCGAGGCCACCAGCGACAGGCCATAGCCCTCGAAGCCGTATTCGGACCAGGGGATGGTCTTCAGCGTCTTGTCCGCTTCGCCGAGCGCGCGGACGAAGCCGGGCGCCACGGTCAGCCAGTTGATGGTGGCGTCGACCTTGCCGGTGGCGAGCATCGGTGCCAGCGCGCCCGGGTCGAGCTTGAGCAGCTTGACGCTGTTCGGGTCGATGCCGTTGCGTTCCAGCAGCAGCGGCCAGACCACGTTGGAAGCCGAGAAGGTCGGGGTGGCGACCGTCTTGCCGACAATGTCCTTGAACGACTCGATACCCGAACCTTCGGTGGTGAAGAAGGCATCCGGCTGCTTGTTGTAGATCGGCGCGACCGCCACCACCGGTACGTCGCCCTGGGCCTTGGCCTGCAGCAGCGAAGCCAGGCCGGCGGAGCCGAAGTCGGCGCTGTTGGTGGCCAGCTTGGTCACCACGTCGTTGCCGCCGCGGGCGCTGGCGATTTCCACTTCGATGCCTTCGGCGGCGAACAGCCCCTGCTCGACGCCGAGGTAGATCGCCGCCTTGTCGCCGGCCGGCAGCCAGTCGTTGAGCCAGCGCACCTTGTCGGCGGCCAGCGCGGCATTGGAGCACAGGGCCAGCAGGGCGCTGGCGATCAGGGTTTTCTTGAACATGGGAAAGCTCCTTGAGGTTGGCCGGTAAGGGCCATGCAATAAACGCGTCAGAGAACGGGGTGCGGATGGCGGGCGAAGAAATCCAGCAGGGCGGCGAGCAATGCCTCGGGGGCGGCCAGCTGCGGCGCGTGGCCGCAATCGAGCGGCACCCGCTCGGCGCCGGGCACCAACTGCTGCATGCGTTGCTGCACCCGCGGCAGTACCGAGCGGTCCCGCGTCGCTTCGAGGTACAGGCGCGGCAGGCGGCCGAAGCGCCCGGCCGTCCACTGCGCGGCGATATCGCGACCGCCGTCGGGCTGCACCGTCAGGCGGCGCGCCGCGTCCAGGGCGGCCTGTGCCGGTGCGTCGTGGAAGAACACCGCGCAGGCGGCGTCGCTGGGTACCCGGCTGCCGCCCGCCACGGGCTCGAGGTACGGGCCGATGCCGCTGACTTCGGGGAAGTCGCGGCTCATCTCGGCACACAATTCGCCGAAGCCTTTGCCGCTGGGCAGCATCATCCCGGCAACATAGGCGACTCCGGCGATGCGTTCGGCGTAGCGCTCGGCCACGGCGGTGGCGGTGACTCCGCCGCCGGAATGGCCGACCAGGTGCACTGGCCCGTCCAGCGTTTCGATCAGCGCGCCGACGTGTTCGACGTAGCGTTCGAGCGAAACCTCGGCGAGCGGCGTGGCGTCGCTGCCATTGCCCGGCAGGTCGAGCGCATGCGGCTCATGACCGGCGCTGCGCAGGCCGTCCTGCAGCGAGTCCCAGACCCAGCTGCCGGCCCAGGCACCGTGGATGAGGACGATGTCAGCCATAGGTCCTCCGGTACATCTCGCGGTGGTGCTCTTCCACCGTCACGGCGGGATAGCGTGGCGTCTCGCCCGGTGCGAGGCAGACCGGCAGGCACTCGACCAGGTGGTCCGGGTTGCCGCTGAAGAAGAACGGCACGCTGTAGCGCTCGCGCCCGGAAACGTTCACCACCCGGTGCAGCGTCGAGCGGTACTGGTCGTTGGTCCAGCGGGCGATCATGTCGCCGAGGTTGATCACGTAGGTGCCGGGCACCGGCTCGGCGTGAATCCAGCTTTCGCTGTGGCGATCCCAGACCTGCAGGCCGGGGTTCTGATCCTGCAGCAGCAGCGTCAGGCCGCCGAAGTCGGTGTGCGCGCCGCAGCCCTTTTCGCCGGGCGCGGCATTGGCCGGCTGCGGTGGGTAGTGCAGCAGGCGCAGGGTGCTCATGGAATCGCGGCAGAAGCCGGCGAAATAGTCCTCGGGCAGTTGCAACGATAGTGCAATGGCGCCCATCAAACGCGTTGCCAGTGCGTTCATCGCGTCGCGGTAACGCTCCATCGCCGGGCGAAAGGCGGGAAGCTCGCCGGGCCATTGATTGGCGCCGTGGTTGAAGCGCCCGGCCTGTACGCGCGGGTCGGCCTCGGCCAGCTCCTCGCCGATGTAGAAGCCCTCCTTGAGATCGGCCGGCGCCCCGGCCTCCAGCACCTGCCCACGCAGCGGCTCGTAGCCGCGGTTGGCTTTCGAGAGGGCCTTGTCCAGCGTGCGCTTGGCCGCCTCCGGCTGGGCGAAGAAGGCCTGGGCCTGCTCGAACACCGCCTGCTGCAGCGCCGGGTCGACGCCATGGTTGGCGATACAGAAGAAACCGACCTCGCGACAGGCTGCGCCGATTCGTTCGGCGACGGCGGCGCGCTCGGCGAGTTCGGCGGAGAACAACCCGGCGATATCGATCAGCGGCAGCGCGGCGGCTTCGAGATGGCGGGCGGAAAGGGCATCGGTCATGGCTGTTTTCCTGCTTGGCCGGCGGCGGGATGGCGGCCGGCGAACGCAGTATCCGGCGCGCTGCCTGTGCGCAAAAGCAGAGAATATCGAGCATGCCGATGCTGTTTCGGCAGCGGGGTGCGATGCGTCGAAGCGGGGCGATCAGTGACCCTGAATGGTGCGTGGTGAAGGGCGCGGCGGCGCTTCGATGTGCTCGGTGAGGAGCCCGCAGGCACACTGTCGGCGCCCTGTTTCGGGGCGTCTGGCGGGGTGATTGGCTGGGCTTATTTTTTTTTCGAGCAACAAGCCGTCGAGCTAACGCAACGGCCGCGTCGCCAGTTCGAGCCCCAACAGCAGCAGGAACGCCAGAAAGCACATGCGAAATACCCGTGGGCTGATTCGCGTCCTGATCCGCTGTCCCAGCCACATGCCGGCGAGGGCAGGCACGACGGCCAGCATGGACAGGCCGAGCTGGCCGATGCGAAAGGCGTCGTGCAGCGCCAGGCCGGCGGCGAGCGACAGCGTGGAGACCGTGAACGACAGGCCCAGGGCCTGGATCAGCTCTTCCTTGTCCAGCCGCAGGGCCTGCAGGTAAGGCACCGCCGGTATCGCGAACACCCCGGTGGCGCCGGTCACCAGGCCCGTGACCAGGCCGACCAGCGGCGACAGCCACGGCTCGACGCGCGCCGGGACCTGCAGCGCCGGCGAGACCAGCGCGTAACCGGCGTAGACCACCAGGGCGATGCCCAGCGCCAGGCCCGACAGCAGTGGGTCCACCCGCGCCAGCAGCGCGGCCCCGGCAACGGTGCCCAGGACGATCCCCGTCATCATCGGCCACAGGCGCCGCAGCAAGGGCGCCAGCGCCGGCCCGGCGACGAGTTGCCATACATTGGTCACCAGCGATGGGATGACCAGCATGGCGGCGGCGGTGGCGGGCGCCATCACGGCGCCCAGCAGCCCCATGGCCACGGGTGGCAGGCCCATGCCGGTGACACCCTTGACCAGCCCGGCGGCGAGGAAGGTGCCGATGAACAGCGCGAAGAGGAAAGGCGAGAGATCGTTCATGTCGGCATTGGACACGGACGAGCGCTCGGGCACAATGCGGTTTTCTCGATCGAGCCTTCGGCAAATCCGAAGGCAGGGTGGGCTCATGCGGATCGACCTGGCGGACCTGCAGCTGTTTCTCTGCATCGCCGATGCCGGCAGCATCACCCACGGCGCCGCCCGGGCGAACCTGGCGCTGGCTTCGGCGAGCGAGCGGTTGCGCAACATCGAGGCGGACGCCGGCGTGCCATTGCTGCACCGCCACGCCCGCGGCGTGGTGACCACCGAGGCCGGCGAGGCCCTGGCGCACCATGCGCGCCTGATCCTGCACCAGCGAACCCTGCTCCAGGGCGAATTGCGTGATTTCGCCACTGGCGCGCGGGGTACGCTCCACCTGTACGCCAACACGGCCGCGCTCACCGAATACCTGCCACGCACGCTCGCCCCCTGGCTCGCCAGTCGTCCGCACCTGCAGGTGGACCTGAAGGAGCGAACCAGCGTGGAAATCGTCCGCACGATCGATGCCGGGCTGGCCGAGGCCGGTATCGTCTCCGACGCCGTCGAGGCGCCCGGGCTGATCCGCCAAGCCGTCGCGGAAGATCACCTGGTGCTGATCGCACCCACCGGCCACCGCCTGGCGAGCCGCCGCAGTGTTGTCGCCTTCGCCGACATCCTCGGCGAGCCTTTCGTGGGGCTCGCCGCGAGCAGCGCCCTGCACGCCCACCTCGACGACCACGCCCGCGCCGTCGGCCGCACGCTCGCCTCGCGCATTCGCATGCATACCTACGAAGGGATCTGCGAAATGGTGTCGCACGGCATCGGCGTAAGCGTCCTTCCGCTGGGCGTCGCCAGACGCCTCCGCGGACGCCACACCTATCGCATACGCCCGATCATGGACAGCTGGAGCCGTCGACGGCTGTGCCTGTGTTACCGAGACTGGTCGGCGCTGTCCGCCCCGATGCAGAGCCTGTTGCTGCATCTGGGGCAGGGGACCGGTGGGGCCTAAGGCTATCGAACCGACGTTTAGGACTCCGGCAAATTCGCCTCAGCGAACCTCAGCAGGCTGGCGCGGGTTTCGTCGAGCAGGCGATCGGACAAGTCCGGATCAGCCACGCTACGCGATAGCATCAACGCGCCGACCATGGCACTGAGCGCCAACGCCGCATCCTGGCTGTTCTGCAGATGCGCGCCAAGCTGGGCGAGCCGTTTGTTGACCGCCTCGTCGGTCACTGTGCTGGCTTGGCCACGCTGGCCCAGTTCGGCGGAAACCGTCGGCAGCGGGCAACCCTGCGCCGGCTCGGCGCGGTGGGTCTTTGACAGATAACGGCGAATGAAGGTAGCCAGCGGCTGGTCGCCGGACAGGCTGTCGAAGGTGACCTCGTCGAGTTCGCGCGCGCAATGACGCAGAGCCTCCTCGACCAGCTCATCCTTGGATTTGAAAGGCGTCGAATCACGATAGTTCGGCTGCTGGCGGCGACAGGGCTGCTCCGGATCGGTTCGCGGCCCTTACTCCTCAGCGCGTCCGGTCGCGTCACGATCGCGTTCGTATCGTCTGGCGAGCGCAAACGGCGGCAACCAGGCCTCGCGGCGGATGGTCCAGATTCGTAGGTCGGCATCAGCTGGTCGGGAGCGTCCAGGGCGCCCAGGCTCACTTCGATTTCGTCTGCGCTGCGGGCGAAAACGGACGAGCCGCAACGGGGGCAGAAAAACCGCCCGGCGTAGTCGCGCGTTTCGCCCTCGATCGTCACCGCGTCCTGGGGAAATATCGCCGAGGCATGGAAAAGGGCCCCATGATGCTTGCGGCAGTCGAGGCAGTGGCAAAGGCCGACCCGGTATGGGCGCCCCGCTGCCTCGATGCGGACGTTGCCGCACAGGCAACCGCCGGTGAATCGGTTCATGCTGCGTCTCCTCTGAAACCAAGGCGTTTCCACGAGTCCCGTCGGGCTTCCACGACAGGATGGACTTCGCAGACGGTCATTACTCGGTCCTTGTGAAAATAGCAGCCGGCTGAAGCGAGCGATGAGCTCAGCTGCGATCGCAGGATCGCAAAGGCGCCGCGTCCTGTTCGGACGGGCGCAGGTAGCGCTCGCGCAGCAGGTCGTAGATCCAGTTGAAGCACAGGGTGTAGGGCAGGAAGAACAGGATCAGGCCGATATCCAGCCAGAAGGCTTCGAGCAGGCCGATCGACAGCCACCAGGCGGCCAGGGGCACCAGCAGCACGATCAGGCCGAGCTCGAACAGGGACGCGTGCAGCAGACGCGCCGCCAGTCCGCGCTCGAATCCGATACGCGCCTGGGCCTTGTCGAAGAACAGGCTGAAGACCATGTTCCAGAGCATGGCGATGGCCGAAAACATCACGGTCAGCGCACCGACATGCGCGAGCGGCCGCTCCATCGCCCAGGCCAGCACGGGGGCACAGATCGCGACGGCGATGATTTCGAAGGCGACGGCGTGGCCTATGCGTTCGGCAAGGCCGCGGTTGGCGGGAGCGCTGTTCATGGCTGATTCGCTACGATCGATGAGTTGCCGTTATAGTCATCGCAATCTCCGGCAACATCCAGTTGGCTGCCATCGGTTATCCCGATATGAACCTGTCCCCTGAAGCACTCGAATCCTTCGTTCAAGCTGCCGCGAGCGGCTCTTTCAGCGCGGCGGCGCGACGCCTCGGCAAGAGCCAGTCCACCGTCAGCGAGGCGGTCGCGCGGCTGGAGATCGATCTCGACGTCGAGTTGTTCGTCCGCGGCGCTCGCCAGTTGTTGCCGACCGAGGCGGGTCAGGTGCTGCTGGGCCATGCTCAGGACGTGTTGGCTGCCGGCGAGCGCCTGAAGCGCCATGCCGCGCTGCTCGCGCGCGGCCAGGAAGCCCGGTTGACCCTGGCGCTCTCGGATGCCTATCAGCAGAGCCAGTACGAGGCGCGCCTGTGCGAACTGGACCAGCGATATCCGGACCTCGAATTCGAATGCCTGATCGCCGAGCGCGCCGACGTCCTCGACCTGGTCAACCAGGGCCGCGCGCACCTCGGGCTGCTCGCGGCCCAACCGCGCTACGCTGCCGAAATCGCCTCTGCCCGCTTGCCTCACGCGGCGGAGTTCGGCCTGTTCGTGCGCAGCGATCACCCGTTGGCGAGCCGGGATTCGGTCGATGCGCAGGCGCTGGCGCAGTGGCGCCGGTTGCGTTTGAAGACCGTGGTCGGCGGCGACACGAACGATGACGAAATGGGCACCGTCGGCTCGCGATGCTGGGCTGCCCCGGACTACATGCTGCTGATGGAAATGGCCGCGCTCGGCTTCGGCTGGGCGATCCTGCCCAAGCCACTGGTGCAGGCCTATGCGCACGAACGGCTCGAGGAGCTGGCGGTGCACGGCTGGCCCAAGCAGGTGGCCGTGGATGCCGTCTGGTCTCGCCAGCGTCCGCTGGGACCGGCCGCCGCCTGGCTGCTGGATCGCCTCATCAAGTTTTGAACGCTCGGATTGGCGACGATACGGCTGGCGCTTCCGGCTGTGGAAGACGCGTGACGATGGGCAATCCACCCGACCGCGTCAACGTAGCTGCCGGCGGCTACTCCGAATCGATCTCCCCGCGCAGGTCGACCTTCGTCGCCGAGCGCGGCCGCCGCGCAACAGGCTGCAACCATTGGCCCTTGGATCGCTGGCCGGGCTGTCCCATGATCGGCTTTTGCTGCTGCGGGTGGCCTGCATGTCTCGATTCTCACGACCCTCGGCGTCGGCACTGGGGCGCTTTCTGCAACTGGGCGGCACCGGCGCGCGGATCGCCGGCAACCTGCTGGTGCAACGCATCACGCCGGGCAAGGCGCGCATCGACTGCAACCGGTGGGCGAGCTGCTGGGCGATGCCCTCGGCCAAATGAAAGGCCCGGTGCTCAAGCTCGGGTAACAGGCCTCGCAACAGGACCTCTTGCCCGAGCCGGTCAGCAAGGCCCTGGCACGCTTGCAGAACCAGGTGCCGTCGCTGCCGTTCGCCGTGCTGGAAGCCAACCTGCAGCGGCTGTATGACGGCCGGCTCTACGAGCTGTTCGAATCCATCGAGCCGACGCCTGCCGCGGCCGCCTCGCTGGGGCAGGTCCACCGCGCCCGTGACCGCCAGGGCAGGCGCTGATCATGAAGATTCAGTACCCCGGCATCCATGCCATCTGCGCCGCCGACCTGCGCCAGTTGCGCCGCCTGATGCCGCTCGGGCGGCTGTTCGGAACGCCGCCGTCACGCCTGGAGGCGGTCTACGCCGAGCTGCAGCGGGCCATCGGCGAAGAACTGGACTACGACACCGAACGAGACAATCTCAACGCGTTCCGAGCGCATTTCACTGGCTGGCCGGGTCTGCGCATACCTTTCGCTGCCGCCGAACTCTGCCGACCTGGCGTGCTGGTGCTGGAAGAGCTGCCAGGGCAGGCCATGGCCGAGGTGGAGCAGGCGCCCGCCGAGGTGCGCCAGCGCCTGGCCGAGACGCTGTGCCAGTGGCTGGCCGAGCAGGCGTTCGGCCTGCAGCGACTGCACACCGATCCGCATCCGGGCAACCTGGCCTGGACCGAGAGCGGCGAACTGGTGGTCTACGATTTCGGCAGCGTGCTGTGCCTGGAGCCGCGCCTGCTGGCCGGCTACGTGCAGATCTTCGAGGCGCTGCGCGGCACCTCCAGCGAAGCGCTGGAGGCGGGCTTCCAGATGCTCGGCGGGCGCCAGCCGGGCAGCATGCCGCCGCACGGGCTGTACCGGCGCATCCACCTGATGCTGCATCCGCTGCTGCAACCCGGCGCGCAATGGGAATTCCGCGAAGCCGCGCTGCACCAGCAACTGTCAGCATTCGATGATCACGATGTGGTCGGTCAGCGGATCCTTCTTGCTGCAGCAAGGCCAGCGAACCCGTTTCGTGCCGTGCGCTCTAGCGCGCAGCTTTTTCGGATACTTTTCATTGAAATGGACCTGCTGGTAATGTCACGTCGTTAACCAAACAAAATGGAAGAACTTGATGGCCGGCGAGGACTGGGCAGTACGAGCGCCACAAACTAAGCTGGAGCGTATGGAGGCGTACTTTAGTGGTTTTGGTTTTGAGCCTCACCGGCACGACACCTATGCTGTCGGTCGCACCCTCGCAGGAGTCCATAGCTTCCGCTATCGAGACGGCATGAAACATAGCCTTCCGGGCGGGACGATCGTAATCCACCCTGACGAATTGCACGACGGCGAAGCTGGAAGCATCGACGGCTTTCACTATCGGATTCTCTACATCGAACCCGCTCTCTTGCAGAAAGCTCTTGGTGGAACGACGTTACCGTTTGTACCAGACGGAATTTCACGAGATCCGCGCCTCTACGCAGCTACGCAGACGTTAATGCAAGAAATGGACTGCGTAATCGAGCCGCTTGAGGAAGAAGACGCCATCTACGATCTTGCGCAGGCCCTTGCCGCAGTTTCGGGGATAAGAAAGCGCCGTCGGACTTTAAATTACACGGCTGCCGAGCGTGCTCGTGAATTCATTCACAGCGCATTGGATTCAACCATATCGCTTGATCAGCTCGAAGCGGCCAGTGGTCGGGATCGCTGGAGTCTTTCCCGCGATTTCAGGGCGCTTTATGGAACGAGTCCTTACCGGTATCTAACGATGCGGCGTTTAGACCAAGTCAGACGACAGCTACTGGCGGGGCAGCCATTGATCGATGCTGCGTTGAGCCTTGGCTTTGCCGATCAGAGTCACATGACCCGCCATTTTAAGAAAGCGTACGGAATCTCTCCAGCGCGGTGGCTCGAAATGCTACGCCGTTGTTGAGCGTCGATGCTGTCCAAAGCTGCACGATCGTTCAAGACCCTCAAATACCCTCTCTCTAGACTGCGTTCTCGCAGCGCGTACTGGTAAAGCATCGCCGCTGCGGCTCTAGGTCGGGTGCTTCGTTCGGCCTGGAGCATGGTCACTCACGGAGTATCTGATGGGGCTCGCGAATCTATCGGCCCTGAAGACAAAGAGAGGAAATCTGAATGAGCAAAAACCATATCTCGTTGGTCGGCGGAACGCTTGGCGGTACCGTCGGAGGCACGGTAGGTGGCACGGTGGGCGGGACAGTTGGCGGAACGGTCGGTGGTACGGTAGGCGGCACATTTGCCGTAGGCGGGATGCAGTTGAGCAAGCGACTGACGAAGTGACCGCCATGGCGGCGCTGATTCTAGCGTCGCCATTCCAGACCTATGGTCATCGCGCCTATGGAGAGAGTGCAAGTTGAACCTGCCCGATACCGAATCTTATGTTCTTTCAGCCGATGTAGTTCAAAACGAAATTGGTGACCGCTTCGCGACCTATCATCGCCTCCTGGGGGGATTGTTCTTTCTGGATCGCTACGGCCAAGAGCTATTAGAAGCGTACCGCACGCCGAAGCCTGTCCGTACCGCGCTTCTTTCCGGCGAAGCTCGAACAAGGGAGGAAGAGTTGACCCAGCAGCTTATTGCCCGGCATATCCTCGTGCCGGTTCGCGTTCGGCAGTCACGTAGTGAGCCCGCGTCGCTGGAAAAAAAGGTCAACATTATTCAGCTGATTCTCGCGAATGCCTGCAACTTCGGCTGTACCTATTGCTTTGAAGGCGTTCAGGGCAAGAAAATGTCCGCGGAAGATGAGTACAACAAAGTTGATACGTCGCGGCTGATCGCCCGTGAAGGGATTAAGGTGAACATCGAGGACTCCATTTATGCCTCGAAAGAACGCTTTGACCATCAGTACGACTCAAAGAATCGGTCGATGAAGCCAGCCGATGGTATCGCTTATGTCGAGTCCGCTCTTGCTGTGGCTCGTTCCGAAGGCGTTCGAGAAGTTATGCTTCAGTTCTTCGGGGGTGAACCGCTGCTCAACTGGCGCACAATTCACGCTGTTCTTGAGCGTTTTGGAAACGGCGAAAGCGAAGGCGTCAAGATCAATTATTCGACCGTTACAAACGGCTCCCTCATCACCGAAGAGGTGGCGGAAGCGTTTGCGAAGTATCAGGTTGCCGTCTGCGTCAGCTTTGATTCGCCGACGAGCCCCAGTAGACCTCTCAAAAACGGTGATGACAGCACGCCCGTAGTGATGCAGGGCCTTCGGACACTTCAGAGGTTTGAGAACCGAGTGGCTATCAATGCTGCGCTAACCTCTGCAACTTGGGATGACTTCAATAACTCAATTGTAGACCTCGCCGTTGATGTCGGGGCACAAGAAATCGGGGTCGTAGTCGATTTTGACCCTACGTTTTATTCAAATTATGGAGCACAACGTATTGTCGACCGCCTCTGGAAAGTCGTTGAGTACGGCAGGACGCGTGGGGTGGTATTGACCGGTTATTGGCATCAGATTTTTCAAGTCATGTTGGGTTTCGATTAGCGTCTCTTATCGAGGATTCAAGAATTGCTCTGCGAAAGGCGCGCAGTTCAGTATTGAGCCGAATGGCTCTGTATTCGCCTGTAAAGCTGGGTCGACTCTGCTGGGCGACATCCGGGATGGCACCAAAATCTTGGATTCGCAACCGTACTTGAAGCACGCCGAACTTCGCAGAGATAACCCAGCTTTTTGCCACGGATGTGAAATAGAAGGTTTCTGTGGCGGGTTATGTTTGGGACCTTTGGAGAAGAAGTTCGCATCATTTAATGCGGTCGAGCCATCTGCCTGTGACTTTTACCGAGGTATTACTCGAAAACACATCGGCTCACTTCAGTCCTACGAGATTGCCACCTTTGATCTTCAGTCGGCTTGAGAGAAGAAATATGAATAACATTATGGCTAGACTCGGTGCGGTTACTTCAACTGATAGCAAATTTGTAGAAAGCGGTTTTTGTGTTATTGATATGCCGGTCATGCCTGCATCCTTTCAATCCTCGTTTGCAAACTTGCCGCGCGACAGCCATAGCCCCAGTCGACTTCGACAGATTCGGCTCTCTCAATACATGGGTTCTGGGATGAGGATGCGTGGGTGTTCGCATTATTGCCTCAGCGGAAGTATATTCAGTCGGCCCGATACATAAAGTTGGCGGAGGCAGGAGGGGTGCCAAGGCATCGTGAACAGCTCGAAGTGAATCCGGCGCCTCTCATTGCTTGTGTTCTCGATGCACTGCCTATCAACCGGAAAGACAAGTTACAGGTAAATGTTAATCAGATCCGGGTCGTGGCGAACAAACTTTTCCGTGGCGTGACCGTGCCTGAAGGCCCACATAGGGATGGCCATGAGTACAGCGTAATTGCTGTGGCGCACCGAGCGAATGTCAAAGGGGGCGAGACACAGGTCATCGATCCGGTCTCAAACAAGGTCGTATTCAGGCAGACACTGAATGAGAATGAGGCCATCGTCATCGACGATGAGCGATATATTCACTATGCAACTAATATTGAGCCCGCCGAAGGTGAAGCTGGATTCCGCGATATTTGGGTTATTGAAATCAACCGTTGGGAGAATCGCGCCTACGGACGGGCTCATGAAAGATTGGCAATGTCGGCTGATGAGTGAATGAGATACGTTCTGCGTGTGTTTAACAGGCCAGCCAGTTCGCAAGAGGCAGGAACAGGCGTTGCCGTGCTCCGCCGGGTGGTTCCAACAGCGCTGGCCATCGTTCCGGTAAGCATGCTGTTTGGTGTGCTTGCCGCACGGGGTGACTGGACTGTTCTTGAAGTGCTTGCTGTTGGTCTGCTGGGGTTCTCCGGAAGCGGCCAGTTTGCACTTTTGCCGCTAGCTGAGGCCAACACTGGGTTTCTTACGATGCTGCTGGTAACCGCGTCTATAAACAGCCGATACCTTCCAATTGCCTACGCGTCAGCGAGGCGCCTCCCGACGACAATCACTAAACGGGCGTTTACCGCGCATATGTTGGGTGACGAAGCCTATGCAACAGAGCAGGAGTCGGACAGTTGGCGAACGGTACTTTTTATACGAGCGGTAATCTTCGCCACTTGGGTGGGTTCTGGGGTAGTCGGAGCTCTGCTTGGACAGTTCATTCCGTCTGATTGGATCAGTGAAGGCGTTAATCTCGGCTTTCCTGCAAGCGTTGTGCTCATGTATCTGTCTGTAAGTCAGCTACGGTCCAGATTGTGGCTACCACGGAGCGACTCGCGTGATCGCTCCGGTTTGCTTGGTGTCGCCGGGCTGTGTGCGGGCGCTGCGTTGCTTTTGATCAACCTGGTAGGTCCGCTTTACTTTTGGATACCAGGTATATTGATTGCAACGGTACTCTTAGGGCGTGCAAAAATATGAACCCTTCGACGATCATTGCTATTGCAGCATTATTTGTTACAAGTTTCCTTGTACGTATCCTTCCTGTTTTTGTCACGTTTCAGTTCGGCGGTGCGAGCCAGCGCTATCTTGAGCGCGTACTCCCGGCTGCGGTATTTATAAACTTTGCCGTTTATATCGTGTATACGGAGACCCTGCGAGAACCTACGGCTGCTCTGGTTTCACTTGGCGTAGTTGCTATCATTGCCGCGCTGGGCTTATTTGGACTGATTGCCGTCGTAGGAATCGGGACTATTATTTATTTTGCGCTGGTGGCTTGAAAGTAATCGTATATTTTCCAGTAGCTATGGCATGGCTGGTGCGGACGGCGAAATTCGATAAGTCGTGCTAATAGACTTGATCTGGCTCGCGTCAGAACGGTTTCTTTATTGATGACTAGGTATATCTGCGTTCTAACTGCCGAGAAACGCGGCTTTGCTAGGTAGTACAAGCGATACGCTATGACCGATCTTCGGAGGCTACTTGGCGAAGAGGAAGTTCCTTGCCTATGAACACAAGGACATTCAAGACACAACCGGTGTGTACATGACCATCTCCCAGCATTTCTTATCTATCGATACGTAATTTGGGGTCTCGGGTTTACCAATAGAAAACCCGTTGCTACCGAACGCCAGAGCAGTCGTGTAGCGAAGCCAGGGCTCCGTCAGCGCATCGCTTCACCCACCACCATATCGAAGGCAATGCTCCAGTTGTGCAGCGGGTAGGGCTTGTCCACCAGCGCTTCGATGTTCGCTTCTTCGGGCATGAGTTCGGGCAGGTATTCGTAGCTGGCGTCGGCGCGCATGGGGTCGCTGTCGCGTAGCTGGCCGGCGCCGCCGACCTGGTAGCTGGCGTAGGTGATGCGCGGCTGGCCGCTCAGTTCGCGGCCGGCGCGCAGGCGCACGATGGTGTCGGCGGCGAGTTCCACCGCGACGATGGGCACTTCGCCCCGGTCGTCGTAGAGCAGGAAGCCCTTGTTCTTCACTTCGCGGGCCTGGTGCCCGAGGTAGGGTTTGTCGAAGGCCAGCGGCGGGTGTGGTACGTGGAAGTCGATCAGCACGTCGCGGCCGTCCACTGTGGCCTGCATGGGCGACAGCGGCTGCCAGCCCTTTCGTTCGACGACGACGCGATGGTAGACCTTGCCGAGCATCTGCCCGAACCAGCGGTAGCCGTTCGCCGACAGGTGCACACCCTTGTCGACGTAGGGATAGACCGGGCCGGTGAGAAACCAGTTCGGTTCTTCCCGGGCCAGCTCCCATTGCGCCATGCCCACGGCCAGCGAGCCGTCCTGCACCGAGGACTTGGCGTCGGTCTGGTAGCTGATGAAGGCCGGCATCTGCGGCTGTTCGGTGATGGCCTTCGTGTCCGCGTAGAGGTCATCGCGCAGCTGGCGCATGAGGCGCTTGTAGCGGGCCTTGTCGTTCACCCCGCCGTTGGTCTGCGAGTAGTCGTACTCGCCCTGCATCCAGAAGAAGGCGCTGACCGCGTAGCTGGCGTTCTCGGCATCGGCGAGGGCCTTGGCCTGATCCATGGCCTGCGTCACCCGTCGGTATTCGTGGGTGCCGCCGCTCTTCGACAACTGGGCGATCGAGCGGCCGGAGGTCGAGGCGTTGCTGGCGATGAACAGGTGCTCGGGATCGGTATCGCTGCCGTGCCGGTGCAGGTACAGGCGCCGGGCCATGTTCAGCGCGCCGACGTCCACCGATTCGCCTTCCTCCTGGGCGTGCTCGTCCAGCCGCGCGACCTTGGCCTGCTCGAGGATGACCGCGGCATCGTCCTTGCGCTGCACCACCGCCCGCAGCGGCGTGAAGGCCGCCTCGCCGACCGGTTTGAACGCCGCGCCGCTGTAGGTCGCCGAGCGCACCGCCTGGCCGAGCATGAGATTGTCGTAGCGCGGCTGGCGGCTCAGCGCCGGCCAGCCTTCGGCCGCCGAGGCGAGCGACTGGCCATAGGTGATGATGTGGTTGTATTTGGCCGTCGGTGGTGCCGACAGCCGATTCGGCTCCGCCATCAGCTGTGCGCTCAGGCGTTCGTTCCGCGCATCGCGTTCGGCGAGTGGGTCGTTCGTCGCGTAGGCGGGCAGGGCGGCGATCACCGTCAGCAGCGCGGCGATTCCGACAGACATGCCCCGCCGTCGAAGGCCCTTTCGTGCCAGCGCAAAGGGCCGTGACCGTATCGATTTATCTTCCCGTTCGCACTGCATTTCGGCTCCGTTTGCCCCTGGCTTGAAGCCGTTTCGACGATGTCCGCTTGCAGAAGTTCGGCGCGAGTTCTGTGCGGCGGCGATCAGCAGCGCCCCCAAACGACAGGCCCGCCAGGGCCATCAGCCCCGGCAGCATGGGCCTGCGCGACGTGCTCGCCACGCTGGCCGCGAACGGCAGCAAGCTGCACGAGATCATGCTCGGTCTGTCGGTGAGTTCGCCCGCTTTCGGGAACTATTGCGGCTGACGGGCGACCCGCGTGATGCGCTGCCGCCAGTGCCGGCGTCTCGGCGCCCCGCGGCAACGACCGGCCGGCACTGCTAGAATGCCGCGCCCCGATCCTGACCGAACACGCCCA
The DNA here is from genome assembly GCF_015070855.1 of Pseudomonas lopnurensis. Taxonomy (GTDB): domain Bacteria; phylum Pseudomonadota; class Gammaproteobacteria; order Pseudomonadales; family Pseudomonadaceae; genus Stutzerimonas; species Stutzerimonas lopnurensis. The sequence goes on from NZ_JADDIX010000092.1 coordinate 72,392, forward strand.
TGCACGCCGACGCGCTCGCCACCCTGCAACAGCACCTGCTTCGCGGCCTCGACCCAGCTCCCGACGAGACGCGGCGGCTGTTCCATGGCCGCGGCCGCTGCTATCCGGGGCTCGAACAGCTGACGGTGGACTGGCTGCAGGGGGTGGTGCTGGCGGCGCTGTTTCGTGATCCCGGCGAGGCGGAACTGGCGGCGCTGAAGCAGATGCTCATGGAACTGACTGCCACCCCGACCTGGCAAGAGAGCCAGGCACAGCGGCTATTGCTGCAGCATCGCTATCTGCCGGATGCGCCGACCGAAGCGCTGCTGGGGGACGTGCCGGGCGAATGGACCATCAGTGAAAACGGCCTGAACTACTGGCTGGACCTGGGCCGCAAGCAGAACAACGGCCTGTTCCTCGACATGCGCTACGGCCGCCGTTGGGTGCAGGAACATGCATGCGGCAAGCGGGTGCTCAACCTGTTCGCCTACACCTGCGGCTTCTCGGTGGTGGCGCTTGCCGGCGGTGCCGAGCAGGTGGTCAATCTGGACATGGCCAGTGCGGCATTGACTCGTGGGCGCGAGAACCATCGGCTCAACCAGCACGATCTCGGCCGGGTGAGCTTTCTCGGCCATGAACTGTTCAAGTCCTGGGGCAAGGTGACCAAGCTCGGCCCCTACGACCTGATCGTCATCGACCCGCCATCCTTCCAGAAGGGCAGCTTCGCGCTGAGCCGCGATTATCGGAAGATCCTGCGCCGCCTGCCGGAATTGTTGACGGCGGGGGGCAGCGTGCTGGCCTGCGTCAACGATCCGGACGTCGGCCCGGACTTCCTGGTCGAGGGCATGGCCGCCGAGGCGCCGCAACTGCGCTTCGAGCGGCGCCTGGAGAATCCCCCGGAGTTTCCCGACGTGAACCCCGACAGCGGTTTGAAGGCGCTGGTGTTCGTCCGCGTGGATTGACCACGGCATCACGGGCGCGCTTCGAGTTCCTCGATCAGCGCTTTCATCTCGCCGATCTCGCGGCGCTGCGCTTCGATGATGCTATCGGCCAGCTCGCGCACGCGGGGATCGCGGATGTCCGCGCGTTCGCTGGTGAGAATGGCGATGGAATGATGCGGGATCATCGCTTTCATCCAGGATACCTGATCCACCGTGGCCTGGCTGCGTACCAGCCACAGCGACAGGGCGAAGACCACCGCGCTGGCGGCGAAAATGGCGATGTTCAGGCCGCGCCTGGGATACATCGTCAGCATGAAGGCGAGCATGACGATCGCCATGCTCGCGCCCATCACCAGCGCCATGTAGGCGCGCGTTTCGCTGAACAGAACATGTTCGAGCCGGTAAACGTTCAGGTACATCAGGCCGAACATCACCAAGGTGGATGTGGCAATCATCGCGCCGAACTTCGCATAGGGCTGCATGGGCGTGTTCCTCTCGAGGCACATAGGTGCCGGCAGGCTGCCGGCCCTTCTCATATCTCGACAGCGCCGCGGCGCGCCCGTTTCGCAATGGCCGAGCCCGACGTATGGCCGAGGTTGGGGCTCGGCAAGGCCTGATATCGCGCACGTTGGGCTTCGCTTCGCTCAACCCAACCTGGCCCCCCACCCAACCTACCGTGCTGCGGTTTCCCGCGCTTCGCGCATGGCGATTTCCTCGCACAGGGCGCGGACGAAGGCGTCCACCGCCACCGGCAGGTAGCGTGAGCCGCGTACGTAGACGCCGAGATCGCTGAATACCGCGCCGCTGTCGTTCAGCGCCACGTGCACCAGCGTGCCGCCGGCCAGTTCCGCCTCGATGCCGATGCGCGTCTGGAAGGCGACGCCGCCGCCGCGCTTGGCCATCTGCAGCGCCAGTTCCACCGAGCTGGTCTCCAGCGAGGCCTTGTGCCGCAGGCCGGTGCGCGCCAGCAGCGGGCCGAGCAGGTGATGGATGGACAGTTCGCTCTTGGCCAGGATCAGCGGGTATTCGGCGCAGGTGGCGAAACTCACTTCCCGTCGCTCGGCCAGCGGATGATCGGGCGTGACGATGGCGCCCAGACGGAAGTGGCCGACGCCCAGCTGCTGTAATTCGGCGGTACGTGGCAGGGCGAAGGCCAGGCCGATGTCCGCCTGGCCCTGGGTGACCGCCCCCGGAATCGCCTGCGAGCCGAGGCTGGTGACACCGACGGTAATGCGTGGGTAGCGTTCGCGCAGGCGCTCCAGCACGCAGGGCAGCAGGTCGGCGGTGACGCCCGATACGGTGGCGATTTCCACATGGCCGGTGCGTAGCCCCTGCAGCGCATCCAGCTCCGAGCGCACCCGTTCGGTGTCCTGCAGCACGACGATGACGTGGCGGGCGAAGATCTCGCCGGCAGCGGTCAGCCGCAAGCCGCCGGGCAGGCGTTCGAACAGCGGCGTGCCGATCTCGTCCTCGAGCTTGAGGATCTGCCGGTTCACCGCCGAAGAGGCGACATTGAGCCGCCGCGAGGCTTCGCGGATGGACTGGCAGCGGCGCACCATGTCGAAATAGTGGATCGCCGGGGAGTGGATGCGCAGCTTGCGGGGCACGGCGGCTTCACTGTCCGGCAGCGGGCGGCGGAGTGAGGCCGCAGCCCTTGAGGACGATGCGGGTCAGGTTGTCGCTGGCGCGCGCATAATCGGCCTTGGTCATGCGCTTGTTGGTGATCCGGCGGATCTGGTCGGAGAAATCCGCGTAGTGCTGCGTGCCGCTCCAGATCAGGAAGATCAGGTGCATGGGGTCCACCGGGTCCATCTTGCCGGCGGCGATCCAGGCGTCGAACACCGCCGCACGGCCGCGGAACCAGTTGCGGTAGTCCTGGTTGAAGTGTTCGGACAGGCATTCGCAGCCGCTGATGACTTCCATGGCGAAGATTTTCGACGCCTGCGGATGGCGCCGGGAGAACTCCATCTTGATGCGGATGTAGTCGGCCAGCGCGATGGCCGGGTCGTCATCGACGGTGAGATCGTCGAAGGCGGTATCCCAGAGTTCGAGAATGTGCCGCATCACCTCGACGTACAGCCCCAGCTTGCTGTTGAAGTAATAGTGCACGTTGGCCTTGGGCAGCCCGGCGCGGGTGGCGATGGCGTTCATGCTGGTGCCCTTGAAGCCGTAGCGGGCGAATTCCTCCGCCGCCGCGGCGAGGATGGTTTCCTCGTTCTTCTGGCGGATGCGGCCGGCGGGCTTGCCCGTGGCGGTGTACAGCGGCTGGGGTGCTTCGTTCTTGTTCATAGTCCCTTATCCGAAGAGCGCGGTGACGTCGGTGCGCCACCGCAGTTGGGCTCAGGCCTGGTGCGTGCTGGCGACGATGGCGGGCTCGGCTCGTTCGCGCGGCAGCAGCAGGTCCAGCAGGATCGCCGTCAGGCCGCCGCAGGTAATGGCCGAGTCGAACAGATTCTGCACGAGTTGCGGCATTAGATGCAGCAGTTCCGGTTGCGCCGCGATACCCAGGCCCACACCCAGCGAGGCGGCGATGATCAGCATGTTGCGCCGATCCAGCTGCGCCTGCGCGAGCATGCGGATGCCGGCGGCGGCGACGCTGCCAAACATGATCAGGGTGGCGCCGCCGAGCACTGGCTTGGGAATCTGCTGCAGGATCGCGCCGAGCAGCGGGAACAGCCCGAGGGCGAACAGGATCGCGCCGATGTACAGGCCGACGTAGCGGCTGGCCACGCCGGTCATCTGGATCACGCCGTTGTTCTGCGCGAAGGTGGTGTTGGGAAAGGCATTGAAGGTCGCGGCGATCAGGCAGCTGACGCCATCGCCGAGAATGCCGCCACGCAGCCGCTGCACGTAGCTCGGCCCTTCGATGGGCTTGCGCGAGAGCATGCAGTTGGCGGTCAGGTCGCCGACGGTCTCGATGGTGCTGATGAGGTAGATCAGCGCCACGGGCACGAAGGCCGTCCAGTCGAAGGCGAAACCGTACTTGAAGGGCTGCGGGAGGCTGACCAGCGGCAGGTCCGGCAGCGGCTGCGGGACCAGCTTGCCGCTGAACCAGGCCGCCAGGCTGCCCACCGCCAGGCCGACGATGATCGCCGACAGCCGTACCCAGGGCTGTTGCGAGCGGTTGAGCAGCAGGATCAGCAGGAACACCAGCGCGCCGAGGGCGAGGTTGCCCGGTGCGCCGAAATCCTCGGCATTGAAGCCGCCGCCGATATCGGTGATGCCGACCTTGATCAGGCTGACGCCGATCAGGGTGATGACGATGCCGGTCACCAGCGGCGTGATGACCTTGCGCAACTGGCCGATGAAACGGCTGAGCACGATCTGCACGAAGGCGCCGAAGAAGCACACGCCGAAGATCATCGCCAGGATGTCCTCGGGGCTGCCGCCGCGACTCTTGACCAGCAGGCCGGCCGAGAGCACGGCGCCAAGGAAGGCGAAGCTGGTGCCCTGCAGGCAGATCATGCCGGCGCCGATGCCCAGCGGCCGGCGGGCCTGGATGAAGGTGCCGACGCCGGAAACCATCAGCGCCATGCTGATCAGGTAGGGCAGGTGCTCGGCCAGGCCCAGCACCGCGCCGATCACCAGCGGCGGGGTGATGATGCCGACGAAGCTGGCGAGGATGTGCTGCAGGGCGGCGAACACGGCGGCGGTCGGTGTCGGACGATCGTCCAGGCCGTAGATCAACTCGGAGTCGGCGTTTTCGTGCATGGCAGGAATCTCAAACGAACGGGAAAAATGCAGGCTTTGTCGCCTGATGCCAGTCGGTCAGGCGTTTGGCCTCCTGACATGTCGGCCTCTGTCGGCCTTGTAGGAGCCAGCGTGCTGGTGATCGGCGCTAAACGGCATCGCCAGCAAGGACTGGGTATCCCCCAGGCTCCTACGGATTTGATCGGCATCAGGCTTTAGCGCCTGTCTTGTTTTCGCCTCCTGCAAGAAGCTGACCAGTCGCTTAGATTTTGCCCGCTTGCGCAACGCCGAGGCCGGCTGCGAGGCAGCGATACGCGGTGCTTGCGCGGGATTGGCGATCCTCCCTTCATGCACTGCGGATGCCTGCTGAACCGGCGGCACGAATCCGAGCGAAGTGCTTGGTTGCACCAAAATGGTCCGGGTTGTTCGCGGTTGCCCGTTTTTGTCGCGCGGAACGAGGAGCTGCGGGATTCTTCGATGCGCCTGCGGGCCGGCAAAAAGCTGTCCGATGTGTCAGCTAGAGCGTCGGGCAACGGTTCGCCGGTTCGGCGCCACGGATCCCGAAAAAAAACTGGCACAGCTCGTGCTAAGTCACCCATCGAGTAGAAGCGGTTAGCGCCGATCGGTTTCCGACGACGTGGGACATTGCTCTTGCGGCCCTTATGGCCGCACACCCTGGTTGCAGGGTGCTTGTTTTCGCCTCCAACGGGGCTGGACAGGAGAGAGGTCTACCACCATGCGCAAAGCGTTATCGCTCATTCCCATTCCCGGCCGGACGCAGAATTCCGGCGCTGTTTCCCTTCGTTCGAAAACTTCCTCGAGCTACCGGCCCCTGCGGTCGGTGGCTTTGCCGTGCCTTGCTTGTGGAGAAATGTCGATGAAAGCGATGAAATCGGGACGCGTCGCGCCCGTGCTGAGCAAACTCGCCCGCTGCGCACTCTGGTCCACCGCCCTGCTGGGGGCTGCGGTGGCGCAGGCCAATGACAAGCTGACGCTGCTCACCTCCTGGTACGCCCAGGCCGAGCATGGTGGCTTCTACCAGGCGGTGGCCGAGGGCATCTACGAAAAGCACGGGCTGGACGTGACCCTGAAGATGGGCGGCCCGCAGGTCAACGGCACGCAACTTCTGGTGGCGCGCAAGGCCGATGTGATCGTCGGTTATGACTTCCAGGTGCTGAAAAGCCTGGAACAGGGCCTGCCGGTAGTCGCCATCGGGGCCTGCTTCCAGGGCGACCCGCAGGGTTTGCTGACCCATGCCGACGTCAAGGGCCTGGACGGGCTGAAGGACCAGACCATCCTCGTCGCTACTTCCGGGCAGACCTCCTGGTGGCCCTGGCTCAAGGCCAGGTACGGGCTGTCCGACAGCCAGACCCGGCCCTACACCTTCAACCTGCAACCCTTCTTCGCCGATCCCAATACCGCGCAGCAGGCCTATGCCAGCTCCGAGCTGTTCCAGGCCCGTCAGCAGGGTGTCGAGGCCAACTTCTACCTGTTCGCCGAGCACGGCTATCCACCCTATGGCTCAACGCTGGTGACCCGCCGCGACCTCGTCGAATCGCGTCCCGAAGTCCTGCAGCGTTTCTACGACGCGACCATGGAGGGCTGGAAGAGCTATCTGGCCGACCCGGCGCCGGGCAATGCGCTGATCAAGCAGGACAACCCCAACATGCAGGACGCGCAGATCGCCTGGGGCATCGAGCGCATGAAGGCGTTTCAGCTGGTCACCGGTGGCGACGCGGCTACTGCCGGCATCGGCGTGATGACCGACGCACGCTGGCAGAAGACCCGCGACTACATGGTCGAGGCTGGCCTGCTCGGCGAGGCCGTGGACTTCAGGCAGGGCTACGACCTGCGCTTCGTCCAGGGCGCCGACAAGGTGCTGCCGTAACCCTATGCGAATGACGACGCCCGCTGCCTACGCAGCGGGTGGACGAAAGAAAGAATGAGGAGAACAACATGCTGGTTACCCAACAACCCGTACTGCGCCGTTTCTGGTATGCCCTGATGCCCATCGCACGGCTCGCCGAGGGACCACAGCCTTTTACCCTGCTGGGTGAGCCACTGGTGCTTTGGCAGAAGCCGGACGGCACACCGGTCGCCATGCGCGACCGCTGTTGTCACCGTACCGCCAAGCTGTCGAAAGGCTTCATCAGCGAGGACGGCAACATTGCTTGTGGCTACCACGGTTGGGAGTACGACTGCAGCGGCGCCTGCGTGAAAATCCCGCAGAACCCTGAGGGCATGATTCCTCCGGGCGCCAAGGTCGAGAGCTTCCACTGCCAGGAGCGCTACGGCTATGTGTGGGTCGCGCTGGACGACCCGCTGCAGCCGATCCCGGACTTCCCCGAGGACGGCGCGCCCGGCTACCGGCGCATCTTCCAGTTCTACGAGGAGTGGAAGACCAGCCCGCTGCGGGTGATGGAGAATTCCTTCGACAACTCGCATTTTTCCTTCGTGCACAAGGCCAACTTCGGCCTGTTCGACCAGCCCAAGCCGTCGAGCTACGAATTCCGCGAGACCGACTACGGCTTCGAGGCCGAGACGCTGGTGCCGATCCGCAACCCCGAGGCGAGCTTCCGCATCACCGGCAGCACCGCACCGATCACCAACCGCCACCTGGTCAACCGCTACTACCTGCCGTTCTCGCGGCGCTTCGGCTGCATGTACCCGGACAGCGGTATCCACCACATCATCTACAACTGCGCGACGCCGATCGACGACGGCCGGCTGATGCTGGTGCAGTGGCTGTACCGCAACGACAGCGAGGAGCAGTGCTCGACCCAGGAGCTGATCGACTGGGACGCGGCCATCACTGCCGAGGACCGGGAGATTCTCGAAGCGACCGATTACGACGCCTGCATCGATACCCGCCGTCGCGTCGAGCTGCACATGCCCTCGGACAAGCCGGGGCTGGTGATCCGCAAGCAACTGCTGGCGCTGCTCGAAGCGCACGGCGAAAGCGAAGTGTTCCTGACTGCCTGACGCTTGACGCTCGACCGCAATGCCCCGGCATAAAGCCCGCACAGATGGGCAGGGCCGGGTGCCGATCCGCCGCGAGGGCGCGGCAGACGGCGCAATCCGCCTTGGAGACCGTGCATGAACGCCATCGATACCACGCTTCACGCTTCGCCCCGTTTCCCGCTGCGTCGCCTGCTGGCGCTCGCCGTCGCGCCGCTGTGCCTGCTGGTGCCGGCGGCACAGGCCGCAGAATCCCTGCGCTTCGGCCTCAACTGGCTGCCGCAGGCGGAGATGTGCGGCTTTTACCAGGCCCAGGCCAGCGGCCTTTACCAGAAGGCCGGGCTCGACGTCGAACTGGTGCCGGGCGGGCCTGATCGCAACATCCCGCTGCAGGTCGCCGCCGGTGATCTGCAGCTGGGCATGGGTTCGAGCTTCACCACGCTGAACATGGTCCAGCGCGACATCCCGGCGCGCACCGTTGCGGCCTTCCTGCAGAAGGACCCGCAGACCCTGGTCGCCCACGCCGGGCAGGGCGTGGAAACGCTGGAGGACCTCAAGGGCCGGCCAATCATGGTCGCCAAGTTCTCGCAGACCGAGTTCTGGCAATTCCTCAAGCAGCGCTACGGCTTCAGCGACAGCCAGTTGCGCCCCTACGCCTATTCCTCGGTGCCCTTCCTCGCCGACCCCAGGGCCGTGCAGCAGGGCTATATCACCGAGGACGCGCACCTGCTCGGCAAGGAACTCAAGGAGCCGCCGGTTTCGATCCTGTTGGCCGACTACGGCTACGACAACTACGCCACCACCGTCTTCGCCCTCGACAGCTACATCGGCGCGCATCGCGACGTGGTCGCCCGGTTCGTCGCGGCCAGCCGCCAGGGCTGGAACGAATGCGCGGCGGGGGACTACGAGCCGGCGATGCGGGCCACCCTGGCCGCCAACCCCGAGCATGGCGAGGCGCTGTACCACTTCAAGATAAAGCAGATGCGCGAGCGCGGCCTGATCGACAGCGGCGATGCCGCCGTGCAAGGGCCGGGTGCCATGAGCGATGCACGCTGGGAAAGCTTCTTCGAAACCATGAGCGCCGCCGGCGTATACCGCACGGACCTGGACTACCGCCGCGCCTACACGTTGGAATTCGTCAGTTCCGGTGCGGCCATGGCCGCCCAGGAGCGATGAGATGAGCCTGGACAGCATTCCGGTCATCGATCTCGGCCCTTTCCTCGCGGGAGACGAGCCGGCGCGGCGCGAGGTGGCCCGTCGGTTCGGCGACGCCTTCGAAACCTGCGGGTTCGCCAGCATCGTCAACCATGGCGTCGACGCCGCGCTGGTCGAACGCATGTACGCCGAGGCCGAGCGCTTCTTCGCCCAGTCGTACGCCGACAAGCTGGCCTGGACGCCGCCGGAGCGGACCAAGGGCCGTGGCTATCTGCCGCTCGGCATCGAAAGCGTGGCCGCTACGCTCAGCGGCGAGACGCCGCCCGACCTGTGCGAAGCGTTGGTGTTCGCCTCGCTGCAGCGCGAGCGGGCCGGGCAGGGCCTGCCGAATATCTGGCCGGACGAGCCGCCGGCGCTGAAGGCGACGGTCGAGGCCTGGTTCGATGCGATGTTCGCGCTGTGCCAGCGGCTGATGCGGCTGTCGGCACTGGCGCTGGACCTCCCCGAAGACCATTTCCAGGCCAGCTATCGCGAGCCGTCGCTGACGCTGCGCTTCGTCAACTACCCCGATCAGCCCGAGGCGCCGCGCGAGGGCCAGCTGCGCTACGGCGCGCATCACGACTACGGCGGGCTGACCATCCTGCGCCCGGACCAGGCGCCCGGTGGCTTGCAGGTGTGCGACCTCGCTGGCCGCTGGCGCGACGTTACAGCGCCGCCGGGTGCCTTCGTGATCAACGTCGGCGACCTGATGGCACGCTGGACCAACGACCGCTGGCGCTCGACGCTGCACCGGGTGATCAACCCGCCGCGCGAGTGGAGCGGATCGACCCGGCGCCTGTCCCTGGTGGCCTTCACCGGCCCGGCGGCCGACACCGAGGTGGCCTGCCTGCCGAGCTGCTGCAGCGCCGAGTACCCGCCACGCTATGCACCCGTGGAGGCGGGCGCCTATATCCGCGGCAAGCTCGACCAATCCATGCAGATATCCCTGCCGGCGGCTGGTTCCCGGCCTGCGCAGGTACCGAGCCGGAGCACGCAACCATGCTGATGCACACAATAGCTGTCGACACGGCCCGTCCTGCTTCCGGCGCCCCAGCCAACGAGGCGATCCCGGTACTGCTGGCTAACCAGATCGAGAAGACCTACCCCAACGGCACCCATGCCCTGCAGCGGCTGAAACTGGCCATTGGTCGCGGTGAGTTCGTCTCGCTGCTCGGCCCGTCAGGTTGCGGCAAGAGCACCTTGCTGAAGATGTTCGCCGGGCTCGAAGCGCCCTCGGCCGGGCACGTGCGCTGGTGGGGCAAGGGCGACCTCGAGGCGACCGAGGCCGGCCAGCGCATGGCCATGGTGTTCCAGGAGGCGACGCTGATGCCCTGGGCGAAGGTCGCCGACAACGCCCGCCTGCCGCTGGATCTGGCCGGTGTGCCGAAGGCCGAGGGCAACGCACGGGTGCAGGCGGCGCTGGATCTGGTCGGTCTGGGTTCGTTCGGCGGCGTCTACCCGCGCGAGCTGTCCGGTGGCATGCAGATGCGCGCCTCCATTGCCCGCGCCTTGGCCACGCAACCGAACCTGCTGCTGATGGACGAGCCCTTCGGTGCGCTCGACGAATTCACCCGCAACCGCCTGGACAGCGATCTGCGCGACCTCTGGCGTGCCCGTGACCTGACCGTGGTATTCGTCACCCACAGCATCTACGAGGCGGTGTTCCTTTCCTCGCGGGTGGTGGTGATGGGCGCGCGGCCCGGCCGGGTGCTGGCCGACGTGACCATCGAGGGGCCGCAGGTGCGCGACGAGGCGTTCCGCACCAGCGCTGCCTTCATCGAACAATGCGCGCAGCTGTCCCGGTTGCTCGCCGAAGCCAATGCCGATGCAGGCCACTGAGGTGATCATGATGGACAAACATTCCCAACCCCTGCTGGCCGATCCGCGTGTGCAGCGTATCGCCGCGCCGTTGTTGGTCGGCCTGGTGCTGCTAGGTCTCTGGCAGTTCCTCTGTGTTGCGCTGAAAGTGCCGACCTATCTGGTGCCGACACCGTTGGATATCGGCCGGACGCTGGTGAGCGACGGGCCGATGCTGTTCGGTGCGTTGGTGGTGACATTGAAAATCACCTTCCTTTCATTCGCCCTGGCGGTGGTGCTGGGCGTGATCGCCGCGTTCTTGTTCGTGCAGAGCCGGGTGATCGAGGCCAGCCTGTTTCCCTACGCCATCCTGCTGCAGGTGACGCCGGTGGTGGCCGTGGCGCCGCTGATCATCATCTGGGTTAGCAACACCACGCTGGCACTGACCATCTGCGCGACGCTGGTGGCGATCTTCCCGATCATCTCCAACACCGTGCTCGGTTTGCGCAGCGTCAATCCGGGACTGCTCAACCTGTTCCGCCTCAACCGCGCAAGCCGCTGGCAGACTTTGGTACGCCTGCGCATACCCAGTGCGTTGCCATACTTCTTCGGCGGTCTGCGCATCGCCAGCGGTCTGGCGCTGATCGGCGCGGTGGTCGCCGAGTTCGTCGCCGGTACCGGCGGCACCGGGGCGGGGCTGGCCTACCAGATCCTCCAGGCCGGCTTCCAGCTCAACATCCCACGCCTGTTCGCCGCGCTCTTTCTCATCGCGCTGACCGGCGTTCTGCTGTTCAGCCTGATGGCAGCACTGGCGCGCTTCAGCCTCGGGCATTGGCACGAGAGCGAGCAGGGGTGAAGCCGGGATTCGCGGTGGAAAACGCTGCGCGGTTTTCCACCCTGCGGTTGAAACACATCGGAGCTGTGGGAGGCGTGCCCTCGCGGCGATGCAGGCCGTAGGGTGGGCTTCAGTCCGTAGGGTGGGCTTCAGCCCACCAAGCGACCCGCAGCCGAACGCGCGAGCCCGGCCCCCGTGGGCGCGGTCTCGGCTGCGAACTAAAACCGAACGACAGGAAACCCCATGCATACCAACACCAACTGGCTGATCCGCAACGCGGCCGCCATCCTCACCGGCCTTTGCGGTGACCAGGCGCGTCACGCCGGGCCGGACATCCGCATCGTCGACGGGCGCATCGCCGCGCTCGGACCGCTCACGCCGGAGCCCGGCGAGCAACTCATCGACGCCCGCGACTGCGTGGTCTATCCGGCCTGGGTCAACACCCACCACCACCTGTTCCAGTCGTTGCTCAAGGGCGAGCCGCAGGGGCTCAACCAGACCCTGACGCCCTGGCTGGCGGCGACCCCGTATCGCTTTCGCGGCGCCTTCGACGAGGACAGTTTCCGTCTTGCGGCCCGGGTCGGGCTGGTCGAACTGGTGCGCTCGGGTTGCGGCACCGTGGCCGATCATCACTACCTCTACTACCCCGACATGCCGTTCGATGGCGCGGCGATCCTCTTCGAGGAAGCCGAGGCACTGGGTGTGCGCTTCGTGCTCTGCCGCGGCGGCGCCACCCAGACCCGTCAGCTCGAGGCCGAGTTGCCCCAGGCGCTGCGCCCGGAGCGTTTCGACGCCTATCTGGCCGATGTCGAGCGCCTGGTCGCGAACTATCACGATCCGGCCGGTGACGCCTGGCGGCGGGTGGTGATGGCGCCGACCACGGCGCTGCATTCCACCTCGCCCGAAGAGCTACGCGAAAGCGCGGATGTCGCGCGGCGCCTCGGCATTCGTCTGCACAGCCATCTCTCCGAGACCGTCGACTACCTCGACGCGGCACGCGCCAGGTTCGGCATGACGCCCGTGCAGTTCTGCGCCGAGCAGGGCTGGGTCGGCTCGGACGTCTGGTTCGCCCACCTGGTCAAGCTGCTGCCCGAGGAGATTCGCCTGCTCGGCGAGACCGGTACCGGGATCGCCAGTTGCCCCCAAAGCAACGGTCGGCTCGGCAGCGGCATCGCAGACTTGCCGGCGCTTGAGGCGGCGGGCGTGACGGTATCGCTCGGTGTCGACGGCGCCGCCTCCAACGAGGCTGCCGACATGCAGTCCGAAGCGCATGCCGCCTGGCTGTTGCAGCGCGCGCGCAAGGGCGAACGGGCACAGCCGCGCTACGACGGCGGTGCGTTCGAAGGCGGTGCGGATGCCGCCCGGATCGAAGACGTGCTGCGTTGGGGCACTGCCGGCGGGGCCAGGGTGCTGGGGCTGGACGCGGTCGGTACGCTGCAGGTCGGCCAGGCCGCAGACCTGGCGATCTACCGGCTCGACGATCCGCGTTACTTCGGCCTGCACGATCCGGCCATCGGCCCGATCGCCAGCGGCGGCCGCGCATACCTGCAGGCGTTGCTGGTGGGCGGGCGTCGGGTGGTCGAGGATGATCGCATCCCGGGGCTGGACATGGCCGAGCTGGGTCGGCGCTCGCGCGAGGCCGTGGCGCGCCTGATCCAGCGGGCGGAGGCTGCGGCATGAGCGGATTCGATATGCGGGTGTGCGCCTTGCGCGAAGAGGCGCGGGATGTCCTCGGCGTGGAACTGGCGCCGGCGGATGGCGTGCCACTGCCCTTCGACTGGGCACCCGGCGCGCATGTCGACCTGCGCTTGCCGAACGGGCTGGTCCGCCAGTATTCGCTGGTCAGCCGGCCCGCCGATGGTCACCTCTATTTTGCCGTCAAGCGTGAGCCGGGCTCGCGCGGCGGCTCGCGCTGGCTCCATGAGGACCTGCGCCTGGGGCAGATACTCGGTGTCGGCGAGCCGCGCAACCTGTTCGAACTGCATGAAGGGTCGGGCGAGGTGCTGCTGATCGCTGGTGGTATCGGCATCACGCCGCTGCTGGCGATGTATCGCGCCTGTCGCGCGAATGCCAGGCCGGTCGGGCTGCACTATTTCGCCCGAGAACGAGCGGGGCTGGCTTTTCGTCGCGAGCTGGAAGAGCAAGCGGATGTGCACCTGCATGTGGGACTGGAACGCGCAGCGCTGCATGACCGGCTGGGCGAGCTGTTATCGATGCGCGGCGAACGGGCCAGCCTCTATTGCTGCGGTCCGGCCGGCTTTATGCAGCGGGTACGGGAAGTCGCCTTGGCTGCCGGCTGGCCGGAAAAGGCGCTGCATCAGGAGCATTTCCAGGCGCAGGCCGAGCCGGTCACCACCACGGGCTTCGAACTGGTGCTGGCCGCCAGCGGCCGGCAGGTGCGGGTGATCGCGGGTGAGTCGGTGGCCGCCGCTGCTGCTCGCGCCGGGGTGGAAATCCCGCTGTCCTGTGGCATGGGCATGTGTGGCTGCTGCCTGACGCGGGTTATCGAGGGGCAGCCAGTGCATCGTGACGCTTATCTCGGGGCCGCCGAACAGGCGTCCGGCGAATGGATGCTGCCCTGCGTTTCCGGCTGCGCCGGAGCACGATTGGTGCTGGACTGTTAAAACACCCGACGGTCGTTGTCGCACAACGACCATCAGGAAAAATGGGAGCCTGTAGCGCTACGCTGCCGCCCGGCGAGGCCGGGCGGCAGGTCGTTTCAGAAGTGCGCCTTCACGATAGCGCTGAAGGTGTTCTGGTCGGTCTTGAAAGGTAGCAAGCCGTCTTCCAAGCCGTATTTGTTCGACCAGTAGTCGTACTCGATACCGACATAGAGTTTGCCCGGCGTGTAGTCCAGGGCTTTGCCCAGGTCGTACTTGACCTGCGGGTTGATGTGCAGGTTCTTGGCGATGAAGTCACCCTTGGTCTTGGAGCCCTTGTCATTGACCACCCAGTCGATGTAGCCGTCGAACAGGATGTCGGACTTGCCGACCGGAATGGTGATGGCCCAGGTGGGGGTGATCTGCCACTGGCCGCCCGGCTTGCCGGTGATGCCGTCGGGCTTGCGGTAGTAGGTGTTGATGGCCAGGCGATCGAAGCCGGGCATGTCCAGATCGACGGCCGGCCCAAGCAGGTAGTTGCGATTGCGGTCTTCGCCACGCTCGTAGGTGGCCGAAAGCAGCACGTCCTTCACCGGGCCGAAGGAAAGGTCGGCGCCGGTGATCTTGCCGAAGGACAGGCGCGGGCTGAACTCACCGTAGTAGGTGTGGCCGTCGTTACCGGACAGGCCGTTGTACCACTTGTTATCGACGAACAGGAACATGTCCCCCCAGGTCCAGCCGCTGGCATGTTCGAAGGTGATGGTCTGCTGGATTTCGCCGGCGTCGACCTTGAAGTCCTTGCCGTAGAGATAGGTCAGGCTGTTGTTCTGCCAGAGCATCGGACTGGCCATGGCTTCGCCACTGAGGATCAACCCGGCCGCGAGGGCTGCGGTGGTAAGGCTGCGTTTCATGTGTGTACTCCTTGCTGCAGATGTGAGTGCTTGTATTAGTTGTCCAAGCGGTCAGGCTTCGCTCTCATAGCAAGGCGCGAGCCAACCCCGTAGGGTTGTTGTGTGTATTGATTATGTATTTGATTTTTAAGAAGTTATTTTTATCGGTCGTTGCGCTACGGAAGGTGTGGAGGCGCCGACACACGAATTCCGTATCGGCTCGAGCTGACCGATGCGTCAGGTTGCTCCGGTTTGGGGCGTGCTCGATGGCCATTTGCTCCATGTTGCAACGCGAATGCTGCGCACGGGGTCGTAGCTAGGGTGCACATATAGACGAGGCAGCCATGAACCTGAGTGAAAAACAGAAGATGCTCACCGGGCAGCCGTACCTGGCAGGCGATGCCGAACTCAAGGGCGAGCGGGAAAAGGCCGGGGCTTGGCTGGAGCGCTATAACGGTTCGGCGGGTGCGGAGCGGGACGTCCTGTTGGCCGAAGGGTTGGGCACGGTGGGGCGCGGCGTGGAGGTTCGTTCGCCGTTTCACTGCGACTACGGCTACAACATCCACCTGGAAGAGGGCGTGTTTCTCAATTTCGGCTGCGTGATCCTGGATGTCTGTAGCGTGCACATCGGTGCGGGGTGCCAGATCGGCCCGGCCGTACAGATCTATACCGCGGACCATCCGCGCGATCCGCGACAGCGCCGGGCTGGCCTGGAGTGCGGCAAGGCGGTGGTGATCGGGAAGAATGTCTGGATCGGCGGCGGCGCGATCATCCTGCCGGGCGTGACGGTTGGTGATGACGCCATCATCGGTGCCGGCAGCGTGGTGACCCGCGACGTGACGGCGGGGGCCACGGTATTGGGCAATCCCGCGCGGCCTCGCTGAAGATCCGCGTTCAGCCGCTCGCGCAAACGAAACCGCCGGCACTGGGCCGGCGGTGTCAGGTCACGACACAGGTTCAGTTCTGGGTCACCACGGCACTGTTGCCCCAGCCGTTCTGGTTGACGTAGGCCGCGTTGCCGTAGCCGCTCTGGCTGGCGATGGCTTCGTTGCCGGAGCCGTGCTGGAACACCTGGACCAGATGGTCGCTGCCGTTCTGGCTCAGCAGGGCTTCGTTCCACGAACCTTCCTGGCGCACGGAAGCCAGGTTGTCCGCACCGTACTGTTCGATGTCGCTGCTGTTGGCCCAGCCCTGGCTGGTCCCGACGATTTCGTTGCCGGTGCCGTTCTGCACGGCGTTCAGCTCGTTGCCGACACCGTCCTGCTGGAAGTGCAGGTCGTTGCCATGCCCCTGCTGGTCGACGCTGGCGACGTTGTAGGCGCCTTTCTGGATGGTCTTGGCGGCCTGGTTGCGGCCGTCCTGGTGGACGTCGGCCTGGTTGCCGGTGCCGAACTGCTCGGTGGTGGCGGTGTTGTTGCCGCCGAACCAGCCGTTGGTCTGCACGATGCGGGTATCGTTGCCGAAACCGTACTGCAGGGCGAAGGCGTTTTGCGCATTGCCGCTCTGGTTCACGTCGACGTCGTTGCCGGCGCCGTCGGAATAGACATAGGCCTCCTGTTGAACGCCGGTCTGCGAAACCAGCGCATCATTGCGCCAGCCGACCTGCTCGACTTCGGCGATGGAGCCGGAGCTGATGACCTGGGTGACCTGTGCATCGTTGTCGGTGCCTCGCTGGTCGATGGTCGCCTTGTCCCATGCGCTTGCGACCTGGGTAACGCTGGAGGTGTTCAGGTCGCCGTTCTGGATTTGCACGGCCTGGCTGCCGTAGGCACCGGTCTGCGTGGCCAGCGCATGGTTGTGTTTGCCGGTCTGGTCGGTGGTGGCGTCGCTCAGGGTCGAGGCGGTCTGGAACGTCTCGGCACTGTTGTGCACACCGCTCTGGTTCTGCGTGGCGCCGGTCTTGTAGGTGCCGGTCTGCTGCACCAGGGCGTCGTTGCCCCAGCCGCTCTGGGTCTGGGTGGAGCCGCTCTGCGAGGTGAAATTCTGCACCGCGTCGGCGGCGTTGAAGGTGCCGGTCTGTGTCTGGGTGGCGTCCGAACTCAGCGAACCGGCTTGCTCGATCACGGCCTCGTTGCCGTAGCCGCTCTGGTTCTGCGTGGCGAAATTGCCCGAACCGCCGCTTTGCAGCACGTGCGCGTCGTTGTCGATGCCGAACTGGTTCTGCTCCGAGGTGTTCTCGGCGGCGAAGGCCTGGGCAGTGGCGACAGTCAGGATGGCTGCTACTAAGGGTTTGAACTTAAACATTTTGTCTCTCCATGGATGTTTTAAGTACAGCGGTATTTCCTTGGGGTGCCTAAGGTCGTTGAGGCTTCGGCGCGTCTGCGAACGAAGCCTCAACAGACCCTACCGGTACTGGCGAACCACTACCGTCAGACTCTGGCCGCTCTGGGTGACGCTGCTGCTGTGGCCGCTGCCAGTCTGTTCGATGAGCGCGCTGTTGTTCGCGCCCTGTTGTGCGATGGCGGCGGTGTTGTCCGCGCCGTACTGCTCGATCCGGGCATCGTTGTAGAGGCCGTACTGGCTGATCGATGCCGCGTTGCCGAGGCCGATCTGCTCGATGGAGGCGCTGTTGGCGTAGCCGCTCTGGATGATGTAGGCCTCCAGCTCGGAGCCGGCCTGGGCGACGTTGCCGACCATGCCGTTCCCCGTCTGCTGGATGAGCGCGAGCGCGCCCTGGGCACCGATGCCCGCGTTGGCAAGGGCCGGAAGATCGCCGGGACCGAATTCGCTGGGGGCGAGATCGTACATCTCGGCGTGAGCGGTCGGGATCACCAGCAGTGCCAGAACGACGGGTAGCAGCAGATGGCGTGCAATCCTTTGCGAGCTTTCCATGGCGTCCTTTCCTGATGTGGCTCGATGCTTACATCCTTGCCTCGAATCGAGCGGGCGACCATCCATCCAATGATTGAATTTGCCGTGGGGTGGTATGAGTGTGCACACCGGGTGCTTGTTAAGGCCCGGCCCCGGGCGATGCTTTCAGGCTTCAGGCTTCAGGCTTCAGGCTTCAGGCTTCAGGCTTCAGGCGAAGGCGCGTGTCAGTCCACCCTGCTCAGGTACTTGCTCAGCGCCGGATGGTCGCCGCCGCTGCCTTCGGCCGTCTGCCACAGGCGTCGGTCGACGCCCTGGGCGATCAGGTGGGCGACGGCGGCCTCGATCGCCGACAGCACGCACAGCTGCGCCGGCTCGTTGGTGGTATAGCCAGCCTCGGCCTCGAGCAGTTCCTTGAATTCGATGAACTTGTAGACGTTGGCGCTGCGCCCGATGGAGAAGATGGTCTTGGTGGTCATCACGTTGGACAGCACCCGCCCGCTGCGCACGTCGATGGCCCTGAGGTTCACCGTGACCTGGTCGACCCGGTACTCCTGCGAAACGCCGATGCCCAGGTAGCGGGCGCCCTGGCCACCGCTGCGCACGTTGGTCTCGTAGGCGACGATGGCGCCTTCCATGATGATGTTGGCGGCCAGCAGCGACGGCAGTTCGGACTGGATGTTGGGTGCCACGTCGGGCTTGGCCTGCGAGGCGCGGATGATCTTGCGCTCGGTCAGTACGTTCTGCAGGCCCTCGCGCTCGAGCACGACGAACCAGCCGCTGGCCTGCATGGCGTCGACCAGCATGCTCGCCGCGCCCTGGGTCACGGCGGTGGAGAAGGAACTGGCAGGGTTGGGTTTGTACTGCCCGGTCTGGTCGCGAAAACCGTACACCGCCGCCACCAAGGGACCCTTCGGGCGAGGCAGCGCCAGCAGGTCCTGGTAGGTCGAGGTGCGTGGGGTCAGTGTCGGTGGATGCTGATCGGCGGACATGGGCTCGCGCACGGCGCAGCCCTGCAACACGGCCATCATCCCGATGGCTACGAACAGGCTTCTCATGGCCTTTGCTCTCCCTGGATGGTCAGTTCTGACCGACGATGATTTCGGACATTTCGCCGGTGAGTCGATCCGTGATCTCGACGATCAGCGTACCGATTTCGTTGTTGTAGATGCGGACGATGAAATCCTCGGTGGTCAGCGTGCCGGTCTGGCCGTCGCTCACGCCACTCAGCAGATCGGTCAGCAGGCGTGACTCCAACTGGCTGGTGAAGCGATCCAGCGCGGACATGCCGGTCAGCGACGCGCGATCCAGCGCGTCCGGGTCTTTCTTGTCGTTCTGTGCCTGGGCGTTACCGAGCAGCCAGGCGCCATTGAGCGGGCTGCCACCGAAGGAGGGATTGATCGGGGTGTACACCAGTTCGGTGGCGCTGGTGCCAGCGCTGAGCAGCAGACTGCCGAGCAGCAGGCCGGTCGTCTTGGGAATGTGCCGGTTCATAACTCGTCCTTGGCTAGGTCAATGTTGTCTTCGAACAACGCTTCTATTTTTCGCCGGTTTATTTCCTGTACCACGAAGTCGGCGGCCTCGTAGGCGGTGTCCTTCATGTCCGCGACGTTGGGCTGGAGAAACCTGCGATAGAGCGTCTGGTTCTCATGCTCGACCCACACCAGCACGCCCCAGCGGGCCGAAGGGCGCTCCTTGACGGCGAGATTGAAATCCAGCCGGCTGATGTCGTTCAGGCGTTCGCAGAACCTGAGATAGAACTCGTGCCCGGAGCGCGAAATGGTGTTGTCGGTGATGAAGCCCTGCAGTTCGGCTTCATCGGCATGGCTGGCCAGGCCCAACAGCAGCAGCAGCAGCGGGCCGGTGCGTTTCACGGCGTCGCCTCGCCGACGTGGGCCAGCACCAGGGAGGCGCCCTGCGCCCGGTTGCTGGCGCCCAGCTTGCGCAGGGCGTTGTGCACATGGCTCTTGATGGTGTGGGTGCTCAGGTGCAGTTTTTGCGCGATGGCCGAATTCGAGAGACCGTGCCCGGCCAGGGCGAGGATCTGCTTCTCGCGCAGGGTCAGCTCGTCGATGGCCTGCCTGGAATGGGTCAGTTGCCGGTAGCGGCACAGCAGCTTTTCCATCAACGCTCGCGGCAGCCAGTCGCCGCCGGTGAGAATGGCCTGGACGCCCCGCATGAAATTGCTGCGCGGCGTCGAGCGGTAGAAAACGCCGCGAATCCAGGGATGCATCTCGATCAGCAGGCGTGCCTGGTCGGGCTGCGCATTGACCAGGGCGACCGGCGTTTCACCGAACTGGCGCAGCAACTGCAGGCACTGCTCGTGGGAAAAGCTGCCAAGGTCCAGGAGCGCCAGGGCGAACCGTGCGTGTTCCGGGCGCAACGTGCCGGTGCGGTACAGGACGCAGGTGGGGCAGTCGTCGAGGTGTTGGCGCAATGCGCTGTCGAGGAGTTCGCTATGGGAAAGCAATAGCAGGCGCGACGGGGCCGGCGCGATAGCCGATACGGCATCATTTTTCATTCGCATGTCCTTTGCTGAATGGAACAACCTAGAGTTCTCGTTCGCCTCCGATCCGTGGAGATCCGGCGATTCGATACGTCGATTCGAAAAGTAGTTCAGCTTTTCGACAAAAAAAAGTCAAAAGTGAAAAAATATGTCAGTTTGCTGGCGAGGTGTCCCGCGGGTTCCCCTGGCGGAGGCCGTTGAGCCCGTCTACAGTGTCGTTTTCGGGCGCATTTCATGCCCGTGGCAGCTGTAGCGGAACGATGCGATGGGTGATCCTCTTTTCTGGCTGGTGTTCTTTTCGGCGGCACTGGCGCTGAACATATCGCCGGGACCGGACCTGTTCTACGTGCTGTCGCGCACCTTTTCCGGCGGGCGGCGCATCGGGATGATTTCCGCCTGCGGCGTATGCAGCGGTGCGCTGGTGCACGTGCTGTTCGCTGCCCTGGGCATCTCGGCCATTCTCGCCACCTCGGCGCTCGCCTTCGCGCTGGTCAAGTACGTCGGCGCGGCCTATCTGCTCTATCTGGGCATCCAGGCGTTGCGCTCGGCCGGCAGCGGGGCCGCGCTGGAAATCAAGGCCGGGCCGCGCACCTCCGCTTGGCGGGCCTATCGCCAGGGTGTGCTGGTGGACCTGCTCAATCCCAAGGCAGCGATCTTCTTCATGGCCTTCCTGCCGCAGTTCGTGCGACCCGAGCATGGCGCAGTACCGTTGCAACTGCTGGTGCTCGGCGTTCTGGTGGTGCTGGTGGCAATCGTCGTCGAATGCGGCCTGGTACTGCTGGCGGCACGGGCGACCACGGCGCTACGCAACAACCGTACCCTGAGCCAGTGGCTCGACCGGGTGCTGGGTTCGATCCTCATCGGCCTGGGGGTTCGCCTGGGGCTCAGCGAACGCGCCTGACGGGAATTCGATCGGCCTGGCGCCGCTCTCAACAGCGAGGGCTCGCCAACCGACGGCCCCATGATCGGAGCTGCCTATGTCTCATCAAAGCAAGAACACCACGTCCACCCTGATTCCCTGCCTGCGCTATCGCGACGTGGCGGCGGCGATCGACTGGCTGTGCCGCGCCTTCGGCTTTGAACGCCAGCGGGTGAACGAGGACGAACTGGTCGGCATCATCCATGCGCAGCTCGGCTTCGGCAGCGGCATGCTGATGGTCGGCCCGGTGGACGATTCGGAGTACGGCCGTCAACTGCGCCAGCCGGACGAGCTCGGCGGCGCCTCGACCCAGGGCATCTATGTCATCGTCAACAGTGCCGATGCGCTCTACACCCAGGCCAAGGCCGCCGGCGCGCAGGTCGTCGTCGAGCTGAAGGACGAGGACTACGGTGGCCGCGGTTTCAGCTGTCGCGACCTGGAAGGCCACCTGTGGAGTTTCGGCACCTACGATCCCTGGGCGGACGAAGCCGCCGGTTCCGTGGAGCAGGCCTGATGCGCGCTTTCAGCATGATCGATGGTGGACGCGTCCCGCGGGTCGGCCAGGGCACCTGGCACATGGGCGAGGACCCGGCTGAGCGGCAGCGCGAGGTGGCGGCGCTGCGCCTGGGCATCGAGCTGGGCATGCCGCTGATCGACACCGCCGAGATGTACGGCGAAGGCGGCGCCGAGGAGGTCGTGGGCGAGGCGATCCGCAGTCGCCGCGAGCGGGTTTTCCTGGTCAGCAAGGTCTACCCGCACAATGCCAGCCGCCAGGGCATACCGCTGGCCTGCGAGCGCAGCCTGCGGCGCCTGGGGACCGATTGCATCGATCTCTACCTGCTGCACTGGCGCGGGCAACATCCGCTGGCGGAAACCGTGGAAGCCTTCGAACGGCTGAAGACGGCCGGCAAGATCCGTCACTGGGGTGTGTCCAACCTCGATCTCGACGATATGCAGGAACTGCCGCAGGCGCGGGCCTGCGCCACCAACCAGGTGCTGTACAACCCGGCCGAGCGCGGCATCGAATTCGATCTGCTGCCCTGGTGCCAGGCCCAGGGGATGCCCGTCATGGCTTATTGCCCGCTGGGGCAGGGTGGCGAGCTGTTGCGCGCTCCCGCCCTGCTCGAAGTGGCGCGCCGCCACGGCGCGCAGCCGGCGCAGGTCGCCCTGGCCTGGGCGCTGCGCCAGCCGGGCGTGTGGGCGATTCCAAAGGCCAGCGATCCCGTGCATCTGCGTGCCAATGCCGCGGCCGCCGGGTTGCGCCTGGGCGCCGAGGACCTGGCGATCATCGAGCAGGCCTTTCCGTCGCCCTCGCGCCGGCAACCGTTGCAGATGGTCTGAACTCCGACTGCCGTAGGGAATGATTGCCGCGCCGCCGCTGTCAGCAGATGGATGACAGCGAATCCGGAGGAACGGGCATGGCCAAGGCGACACTCGACGGCGCGGTGGTGGTGATCACTGGCGCATCCAGCGGCATCGGCCGCGCTGCGGCGCAGGCTTTCGCCCGTCGCGGCGCGAGACTGGTGCTGGCGGCACGGGACGCCGAAGCCCTGCAGGAAGCCGCGGACGAATGCCGCAGCTTCGGTAGCGACGCCATTGCCGTGCCGACCGACGTGACCCATAGCGACGAGGTGGAAAACCTCGCCAGCGCCGCGGCGGAGTTCGGCCAGGGGCGCATCGACGTGTGGATCAACAATGCCGGGATCGGCGCGGTCGGCGCCTTCGACGAAACCCCGCTGGATGCCCATGAGCAGGTGGTGCAGACCGACCTGCTCGGCTATCTGCGCGGCGCCCATGCGGTGCTGCCGTACTTCAAGCAGCAGCAGGGCGGCGTGCTGATCAATACGCTGTCGATGGGCAGCTGGGTGGCACAGCCTTACGCGGTGGCCTATTCGGCGAGCAAGTTCGGCCTGCGCGGCTTCTCCCAGGCGCTGCGTGGTGAGCTGGGACAGTGGCCGGGCATCCATGTCTGCGATGTCTACCCGTCAGTGGTGGATACCCCGGGCTTTCGCGACGGCGGCAACTATGCCGGGCGTTCGCTGCAGCCGCCGCCACCGCGGTACGACCCGCGCCGGGTGGCCGATGCGATGGTCAGCCTGGCGCTGCACCCGCGCCATACCACCTCGGTCGGCGCGGTGGCGACGCTGCTGCGTCTGGCGCATTTCCTCACACCCGGCTTCGATCGCCTGAACGGCCTGCTCACCGGCACGGCATTGAACCGCGCGCGGCGCGTGCCGACATCGTCGGGCAACCTGTTCCATCCGGCCCTGGGGCAGCGGCGGATCGATGGCGGCTGGCGCGGCGAGGCCCCCGAGCCACGCAAGTGGCTGCTGGTCGGCGGCCTGGCGCTGGGGATTGTCGGATTCTGCCTGTGCCGGCATCGCCGGTAGGTCGACGGTTGGGTTGGTTTGAGCGAAGCCCAACGAGCGGACCGTCAGCCCGCGCGGGGCCACGACCTCGGCGAACCGTTGGGCTTCGCCGACAAGCGGCTCAACCCAACACGGGCGCATAGGTCGTAGGTTGTTCGCGAGCAGGCTCGCTCCTACGGCGGGGGCCGCGTTTCAGCGCGGCTTGGCTGCGGCGCTGACGCCTTCCAGCGTGGCGAAGGAGGTGTCCTTGGCGGTGAGCAGGAAGTCGCGCATGAACGGCGAATCCAGCATGTCGGCGCGGATGCCGGCGAACAGCGTGGCGAACAATCCCTTCTCGCCGAGCCGCTTGGCGGTCACGTAGCCGCGTGCGCTGTATTCATGCAGCGCCCAGTTCGGCAGGCAGCAGACGCCGCGTCCGGATGCCACCAGTTGCATCATCATCACCGTCAGCTCCGAGGTGCGCACCTGCGCCGGCTCGACGTCGGCGGGCTCGAGAAAGCGGGTGAACACATCGAGGCGGTCGCGTTCGACCGGGTAGGTGATCAGGGTTTCGCTCGCCAGGTCCTCGGGACGAATGTACGGCCGCGCTGCCAGCGGGTGCTGGTTGGCCACCGCCAGCAGCGCCTCGTAGGTGAACAGCGGTACGTAGGTGATGCCCGGCAGCTCCAGTGGGTCGGAGGTGACCACCAGGTCGAGGTCGCCACGTGCCAGCGCCGGCAACGGCGCGAAGGAAAAGCCCGAGGCGAGGTCCAGCTCGACTTCCGGCCAGGCGTCGCGGAACTGGTCGATGGTGGGCATCAGCCACTGGAAACAGCTGTGGCACTCGATGGCCATGTGCAGGCGCCCCGCGGTACCGCCGGCCAGGCGGGCCAGATCGCGTTCGGCGCTGCGCAGTTGCGGCAGCACCGCGTCGGCCAGCTGCAGCAGCCGCAACCCGGCGCTGGTGAAGCGCACCGGCCGCGTCTTGCGTACGAATAATTGCAGGCCGAGGCGCTCTTCCAGTTCCTTGAATTGATGGGAGAGCGCCGACTGGGTCAGGTGCAGGCGCTCGGCGGCTTCCACCAGGCTGTCCGTCTCGCGCAGTGCATGAAGCGTCTTCAGGTGTCGAATTTCCAGCATGCCGGACTCCCCTGCAATCGGTAGCGATCGAGCCTGCATGAGAGCTGCGGTCGAGCTGATGAAACAAGTCGGTATGAGCATCGCTCATCGAGTGGGCGAAGTGTGTCGCACCGGGACGGTGCTGTCGAGAGGCCGCCGGCGCCGCGGGCTAAAGCCACAGCCGGCTGGTCATGTAGACCAGGCCGAAGAAGAACAGCGCCGCCACGACGATCATCGCACCGTCACGCGCCATCATGCCCAGTCCGAGCACGCTCAGCGCCGCCCCGGCGATGGAGTTGCCGAAGGGGATCAGTTCCAGCGGCGGCATGGTGGCGGCGATCAGCATGCAGAGCAGGGCGTTGAGGCGGGTCGCCAGGCCACTGGTGAGGAAGGTCAGCCGTCGCCGCAGCAGCCGATCGACGAAACCTGAAAGGCGTTGCAGGAAGGCGATCGCCTTGTCGTACTTGCTGCGCGAAGCACTGCGTCTGAGCAGCCATTGCGGCAGCCAGAAGCGCTCGCGCCCGATCAGCAACTGCACCGCGATCAGCATCACCATGACCGCTATCACGCTGGGCAGGCCCGGAATACCGGACAGCGGCGAAAGTACCAGCAGGCCCGGTATCAGCAGCAGGGCGCCGAAGCTGCGTTCGTCCGTCACCTGCAGCATGCATTCGATGGTCACCGGCTGGTCGGGCTCACCCGCCTGTTCCAGGCGCTGCAACAGGCTTTCGAGGTTCTGTGGCTGTTCGTCGGAGGACATGGCGGCACCTTGCGTTGGGGACTCTGGTTAGAACGCCGGCCTCGGCAAATGCTCCAACATGAATAATTTTGTATGTTAAATCAAATTACATGAGTTTGTTTCATTGCTTGGCGGCGGGGACAATCGCCGCACTCATGCAGAACGACATTCGGAGTGAAAAAATGGCTGTAGCGCATAACCTGGGATTTCCGCGCATTGGCGCCGACCGCGAGCTGAAGAAAGCGCTCGAGGCCTTCTGGAAGGGTGAACTGGACGACGCGGGGCTGCGCCAGGTGGGGCGCCAACTGCGCGCGGAGCATTGGCGCGTACAGGCCCGGGCTGGCATCGAGCTGCTGCCGGTGGGCGATTTCGCCTGGTACGACCAGGTCCTGACCCATTCGCTGATGTTCGGCGTGATCCCGCAGCGTTTCCGACCTGCCGATGGCCAGCCGACGCTGGATACCCTGTTCGCCATGGCGCGGGGCGTGGCGAATAGCTGTTGCGGCGGCGCCCAGGCGCAGGAAATGACCAAGTGGTTCGATACCAACTATCACTATCTGGTCCCGGAGTTCAGCGCCGACCAGCCGTTCCGGCTGTCCTGGACGCAGCTGTTCGAGGAAGTCGAGGAGGCACAGGCGCTGGGATTCGTCATCAAACCGGTGCTGATCGGCCCGCTGACCTATCTCTGGCTGGGCAAGGTCAAGGGCGAAGGCGATTTCGACAAGCTGGAACTGCTCGAAAGGCTGCTGCCGGTGTACGGTGAAATCCTCGAGCGTCTCGCGGCGCAGGGCGTGGAATGGGTGCAGATCGACGAGCCGATCCTCGCCCTGGACCTGCCGCAGGACTGGAAGAACGCCTTCGAGCGTGCCTACAACCTGCTGCAGCGCGCGCCGTTGAAGAAGCTGGTCGCCACCTATTTCGGTGGCCTGGAGGACAACCTCGGCCTGGCCGCGACGCTGCCGGTGGACGGCCTGCACATCGATCTGGTGCGCGCACCTGAGCAATACCCGGTGATTCTCGACCGGCTGCCGGCCTACAAGGTGCTGTCGCTGGGCCTGGTCAACGGGCGCAACGTCTGGCGCTGCGACCTGGACAAGGCGCTGGAGGTGGTGCGGCACGCCGCCGAGCGTCTCGGCGAGCGCCTGTGGCTGGCGCCGTCCTGTTCGCTGCTGCACAGCCCGGTGGACCTGCAGCGCGAGGATCGATTGGATGACGAGCTGAAGAGCTGGCTGGCCTTCGCTGTGCAGAAGTGCGCCGAGGTCGTCACGCTCGCCCGTGCCGTCGATACTCCGCAGGACGCCGGCGTCCAGGCGGCACTGGCGCGAAGCCGCGCGGTGCAGGCGGCGCGTGCGCAGTCGCCGCGCATCCACAAGCCCGAGGTGCAGGCACGCCTGGCCGCCATCGAACCGCGGCACAGCCGGCGGACCTCGGTCTTCGCGGCGCGGATCGAGCAGCAGCGCGCGCGCCTCGGTCTGCCGCCGTTCCCCACCACCACCATCGGTTCGTTCCCGCAGACGCCGGCGATCCGCCTGGCGCGCCAGGCCTACAGGCAGGGCAAACTGTCGCCGGGCGACTACACCGAGGCGATGCAGGCGCAAATCCGGCATGCCGTGGCGGTGCAGGAGCAGATCGGCCTGGACGTGCTGGTGCATGGCGAGGCGGAGCGCAACGACATGGTCGAGTATTTCGCCGAGCAGCTCGACGGCTATGCCTTCACCCGCTTCGGCTGGGTGCAGAGCTATGGTTCGCGCTGCGTCAAGCCGGCGGTGATCTACGGCGACCTCAGCCGGCCGCGGCCGATGACGGTGGAGTGGATCCGCTATGCCCAGCAGCAGACCGACAAGGTGATGAAGGGCATGCTCACCGGCCCGGTGACCATGCTGATGTGGTCGTTCGCCCGCGAGGACCTGCCGCGCGAAGTGCAGGCCCGGCAACTGGCGCTGGCGATCCGCGACGAGGTCTGCGACCTGGAGGCCGCCGGCATCCGCATCATCCAGATCGACGAGGCGGCGTTCCGCGAAGGCCTGCCGCTGCGCAAGGCCGACTGGCAGCACTACCTGGACTGGGCGGTGGAGGCGTTCCGCCTGTGCGCCAGCGGGGTGCGCGACGAAACCCAGATCCACACCCACATGTGCTACAGCGAGTTCAACGACGTGATCGAGTCGATTGCCGCGATGGATGCCGACGTCATCACCATCGAGACCTCGCGCTCGCAGATGGAGCTGCTGGAAGCCTTCCGCGCCTTCGACTACCCCAACGACATCGGCCCGGGCGTCTACGACATCCACTCGCCGCGGGTGCCGGATACGGCGGAGATGGTGCAACTGCTGGGGAAGGCCGCCGAGCGCATCCCGGCCGAGCGCCTGTGGGTCAACCCGGACTGTGGGCTGAAGACGCGCGGCTGGGCGGAAACCGAAGCGGCCCTGGTGAACATGGTGGCGGCGGCGCGGCAACTGCGGGCCGCTGCATTGTAGAGCCAGCTTGCTGGCGATTCATCGGAGTAGCCGCAGAAGCATCGCCAGCAAGCTGGCTTCTACAGGTAATGCCTTCAGCCTGGTCCGGTTGCCATTTCGTACGCAAAACGCGGCTCGCGACGAAACGGCAACAGACCTCAGGCGACTGCTTTCGAGAGGGCATCAGCGTGGTGGCGCGCTGCACTTGTAGGCGCGAGCTTGCTCGCGATCAGCGGGCTTCGGGTGAGCACGATCGCCGGCAAGCCGGCTTCAACGGAGGGGCGATCGCCGGCAGCCAGGGCTTGCGGAGGTCAGCCCTGGGCGATCCGTTCGAATGTCGTCAGGCACTCACCGGAACGGTCGTCCAGATAGCGCTGCAGGCGCTCGCGTTCGGCGGGCTCCATGAACAATCCGAGCTTGCTCCGGCGCCAGAGAATGTCGTCGAGGTTCAGGGCCCACTCCTCGACGATCAGGTAGTCCACCTCGCGGGCATGCAGGCCGGCGCCGAAGCATTCGCCCAGATCCTCCAGCCCCTGAGTGTCCCTGAGAATCAGCCAGCTGCGGTTGCCGTAGCTGCGCGCCCAGCGCCGGGCGATCGGCCCCGGCAACCAGGGATAGCTGGCGCAGAGGGCATCGGCGAGGCTGGATGGATCACTGAGGTTCTCCCCACCGGGCAACGGCGCATCCCGCGTCCAGGCCGGCTTCATTTCCGGGAACAGCGGCGCCAGCTCCGCGAGCGCGGCCTCGGCGAGCTTGCGGTAGGTGGTCAGCTTGCCGCCGAATACCGAAAGCAGCGGCGCTTCGCCCGGTTGCATGCTCAGCGCCAGGGTGTAGTCGCGGGTAATGGCCGAAGGCAGGTCGCACTCGTCGTCGCACAGGGGCCTGACGCCGGCGTAGCTGTGGCGTATGTCGGCGCGTGACAGCGGGCGCCGGAAATGCGCGTTGACGACGGCCAGCAGGTAGTCGATCTCGCCCTCGGTGATCTTCACCTGGGCCGGATCGCCACGGTACTCGTGATCGGTGGTGCCGATCAGGCTGAACCGGTCGAGATAGGGAATCACGAAGACGATGCGCCGGTCCTCGTTCTGCAGGATATAGGCATGGTCCCCCTCGTAGAGCCTCGGCACCACCAGATGGCTGCCCTGGATCAGGCGAATGCCGTGGGGCGGGGTCTGCCTGAGCTGGTTCTGGATGAAGTGCGCGACCCAGGGGCCGGCGGCATTCACCAGCGCGCGGGCGCGAACGGAAAAACGGCTGCCGTCCACCCGTTCCAGATGCAGATGCCAGAGCCCCTTGCTGCTGCGCGCGCTGACGCAACGGGTGCGGGTGTGGATGTGCGCGCCCTGCTCGCGTGCGGCCATGGCATTGAGTACCACCAGTCGAGCATCGTCGACCCGGCAGTCGGAATACTCGAAACCGTGACTGATCTCGGCCTTGAGCGGGCTGTCGGCACCGAAGCGCAGGCTTCGCGAGCCACCCAGCTTTTCCCGCTTGCCGAGGTGGTCGTAGAGAAACAGGCCGGTGCGGATCATCCACGACGGGCGCAGATGTGGGCGGTAGGGCAGCACGAAACGCAGGGGCCTGATGATGTGCGGGGCCTTGGCCAGCAGTACTTCGCGTTCGGCCAGCGCTTCGCGCACCAGGCGCAGGTGGTAATGCTCCAGATAGCGCAGGCCGCCATGCACCAGCTTGCTGCTGGCCGAGGAGGTATGTCCGGCGAGGTCGTCCTGTTCGCAGAGAATCAGCGAGAGACCGCGTCCGGCGGCATCCGCAGCGATTCCGGCGCCATTGATGCCGCCACCGATCACGGCCAGATCGTAGACTTCCGCGAGCGGTGCGAGAGGAGGATGATTCATGGGCGCTTGTAACCACCGTTTCTTTGGCTGTTAAGGTACAGGCATTCGTCAACCACTCGTACTACAAAGCAATGACACCCGCCATCGATCTGCTGAAGAAAGCCCGTGCCGAACATCGCGTGCACGCTTACGAACATGACCCCAAGTCCGCTTCCTACGGTCTGGAAGCGGCGGAAAAGCTCGGCCTGGAGCCGGCCCGGGTATTCAAGACGCTGCTCGCCTGCAGCGAGAGGAACGAATTGCTGGTGGCCGTGGTTCCCGTTGCCGGAACGCTCGATCTCAAGGCTCTGGCCCAGGCGGCGGGTGTGAAGAAGGTGGAAATGGCCGACCCGATGGCGGCACAGCGTGCCACGGGGTATCTGGTCGGCGGCATCAGCCCGCTGGGGCAGAAGAAGCGCCTGCGGACCTTTATCGACAGCTCTGCGCAGGCGCAGCCGACCATCCATGTGAGTGCCGGCCGCCGGGGGCTCGAGGTGGAACTGGCGCCCGCAGTGCTGGCCGAGCAGACCGGGGCGCTTTTTGCCCCTATCGGGCGGGGTTGAGTGGGCGAGGAGTGCAGGTGGTCGGCCTGGTCTGAGTGTTCGGGCTAACCCATTATCGATTGAGCCCCGAAGCTTCAGAGCAGGCCAAACCAGACAGCAATGCCAATCTTCCCAGCCTGAGCCCACCTTCGCTGCCCCGGCAACCCACGACGACTTGTCGCCCACCATGATGGCGTCGAGCTATATTGTGCGCCGTTCCAGTCCTGAATAGCGGGTGCGCTCGTGAACCCCTCTGCCGTACTCCCCAAGCCGGGGGCTTCCTTCGCCCGGCGTGCGTTCTACCCGCGTGCCATCGGCCTGGCGGTGGGTTTCTTCTGCGTCGCGGCGGTGCTCTGGGAGCGTGAGACATCCCTGTGGCTCTGGGGACTGCTGATCGGCTTCTGCTATGTCTGGCCGATCGTGGCACTGAATCTGTCCAGGCGGTCGCTTTCTGCATCGCTTACCGAAAGGCGCTTCGTGCTGTTCGACTCGCTGATGGGCGGTTTCTGGATCGCCGTCATGGAGTTCAACGTCCTGCCATCGGCAGTGCTGCTGTCGATGCTGGCGATGAACAATACCGCGACCGGCGGCGCGCGCTTCGTCCTGCAGGGGCTGGTGGCGCAATTGCTGGGCATGCTGGTCTCGGTACTGTTGCTGGGCTTCGGTTTCTCCCCGCAAACCAGCCAGGCACAGATGTATGCCTGCCTGCCGATGCTCATCGTGCATCCGCTGACCATCGGCATGGTGCTTTATCGCCTGGCGTATCAACTGGGCGAGAACAAGCGGGCGTTGCGCAGCCTGAGCCGTACCGACAGCCTGAGCGGGCTGTTCAATCGCGGCTACTGGAACGAGCTGCTGCAGCTGGAATTCGCTCATTGCAAGCGCAGCGGAGGCATCGCCAGCCTCGCGCTGATCGATCTGGATGACTTCAAGCACGTCAACGACCGATACGGGCACGTCATCGGCGACGAACTGCTGCGTCAGGTCGGCCAGTGCATCCGCCGCAACCTGCGTAGCGAGGATATGCCCGGGCGCTACGGTGGGGACGAATTCTGCGCCGTGCTGCCGGGCGCGCGCGCTCGGGATGCCTGGGAGGTGCTGGAGCGTCTGCGGAACGAGATCGCCGAATTGGACTTTACCCTGGCGCCCAGGTTGAGCATCAGCCTGAGCATCGGTATCGCGCAGTACGATCCGCGCATAGAAGACGCGCTCGGCTGGCTCAAGGCGGCCGACCTGGCGCTCTACGAGGCCAAGCGCCAGGGGCGCAACCGGATCGCCATCGCCGAGCGGCAATGGACGCCGGCATTGGCACCCGTGGCCGAGTGATCCAGGCGGACGCTACGCGACGGCAACGCCTGGATGCCCCGGCCGCCGGCTAGCGCCGATGCGCAAAATCAGCCGAGCAAGCCTCGTAGCTGTGCCTGGGTATCCGTTGCACCCATCATGGTCGCGGCGGCCAGTGGCGTGGCGCCGCTGGCGTCCGTGGCCCGCGGATCGGCGCCGTGGGCGACGAGGTATTCGACGATTTCCGTGCGGTTGAACATGGCCGCCATCATCAGCGCAGTCTTGCCATCTTCGCAGCGACCCTCGATGTCGGCGCCGTGCGCCAGCAGCAGCTCGATCATCGCCAGGTCGCCCTTGAAGGCCGCGCCGGCCAGCGGCGTGTGGCCGCGATGGTTGCGCAGCTGCGGGTCGGCGCCGTGCTCCAGCAAGGTGCGGGTGGCCTGCAGGTGGCCGTGGTAGCTGGCGAGCATCAGCAGGCTGTCGCCGGCATGGTTGCGCAGGTTGGCCGGCATGCCTTGCGCCAGCAGCTCGCCGAGACGGGCGCTGTCGCCGGCGCGCGCGCTGTCGAAGACCTGCTCGGCGAAGGCCAGTGTGGCGTCATCCAGTTCCGGGGTTTGCTTGGGCGCTTGCGACATCGCGGGTCCTCCGTTGGCAAGGCGGCGAATACGTTCGCCGTGTTGGCCGCCATTGTCGTCCCGGTTGCCGAGGCGTGCCAGCGAAGCCTTTCTATGCGCGAAATAGGCGGCCTTTATCCGACGCCCCGGAGCGGGGCGCCGGATGCGGCTCTCAGAGGGTGCGCAGGAAGGCGACCAGATCGGCTTTCTCCTGCTGGTTCAGGTTGCGCTGCAGGACCAGGTTGAAAAATTCCACGGTGTCTTCCAGGGTCAGCAGGCGGCCGTCATGCAGGTACGGCGGCGACTCCTTGATGCCGCGCAGCGGGAAGGTCTTGATCGGCCCGTCGCCGACCGCCATGACGCCGTTGTACTCCTGCGGTTCGTAAAAGCGCTCGGTCTTCAGATCGTGCATCAAGTGGTCGGTGTAGTAGGGCGGCACGTGGCAACCGGCACAGGCGCCCTTGCCATGGAAGAGCTCCTCGCCACGCAGCTCCTGCTCGCTGGCCTTGGTCGGGTCGAGGCGGCCTTCGACGTTGAGCTTGGGTGCCGGCGGGAAGTCGAGAAGGGCCTGGAACTCGCCCATGAAATGCACCTGGCTGCCGCGTTCGAGCACGTTCACACCCTTCTTCGTCGCCAGCACCGGATCGCCATCGAAGTAGGCGGCGCGCTGTTCGAACTCGGTGAAGTCCTCGACCGATTTCAATGCCCGCTGCGAGCCGAAGATCTGCTGGATGTTCACCCCGCGCAGGGTCGGGGTGTCGATGCGGTGGCGGAATTTCTGCGGACGCACATCGCCGGCCAGGTGGGTGGCGGCGTTGGTGTGGCCGTTGGCATGGCAATCCAGGCAGGCGACGCCGGTGTGCGGGTGTTCGCTGCGGCGGTCATCGGTGGCGTTGAACTGCTGTTGCGGGAAAGGCGTCACCAGCAGGCGCAGGCCTTCGAGCTGCTTGGGATTGAGGATACCGTTGAACAGCTCGAAGAAATTGCGGATGTTCACCAGCTTGCCCTGGGAGACGTCGCCCAAGTCCGGCCGGGTGGTGAGGAAGATCGGTGCCGGGAACTCGGGAAGGAAGTGGTCCGGCAGGTCGAAGTCCAGGTCGAAGCGGGTGAGGTCGCGCCCCTCGATCCGGTTCACCTCGTCGATGTGGAATTGCGGAAAGATCATCCCGCCCTCGGGATGATTGGGGTGGGGCAGCGGCATGAAGCCGAGGGGGAAGCGCTTCTGCTGGCGGATATCGTCGGGGCTCAGTTCGGCCAGTTCATCCCAGTTGGTACCGCTCGGCAGCTTGACCCGCACGCCGCCCTGGATCGGTTTGCCGCGGGTCATCTGCAGCCCTTCGGCGGGCTTGTCGCTGAGGTCGTAGCGCTGTTCCAGCAGGTCCTGGTGCTTTTTCAGGATGCCGTCCTTGTCGGCGGCCATGCGTTGCATGATCGTTTCGAACTTCTCGGTGATCACCACCGGTGAATAACTGGTGGGGACCTCGTCTTCGGCGGCTCGAGCGCCACCACATGTGAGGGCGATGCCGAGCGCGGCGGCGAGACAGGCCCTGGCGTGAGGTGCAGTCATTTTCTTTTTCTCCTCGCAATGGCTTACGGACGGACGAGCCCGTAAAAGAGGCCTAGGCCAGAACGGCCGGGGGAGAAAATAGAGACAGGCTATCAGGAAGATTGATTTTTCAACCGAAACGGGGTGCAAGCTGACAGAGGCCGTAGCGCGGGCCTTTGCGATCTATATGGCGTATTGCCTTATATCGCCTCGTTTCTTGTAGGAACTTTTTATCCGCAATCGGTAAAAGGCAATGCGCCAGCTTCGGGGCCGGCAGTGGGCATCCTCGGTCGCGACTGTGGCACTATGCGCCGCCTGGATTCCGCCCACCATAGTCGCCATGAAACCCGAAGACCTCGAACGTCTGG
Source organism: Pseudomonas lopnurensis (assembly GCF_015070855.1). Lineage (GTDB taxonomy): Bacteria > Pseudomonadota > Gammaproteobacteria > Pseudomonadales > Pseudomonadaceae > Stutzerimonas > Stutzerimonas lopnurensis. Next base: position 106,357 of record NZ_JADDIX010000092.1, read on the forward strand.
TCACCCAGACGATGCCCTATGGCAAGTACAAGGGGCGCCTGATCGCCGACCTGCCCGGGCATTATCTCAACTGGTTCGCCCGGGTCGGCTTCCCGCCCGGTGACTTGGGCCGCCTGCTGGCGCTGATGCAGGAGATCGACCATAACGGCCTGTCGCCCCTGCTGGAGCCGCTGCGGCGAAACGCCGACAGGCGGTAGGCTGGTCGGCCGGCGTTCCGCCAACGGGCGTAGCGCCGAAGCCCAACGGCGCACCGAAGCCCTGGGCCTGATTCCACGCTCGTTGGGCTTCACGGGCTGCCACCCAACCTACGCCTCCGCGCGCAGCGCTTCGAGGGCCGGCATGGCATAGATGCCCACCTGCACCGCCAGCTGCATCATCCGCTGCAGATCGCAGGTGTACACCAGCACCGCCTGCAATTCGTCGTCCAGCGGCTCGCTGAAGTCCACCAGCACGTAGCCGCCTTTCTCCGGGTAGAGGCTGCTCATTTGTACCTGGATGCGGTTCAGCGCCTTCAGCGGCTCGGTCTTGGCCAGTTGTTTGGGCTTGAGCACGAAGTTCACGCTGTCGCCGAAGGATGCGACGATCTGGCTGAACAATTGCTCGTAGTCATCGGCCTGGAACAGCACGGTGTCCGGCAGGCTGCCGATCACCACCCATTCGCCGAGCGGGATCGGAAAGCTGTCGTCGTAGTTGATGTCCGGGTTGGCCTGTAGGAAGGCCTGGGGATCGGCATAGGCCTGGTCGGCTTCGTCGGCTATCCGGGCGATTTCTTCCTCGGTCATGCAGCCGGAACTGATGAGCGTGACCAGTTCGAGAAGGGAGGCTTTCATGGAAGATCCTGCAGGGGAGGGCGCACAAGGATAACCAAGGACCGACGTCGCGCGCACGCGCGGCACGGCATTGCCGCAGCGTTTTGCTTGGTTATATTCGAATGAGTTCTAAGCTTATTCTTTTTCTAGAGGCGGGTCGGAGTGCTGTGATAGCTTCCATCACTGCGACAGGTCGCCCGCGGTCGTTTCGCCGAGAGCGTCGAGCGAAGCGATGCCGAGGCGGGCTGCACGATAATAACGACAGCGCTGACGAGGCTCTCTTCATGACATTCCCCCGCTGGCCCCTGGCAGGCGTGGCTGCATTGTTGCTGGCGATGCAGGCACAGGCTGCCGATGGACAAAAGATCTATACACAAGGAGGCGCCAATCCCGCCGCCATGGCCTGTGGCACTTGCCATGGCGCCGATGGCAGGGGCATGGCGGCCGGTGGTTTCCCTCGCTTGGCCGGTCTCGCGGCCGGCTATAGCGCCAAGCAGCTCGAGGATTTTCGTTCGGGGAGCCGGGCCAATCCGATCATGCAGCCGATCGCCGCGGCATTGAGCGACGAGGAGATTCAAGCCGTTACCGCGGCGCTGGCGGCGATGCCCGCACCGCCCATGGCCGGCGTCGGTCGTGGCGAGAAAGCCGAAGGCGCCGGTGAGGTCCTGGCCCTGCGTGGTGCCTGGGAGCGCAACATTCCGGAGTGCGTTGCCTGTCACGGCCCCGGGGGCGTTGGCGTCGGCGAGAGTTTCCCACCGCTGGCCGGGCAGTCCGCGCAGTACCTCCGGGCTCAGCTTGAGGCCTGGCGGCAGGGAACCCGCAAGAACGACCCGAACGATCTGATGGGCCATATCGCCCGCTCGATGACCGATGTCGAAGTTCAGGCCGCATCCGACTATTTCGCCGGCCTCGAGCTCAAGGAGGCCAGCCAATGAAAGCCGTGATCTCCGCACTCCTGGCCATGACTGTTGGCGGCTCGCTGCAGGCCGCCGAGATCAGCATGGACGACCAATCCCAACTGACGCAGAAAGCCTCCAAGACGGCAGGCGAGCCGTATTTCCAGCCGCCGCAGGAAAGGGACCTGCCGGCCAATGCCTATGGCGAACTGGTGGAGCAGGGGCGGGCGATCTTCGTCGATACCCAGAAATACGCAGCGGAATATGTCGGCAACGGCATGAATTGCACCAACTGCCATACCGAGCAGGGACGCAAGGCCAATTCCGCGCCGCTATGGGGTGCCTATCCGATGTACCCGGCGTACCGGAAGAAGAACGACAAGGTGAACAGCTATGCCGAGCGTATGCAGGGCTGCTTCCAGTTCAGTATGAATGGCACGCCACCAGCAGCCGACAGCCATGTAATCAACGCGCTGACCGCCTATTCCTACTGGCTGTCCACCGGTGCGCCGACGGGCCAGGAACTGCCGGGGCGCGCCTACCCCGAAGTGCCGCAGCCCAAGGATGGCTTCGATATCGCCAAGGGCCGCCAGATCTACGCCGAACAGTGTGCGGTCTGCCACGGTGACAACGGCCAGGGGCAGAAGGCCGGGGACGTCTACGTTTTCCCGCCGCTGTGGGGGCGGGACTCGTTCAACTGGGGGGCCGGGATGCATCGCATCAATACGGCGGCGGCTTTCATCAAGGAAAGCATGCCGCTGGGCAAGGGCGGCACGCTCAGTGGCGACGAGGCTTGGCATGTGGCCGCCTACATGAACAGCCACGAACGGCCGCAGGACCCACGCCTGGTCGAGGGTTCGGTGGAAAAGACCCGGCTCCGCTACCACGCCAACGATGGCGTCAACCTGTACGGCCAGAAGGTCGATGGCGTCGTGCTGGGACAGGGTATCGAGTAACCCGCCAAGCGCCTGGTGCAACGCGAGGGCGTCTGGGGCGCCCTCTTCGCATTCGGACTGTACGGTCACCGAGCAATGTGCCGGATCGTTCGCCCCTTTGGCCCTTCAATCTACGCAATGTTACGGATTCTTTCGGCTTTTCGTGCACAATAGCCGCCATAAGAGGCGCTGGAATGATCGTGATCGGCCGAGGCCATCGCTGCTCCGTCCCAACGTCAGAACGATCAAGCCAATATTCGAGAGGAACGACCGTGCATAACGTCGTAATCAGCGGTACCGGCCTTTACACCCCTGCCAGCAGTATCTCCAACGATGAACTCGTGGAGTCCTTCAATACCTACGTGCACCGCTTCAACAGCGCCAACGCCGCCGCCATCGAGGCGGGCGAAATCCAGCCGCTGGCCGAATCCAGCTCGGCCTTCATCGAGAAGGCCTCGGGCATCAAGAGCCGCTACGTCACCGACAAGGCCGGCATTCTCGATCCCGAGCGCATGGTTCCGCGGATTCCCGAGCGCAGCAACGACGAGTGGTCGATCCTCTGCGAGATGTCGGTGAAGGCCGCCGAGCAAGCGCTGGCGCGCGCGGGCAAGACCGCGGCTGATCTCGATGGCGTGATCGTCGCCTGCTCCAATCTGCAGCGCGCCTATCCGGCCATCGCCATCGAAGTACAGGCGGCGCTCGGTATCAAGGGCTTCGGCTTCGACATGAACGTGGCGTGCTCCTCGGCCACCTTCGGCATCCAGAATGCGGTCAACAGCGTCAAGCTCGGCCAGGCGCGGGCGATTCTGATGGTCAACCCGGAAATCTGCACCGGGCACATGAACTTCCGCGACCGCGACAGCCACTTCATCTTTGGCGATGCCTGCACGGCGGTGATCATCGAGCGCGCGGACCTGGCGACTTCCGAGCATCAATGGGAGGTGGTCAGCACCAAGCTGGTGACCGAGTTTTCCAACAACATCCGCAATAATTTCGGCTTTCTCAACCGTGCCGCCGAAGAGCACATGAACGACCCGGACAAGCTGTTCATCCAGGAAGGGCGCAAGGTGTTCAAGGAAGTCTGCCCCATGGTGGCGGAGCTGATCGGCGAACACCTGAGCGAGACCGACATCGCGGTGGAGTCGGTCAAGCGCTTCTGGCTGCACCAGGCCAACCTCAACATGAACCACCTGATCGTGCGCAGGCTGCTGGGCCGCGACGCCACCGAGCAGGAGGCGCCAGTGATCCTCGACACCTACGCCAACACCAGTTCGGCCGGTTCGGTGATCGCCTTCCACAAGCACCAGGACGACCTGCCCAGCGGCAGCTTCGGGGTGCTCAGTTCGTTCGGCGCCGGCTACTCGATCGGCAGCGTGATCCTGCGCAAGCGCTGATCCTCCTGCGTCCCGGTGCGGCCTGCCGCTTGCACCGGGTCAGCGCTGCCCGGTCAACTCGTGCATGCGTCGCAGCACGGCGTTCATGCCGTTGCTGCGCGAGGGCGAGAGTTGCCGCGACAGGCCCAGGCGGGCGAACCAGTCGGCCATGTCCACCGTCGCCAGTGCGGCCGCATCCAGCCCGTTGACCCGCGCCAGCAGCACGGCCAGCAGGCCACGAAGCAGGCGGGCATCGCTGGTGGCGCGGAACTGCCAGTGACCGTCCTGCTGCCCGCCGAGCAGCCATACGCGGCTCTCGCAGCCCGCTACCAGGTTGTCGTCGCTGCGTTCGTCATCGGCGACCGGCTCCAGCCGCTCTCCCCACTGCATCAGCAGGCGCGCGCGCTGTTCCCAGCCGGGCGCCTGGCCGAATAGTGCCAGGGCCTCGCGGGCGGCTTGCGGCAGTTCGTTCATCGCAGCAGCTCCAGGGCCTGGTCCAGCGCGCGGAAGAAGCGCTCGAGATCCGCGTCGTCGTTGTACAGCCCGAGCGAAACGCGGGTCGCGCCGTCCAGGCCGAGGTGCTTCATCAAGGGCATGGCGCAGTGATTGCCGCTGCGCACGGCGATGCCCTGTTCGGTGAGCAGGTGGCCGAGGTCCGCATGGTGCACGCCGTCGACCACGAAACTGGCCAGCGCGGTCTGCGGTGCGCCGAGCAGGCGGATGCCCTCACGTGCCTCGAGGCCGGCAACCAGGCGATCGTGCAGGGCCTGTTCGTGCGCGGTGACGGCGGCGGCGTCGAGGCCTGCCAGATAATCCAGCGTGGCGCCGAAACCGATCACGCCGGAAATCGGCGGCGTGCCGGCCTCGAAGCCCAGTGGCGCGGCATGGAACTCGGCGCTCTGGTAGTCGGCGACCCGGACCATCTCGCCGCCGAACTGCCAGTGGCGCAGCTGCAGCAGGGATTCGCCGCGGCCGTAGAGGGCGCCAACGCCGTCCGGGCCGTAGAGCTTGTGGCTGGACAGCACGTAGAAATCGCAGCCCAGCCTGCCCATATCGTGGCGGCCATGGACCACGCCCTGGGCGCCATCGACGATGGTCAGCGCACCCCGGGCCTTGGCCAGGGTCAGCAGCTCGCCGAGCGGTTGCCAACTGCCGATCACGTTGGACAACTGGCTGACGGCGAGCAAGCGGGTGCGCGGGCCAATCAGTTCGGACGCTGGCCCAAGGTCGATCCGCCCATCGGCATCGATGGGCAGCACGCGTAGCCGGGCGTTGCGCCGTATGGCCAGCTGTTGCCAGGGCAGCAGGTTGGCGTGGTGTTCGAGGGCACTGACGACGATTTCGTCGTCGGCTTCGATCAGGTGCTCCAGGCCATAGGCGAGCAGATTCAGCGCTTCGGTCGCGCCACGGGTGAAGACGATCTCGGTCGGGCAGGCGGCGTTGAGCCACTTGGCCAGCTTGATCCGTGCATCCTCGTAGGCGCGGGTCGCGCGTTCGGCCGGCTGGTGCTGGGCACGGTGCACGTTGGCGGCGCCGCAGGTGTAATAGCCGGTCAGGGCATTGATCAGCGCCTGCGGCTTCTGCGCGGTGGCGGCGCTGTCGAGATAGGTCTGGCCCTGCGCTTCGAGCACGGCCAGGGCAGGGAAGTCGGCACGCCAGGGGGATGTCAGAGCCATAAGCTTCAAGCTTCAAGCTGCAAGGTAGAGCGGCAAGGTGCGGCCGTTGGCCTTGCTTGGCGCTTGTGACTTGCAGCTTGCGGCTGCTCCTGTCAGTTATGCGCGTGCAGCGCCTCGTTCAGCTCGATGGCCGACTTGTGGGTCTTGCACTCCACGGCGCCGGTCTGCGAGTTGCGGCGGAACAGCAGGTCGGTCTGGCCGGCCAGTTCACGAGCCTTGACCACCTTGACCAACTGATCGTTCTCGTCGAGCAGGCTGACCTTGGTGCCGGCGGTGAGGTACAGGCCGGATTCCACGGTGTTGCGGTCGCCCAGCGGAATGCCGATGCCGGCATTGGCGCCGATCAGGCAACCTTCGCCGACGGAGATGACGATGTTGCCGCCACCGGACAGCGTGCCCATGCTCGAGCAGCCGCCACCCAGGTCCGAGCCCTTGCCGACGAAGACGCCAGCCGAGACGCGGCCTTCGATCATGCCTGGGCCTTCGGTGCCGGCATTGAAGTTGATGAAGCCCTCGTGCATCACCGTGGTGCCTTCACCGACATAGGCGCCGAGGCGCACGCGGGCGCTATCGGCGATGCGCACGCCGGCCGGCACCACGTAGTCGGTCATCTTCGGGAACTTGTCCACCGAGAACACTTCCAGCAGGTCGCCCTTCAGGCGTGCTTCCAGCTGGCGTTCGGCCAGTTCGCCCAGATCCACCGCGCCCTGGGTGGTCCAGGCGACGTTGGGCAGCAGCGGGAAGATGCCGGTCAGGTTCAGGCCGTGCGGCTTGACCAGGCGATGGGAGATCAGGTGCAGCTTGAGATAGGCCTCGGGAGTGGAGGTCAGCGCCGCGTCCTCGGCCAGCAGCGTGGCCACCAGCGGCCGCTGGCTTTCCGCCAGGCGCGTCAGCAATGCATGCTGAGTGGCACCCAGCGGTTTCAGTGCATCGGCCAACTGGGCGGCCTGGGTGGTACTGATGGCGATCGCCTGGTTGCCGCCGGCGTAGCCCAGCAGCGGTGCGATGGCGGCGACCAGTTCGGCGGCCGGCTGCAGCAGCGGCTGCGCGTAAAAGACTTCCAGCCAGTCGCCCTGGCGGTTCTGGGTGCCAACGCCAAAGGCGAGGCTGAAGAGAGTTGCAGGCATGTGATTATCCTTTTCGTGGCCGCGCCGTCGCTGCGGGCGGCTGTCAGTTCGGGGCTGCCAATGCGGCAGCGTAGAGATCGGGCTTGAAGCCGATCAGGGTCTTGTCGCCCAGATCGAGTACCGGACGTTTGATCATCGACGGCTGGGCCAACATCAGCTCGATGGCCCTGGCCTGGTCAAGATCGGCCTTCTGCGCGTCGTCCAGCTTGCGGAAGGTGGTGCCTGCACGGTTGAGTACGATCTGCCAGCCGTGTTCGTTGCACCAGGCTTCGAGGTGGGCGCGGTCGATGCCGGCGCTCTTGTAGTCGTGGAAGTCGTAGCTCAGTCCGTGTTCGTCGAGCCAGTTACGAGCCTTTTTCATGGTGTCGCAGGCCTTGATGCCGTAAAGGTGCAATCCCTGGTTTTCTCCGGACATAGAACGACTCTCCAAACTCCTGCAAAACTGGACTGCGAATTATGCCACGGGTGGCTGGCCAATGCCGCCGTGTTCGAGCCGTCTGCGCGTTCCGCTCAGGCCTTGCCAGCCTCGCCCAATACCTGTTCGATGGCGCGTTCGCTTTGCGGGCGCACCGCGCGCGCGAGTTCCTGGCCCTGTTCGAGAAGAATCAGGGTCGGCCACAGCTTTACCCGGAACGAACGCCCCAGCGGCCGGCCGGGGCCATCTTCGATCTTCAGGTGCCGGATGCCCGAGCGGCCGGCCAGTGCCGCCGCCAGCAGCGGCTGGGCGGCGCGGCAGTGGCCGCACCAGGGGGTGCCGAACTCGAGCAATACGGGACCGTCCATGGTGTCCACTTCGGCACGGGTCGGCTCGATTCGAGCGTAGTGTTCGTTCATGGTCATGAAGTTTCTCCCGGGTTGCTCATGTAGGTTCAGAGCGTCCGTCGAATGCGTCGGTTCAGACCTTTTACCAGGGTGTCGTTGTCCATTGATGACAATCGCAACGGTGAGGTGGAGTGTATGGCGCGCAAGCATTTCGAGAATTTCGAGGCGATTTCCTCGGCGGTGCCGGCCGGCGACGCATTCGAGGCGGTGATCGCCATCAAGCGGCGTGATAGCGACGAGCACCTGCATATCTTCGAGGTCGCCAACGGGCGCACCTATGCGCTGGCCTCGGAGGCCGAGGCGATTGCCGAGGCGGCTTTGACTAAAGTGATAGAAGTCAGCGACGAGGGTCAGCTGATCTGGGAGGACCACGCCATCTGATGAGGAGGCCCGCATGAGCGAACATGACGAGCGTATCGACGAGCAACGTGGCGAAGGCCGGCGCGAACCATGCGACGAGCACAAGGCTGCCGACGTGCCGGAACACATGAAACCGGAGAATCTGGAAAAATTGCGCGATTACGGCAAGGACGGGATTCCGCCCGGCGTTGCCTGAACCGGCGCAACCGGGCGCCAGGGCGCCCGGCATTCGTGGCCCGTCAGCGGCTGCCGACGAAGGCGCGGATGCGTTGCGCGGCCTCGACACATTCCGCCAGCGGCGCGACCAGCGCCATGCGCACGCGCCCGGCGCCCGGAGAGAAGCCATCCACTTCGCGCGACAGGTACGAGCCGGGCACCACGGTCACATGTTCGCTGGCGAACAGCTCGCGGGCGAACTGCTGATCGTCCATCGGCGTCTTCGGCCAGAGGTAGAAGCCGCCGTCCGGGCGCTGCACGTCCATGACCGGCGTGAGAATTTCCAGCACCGCATCGAACTTGGCGCGATAGAGCTCGCGGTTGGCGCGCACGTGGACCTCGTCGTTCCAGGCGGCGATGCTGGCCAGTTGCGTCTGAACCGGCATGGCGCAGCCATGGTAGGTGCGGTAGAGCAGAAAGGCCTGGAGGATGTCGGCATCGCCGGCGACGAAGCCCGAACGCAGCCCCGGCAGATTGGAGCGCTTGGACAGGCTGTGGAAGACCACGCAGCGTTTGAAATCGTTGCGGCCCAGTGCCGCGCAAGCGGTCAGCAGGCCCGCCGGGGGATTGGCCTCGTCGAAATACAGTTCGCTGTAGCACTCGTCCGCGGCGATGACGAAGTCATGCTCGTCGGCCAGCGCGATGAGCTTCTGCAAGGTCTCCAGCGGCACCAGCGCGCCGGTCGGGTTGCCCGGTGAGCAGAGGAAGAGGATCTGGCAACGCTGCCAGACTTCGACCGGCACCGCGTCGAAGTCCGGATTGAAAGCGTTCTGCGCCAGGCACGGCAGGTAGTACGGTGTGGCGCCCGCCAGCAGCGCCGCGCCTTCGTAGATCTGGTAGAACGGGTTGGGACTGACCACCAGGCCGTCGCTTTCGCGGTCGACTACGGTCTGGGTGAAGGCGAACAGCGCTTCGCGCGTGCCGTTGACCGGCAGCACCTGGCGCGCCGGGTCCAGCGCACCTTCGGCCAGGCGGAAACGGCGCTCGCACCAGCCGGCGATGGCTTCACGCAGCGCCGGCAGGCCGAGCGTGGTCGGGTAGACGGCCAGTTGATCGAGATTGTCCGCCAGCGCCTGGGCGACGAAATCCGGCGAGCGATGCTTGGGCTCGCCGATCGACAGGGCGATCGGGCGCTTGTCGGCCGGTGGCTGCACGCCGGCGAGCAGACCGCGCAGTTTCTCGAAGGGGTAGGGTTGCAGCAGGTTCAGGGCGTTGTTCATGGGTACTGTTCTTTCAGGACAGGATGACGCGCGGCGAACGCCCCGCATTCGTGAATTCAGTCGTCGCGCGCGCCGCCGTAATGCGCGCAGCCGCGCAGGGTCTGGCCGTCCAGGCGCAACTCCGCCGTCAGGTGGTTGATGGTTCCGCTGGCGCTGTCGACGCAGCGTTGCGGCGCGACCCAGAGTTCCAACTGCAGGTCGTTGGCTTCGCTGCTGAGGTTGAGCTGTCCGCCGGGCAGCCGTTCTTCCAGGTAGGGCAGGGCTACCGGCGGTTGGTCCGGGCGCGCGAGCAGCATGCCGCGCGTGGTCACGGTCAGCATCCAGCCCGGCTCGTTGCCGCTGGCGCGCAGCAGGAGGCGCTTGAAGCTCTCTTCGTTGCAGCCATGGCCTTCGCGTTGCAGGCGATACACACGGCTCAGCGTCAGTTGGCCATCGGCGCCCGGGACCGGCTGGTCGAGCGTGCCGCGCAGATCGGCGAACAGGCGCTCGTCGCTGCCGGCCATCAATTCCAGCGCGTCATCCGCCAGGCCGGTAGCGGCCGGGTCCAGCAGCTTCAGCGTGCGCTGTCCGAGGCAGGTGCGGAACTGCAGTTCGCCATCGACCCGTTGCACCTCTCCCTGCAGCCGTTCGGTCGGGCGCGAGGCCGGGGCGCGTTCGGTGAAGAACGTCTGGCAACCCGCCAGAGGCAGCAGCAGGGCGAGCAGCAGAGTGCGGGAAAGGGTCATCGAGACACCCGAAAGTTTCGAACGGGAGCGGCAGCCATGGAAGGCCGCCGCGGAAGATCAGTTGCCTTTGACGGACTTGCCGGCAACGCTGCCCTCTTCGAGCATGATCTGGTATTCCTTGCCATCCTTTTCCACCTGATGCAGGCGGACCAGCAGGTAGTCCCAGTCCTTGGCGAACCAGAGGATCGTTTCACGCTTGCTCTGGGTCGGATCGCGCACGCGCTCGACCTTGATGGCGTCGACCTGGCCGACCTTGGTGCTGACCTTTTCCTCGCCGAGCACGCGGAAGTCGTAGGTTTCGATCTCGTCGCCATCGACGACCTGGTAACTCATGCTTTGCTTGCCCGCTGCCACTTCGTGCTGCAGCGCCAACTGATAGGTGGACTTGTCCAGCAGGCCGCGGTGCAGCGGCAGCTTGATCGGATCGCCGCGGTCGCTGCCCTCGACCTGCTTGCCTTCCCAGTCGAAGCGCTGTTCGACGCGCTTGCCCTTGCCCAGGCCGCTGCGCTTGAGGCGGTAGGACTCCGGCAGGAAGGTGTCGCCTTCGGCGCGGAAGGTGCTGCGCTCGTTGAGGCTGGCGACCAGCATGGAAGCCTCGAAATCCAGGCGCCACAGGCCGTTGTCCAGCTGCTCCAGGCTGCGCTCGGCGGTACCGCTGACCGGAACCTGTTTCCAGTCGGCGGTGTAGCTGGCGGAAAACGGCTTGAGGTCCAGGGCGTGTGCCGGCAGGGTCAGCACGGCGAGGGCGAGCAGCAAGGCGCGACGCATGGTATCTCCTAGGTTCTGATCGGGTAGCCTGAGGCCGGTAGAGTAGCGCCATCCAGCATCGCGCCTTGTTCGGCAAGGTGCAAGCGCCCCTCGGCGAACCAGCGCATGGCGAGCGGATAAATTTGATGTTCTGCGACGTGGACCCGCTGGGCCAGATCGTCGAGGGTTTCCCCGGGCTCGATCGCGAGGGTCGCCTGGATCGCCACCGGGCCGCCGTCCAGTTCCTCGGTGACGAAGTGCACGCTGCAGCCATGTTCGCTGTCGCCGGCCTCGAGCGCGCGGCGATGGGTGTCCAGGCCCTTGTGCCTGGGCAGCAGCGACGGATGGATATTCAGCAGGCGGCCGCGGTAATGACGGACGAAGCCGGGCGTGAGGATGCGCATGAATCCGGCCAATACCACCAGGTCAGGCTGGTGGGCATCGATGGCTTGCATCAGCGCGGCGTCGAACGCCTCGCGATCGGCGAAATCCCGGTGTGGCAGCACCCGGGTGGGAATGCCTGCCGCCTGCGCCCGCTGCAGCCCGTAGGCATCGGCACGGTTGGAAATCACCGCGCGGATGCGGGCCGGGTTGTCTTCGTCCTGGCTGTCGATCAGCGCCTGCAGGTTGCTGCCCGATCCGGAGATCAGGACGACGACGTTGCAGGCCATCAGTGGGCTTTCAGATTGTTCAGCACGACGCGCTCCGCGGTTTCCGCGGCATTGGCGATCTGGCCGATCACCCAGGGAGCTTCGCCGGAGGCGCGCAGGTTGGCGAGGGCGGCGTCGACCTGATCCTGGGCGACGCAGATGACCATGCCGACACCGCAGTTGAGCACGCGGTGCATCTCGTGCTCGTCGACGTTGCCCTGCTCCTGCAGCCAGTCGAATACGGCCGGACGATTCCAACTGGCGACATCGATCACCGCCTGGGCGCCTTCCGGCAGTACGCGCGGGATGTTGTCCAGCAGGCCGCCGCCGGTGATGTGGGCCATGGCCTTGACCGCACCGGTGTCCGCAATCAGCTTGAGCAGCGGCTTGACGTAGATGCGTGTCGGCGCCATCAGCAACTCGGTCAGCGGCTTGCCGTCGAGCTGGATGTTCTCGATGTCGGCGCCGGCGACTTCGATGATCTTGCGGATCAGCGAATAACCGTTGGAATGCGGGCCGGAGGAGGGCAGGGCGATCAGCGCGTCGCCGGCCGCGACCCGGGAGCCGTCGATGATTTCGCTCTTCTCCACCACCCCGACGCAGAAGCCGGCCAGGTCGTAGTCTTCACCCTCGTACATGCCCGGCATCTCGGCCGTCTCGCCGCCGACCAGCGAGCAGCCGGCCAGTTCGCAGCCGGCGCCGATGCCGGTGACCACGGTAGCCGCCACGTCGACGTTGAGCTTGCCGGTGGCGTAGTAGTCGAGGAAGAACAGCGGCTCGGCGCCACAGACCACCAGGTCGTTGACGCACATGGCGACCAGATCCTGGCCGATGCTGTCGTGCTTGTTCAGGTTCAGCGCCAGGCGCAGCTTGGTGCCGACACCGTCGGTGCCGGAAACCAGCACCGGCTGCTTGTAGCCGGCGGGGATTTCGCAGAGCGCGCCGAAGCCGCCCAGGCCACCCATCACTTCAGGGCGCGCGGTGCGTTTGGCGACGCCTTTGATGCGTTCGACCAGCGCTTCGCCTGCATCGATGTCGACGCCAGCGTCCTTGTAGCTGAGGGAGGGTTGCTTGCTCATAGAGTCCGGACCTGTGGAAGGAATGCGGGTGTCGACCGGGCAGAGACTGCATCCAGCACCTGTGCGAAGGCGCTGATTTGCCGGGCTTGGGCAAGCGCCGGAACCGGTCCGCGGAAAGCGCGCGATTTTATCAGGCTTGCGGCATAGCGGCCATCCCGCCCTTCGAAGGCGAAGCAGCGCCAGGGCGATTTGGCGGGCTGGCTGGGCGAACTGTGAGCCGGCTCCCTGCGTGGCGGTTGCCGCGCTCAGGTCGCCTGTTTAAGGTGTAGGCCTTATTCCACATTCCATGGCCGGAACCTCTGGCCAGCTTGCGAGAATCGATCATGCGCCTTATTTCCCGCCTCCTCACCCTGTGCTTCGCGCTGGCGGCATTGCCCAGCCTGGCGGAGCCGCTCAGCGGCCTGTATCAGGTGCGTGAACCCGTTTCCAGCCAGCAGGCCGGAGGCCAGGCCGAGGCGCTGCAACGTGCATTCGACACGCTGCTGCTGCGCTTGACCGGTGACGCCGAAGTTGCCAAGCAGCCGGCGGTCGCCGCGTTGCGGGAAGATCCGCAGCAACTGATCAGCAAATACGGCCACGAGGACGAGCACATCGTCGTCGAGTTCGACCCCGGCACCACCGAGCGCAGCCTGCGTCGCGCGGGCGTATCGCTGTGGGGGGCGAATCGGCCGACGGTGCTGGCCTGGTGGCTGATCGAGCGGGTGGATGGCGCGCAATTGGTCGGCGATGGCCAGAGCAATGCCGCCGTCCTGCGCGCCGCCGCACAGCATCGCGGCCTGCCGCTGCGCCTGCCCCTGGCGGATCTGTCCGAACAGTTGCTGGCGACGCCGGAAACCTTCGCCAGCGATGGCCGCGAAGCCCTGCGCGAGCCGTCCGAGCGCTACGATGCCGATGTCCTGCTGGCCACTCATGCGCGTGAAGCGGAGTCCGGCTGGCAGGCCGAATGGACGGTCTGGCTCGACGACGAGCAGCGCAACGGCAAGGCGCAGGGGGAAAGCCCCGAGGCGCTGGCCGATGCGGTGATGCTGGCGGTCAGTCAGTACCTGGCGCCGCGCTATGTGGTCGCGCCCGGTTCCACTTCGGACATCACCCTGGAAATCCTCGGGGCCGATGTCGCGCGCTTTGCCGAGCTGGATCGGCTGCTCGAGCCATTCGGCGGTCGCTTGCTGCGGGTGGACAGCGATCGCCTGGTCTATCGCGTGAACGCCAGCCCCGAACAGCTGCGCGCGCAACTGGCGCTGGCCCGGCTGCAGGAAGTCAGCGCCGATGAAATGCCGCTGGACGCGCAGCAACCCGTGGACGAACCAGGCGAATTCGGCGAGCCTGCCAGCGAGCCGGCGGCGCCGGCAGCGGAAACCGGCACAGTGCTGCGTTATCGCTGGTGATGGCGCATTCCGGCCCCGCGGTCCTGCAAACAAGGCGTTAACCATGACCATCACCGATTCGAATCGCTGGCTCTGGCTGGCCGGGCTGCTGCTGTGCGCCTGGCTGGTGTATCTGCTGACGCCGATCCTGACCCCTTTTTTGATCGGCACCCTGCTGGCCTACCTGGGCGATCCGCTGGTCGATCGCCTGGAGCGCTGGCGGCTGTCGCGCACCTGGGGCGTGATCGCCGTGTTCAGCCTGTTCAGTCTTCTGCTGCTGTTGATGCTGCTGGTGCTGCTGCCGATGCTCGGCAAGCAGTTGATGCATCTCTATCAACTGGCGCCGCTGGCGTTGGACTGGCTGCAGCAGCAGGCGCTGCCCTGGGTGCAGGCGCAATTCGGGCTGGAAGAGGACTTCTGGCGTTTCGACCAGCTCAGGGCGGCATTCTCTGCGCACCTGGGCAGCACCACCGACGTGCTCGGAATGGTCCTCAGCCGGGCTACCGCATCCAGCCTGGCGCTGCTGGCCTGGATCGGCAATCTGTTGCTGATACCCGTGGTGAGCTTCTACCTGCTGCGCGACTGGGACCTGATCATGGCCAAGCTGCGCAGTCTGCTGCCGCGCCGGCGCGAAGGCATGGTGGTGCGCCTGATGAGCGAATGCCATGAGGTGATCGGCGCCTTCCTGCGCGGTCAACTGCTGGTGATGCTGGCCCTGGCGATCATCTATGCGAGCGGCCTGATGCTGGTGGGGCTGGAACTCGGCCTGCTGATCGGCGTGCTGGCCGGACTTGCCAGCATCGTGCCCTACATGGGCTTCGTCGTCGGTATCGGTACGGCGGTGGTGGCGGTGCTGTTCCAGTTCGGGCTGGCCCCCTACCCGTTACTGGGCGTGGCGGCGGTGTTCACGGTCGGGCAGATGCTCGAGGGCATGCTGCTGACGCCGCTGCTGGTGGGCGATCGCATCGGCCTGCATCCGGTGGCGGTGATCTTCGCGGTACTCGCCGGTGGCCAATTGTTCGGTTTCACCGGAGTATTGCTGGCGTTGCCGGTGGCGGCGGTGATCATGGTTCTGCTGCGCCACGTGCACGATCTGTATAAACTCTCGGACCTTTACGCCGAGCCTGCCGGCACACCGGCCGAACCACCCAGTCAACCATGAAACCCATCCAGCTCCCCCTGGGCGTCCGTCTGCGCGACGACGCCACCTTCGCCAACTTCTATCCCGGCGCCAATGCCGCGGCGCTCGGCTATGTCGAGCGCCTGTGCTCGCCTGCCGCAGGCTGGTCCGACGAGTTGATCTATCTCTGGGGGCAGGCCGGGGTCGGTCGCAGCCACCTGCTGCAGGCGGCTTGCCTCAGGGTGGAGGAGCGCGGCGAACTGGCGGTCTATCTGCCGCTGGCCGAAGTGGCCGAGTACGGTCCGGCGCTGCTGGACAATCTCGAGCAGAGCGAACTGGTGTGCCTGGACGATCTCGACGCGGTGGCGGGCGACCCGGTGTGGGAGGAGGCGCTGTTCCATCTGTTCAACCGCCTGCGCGATGCCGGCCGGCGGCTGTTGCTGGCCGCCGACGCATCGCCGCGCGAGCTGGCGATCCAGTTGCCCGACCTCCAGTCGCGGCTGAGCCTGGCTTTGGTATTCCAGCTGCAGCAGCTATCCGACGAGGACAAGCTGCGTGCGCTGCAACTGCGCGCCTCGCGCCGCGGCCTGACCCTGCCGGACGATGTCGGTCGCTTCATCCTGACCCGTGGCTCGCGCAGCATGAGCGCACTGTTCGAACTGCTCGACCGGCTCGACCAGGCTTCGCTGCAGGCGCAGCGCAAGCTGACCATTCCCTTTCTCAAGGAAACCCTCGGCTGGTAGGGCGCGGATTTCACAGCGCCCGGCGATTTTCGTAGGAGGCGCCGAGTCCGTGCCCGCGAGAGGCTTTCGCGTGGGCTGCATTCGCGAGCATGGCTCGCTCCTGCGCGGTGCGGGATCTGGCGTGTTTCAGCTCTCGCCCGCGGCCTTGCGTTCGTACTGATAGCCCCAGCGGGTGTAGAGCAGGGCGGCGATGAATAGCGTCAGGCTGATGGCGGCTTCCAGCCAGCCATAGAGCATGCGCGCCGGGTCGATGGCGGCCAGTACGCCCTGGATGAAGTACAGGTTGACGATGAAGCAGGTCCAGGCGTGCGCGCGCGGACTGCCGGCGACGATGCCGGGCGCGACCAGCAGCAGCGGGACGAGCTGGATGCTGAGTACGACCCAGGTACGGGCACCGTGCAGATCGGCGAACGCCAGGTTCCAGACGACCAGCAGTACGGCCAGGCCGAGGAAGCTGGCGAGGCTGATCGCCCGGCTGAGTTTGATCCGGGGCTTGAGCCAGTCCAGCGACGGCAGTGGTTTCGGCTTTCTAGCCACGGGCAGTCTCCAGGCGCTGGGCGGTCTGTGCCAGCCGCTGGCCAAGGGCGCGGCAGAGGGCGATTTCATGTTCGTCGAGCAGGCGCTTGCCGTCCGCGCCGGCATGATGGCTGGCGCCATAGGGCGTGCCGCCACCACGGGTCTGCAGCAGGGCGTTCTCGCTGTAAGGCAGGCCGAGCACCAGCATGCCGTGGTGCAGCAGCGGCAGCAGCATCGACAGCAGGGTGCTTTCCTGGCCGCCGTGCAGGCTGGCGGTGGAGGTGAAGACGCCGGCGGGTTTGCCGACCAGCTCGCCGGTGAGCCAGAGGCTGCTGGTGCCGTCGAGGAAGTACTTCAGCGGCGCGGCCATGTTGCCGAAGCGCGTCGGGCTGCCGAGGGCCAGGCCGGCGCAGTGCTTCAGGTCGTCGATCGTCACGTACAGCGCGCCTGAGTCGGGAATCGTCGGGGCCACCGCTTCGCATTCCGCGGAGACCGCCGGCACCGTGCGCAGGCGCGCTTCCAGGCCGGTCATCTCCACGCCGCGGGCGATCTGCCGGGCCATCTCCGCGGTGGCGCCGTGACGGCTGTAGTACAGCACCAGGACGTAAGGGGCGTTCACGGCAGGATCTCCAGCACTTTTTCCGGAGGTCGGCCGACGATCGCCTTGTCGCCGGCGATCAGGATCGGGCGCTCGATCAGGCGCGGGTGCGCGACCATCGCCTCGATGAGCTGCGCGTCGCCGAGGGCGGGATCGGCCAGGTTGAGGCTCTTGTATTCTTCTTCGCCGGTGCGCAATAGCTGCCTCGGGGTGAGGCCGAGCTTGCCCAGCAGGGCCTCGAGTTCGGTTGCGCTGGGTGGCGTTTCCAGATAGCGCACGATGTCGGGCGTCAGGCCGCGGGCCTCGAGAAGTTCCAGTGCCCCGCGCGATTTGGAGCAGCGCGGGTTGTGATACAGGGTGAGTTCGGTCATTTGTGGTTGCGTCTCGCCGGTTGAGGTGGCCATTCTAACCTTCTCCGGGGTGCCGGCCGAAAGGCGGCGCTCCGCTGATGCGGAAGGAGCCATGTTCGCCTGGTCCGGGCTACAAGACGGTGGGTGCCTTTTGCCGACGTTTCAGCCCATTCAAGGAGAAGGGATGCAGCAGCGCATCGACAATATGCTGGAGTTCATCCGCTTCCTGGTCAGGCGCTTCCTGGCCGATCGGGGGCCGCACAGCGCGGCGGCGCTGACCTATACCACGCTGTTCGCCGTGGTGCCGATGATGACCGTGACGTTCGCCATGCTGTCGGCGATCCCGGCGTTCAAGGGCGTCGGCGAGCAGATCCAGTTCTACATATTCAACAATTTCATCCCTTCCACCGGGGCCACCATCCAGGAGTACCTGGTGGCGTTCACCGGTCAGGCGCGCCAGTTGACCTGGTTCGGCGTCGGTTTCCTGATGGCGACGGCGCTGATGATGCTGCTGACCATCGAAAAGGCCTTCAACACCATCTGGCGGGTGCGGCAGCCGCGCAGGGGGATGTCCAGTTTCCTGCTGTACTGGGCGATTCTCAGTCTCGGGCCGCTGCTGCTGGGCGCAGGATTCGCCACCAGCACCTACATCACCTCGCTGTCGCTGATTTCCGGTCCCAACGCGGTGATCGGGGTGGGCGCGGTGATCAAGATGATGCCGCTGCTGCTCAGCGTGGCGGCCTTCACTCTGATCTACGCCGCGGTGCCGAACACCCGCGTACCGCTGCGCCACGCGCTGGTGGGCGGCGTGTTCACTGCCGTGCTGTTCGAGGCGGCGAAGCAGCTGTTTGCCGCATACGTCAGCTATTTTCCCAGCTACCAGCTGATCTATGGCGCCTTCGCCGCGGTACCACTGTTCCTGTTGTGGATCTACCTGTCGTGGATGATCGTGCTGTTCGGCGCGGAGCTGGTTTGCGGGTTGTCGTCGTCGCAGCAGTGGCGCCGCCGCCCCCTGCCGCGTTTGGTGGTCATGTTGATGCTGCTGCGTCATCTGCATCAACGTCAGCAGGAGGGCCGGGAGCTGCGTCTGCGCGATCTGCACAAGGCGGGGCTGCGCCTGCCGGAGGATGAATGGGACGAAATCCTCGAATTCCTCGAGCGTGAGCAACTGGTCTGCCGCACCGGCTCCGATGGTTGGGTGCTGTGCCGCGATCTCGGTAATTACAGCCTGGACCAGCTGCTGCGTTGCAATCCCTGGCCACTCTCGGCACGGGTGCAACTGCCCGAGCAGCTCGACGAGCCGTGGTATCCGATGCTGCGCCGCTCCCTCGAACTGCTGCAGAGGGAGCAGACCAACCTGTTCGGTGGCAGCCTGGCCGACTGGCTGCAGGCGAGCGGTGACAAAAATCGTCAGTAAGGGTGTGAATGCGCTGGTCGTTTCAGGCACTTTGCCATTGCCAACGGCGTGTTGGACGCCAGGCACCGCGGCTTTTGGGGCGCAGCCGCGATTACGGCGCATGGCACGTTTCTGGCTATGTCTTGCTTGCGGCTGGAAAGGACGGCGTCATGAACGGCAAACGCACCATTGTTTATTTGCACCAGCGGGCGCCAGGCGCGGCGCTCGAATCGTTGAACCGCCTCACTGGCCTGCGTTTCACGCAATGGCCCGAGTCGCTGGTTGAGCGTGCAGAAGTGCCGGAGAAGGCGCGGCAGCCCGGTCTTGACGAACTACTGCCGAAACCGAAAAAGGCGAGTAGCTAGGGGCGGGGCCGTTGCCGTTCATCGCGAACGACGTCGCTGCAAAAAAAGCTTTTCGTAGGAGCGAGCGATGCTCGCGAACCCTTGGCAACTGCGAGATATCGCGAGCATGGCTCGCTCCTACAGCGTACGCCCTGCACGCCGACCACCGTATCGAAAATCGCGCAGCGCTTTCTTCCAGACTGATGGGCGTAGCGAGACGTCAACAGACCCTAGTGTCTAGGTTGTTAACTCACTGGACATTATGTTGTAGGAGCCAGCTTGCTGGCGATCATCGGCAATGATGGTCGGGATCGCCAGCAAGGAGTAGGCGTCTCCCAGGCGCCTACGCCCGAAGAGCTCTTGCGCTTCTCCCGAGTCGTGGCGACTCATGGATAACGAACTTCCAAGACAATCGACTACGCCTGGGCCGTCTTCCTGTCAGCTGCAACAGGCTCGACCGGGTGTACGAACAGCTCGTCGATGGTGATCGCCGTCACCGCGGTGGTGGGGCGCAGATGAACCTGCAGGTCTTCGATCCTGTGCTTGACCGGCAGCCGGGCAATGCCCGAGAGCAGAATCTTGCCGACCGCATCGGTTCGCCCATGATCGACCGCGGCTTCGCGCTGTTGCTGACCGTCGCGGTACTTGACCACCAGCGATACCGACAGCCCCGCATGTCCTTGCACCTGCAACCAGCTGGCGACATTGAACTCCGTTATGCGGCCTTCGTATGACGTCAGGGCGATGGAAGCTTGTTCGACGATGCGCGAGGGAACGGTACCGATCAGTTTGTCATGGAGTTTGGACATGGCTTCGCTACGGGCTATCGGTGGCGGGTGCCGAATTATAGTCAGCGCCGTTTCGGCAAAACTGTGCGCTCGAGCGTCGTCGTGCGTGACCGAACTCGCAGAACGGCGAAAATGCGCCGGTTCCTTGGCACTCATCGATTCAGGCGTCAGGATGCGGCGCCGGACCGGGCGCGGTGCCATGTGCGCAGGGAAGCGGTATGCTGCCAGGGTCCGTGCCGTGGGGATTTTCGACTATGACCAAGCCACTCGCTCCTTTGCTCGTCCTGCTCGCCTGCCTGCTGCTCGCCGGCTGCGAGAAGGATTGGGGGGTCGACCAGCATGGGCGCGACGTCACCGCCGCCCAGCTCGAAGGGCGCTGGCTGCTGATCAACTACTGGGCCGAATGGTGCGGTCCCTGTCGTACCGAGATTCCGGAGCTCAATGCATTGGCCGAGACGACGGATGAGGTCGAGGTGCTCGGCGTCAACTTCGACGAGCTGCGTGGCGAAGAGCTGGCCCAGGCCGCCGAGGCATTGGGGATTCGTTTCAGGGTGCTCAGCGACGATCCGGCCGAGCGCCTTCAACTGCCGCGCAGTGCCGTGCTGCCGGTGACCTACCTGGTGGACGAGAAGGGCAAGGTGCGTGAGCGGCTGGTGGGCGAGCAGACCGCCGAGGGTATTGCCGGGCATCTGGCGAGGCTGAAAGGAGGCTAGTCCGCGATGCTTCGCGCGTTGGGTTTCGCGCCCTGCCAGCCGATATCCGGCGCGGCCCGTAGGGTGCGCTGTGCGCACCGCGTGCACCGAGTCCTGGCGGTGCGTATAGCGTGCCCTACGAAAAGCGCCGGTATGGCGATGGCGCGGATCGCGAGCGTGCCTAGCGTCCAGCTGAGAGCGGTCTTCAAGGCCTGACGTACCAGAAGTCCTGCCAGAAGCCGATCACCTTCGCCGGATAGTGGTTCTTGCCGAGGCTGCCGTTGTAGCGGGCCAGCGCGCGGTTGATGTCGCCGTTTTCCTTCTTCAGGTAGTAGCTGAGGATGGTACAGCCATAGCGCAGGTTGGTGGCGTTGTCGGTGAGATTGTCCTGCGGCCGGCCCAGCTCCGCCTTCCAGAAGGGCATCACCTGCATCATTCCCTGAGCGCCGACGCTGGAAATGGCGAAGCGGTCGAAGTGGCTCTCGGCATGAATCAGTGCCAGCACCAGTTCCGGCTTCAGGCCGGCTTTGCTCGCCTCGCCATGAACCAGCCTGAGCAGTGCCAGGCGTTCCCCTGCATTAGGCATGTAGCGTTCGAGCCGGCTGGACATGTCGACCAGCCAGACTTCGGCATCGAAGCGATCCTGAAAACTGTCCGCCTCGGCCACGGTGCGCTGCATCAGCTCGCGCAGCTCGGGGTCCGGGGCCTGGCGGATGTTGGCTGCCGCTGGAAGCGTGAGGGTCAGCAGCAGCGACAACAGAAGGTCACGCACCCTCATGGGGCTTCAGTCTCCCTGGGTGGCACCGTCGAGCAGGCTGCGCAGGAATTGCTGCTGCAGCTCCGGATCGTTGCGGGTCAGCTCGATCAGGCTCTGCTCGAGTTCGCTGGCTTCTTCTTCCAGGCCGAGTTCGGACAGGCGTCTGACTCGATGCACCCATTGCGCCACGTCGTCACCCTCGAGATCGTCGAAGATCAGCTCGTGTGCTTCCTGCAGCTTGCCGCGCAGCTTGTGACTGACCAGCAAGGCGGCATCGGCGCGGGTGCCGTCCTGCTGGTCCTCGACGCTCAGCAGCAACTTGCCCACCTGGGTGATGTCCTGGTCGGCGAAGGTCCCGTCGAGCAGATTGAGGCGCAACACGCCATTGCGGTCGGTGGCGAGTTCATGGGTATGCGGGCCGGCGATCACCGTTATCGGCCGCTCGGCCCACGGCAGGCTGGTGTATTCGAGCCTTGCGTCCCGGCGTTGCTCGTCGAGGCTGGCGAGGTTCTGCTGCGAGCGCCCGTTGGATTCGGTGTTCATGAATGGGTTGATGCCGGCGAAACCGTAACTGATCCAATCGCGCGTGGCGCGCTCCGGCATGTTGCCGAGCATGACCACGTTGAGCACGTTGGCGCCGACGCCGGCGACCACCGCGACCACGCCCAGGGGGATTTCATACAGCTCGCGCCAGGGCTGATAGGGGGTGTAGCGATCATAGCGGCGGGTGACTTCGAAGTCGGTGACTTCGAAGGTTTTCTGCTCCTGGACCCGGATGCGTCGTTGTGGCAGTTCCAGCACCTGCGGTTCACCGAGTTCGATGCGCAGGCTGTGGTCGAGCAGCTTGCGTTCGGTGCGTGCCTCGTGCTCGCTGCGCTGGGGCAGGTGGTTGGCGCAGCCGCCAAGGAGAAGCGCCGCGCAAACCGCGGCGCTGGTTGAAACGACTACATGTCGGTTGAGCATGATTTCCGGTCAGCGATGAACACGCGAATTGATGAAGGACAGAATGTCGGCCGCGGCAACGGCCTGCGGCTGGGCGTCACGACGGTGCTTGTACTCCAGGGTGCCGTCGGCAAGCCCGCGGTCGCTGATGACGATGCGATGCGGAATGCCGATCAGCTCCATGTCGGCGAATTTGACGCCGGGACTGGTCTTCTTGTCACGGTCGTCGAGCAGAACTTCATAGCCGGCTGCGGTGAGGTCGGCATAAAGCCTGTCGGTCGTCTCGCGAACCGCTTCGGCCTCGTATTTCATCGGTACCAGCGCGATCTGGAAGGGCGCCAGGGCGTCCGGCCAGAGGATGCCGCGGTCGTCGTAGTTCTGCTCGATGGCGGCGGCGACCACGCGCGACACGCCGATGCCGTAGCAGCCCATGGTCAACGTCACCGGCTTGCCGTTCTCGCCCATTACCTGGCAGTTCATGGCTTCGCTGTACTTGGTGCCGAGCTGGAAGATGTGCCCGACCTCGATGCCACGCTTGATCACCAGCGTGCCCTGACCGTCCGGGCTCGGATCGCCGGCGACGACGTTGCGCAAGTCGGCGACCTGCGGCAGCGGCAGGTCGCGCTCCCAGTTCAGGCCGAAGTAGTGCTTGTCGTCGATGTTGGCACCGGCACCGAAATCGCTCATCAGCGCCACCGAGCGATCGACGATGCAGGGGATCGGCAGGTTCAGCGGGCCCAGTGAGCCGGGACCGGCGCCGATCGCGGCGCGAATCTCCGCTTCCGAGGCGAACACCAGCGGGCTGGCGACCTGCTCGAGATTGGCGGCCTTGATCTCGTTCAGTTCATGATCGCCACGCACGATCAAGGCGATCAGCTGGCCTTCCTCGACGCCATGCACGACCAGCGTCTTCACGGTTTTCTCGATCGCCAGGTCGAACTGCTCGATCAGCTCGATGATGGTCTTGGCATTCGGTGTATCGACCAGGCGCAGTTCTTCGCTGGCGGCGGCGCGCTCGGTTTCGCGCGGAATGGCTTCGGCCTTCTCGATGTTGGCGGCGTAGTCGGAGGCGTCGCTGAAGGCGATATCGTCTTCGCCGGATTCGGCCAGCACGTGGAATTCATGGGAGCCGGTGCCGCCGATGGAGCCGGTGTCGGCCTGTACCGGGCGGAAGTCCAGGCCCAGGCGGGTGAAGATGTTGCAGTACGCCTCGTGCATGCGGTCGTAGGTTTCCTGCAGCGACGCCTGGGAGAGGTGGAAGGAGTAGGCATCCTTCATCAGGAACTCGCGCCCGCGCATGAGGCCGAAGCGCGGGCGGATCTCGTCGCGGAACTTGGTCTGGATCTGGTAAAAGTTGATTGGCAACTGCTTGTAGCTGTTCAACTCGTTGCGTGCCAGATCGGTAATGACTTCCTCGTGGGTCGGGCCGACGCAGAACTCGCGATCATGGCGATCTTTCAGGCGCAGCAGTTCGGGGCCGTACTGCTCCCAGCGGCCGGATTCCTGCCACAGTTCGGCCGGCTGGATGGCCGGCATCAATACTTCCAGGGCGCCGGCCTTGTTCATTTCCTCGCGGACGATAACCTCGGCCTTGCGCAGCGCGCGCAGCCCCATCGGCATCCAGGTGTACAGACCGGATGCCAGCTTGCGGATCATCCCGGCACGCAGCATCAACTGGTGGCTGATGACCACGGCATCGGATGGGGTTTCTTTGAGGGTCGAGAGCAGGAACTGACTGGTGCGCATGTGGCCGTTATGTCCTTGCAGAGGCTGGAATTTGGCTCGGCATTGTACGGCGCGCGGGGTGCGGCGTACAGGATGCGGGAGGATGGATTGGCGCGGCTCCTGGAAACGAAAGAGCCCGGCTTTCGCCGGGCTCCATTTCGCTTCGAATAGTCTGGGCGCCTGTGTTACAGGATGCTCAGCGGGTATTCGACGAAGGCACGGATTTCATTCATGTCGTTCCAGTAACCATTGCTGGTACGCAGAATCGAGTTGCGCAATTTGAAAGAGAGATCCTTGGCAGGTCCACTTTGAATGACGTACTGAACCTGGTTGAAGATCTCGCGCTCGGTGCCCCGATCACCGTTGCCGAGGTCGATATTGCTACCGCGCAGGTAAGCGGTTTTCCAGAACAGCCCCGGTACTCCATAGCCGCTGAAGTCCAGCTCATAGCTAGCCTGCCACGAGCGCTCGTCCTTCGAGTTGAAGTCGGAGAGGAAGGAGTTGGCCAGATAAATGCCATTGCCGCCGTCGCCATAATCGTAGGCGTAGCCGGCGTCTCCCGAGACGCGCTGATGCGCGAGGATGAAGGCATGGGCGCCTACGCTGTAGGTGGCAGCCAGGCTCCAGATGGTGTTTTCATCGCTGACACCATCTCCACCCCAGTCGGTTGCGGCAACCGAGCCGTTGTCAAAGTCGGTTTTGTAGATGTTGAAATCGAGCGCCAAGGACTGATCCTCGGTGAACGGCATTACATAGTTAACGTTGGCGTACTTCTTGTTGTAGACGTCTTCGACGTCCGAGAAGTACAGCGAGGCGCTGAGGTTATCGGTAAAGCTGTAAGTGCCGCCGAGCACGTCGATTGATTTCAATCCGCCGTTATCGTGCCCGGTTTGAGTCAGGTTGTTTTGCCCAGTGAAGCGGCCTGCATTGAGCTCCAGCCCCTCGATTTCATTGCTGGTGAGCAGGGTGCCAGTGAAGGTCTGCGGCAGCAGGCGAGTGGTGTCGTGAGCCAGGACCGGCATCGATGGCATCTGGTTGCCATACTTCAGTACGGTGTTGGAAGCCCGGAACTTGATGGCTGCGCCGGCTTCGGACAGGTCGTCGTGCGGTTTGCCGCTGCTGTCGGTACCGAAGAAGGCGATGCCGCCGTCTTCACGGCTCTTGCCCGTATCCAGTTTGACACCCAGCAGGCCATAGGCATCGACGCCTACACCGATGGTGCCTTGAGTGAAGCCGGATTCGAAGGTGGCGATGAAACCTTGGCCCCAGCGGGACTGATCCTGTACTCCGTCGCCATGGTCACGCAGGAAATACGCGTTACGCAGCAACAGATCCAGCTTCGCACCCTCGACGAAGCCATTGGCTTCCGACTGCTGGCTGGCGAATGCCATTTGGGAGGTGCCCGCCGCTACGGCCAGCGCGATTACGCTCCACTTCATCACTTTCATGGGTGATTGCTCCTTTGGTTTTAAACGGTGCTTACTTTTTCGACACGTGAGCGAAAAAGATGCAACTTCTTGGGTTCCGGTCAGGCTTTTACCAGATGATTGCGCTTGGCACAAAAGCCATACAGAGAATGTACTGTTTAGCCCTAGCGATGCGCTAGAGCAAGCAGCGCTTTATCTGCTGCGACGTTTTGAAGCCGCGTTCCGTGAAAGGCTCAGCAAGAAACGTACTCAAATCGAAAAATAGTGATTTCCATGGCGGTTTTCGGGCGGCTGATACGTTGTTTGCACCGAAACGAGGCCGTCTCTCTCCGGCGTGGCGCTGCATTGGTGCGTTCGCTGAGCGGGTTCTTGTGGTGGCGAATGCATGGAGTATCCTTTTCGCAGTCGATGCAGCGCAGCCGCGCTGTTCATTCTTTTGGTTGTTGCCGAACGGGAGAGCCCTATGTTCGTTCTCGATTCACGCCTGGAGCAGGATACCTTGCCGCTGGGTGATTTTCCGCTCTGCCGGTTGCTGTTGATGAATGATGCGCAGTACCCCTGGTTCATCCTGGTGCCGCGACGCGAGGAAATCAGTGAGTTGTTTCAGCTCGACGCTGCGGATCAGCAGGCGCTATGGCAGGAAACCACGTCGCTGGCCGAGACGCTGAAGGATACCTTCGGTGCGGACAAGATGAACATCGCGACGCTCGGTAACGTGGTCGGGCAGCTGCACATGCACGTCATCGCCAGGCGTCGCGACGATGCGGCCTGGCCGGCGCCGGTCTGGGGGCGGCAGGCGGCGAAGCCGTACACCGCCGAGCAGGTGGCGGCCATCAGGGATAAGCTCAGGCTGGTGCTGACCGATCACTTCCGTTTTGGAGAATGATTATGGATCTGGAATCGCGAGTGGCCGATCTGGAGACGCGTCTGGCGTTTCAGGACGATACGATTCAGACCTTGAACGATGTGGTGGTCGAGCAGCAACGGATCATCGAGCGCGTGCAACTGCAATTGGGTGCATTGGCCAGGCGCCAGGAGGAAATGCAGAGCACGCTGGATACGGGGGGGGATGAGGCGCCGCCACCGCATTATTGAGTGGCGGGGCCAGGGGCTGGCCGCGATCGCTTGCCGGTAGGTTGGCACTGAGCGCAGCGAAGCCCAACAGGTATGACCACGAACGTGTTGGGCTTCGTCGCTGCGCTCCTCAGGCTACGCGCCCCGACCCAGCCTGCGGCCCCCATGCAACACGCAAGGGGGCATAGCCTTTTCGTAGGGGTCGCTTCGCCAGGCCTCGGCGCATGCGGTGGGCGAAGCGCACCCTGCGAGTGGTTCAGCGACCGGGCTGCACCGGGATGACATCCTCGGCCTGCAGTCCCT
Source organism: Pseudomonas lopnurensis (assembly GCF_015070855.1). GTDB lineage: Bacteria > Pseudomonadota > Gammaproteobacteria > Pseudomonadales > Pseudomonadaceae > Stutzerimonas > Stutzerimonas lopnurensis. Next base: position 133,131 of record NZ_JADDIX010000092.1, read on the forward strand.
TGTCGCGCATCATGATGGTGAATTCCACGCGCTGGCCTTCGACCAGGACGCGATGCCCTTCGCCGCGAATGGCGCGAAAATGCACGAACACGTCGTCGCCGCCATCTCTCGAGATGAAGCCGAACCCTTTCGAGGTGTTGAACCACTTCACCGTGCCGGTCTCACGGCCGATGGCGGATGGTGCGCTTGCGCGCGCGCGCGCCTTGGGTTGCATGTTGCCGGCCTGGGTCGTAGCCAGGTGCAGCAGTATCGCGACGAAGGCGAGCAGCAGGCTGGCCAGGGTGGCGGGCTGGCCGGCGATTTCCGCCAGCGGGGCGAGCAGGACGGCGGCCTGGAATACGACGGCGAGCAACAGTAGTGCGGACGCCGCGATTATCACCGGGCGGGTGCGGCCGTCAGCCAGTTGGGCGGAAGGGATGAATTGGACATTCAGCAGGCCGAGCATCAGCAGGCACAGGGCTTCGGGCTGTAGCAGGAGCGGCATGCCGCCGCGCAGACTGGGAACAAATGACAACAGCAGGGCGATGACGCCTGCCAGGACATGGACGATCTTAAGCATTCTTATAGGGCTCACGGTTGATGACACGACAGGAAAAGCGGCAGCTGCCGGATGCGCGTTGGTGGAAGGTTCGTCAGGCAGGAGCGAACACGGTCTGACGAGTCGCGCGGCCCGGGCTGCAGCGCGGCGTATTTAACAGCAAAGGAGGGGGCCGCTCAAATGAGCATTGACCGCTCCGCGCAGGAAAAGCAGTCGGCGACTCCGGTCTTGTGGGCCACGCGCCCTTGCGGCGAATGCAGGCCCGGTGCCTGTTGAGATACCAGTGCAAGCCGCAGCAGCACGGTTCGCGACGAAATGGGCGATAAGCCGGTTGGGTTGGGGTGCGCAGTCTGAGGCGCGAAGCGACGAGCCCAACGCGTCATGCCAGGGCCTGTTGGGCTTCGCTGCGCTCAGCGCCAACCTACCGGCTTGCGCCCGATTGCCCGATATCGGGGTGTTTCACGCAACATCCGCGGCAAGCACTTCGAACGGGGCCCTGCAACGCATAAGGGGGGGGCGTGGCCTTTTCGTGAGGTGCGCGCGCACCGCCGGGCTTTGGCGCCTGTGGGGCATGTAGCGCACCCTTGTTTTAATTGGGACGGTGCCGGGCATCGAAGCGATGTTTGCTTCACTGCTACGGCCGTGGTTCGCGGGGGGGATGCGTTGGGGGGATGAGGGCGGAAGCGCCTCAGTGCGCCTCCGCCTTCTGGAGGCTCAGGCGGCCAGCAGGCTGCGCAGCATCCAGGCAGTTTTTTCGTGGCTTTGCATGCGCTGGGTCAGCAGGTCGGCGGTCGGCTCGTCACTGGTCTTGTCCAGCAGCGGGAAGATGCCGCGGGCAGTTCGGACGACCGCTTCCTGCCCTTCGACCAGCAGCTTGATCATCTCTTCGGCGGCAGGAACGCCTTCTTCTTCCTTGATCGAGGACAGGCGGGCGTAAGCGGCGTAGGTGCCCGGTGCCGGGAAGCCCAGGGCGCGGATGCGCTCGGCGATGTCGTCCACCGCCACCGCCAGTTCGGTGTACTGGGTCTCGAACATGGTGTGCAGGGTGTTGAACATCGGGCCGGTGACGTTCCAATGGAAGTTATGGGTCTTCAGGTACAGGGTGTAGGTGTCGGCGAGCAGGCGGGACAGGCCTTCGGCGATGGCGGCGCGGTCCTGTTCGGCGATGCCGATGTTGATTTCCATGTTTCTCTCCTGGTGGGGTGGTACGTGAGGTCTGTTGACGTTTCAGCGCTGGCGCGGCCGTCGATGAAACGTCAACGGGCGTTGTTAGTTATGCCAGAAAAACGCCTCGCGTGGTGAAACGATGCGGCCCCTGGAGTTGATGCTCATCAATAAGAAGGCGCTGTCTCGGGCGGAGTTCAATCATCGTCTACGGCCAATCGCCTGATCGGCCGGCCGACGGCTGCGCCGTGGCGATTATGCGGATATAATCCCGCCCTTGTGCCCGGCGGCTCGATCGCCATGCTGGTAGAGGCAGGCACCCTTGCGCAGTGCGGCACGGCTGGCAGCAGATGCCCGTTTCCGCACAGACGCAGCTACGGTGCCGTCTGCCTGTCGCGGCTCGAGCGCCCCAACGAATTCAAGATACGAGAAGCGAACACCACCATGATGCGCAGCCACTATTGCGGCCAACTGAACGAAAGCCTGGACGGCCAGGAAATCACTCTTTGCGGCTGGGTTCATCGCCGTCGTGACCACGGCGGGGTGATCTTCCTCGATGTGCGCGATCGTGAAGGCCTGGCCCAGGTGGTCTTCGATCCCGATCGTGCCGAGACTTTCGCCACCGCCGACCGCGTGCGCAGCGAATACGTGATCAAGGTGACCGGCAAGGTGCGCCTGCGTCCCGCCGGAGCGGTCAACCCGAACATGGCCTCCGGTGCCATCGAGGTGCTGGGCTACGAACTGGAAGTGCTGAACGAGTCGGAAACCCCGCCGTTCCCGCTCAACGAATACAGCGACGTCGGCGAGGAGACCCGCCTGCGCTATCGCTTCATCGACCTGCGTCGCCCGGAAATGGCGGAGAAGCTCAAGCTGCGCTCGAGCATCACCACCAGCATTCGCCGCTACCTGGACGAGAACGGCTTCCTCGATGTCGAGACGCCGATCCTGACCCGTGCCACTCCGGAAGGCGCGCGTGACTACCTGGTCCCCAGTCGCACCCATCCTGGCAGCTTCTTTGCCCTGCCGCAGTCGCCGCAGTTGTTCAAGCAACTGCTGATGGTGGCCGGCTTCGACCGCTACTATCAGATCGCCAAATGCTTCCGCGACGAAGACCTGCGCGCCGATCGCCAGCCGGAATTCACCCAGATCGACATCGAGACCAGCTTCCTCGACGAGGCGGACATCATGGCCATCACCGAGGGCATGATCCGCAAGCTGTTCAAGGAAGTGCTGGGCCTGGAATTCGGCGAGTTCCCGCACATGCCATTCGAAGAGGCCATGCGCCGCTACGGCTCGGACAAGCCCGACCTGCGCATCCCGCTGGAGCTGGTGGACGTCGCCGACCAACTGAGCGCGGTCGAATTCAAGGTCTTCAGCGGTCCGGCCAACGATCCGAAAGGTCGCGTCGCCGCCCTGCGCGTACCGGGTGCGGCGAGCATGCCGCGCAGCCAGATCGACGACTACACCAAGTTCGTCGGCATCTACGGCGCCAAGGGGCTGGCCTACATCAAGGTCAACGAGCGCGCCAAGGGTGTCGAGGGCCTGCAGTCGCCGATCGTCAAGTTCATCCCCGAGGACAACCTCAACGTGATCCTCGATCGCGTCGGCGCGGTGGACGGCGACATCGTGTTCTTCGGCGCCGACAAGGCGAAGATCGTGTCTGAGGCGCTGGGCGCGCTGCGCATCAAGCTCGGCCATGACCTCAAGCTGCTGACCTGCGACTGGGCGCCGCTGTGGGTGGTCGACTTCCCGATGTTCGAAGAGAACGACGACGGTTCGCTGAGTGCGCTGCACCACCCGTTCACCGCGCCCAAGTGCTCCCCGCAGGCGCTGGAGGCCGACCCGGCCGCCGCGCTCTCGCGCGCCTACGACATGGTGCTCAACGGCACCGAACTGGGTGGCGGTTCCATCCGTATCCACCGCAAGGAAATGCAGCAGGCGGTGTTCCGCATCCTCGGCATCGAAGAGGCGGAACAGGAAGAGAAGTTCGGCTTCCTCCTCGATGCGCTGAAATACGGTGCGCCGCCGCACGGTGGCCTGGCCTTCGGCCTGGATCGCCTGGTGATGCTGATGACCGGCGCACAGTCGATCCGCGAAGTGATCGCCTTCCCGAAAACCCAGAGCGCCGCGGACGTGATGACCCAGGCGCCGGGTGCGGTGGACAGCAAGGCACTGCGCGAACTGCACATCCGCCTGCGCGAGCAGCCCAAGGCGGAATAAAGGCAGCTGCAAGCTTCAAGCTGCAAGAGCCTTGCTTGAGGCTTGTAGCTTGCGGCTTGCAGCTCAGAACTTGATAGGAGTGAGTTATGGCTGGTCATTCCAAATGGGCCAATATCAAGCACCGCAAGGAGCGCCAGGACGCCAAGCGGGGCAAGATTTTCACCAAGTTGATCCGCGAACTGACCGTGGCCGCCAAGCATGGCGGCGGCGTGCCGGCCGACAACCCGCGCCTGCGCCTGGCCGTGGACAAGGCACTGACCGCCAACATGACCCGCGACACCATCGATCGCGCCATCGCCCGCGGCGCCGGCTCTAGCGATGCCGACAACATGGTCGAGCTGAGCTACGAAGGCTATGCCCCCAGCGGCGTGGCGATCATCGTCGAGGCCATGACCGACAACCGCAACCGTACCGCCGCCGAAGTGCGCCATGCCTTCAGCAAGCATGGCGGCAACCTGGGCACCGATGGTTCGGTGGCCTACATGTTCGAGCGCAAGGGGCAGATCAGCTATGCCCCAGGCGTCGACGAGGATGCCCTGATGGAGGCTGCGCTGGAGGCGGGTGCCGATGACGTGGTCAGCCAGGAAGACGGTTCGGTCGAGGTCTATACCAGCTTCGCCGACTTCCTCGCGGTCAACGAGGCGCTGACCGAAGCGGGATTCAAGGGCGACGAGGCCGAGGTGGCGATGATCCCGTCGATCGCGGCGCCGGTCACCGACGTCGAGACGGCGCAGAAGGTGCTGCGCCTGATCGATGCGCTGGAAGACCTGGACGACGTGCAGAACGTCTACCACAACGCCGAGATTTCCGACGAGATCATGCAGCAGCTGGGCTGAGTTGTCGGGCGCCAGAAAAGCCGGGAGTCGCCTGATGCGCTTCCGGTTTTTTGTGGGTGCCATCCCGGGGCTCTGGTGCAGATGCGGGCCGCGCTTGGCGGGTTGCAGCCCGCCCTACGTCAGAGCGAGCACCGTGCGAACCGTAGGGCGGGTGAAACCCGCGTGGTTGCCATTGCCATGGTGGACGGCGCGCCCTGTGACGGCGCCGGTGGCGCTGCGGGTGGCGCCTCCGTATACTCGCTCACTGGATAAATAGACAGCACGGCCATGGGCATGACGCTGATTTTGGGAATCGACCCCGGGTCGCGGATCACCGGCTACGGGGTGGTGCGCGACACCGGGCGCGGCTGCGAATACGTGGCCTCCGGCTGCATTCGCACCGGCAGCGGCGAGCTGTCCGAGCGGCTGCAGGCGGTGTTCTGCGGCGTCAGCGAGGTGATTCGTACCTACGGCCCGGTGACCATGGGCATCGAGCAGGTGTTCATGGCGCGCAATGCAGACTCGGCGCTGAAGCTCGGCCAGGCGCGAGGCGCCGCCATCGTCGCCGGTGCCGAGGCGGGCCTGCAGATCGCCGAGTACACCGCCACCCAGGTCAAGCAGGCCATCGCCGGCACGGGCGGCGCGGACAAGCAGCAGGTGCAGATGATGGTCATGCACCTGCTCAAGCTTGTGCAGAAACCGCAGATCGACGCTTCCGATGCGCTGGCCATCGCGCTGTGCCATGCCCATCATCGGCAAAGCCTGATCCCTCATGGACTGGTCGGCGCCAAGCGGCGCGGCGGGCGTCTGCGGCTGTAATCGTGATCGTCCGCCATGGGCCGCAAGTGGGATGCAGGAACATGTAGGAGCGGGCCACGCCCACGATTCGCGCGCATGGCGCGCTCCTACGAAGTAATCTCTGCCTTATCCGAACGGCATTACGCCATGGGCGGAAACAATTCGATTGGCCGGGAGCCGGGCTTCGCGGCCGTGGAGGAAGCGGGACTGTGATCGGACGTTTGCGTGGCACCCTGGCGGAGAAGCAGCCGCCGCACCTGATCCTCGATGTGCATGGAATCGGCTACGAAGTCGAGGTGCCGATGACGACGCTCTATCGTCTGCCGGCGGCCGGCGAACCGGTGACCCTGCATACCCATCTGGTGGTGCGTGAGGATGCGCAACTGCTCTATGGCTTCTTCGAAAAACGCGAGCGCGAGCTGTTCCGCGAGCTGATCCGCTTGAATGGGGTAGGGCCGAAGCTGGCGCTGGCGCTGATGTCCGGACTGGAGGTGGACGAACTGGTGCGCTGCGTGCAGGCCCAGGACACTTCGGTACTCGTCAAGATTCCAGGCGTCGGCAAGAAGACCGCCGAGCGCCTGCTGGTCGAGCTCAAGGATCGCTTCAAGGCCTGGGAAAGCATGCCGGCCATTGCCACCTTCGTGGTGGAACCCAGCAGTAAAACGGCAGTCTCAAGCGCCGAGAACGATGCGGTCAGCGCGTTGATCTCCCTGGGCTTCAAGCCGCAGGAGGCCAGCCGCGCGGTATCCGCCATACAGGAAGACGGTTTGAGCAGTGAAGAATTGATCCGCCGAGCCCTCAAGGGCATGGTGTAAGGCATGATCGAAGCCGATCGTCTTGTCACCGCCGGCAGTCGCGACCGCGACGAACAGCTGGACCGCGCCATCCGCCCGCTGAGGCTGGCCGACTATATCGGCCAGCCGGTCGTGCGCGAGCAGATGGACCTGTTCATCCGTGCCGCCAGGGGCCGCGGCGAAGCGCTCGACCATACCCTCATCTTCGGCCCGCCCGGTCTCGGCAAGACCACCCTGGCGAACATCATTGCCGAGGAAATGGGTGTGTCGATCAAGAGCACCTCGGGCCCGGTGCTCGAGCGCCCGGGCGATCTCGCGGCCTTGCTGACCAACCTGGAAGCCGGCGACGTGCTGTTCGTCGACGAGATCCATCGCCTCTCACCGATCGTCGAGGAGGTGCTGTATCCGGCGATGGAGGACTTCCAGCTGGACATCATGATCGGCGAGGGACCGGCGGCGCGTTCGATCAAACTCGACCTGCCGCCGTTCACCCTGGTCGGGGCGACCACCCGTGCCGGCATGCTGACCAACCCGCTGCGTGATCGTTTCGGGATCGTCCAGCGCCTGGAGTTCTATTCCACCGAGGACCTGGCGACCATCGTCAGCCGCTCCGCCGGCATCCTCGGGCTGCCGACCGAAGCCGAAGGTGCCTTCGAGATCGCGCGCCGCGCGCGCGGCACGCCGCGGATCGCCAACCGCCTGCTGCGCCGGGTGCGGGACTTCGCCGAAGTGCGCGGGCGGGGCGAGATCACCCGGCAGATCGCCGACCTGGCGTTGAACATGCTGGATGTCGACGAACGCGGCTTCGACCATCAGGATCGCCGCCTGCTGCTGACCCTGATCGAGAAGTTCGATGGCGGGCCGGTGGGCGTCGACAGCCTGGCGGCGGCGATCAGCGAGGAACGACACACCATCGAGGACGTGCTCGAGCCCTACCTGATCCAGCAGGGCTACATCATGCGCACGCCACGTGGCCGCGTGGTCACGAGGCACGCCTACCTGCACTTCGGTTTGAACCTGCCGAAACGCATGGGCGACGTCCCGACGCCGGACCTGTTCGGCGACGACACAGTTTGAAGAAAATATTGTTCTCTTACCCGATTGGCATTTACAGGGCCGAGCACTAGTATGCGCGCGCAAGCCGGAGCTGAAATCTTCACCCACCGCTGTCGAGTCTATTACGAGGACACCGATGCGGGCGGCATTGTCTACTACGTCAACTACCTCAAATTCATGGAGCGAGCTCGTACCGAGCGGTTGCGCAGCCTGGGATTCGCCCAGTCGCAGCTGGCCGGCGAGGACTTGCTGTTCGTCGTGCATTCGAGCGAGGCGCGCTATTTCGCGCCGGCGCGCCTGGACGACGAGCTGCTGGTGAGTGCCGAGGTGGTCGCGCTGAACCGTGCCAGCCTGCGTTTTCGCCAGCAGGTCCGGCGCGCGGTGGACGATGTGCTGCTTTGTGAGGGGCAGGTGCTGGTGGCCTGCGTACGTGCCGAAAGTTTGAAACCCCGGGTCATTCCCGAAGTGCTGCGCGCAGCCTTCGCTGGCGCGGGTCTACCCCCTGCAGGAGAGTAAAGCGTGGAAGCCAACGTCGATCACATGTCCATGTGGAGCCTGATCAGCAACGCCAGCTTCGTGGTGCAACTGGTCATGCTGATCCTTGTCGCCGCTTCGGTGACCTCGTGGATTCTGATTTTTCAGCGCGGCAACATGCTGCGCGCCGCGAAGCGAGCGCTGGATACCTTCGAGGAGCGCTTCTGGTCGGGCATCGACCTGTCCAAGCTCTATCGCCAGGCCGGCAGCAATCCGGACCCGGATTCGGGTGTCGAGCAGATCTTCCGCGCCGGCTTCAAGGAATTTTCCCGTCTGCGCCAACAGTCGGGCGTCGATCCCGATGCGGTGATGGACGGCGTCAACCGTGCCATGCGCGTGGCGATTTCGCGGGAGGAGGAGAAGCTCGAGCAGAGCCTGCCGTTCCTTGCCACCGTCGGTTCCACCAGCCCCTATATCGGCCTGTTCGGCACCGTCTGGGGGATCATGAACTCCTTCCGCGGCCTGGCTCAGGTCCAGCAGGCCACCCTGGCGACCGTCGCTCCGGGGATCGCCGAGGCGCTGATCGCCACCGCGATCGGCCTGTTCGCCGCCATCCCCGCGGTCATTGCCTACAACCGCTTCGCCGCGCGTGGCGAGATGCTCATCGGCCGCTACTACACCTTCGCCGACGAGTTCCAGGCCATCCTTCACCGTAAAGTCCATACCACCGAAGATTGAGGCCCACGGCCATGGCCAGAATCCGCAACAGACGCAAGCCCGTCGCCGAGATGAACGTGGTGCCCTACATCGATGTGATGCTGGTGCTGCTGGTGATCTTCATGGTGACCGCACCGATGCTCAACCAGGGCGTCAAGGTGGACCTGCCCAGGGTCAGCAGCGAGGTCCTGCCGCAGGACAACGACAAGCAGGTGCTGACCATTTCCATCAAGGCCGACAAGTCCTATTACTGGAACGTCGGCAGTGAAGTGGATACCGAGAGCAAGGGTAACGAAGCCGTCGCGCTCGAGGACATGACCCGGGCGGTCGTGGCGATCATGCGTCAGCGGCCGGACACCCAGGTGTTCATTCGTGGCGACAGGGCCGTGGACTATGGCTCGGTCATGGCTGCCATGGGTGGTCTGCAGGATGCGGGCGTGGGCAACGTCGGCCTGATCACCGAGGCTCCTTGATGCAGCAGCGTGAGTCGTCGCCTTCGCAGAGCTACTTCTGGCCGACCGTGCTGGCGGTCGGCCTGCACGTCATCATCTTCGGCATGCTCTTCGTCAGCTTCGGCATGACGCCGGAACTGCCGCCGTCCAAGCCGATCGTGCAGGCTACGCTGTATCAACTGAAATCGCAGAGCCAGGCGACCACCCAGACCAACCAGAAGATCGCCGGGGAGGCGCAGAAGACCGCTGCCAAGCAGTTCGAAACCGAGCAGATGGAGCAGCGCAAGCAGGAGCAGGAGAAGCAGGCGGCGGCCCGGGCGGCGGAACAAAAGAAAGCCGAGGAGGCTCGAAAGGCCGAGGCGGCGAAAGCGGCGGCTGAAAAGGCGGCTGCGGCGAAGAAGGCTGAAGAGGCCAAGAAGGTCGAGCAGCAGAAGCAGGCCGAAATCGCCAAGAAGACGGCTGCAGAAGAGGCGGCCAAGAAAAAAGCAGCGGAAGAGGCCAAGAAGAAGGCCGCCGAAGAGGCCAAGCGCAAAGCGGCGGAGGAAGCCAAGAAGAAAGCGGCGGCTGAGGCCGCGAAGCAGAAGGCAGCCGAAGAGGCGAAGAAGAAGGCCGCGGCCGAGGCGGCGCGCAAGGCGGCGGAAGACAAGAAGGCCCAGGCGCTCGCCGAACTGCTCGCCGAAGATACCCAGCGTCAGCAGGCCTTGGCGGATACTCAGGGCGATCAAACGTCTGGAAATTTCGACGATCTGATTCGCTTGCGTGCGGCAGAAGGCTGGACCCGCCCGCCGTCGGCGCGCAACAACATGACGGTTCAGCTCCAGGTCAACATGCTTCCGGATGGCACCATCACCAACGTCAGCGTGTCGAGATCGAGCGGTGACGTGCCATTCGACAACTCTGCGGTGGCCGCAGTGAAGAACATCGGACGGCTGACGGAAATGCAGGGGCTCACCCCCCAGGAATTCCAGCCCTATCGGTCATTCAAAATGACATTTACGCCTGAGGATCTAGCGTTGTGATCAACTCCCTTCGAGGTTTACTTGTCCTGCTCTGCTGCCTGCTGGGCAGCGCGGTTGCACAGGAGAAAAACATCGTCGTCACCAGTGGTGCCGACAGAGCCATCCCCATTGCCGTGGTTCCCTTCGGCTGGCAGGGCGGTACCGTGCTGCCCGAGGACATGGCCGAGATCGTCGGCAATGACCTGCGCAACTCCGGCATCTTCCAGCCGATCCCACGGCAGAACATGATCAGCATGCCCAGCCGTGGCAGCGAGATCATCTATCGTGACTGGAAAGCCCTCGGCGCCCAGTACGTCATGGTGGGCAACATCGAGCCGTCGGGTGGCCGCCTGCAGGTACGCTACGAGGTGTTCAACGTGGCCACCGAGCAGCAGGTCATGAGCGGAACCGTCGGCGGTAGCCAGGAGCAGCTGCGCGACATGGCGCACTACGCGGCGGATCAGTCGTTCGAGAAGCTCACCGGCATCAAGGGCGCCTTTTCCACCCGCCTGCTGTACGTGACCGCCGAGCGCCTGGGCGGCACGAATACCCGCTATACCCTGCAGCGTTCCGATTATGACGGTGCCCGTGCGGTGACCCTGCTGCAATCGCGCGAGCCGATCCTTTCGCCGCGCTACTCGCCGGATGGTCGTCGCATCGCCTATGTCTCGTTCGAGCAGAAGCGCCCGCGTATCTTCATCCAGCATGTCGACACCGGGCGGCGCGAGCAGATCACCAGTTTCGAAGGCCTGAATGGTGCGCCGGCATTCTCGCCGGACGGCAATCGCCTGGCCTTCGTGCTGTCGAAGGATGGCAACCCGGAAATCTACGTGATGGACCTCGGCTCTCGGCAGTTGCAGCGCCTGACCAATCACTACGCCATCGACACCGAACCCTTCTGGGGCGCCGACGGTCAGACCATCTATTACACGTCCGACCGTGCCGGCAAGCCGCAGGTATACAAGCAGCGGCTGGGCAGCAATGCGGCCGAGCGCGTGACCTTCGTGGGCAACTACAACGCCAACCCGAAATTGTCGGCCGACGAGAAGACCCTGGTGATGATCCACCGCCAGGACGGCTATACCAATTTCAAGGTCGCCGCGCAGGACCTGCAACGCGGCAATCTGCGGATACTTTCGGATACCAGTCTGGATGAGTCACCCACTGTTGCGCCTAATGGCACCATGCTAATCTACGCCACCCGCCAGCAGGGCCGGGGAGTCTTGATGCTCGTGTCCATCAACGGACGCGTTAGGCTCCCGCTTCCTACAGCTCAAGGCGAAGTCCGAGAGCCGTCCTGGTCCCCTTACCTGAACTGATGCGGTATCAACGCTTTTTAACCAAAAACACACCTGGGGTTGTTACAGATGGAAATGCTGAAATTCGGTAAGTTCACCGCTCTGGCTCTGGCCATGGCTGTTGCTGTCGGTTGTTCCTCCAAGGGCGGCGACGATTCGGGCGAAGGCTCGGGCGCTATCGATCCGAACGCTGGTTACGGTGCCGATTCCGGCGCCATCGACGGCAGCCTGAGCGAAGAAGCCGCTCTGCGCGCCATCACCACCTTCTACTTCGAATACGACAGCTCCGACCTGAAGCCGGAAGCCATGCGCGCGCTGGACGTTCACGCCAAGGACCTGAAAGGCAACGGCGCTCGCGTCGTTCTGGAAGGCCACACCGACGAGCGTGGTACCCGCGAGTACAACATGGCTCTGGGCGAGCGCCGCTCCAAGGCCGTTCAGCGTTACCTGGTCCTGCAGGGTGTTTCCCCGGCTCAGCTGGAACTGGTTTCCTACGGCGAAGAGCGTCCGGTCGCCATGGGTAACGACGAGCAGTCCTGGGCTCAGAACCGTCGCGTCGAACTGCGTAAGTAATTCGTCATGCGCAAGTACCGTCATGCTCTGACTTTCGCAGTGCTCGGTCTGCCGCTCATCGCGGCGGCCCAAGTGCCGGTCGTGGATTACGAACAGGGTGCCGGCAGCGGCAGCCCCGGCTACTCCACGAGCGCGCCGAGCAATGACGGTGCCTATGCCGGAGGCGGGGCTGCGGCTCCGTCTTCGGCGCAGGGCATGCTCTTCATGCAACTGCAGCAGATGCAGGAGGAGATCGCGCAACTGCGCGGCATGCTCGAGGAACAACAGAATCAGATCCAGCGCCTGCAGCAGGAGGGGCTGGAGCGGTACCAGGATCTCGACCGACGCCTGTCGGGCGGAGCCGCCGGTGCGAATCAGGCTGGGCCTGCCCGCGAGCCCGCCGCCGCCAATGTCGACGCCCCGGCTGCCAGCCAGGCCCAGGCCGGCAGCCAGGCGGGTGATCCGGAGCAGGAGAAGCTGTACTACGACGCCGCCTTCGATCTCATCAAGGCGAAGGATTTCGACAAGGCCAGCCAGGCCTTCGCGGCATTCCTGCGCAAATACCCCAACAGCCGGTACGCCGGCAACGCCCAGTACTGGCTGGGTGAGGTGAATCTGGCCAAAGGCGACCTGCAAGGCGCCGGGCAAGCGTTCGCCAAGGTCAGTCAGGCATACCCGCAGCACAGCAAGGTGCCGGATTCGCTCTACAAGCTCGCCGATGTGGAGCAGCGCCTGGGCAATCGTGACAGGGCGCAGGGCATCCTGCGCGAGGTCATCGCGCAATATCCGAATACCTCGGCTGCGCAGCTGGCTCAGCGTCAGCTCAATCGCTGACCAATCCCGACGGCGTGAACGAATGAACCCGCCCATTGCGCGGGTTTTTTCGTTAGAATCGCCACCCTTTTCCCGCAACGGAGGCGGATGGCCTGTTTAGCCGTCACGCCCGTGGCCGATATGCACCAGACCCTGCGAATTACCGAGATTTTCTACTCGCTGCAGGGGGAAACACGTACCAGTGGTCTGCCCACCGTGTTCGTTCGCCTGACCGGCTGTCCCCTGCGCTGTCAATATTGCGATACCGCCTATGCATTCAGTGGCGGAGAGCCGCTGCCGCTCGATGCGATCATCGAACGCGTCGGCGCCTACAATCCCCGTTATGTCTGCGTTACCGGCGGCGAGCCGCTGGCTCAGCCGAACTGCCTGCCGTTGCTGCGGCAGCTGTGCGATGCCGGTTACGCGGTATCGCTGGAAACCAGTGGTGCGCTCGATATTTCCGCCGTGGACGAGCGGGTCAGCCGCGTGCTGGACCTGAAAACGCCGGGTTCGGCCGAGGTGCAGCGCAACCGCTACGAGAACATCGGCTACCTGACGCCCAACGACCAGGTGAAGTTCGTCATCTGCTCCCGTGAGGATTACGACTGGGCCGTTTCCAAGCTGATCGAGTACCGCCTGGATCAGCGGGCCGGCGAAGTGCTGTTCTCGCCCAGCCATGGCCAGGTGGACGTGCGCGCACTGGCCGACTGGATCGTTGCGGACAATCTGCCGGTGCGTCTGCAACTGCAGTTGCACAAGATCATCTGGAACGACGCACCAGGGCATTGAGTCGTCAGGTCCGCCGGTTTCCTTGCGGCGGCCGGCATCCGTTTTGAGGGAATCGCGAAATGAATGAGAAGAAAGCCGTCATCCTGCTGTCCGGTGGGCTCGATTCGGCCACGGTCGTGGCCATCGCGCGCGACCAGGGCTACCGCTGCTACAGCATGAGCTTCGACTACGGCCAGCGGCACCGCGCCGAGCTGCAGGCCGCCGAGCGAGTTGCCAGGCAATTGGGCGTGGCCGAGCACAAGGTCATAGGGCTCAACCTGAACGGCATCGGCGGATCGGCATTGACCGATGACAGCATCGACGTGCCGGAGGCGCCGAGCGAAGGCATTCCCGTGACCTACGTGCCGGCGCGCAACACCGTGTTCCTCTCGCTGGCGCTGGGCTGGGCCGAGGTGCTCGGTGCCCGGGACATCTTCATCGGTGTCAACGCGGTCGATTACTCGGGCTACCCGGATTGCCGCCCGGAGTTCGTCGAGGCCTTCGAACGCATGGCCAATCTGGCGACCAAGGCCGGTGTCGAAGGGGTAGGCTTCCGCATCCAGGCGCCGCTGCAGGATATGAGCAAGGCGCGGATCGTTCAGGAAGGCGCTCGCCTGGGTGTGGATTACGCAATGACCGTTTCCTGCTACCAGGCGGACGAGGATGGGCGTGCGTGTGGGAAATGCGACAGCTGCCGTTTGCGTGCCGCGGGCTTCGCCGAGGCCGGGCTGGCCGACCCGACCCGTTATCGCTAAAAGCTCTTCGCTGAGATTTTTTAAAAAAAACTTTGATTTAATCAATCAAATCAGTATCATGCGCCCCGCATTGGGTCGTTAGCTCAGTTGGTAGAGCAGTTGGCTTTTAACCAATTGGTC
>NZ_JADDIX010000093.1 GCF_015070855.1 Pseudomonas lopnurensis
GACCTCTTGCATGCCATGCAAGCGCTCTCCCAGCTGAGCTATAGCCCCATCTCGAGGACGGGGCGCATATTAGGGGCGCCCCTGGGCAGTGTCAACATTATTTTCGACCGCAGCCAAAGTTTTTTGGCATTAGGAACAACTACTTACCGCCGACGAATGGCGCCTGCAAGGCGCGCTCGCGCCCCGTGCCGGAGCAACGGGGCGTCGCAGTCGCCCCACCCGCCGACTCAGGCGATCGTCGCCAGCAGCTTTTCCCACTCCTTGGTTTCCTTCTTCGACGCGCTACCCAGCAGCTCCAGCGCGTTGCGCAAGCGGAAGCGGGTCAGGTCCGGCCCGAGGATTTCCATGGCGTCGAGCACAGAAACCGAGCTGGCCTGCCCGGTGATGGCGGCGAACATCAGCGGCATCACGTCACGCAGCTTGAGGCCCAGATGCTCCGCCACCTGGGTGATGCAGGCGGTGATGCGCTCCTTGTCCCACTGGCGCAGCGCCTCGAGCTTCCAGAGGATCAGTTGCAGCACCTGGCGCACCTGGGTTGCGTCCAGCTTCTTGTGGGCGAACAGGGCCGGATCGAGATTCAGCGCACCGGAGAAGAAGAAACCGGCCAACGGCGCGATCTGGCTGAAGGTTTCCACGCGCTGCTGCACGTGCGGCGCGATCCTCATCAGGTAATCGGGGTTCAGCGCCCACTGCTGCACCTCGGCGGCGAACTGCTCCACCGACAGCTCGCGCAGCCACTGGCCGTTGAGCCAGGAAAGCTTCTCCAGGTCGAAGATCGGCCCACCGAGGGAAACGCGCTGGATGTCGAAGTGTTCGATCATCTCGCTCAGCGTGAACTTCTCGCGCTCGTCGGGCATCGACCAACCCATGCGGCCGAGGTAGTTGAGCATCGCCTGCGGCAGGAAGCCCATGCGCTCGTAGAAGGTCACCGAAGTGGGATTCTTGCGCTTGGACAGCTTGCTCTTGTCCGGATTGCGCAGCAGCGGCATGTAGCACAGCTGCGGCTGCTCCCAGCCAAAATACTCGTACAGCTTGATCAGCTTGGGCGCCGACGGCAGCCACTCCTCGCCACGCAGCACGTGGGTGATGCCCATCAGATGGTCGTCGACCACGTTGGCGAGGAAATAGGTCGGCAGGCCGTCGGCCTTCATCAGCACCTGCATGTCCATGCGGTCCCAACCGATCTCGACGGTGCCGCGCAGCATGTCCGGCACCTGGCAGACGCCTTCGGTCGGCACCTTCATGCGGATCACGTGGGACTCGCCACTGGCGATGCGCTGCTGCGCCTGCACCGGGGCGATGTGCATGCAGTGGCCGTCATAGCGCGGGGTTTCCTTGTTGGCCATCTGCTCGGCACGCACCTGATCGAGGCGCTCGGCACTGCAGAAGCAGGGAAACGCGTGGCCCTTGGCGACCAGTTCGTCCGAGTACTTCTTGTAGATCTCGCCACGCTCGCTCTGCCGGTACGGGCCATGCGGGCCGCCGACGTCGGGACCCTCGTCCCACTCGATGCCCAGCCAGCGCAGCGCATCGTAGATCTGCTGTTCGGATTCGCGGGTCGAGCGCAGCTGGTCGGTGTCCTCGATGCGCAGGATGAACTGGCCGCCGTGCTGACGGGCGAAGCACAGGTTGAACAGCGCGATATAGGCGGTACCGACGTGGGGGTCGCCGGTGGGAGATGGCGCGATGCGGGTGCGAACCGTGGTCATGAATGCTCTCGGACGGAAAAGGACAGACGGAAAACGAAAGGACGAATGTTAGCAGGCACGCCGCGATGGGCTCCAGCCGAACGCCTGTGCGGCATCCGCCTTGAAAGCATCGCGCCGGGCGAGACTTCCACACAAGCAGCAGAGGCGCGCCTTCGCGGCGATGCCGTTCGTAGGGTGGAAAACCGCGAAGCGTTTTCCACCACGTTCCGGTGTGGAAGGCGCACCCTTGCGGCGATGCAGGCCGCAGGCCTGCCCCTCCAACTCAGACCTGCAGCAGCCGCTCGCGCAGCTTGTGGATTTCGTCGCGCGCCTCGGCGGCGGCCTCGAACTCCAGGTCGCGCGCCAACATCAGCATCTTCTCTTCCAACTGGCGGATGCGCTTGGTGATCTCGCTCGGCGAGCGCAGTTCGTTCTCGTAGCGCGCGCTCTCCTCTGCGGCCTTCGCCTCGCTGCGCCGTTTCCGGCTGCGCGAACCGGGCACGGTGGCGCCTTCGAGAATGTCCTGGACATCCTTCTTCACGCCCTTGGGCACGATGCCATGCGCCTCGTTGAAGGCGATCTGCTTGTTGCGCCGCCGTTCGGTCTCATCCATGGCGCGCTGCATGGAGCCGGTGACGTTGTCGGCATAGAGGATCGCCCGGCCGTTGAGATTGCGCGCGGCACGGCCGATGGTCTGGATCAGCGAACGCTCCGAGCGCAGGAAGCCCTCCTTGTCGGCATCGAGAATCGCCACCAGCGACACCTCGGGCATGTCCAGCCCCTCGCGCAGCAGGTTGATGCCCACCAGCACGTCGAAGGTGCCCAGGCGCAGGTCGCGGATGATCTCCACCCGCTCCACCGTATCGATATCCGAATGCAGGTAGCGCACCCGCACGTCATGGTCGCCCAGATAGTCGGTAAGATCCTCGGCCATGCGCTTGGTCAGGGTGGTGACCAGCACGCGCTCTTCCTTGACCACGCTCTTGCGGATTTCCGACAGCAGGTCGTCGACCTGGGTCAGCGCTGGGCGCACCTCGATCTGCGGGTCGACCAGGCCGGTCGGGCGCACCACCTGCTCGACCACCCGTCCGGCGTGCTCGGCCTCGTACGGTCCGGGCGTGGCGGAGACGAAGATGGTCTGCGGGCAGATCGCCTCCCACTCGTCGAAGCGCATCGGCCGGTTGTCCAGCGCCGAGGGCAGGCGAAAGCCGTATTCCACCAGGGTTTCCTTGCGCGAACGGTCGCCCTTGTACATCGCCCCTACCTGCGGCACCGAGACGTGGGACTCGTCGATCACCAGCAGCGCATCGGCCGGCAGGTAGTCGAACAGCGTCGGCGGCGGCTCGCCCGCCTCGCGCCCGGAGAGGTAGCGCGAGTAGTTCTCGATGCCGTTGCAGTAGCCCAGCTCCATGATCATTTCCAGGTCGAAACGGGTGCGCTGCTCCAGCCGCTGCGCCTCCACCAACTTGTTGTTGGCGCGCAGGTAGTCGAGGCGCTCGCGCAGCTCGTCCTTGATCCGGTCGATGGCATCGAGCAGGGTTTCGCGCGGCGTCACGTAGTGGCTCTTGGGGTAGAAGGTGAAGCGCGGCAGCTTGCGGATCACTTCGCCGGTCAGCGGATCGAAGGCGGACAGGCTCTCCACCTCGTCGTCGAACAGTTCGATGCGCACCGCTTCGAGGTCGGATTCGGCCGGGAACACGTCGATTACGTCGCCGCGCACGCGGAAGGTGGCGCGGGCGAAATCCATGTCGTTGCGGGTGTACTGCAGGCCGGTCAGGCGCCGCAGCAGTTCGCGCTGGTCGAGACGGTCGCCGCGGTCGATGTGCAGCACCATCTTCAGGTAGGACTGCGGATCACCCAGGCCGTAGATGCACGACACCGTGGTGACGATGATCGCGTCCGGCCGCTCCAGCAGCGCCTTGGTCGCCGACAGGCGCATCTGCTCGATGTGGTCGTTGATCGAGGCATCCTTCTCGATGAAGGTGTCCGACGACGGCACGTAGGCTTCCGGCTGGTAATAGTCGTAGTAGGAGACGAAATACTCCACCGCGTTGTGCGGGAAGAACGCCTTGAACTCACCGTAGAGCTGCGCGGCCAGGGTCTTGTTCGGCGCCAGCACCAGCGTCGGCCGCTGCACGTGGGCGATGACGTTGGCGATGCTGAAGGTCTTGCCCGAACCGGTCACGCCCAGCAGCGTCTGGTGCGACAGCCCGGCCTCGATACCCTCGATCATCTGCCGGATGGCTTCCGGCTGGTCGCCGGCCGGCTTGAAACGCGTGACCAGTTCGAACTGAGACATATCGACCCTCTAGAAACATGCACGACTTTCGGACCGGCAGCGATTGCATGCCGCCCCGGCAGCGCCTCTCACGGCGGCGAATGACGCGCCAGAATGCCCGTGATATCCGCTTGCGAGCCGCCCGGAACCACGCAATGGCGCCCGGTCACCAAGCCGACGAAGCTCGTCATAAATCCTCGCTAGCATATCGCAGGCGCCAGGCATGACCGCTATACTATCGCCCCGTTTGCGCATCACCCTGCGCGCCGACGCGAGGGGTGGTGATCCGTCACTCTTCTCTTCGAGCCCCCTCACCATGAGTTTGTTCTCCGCTGTCGAAATGGCGCCGCGCGATCCTATCCTCGGCCTCACTGAAGCCTTCAACGCCGACACGCGGCCGAACAAGGTCAACCTCGGTGTCGGTGTCTATTACAACGAAGAAGGTCGCATTCCCCTGCTGCGCGCAGTCGCCGAGGCCGAACAGGCCCGCCTCGCCGCGCATGCCCCCCGCGGCTACCTGCCGATCGAAGGCATCGCCGCCTACGACGCCGCCGTGCAGAAGCTGCTGTTCGGCGAAGACTCCGCCCTGATCGCCGAGGGTCGGGTCATCACCGCCCAGGCGCTCGGCGGCACCGGCGCGCTCAAGGTCGGCGCGGACTTCCTCAAGCGCCTGTTGCCCGACGCCGTGGTCGCCATCAGCAACCCGAGCTGGGAAAACCACCGCGCGCTGTTCGAGTCCGCCGGCTTCCCGGTGCGCCACTACAGCTATTACGACGCCGCCAGCCATGGCATTGATCGCGCCGGCATGCTCGCCGACCTGCAGAACCTGCCGGCACGCTCCATCGTCGTGCTGCACGCCTGCTGCCACAACCCCACCGGGGTCGACCTGGCCCTGGACGACTGGAAGCAGATTCTCGACGTGCTCAAGGCCCGGGATCACGTCCCCTTCATCGACATCGCCTACCAGGGCTTCGGCGACAGCATCGAGGAAGATGCCGCCGCGGTGCGCCTGTTCGCCGAGTCGGGCATGACCTTCTTCGTCTCCAGCTCATTCTCCAAGTCCTTCTCGCTGTACGGCGAGCGGGTCGGCGCGCTGTCGATGGTCACCCAGAACCGCGACGAGTCGGCGCGCGTGCTGTCACAGGTCAAGCGCGTGATTCGCACCAACTACTCCAACCCGCCGACCCATGGCGCCACCATCGTCTCCGCCGTGCTCAACAGCCCGGAACTGCGCGCCCTGTGGGAAAGCGAGCTGGGCGAGATGCGCAGCCGCATCCGCGAAATGCGCCTGTGCATGGTCGAGCAGCTGGCGGCCAAGGGCGCCAAGCAGGACTTCGGCTTCGTCGCCGCCCAGCGCGGCATGTTCTCCTACTCTGGCCTCAGTGCCGAACAGGTCGAGCGCCTGCGCGTCGAGTTCGGCGTCTACGCCATCGGCACCGGCCGCATCTGTGCCGCCGCACTGAATCGCAGCAACATCGGCCACGTGACCGACGCCATCGTCCAGGTACTCTGAACGACGCCGCCAGGGGCCCTCGGCCCCGCTTGGCGGACACGCTGCCGGGAACATGCGAAGGGGTTGACTTCTCCTTTTCAAACAGTAGGATACGCACCGTTGTTCCGCGATAGCTCAGTCGGTAGAGCAAATGACTGTTAATCATT
>NZ_JADDIX010000094.1:0-30022 GCF_015070855.1 Pseudomonas lopnurensis
TTGCTGGTTGTCGGGGTCGCTGAGCACGATCATCTGTCCGGCCTTCACTGGTCCCAGGTTCGGGTTCAGGGCTTTGAATTTTTCGATGACGGCGGGAGCTGGTGAGGGGAATAGTTGCGCCTGTAGCTCCTCGATCGTGGTGCTCCTGGGCACGATGTAGAAACCTGGCTCCTGTGGCTGGGTCTTCGCTATAGGCTCGGCCTCAGGTAGCGAGGCTTTCGGCTGGCGCGAACGCTCCGCATGGAAGCTGCCTACCCAGCCCTTGCCGGTGATGTGGGAATACTTGCCGAAGGTGTCATTGCTCAACGGGCTGAATGGGTCATCTATGACGAGCAGCCAGTCGCCGCGCTCCACTGCGGCGAGGATGAGCTGCCTGTCTGCGCCGCAGGATCGGCTCAACTCGCTGAGGCCCGGTATCTCGTGCCAATAGGTCAGTTCGTTATCGACCCTGGGCACCGCGAAAAACGGCGCTTCGATGTTTCTCAGGCTGATCCCGTTACGATGCTCGCGACGAATCAGACGCATGACGAATCCTCCTTGAATGTCTGGACAACGGACAGCCCTTCTAACAGAGGAGGGCATCGTTTTCGAGGTCGCCGAGGGGGAACTGCTAGCCAGTTGGCATACTGTCGGCCTCTTGAGCAGGCTCGCTAGCGCTGATCTTCCCCGCTATGCTCGGCCTATCGGCCCCGGCCACATTCCTCTGAGGTTTGCCATGATCCGCATCACCGCCTTTATCGCCAGCTTGATGCTGTCTGCCGCCGCCCACGCCCTGTCGCTCTCCGGCCTGACCCAGAGCGATGCCAGCGCGGGTCTCAAGGATGCGCTCAGCCAGGGCGCCAAGGTGGCGGTGCAGCAGCTCGGGCGGCCCGGCGGTTTCAGCAGCGACCCGGACGTGCGCATCGAGCTGCCGGGCAATATCGGCAAGGCTTCGCGCATGCTGAAAATGATGGGCATGGGCAGCCAGGTCGAGCAGTTGGAGAACAGCATGAACCAGGCCGCCGAGGCCGCGGTGCCGGAAGCCCAGCAGTTGCTGCTGGACGCCGTACGCAACATGACCGTGGCCGATGCCAAGTCGATCCTCGCCGGCGGCGACGACTCGGCCACCCAGTACCTGAACACATCCAGCCGCGAGCAGATCCGCGCGAAGTTCCTGCCCATCGTCAAGCAGGCCACCGACCAGGTCGGCCTGGCGCAGCAGTACAACGCCGTGGCGGCCAAGGTGCCGGCGGGCCTCTCCGGCGGTTATGCCAATATCGAAGGCTACGTCACCGAACAGGCGCTGGATGGACTGTTCAGCGTCATCGCCGAGCAGGAGGCGAGCATCCGCAAGAATCCGGCCGCCGCGGCGACAAGCCTGGCGAAGAAGGTGTTCGGCGCGCTCTGATTGTCAGTGATAGGCAGGTGTTGCCTGGAAAAGCATCGCCCCGGGGGCGGGCCTCCCACAAAAGCGGCAAACACCCAGCGGAACCTGTGGGAGGCGCGACCTCGCGGCGATGCAGGCCGAAGGCCTGCCAAAAGCTTGAAGCTTGAAGCTCAGAATTAGCCCTCACAAAAAACATGCCGCGCAGCAGTCGCTCACTGCGCCTCCTTCAGTTTTTCCAGCGCATGCGCCAGGCTGGCATGGGAGAGTTCGCCGAGGTGGCTGCCGACCTGGCGCCCCTCGGCGTCGTAGAACAGCGTGGTCGGCAGCGCCGTGGAGCCGACGTGCTGACCGAGACGCCCAGCGCTGTCGAGCAGCACGTTTTCAAGATTCAAGCCTGCGCTTTCCAGAAAGCGGCCAATCTCACCCTCCCCTTCGCCCTGATTGACGAAGAGAAACAGGGTGTCGCTTTCCCGCGCCTGCGCTTCGGCCAGCACCGGCATTTCGCGCCGGCACGGCGGGCACCAGGTCGCCCAGAGGTTGATCACCAGCGGCTGGCCGGAATAATCCTCGAGCGCCACCGGACGCCCCTGGTTGTCGCGCAGCGCCATTTCCGGCAGCCGCGTAGCCTGTTCGAAGGAATGCCAGGCCAGGTTACCGAAGCCCCAGCTGAGGACGCCCACCGTCAGCGCGATACCCAGCGGCCGGCGCAGCTCGCGGTCACGCCAGCTCCACCAGATACCCAGCGCCAGCGCCACCGCCAGTCCGGGCCAGGCGATGAAGCCGCCGTCGCGGATGTCGATGACGCCCAGCCAGTCATCCTGGTAGTACGCCCAGTACATCGCCACGAAGGCCAGGCGTGCGACCAGCAGCGCCACCAGCAACAGGCGGAACAGTTGCCGCTCGGGGTTGCGCGCGCTGCGCCGGCCGACCCACCAGCCGGTCAGGGTCGCCAACAACAGGCTGCCCAGCAGCAATACATGGGGCACCGCCAGGGCCAGCGGCCCCATATTCACAGTCAGCATTCAGTTATTGCCTCGCATCCGCGTTGGTATCTCAACTGCCCTGAGCCTCATACGGGAACTCCAGCCTGAACGTCGTAAGGCCCACGCTCGACGAACAACCGATCCGCCCGTGATGCGCCTCGACGATGGATCGGGTGATGGCCAGCCCCAGCCCGGCATTGCTCGGACTGCCTTCGCGGCGCGCGGGGTCGACCCGGTAGAAGCGGTCGAACAGCCTTTCCAGATGCTCGGGTGCGATGGTCGCGCCGGGATTGGCGACGCTGAGCGCCACGCCATCGACGGTTCGCTCGATGGCCAGCCGGATCAGCTCGCCATCGGGCGTGTAGCGCAGCGCATTGGACAGCAGGTTGGACAGCGCCCGGCGCAGCATCAGCAGGTCGCCCTGAATGGTGCCGGCGCCGGACAGCTCGAAGCGCACCCCGCGTTCGTCGGCCGCGAGCTGGTAGTAGTCGAGCAACTGCGTGCACAACGCCTCCAGCGCGACGGGCCTGGCGTCCGGCACGATCAGGCCGTTGTCGGCCTTGGCCAGGAACAGCATGTCGTCGATCATCCGCGCCATGCGCTGCAGTTCCTCCAGATTGGAATGCAGGTTGTCCTGGTACTCGTCCAGCGTGCGCGCGCGGGTCAGCGCGACCTCGGTGTGGGTCATCAGGTTGCTCAGCGGCGTACGCAACTCGTGAGCGATATCGGCGGAGAAATTCGACAGCCGCGCGAAGGCGTCCTCCAGCCGCGCCAGCATGGCATTGAAGGCCTGCACCAGTTGCCGCAGTTCCGCCGGGGTCGACTCGTCGGGAATGCGTTCGCGCAGAGATTTCGCCGAGACCGACGCAGCCACCTGGGTGACCTCGCGCAACGGCCGCAGGCCGCTGCGTACCAGCAGCCAGCCGAGCAGCCCGCTGAGCAGCGCGCAGATCACCAGCGCCGGCCACAGCCAGCCGCTCAGGGTATGGAAGAACGCCTTGTGCACGGTGACGTCGAGCAGGATCAGCAGGGTCAGCCGCTGCTCGCCAACCTGAACGTGCCCGGCCTCGCCACGCCAGACGCGCCCGTCCAGCTGCAGCTCGCCGGTCTGGCGGCCGATCAGCTCCAGCAGGCGCGGCTCCGCCATCTCGCGCCGCGGTTCGGGAAACAGCTGCGCGCCACCCGCATCGAAGACAAAGCCGCGCATCTCGCTGTGGCCGCCGAGCAGCGCCTGCAGCTGCGGATGCACGTGCTCGAATGCCTGCAGATCGCGTAGCTCGCCGAGCAGGCGCCGGCTCGCCTCGAGCTTTTCGTGCAAGGCATGGCGGTCCAGTTCGTCGAAATGATGCTCGCTGAGCTGGCTGAAGAAGTAGCCGGCCGCCGCCAGCACCCCGGTCACCGCGAGCATGAACATCAGGCTCAGCCGTGCGGTCAGCGACAGCCGCCTCATGGCGCGTCCGGCTCGTCGAGCATGTAGCCCATGCCGCGCGCCGTGTG
Source organism: Pseudomonas lopnurensis (assembly GCF_015070855.1). GTDB lineage: Bacteria > Pseudomonadota > Gammaproteobacteria > Pseudomonadales > Pseudomonadaceae > Stutzerimonas > Stutzerimonas lopnurensis. The sequence goes on from NZ_JADDIX010000094.1 coordinate 3,847, forward strand.
GATCAGCTTCGGCTCGAAACCGTCATCGATCTTCGCCCGCAACCGGCGGATCGCCACTTCGATGACGTTGGTATCGCTGTCGAAATTCATGTCCCACACCTGCGAGGCGATCAGCGACTTGGGCAGCACCTCGCCGCGCCGGCGCAGCAGCAGTTCCAGCAGGGCGAATTCCTTGGCGGTCAGCTCGATGCGCTGCCCGGCACGCACGGCCCGGCGCTTGAGCAGGTCGACCTCGAGATCGGCGATCTTCAGCTGTGTCTGCAGCGCCGCCGCATTGCCGCGGCGCAACAGCGTGCGCACCCGCGCCAGCAGCTCGGAAAAGGCGAACGGCTTGACCAGATAATCGTCGGCGCCCAGCTCCAGGCCCCTGACGCGGTCCTCGACGCGGTCGCGCGCGGTGAGAAACAGCACCGGTACCTCGTTGCCCGAGGCGCGCACCAGCCGCAAGACTTCCCAGCCATCGAGGCCCGGCATCATCACATCGAGGATCAGCAGGTCATAGGGCGTGCTCAGCACGTGCTGCAGGGTATCGGTGCCGCTGGTCACGCGATCGACGGTGAAGCCCGCCTCGCCGAGGCCCTGCTGCAGGTAGGTACCGGTTTTCGGTTCGTCTTCGGCGACCAGCAGTTTCATCGCAATTCCTCGTCCGGCAGTGGCGCCAGTGTGCAGCGATACCGCCGCAGCGGCCAGAAGCTGACAGAAAAGTAATCTTCGCATCAGCCTGGTGTAAGGCCGCCGAGGCTATGGTGCAGGCAACAGAATGTTCCCGCCCATCCCGGAGACTCGCCATGTCCAGTCGCCCATCATCACACGGTTTCCATGAGCCGTTCTGGCGAAGCCGAACCAGAGTCGTTCTGCTGATGTTGGCGGTAATCGGGCTCTTCTACGTGGTCCGCGAGCATTTCGACCATGCCGTCCAGGCCCTGCCCTACCTGATCCTGCTGCTCTGCCCGCTGCTGCATCTGTTCGGCCACAAGCATGGGGGTCATGATGGCGACCGATGATCGGCCCCACGGCCTACCAGGCCACGCGCACGCATCCGATTGCGAGCACATCCCCGCGCATGCCGGCCAGATCGCCGAGCAGGCCGTGCAACGCGACCCCGTATGTGGCATGCCCGTGGCAACGGGCGGCCCGCACGCCGTTCATGCCCGGCGCGACTACTACTTCTGCAGCCAGCGCTGCCTGGACACGTTCATTGCCGATCCGCATCGCTATGCGGCCGCCGAGGGGGCGCACGGCGAAGCCGGGCACGTGCGGCCTGCCGCCTCGGCGGTGGCCGATCCCGGCGCCGAGTACACCTGTCCGATGCATCCGGAGATCCGCCAGATCGGTCCCGGTACCTGCCCCAAGTGCGGCATGGCCCTGGAGCCGCTGATTCCGGAACTGGAGGAGCGCGAAGACCCCGAACTGCGCGATTTCACCCGCCGCTTTTGGTGGACCTTGCCACTGACGGTGATCGTCACGCTGCTGGCGATGACCGGGCACTCGCTGGCCCTGCTGCATGGCGCCACGCAGAACTGGGTCGAGCTGGCCCTGGCGACGCCGGTGGTGCTCTGGGCCGGCTGGCCGTTCTTCGTGCGCGGCATGCGCTCGGTCAGCCAGCGCAGCCCGAACATGTGGACGCTGATCGGCCTCGGCACGGCGGCGGCCTACCTCTACAGCCTGGTCGCGACCCTGGCGCCCGAGGTATTTCCGGCGACCTTCATGCAGGACGGACGTATCGGCGTGTACTTCGAGGCCGCCGCGGTGATCATCTCGCTGACGCTGCTCGGCCAGATGCTCGAACTCAAGGCGCGCTCGCAGACCTCGGCCGCGATCAGGTCGCTGCTCGGCCTGGCGCCGAAAACCGCGCGCAGAATCGATGCCGACGGCAGCGAGCGGGATATCCCGTTGAGTCACGTCCATGTCGCCGACCATCTGCGCGTGCGCCCCGGCGAGAAAGTACCGGTGGATGGCCGCGTACTCGAGGGCGAAAGCGCGGTGGACGAATCGATGCTGACCGGCGAGCCACTGCCGGTGATGAAGCGCGCCGGCGACAGCCTGATCGGCGCTACCCTCAACACCCACGGCAGCCTGGTGATGGAGGCGCAGAAAGTCGGTTCGGCGACCATGCTCGCGCAGATCGTGCAGATGGTCGCCCAGGCACAGCGCAGCAAGGCGCCCATGCAGCGCCTGGCCGACGTGATCGCCGGCTACTTCGTGATGGTAGTGGTTCTGATCGCCGTGCTGACCTTCTTCGGCTGGGGGCTTTTCGGGCCGCAGCCGAGCTGGGTCTTCGGCCTGATCAACGCAGTGGCGGTGCTGATCATCGCCTGCCCCTGCGCGCTGGGGCTGGCCACCCCCATGTCGGTGATGGTGGCCACCGGCAAGGCCGCCGGCAGCGGTGTGCTGTTCCGCGACGCCAGCGCCATCGAGAACCTGCGCAAGATCGACGTACTGATCGTCGACAAGACCGGCACCCTCACCGAAGGCCGGCCGGCGTTCCATAGCGTGGTCGCCGCCTCCGGTTTCAGCGAAGAGCAGGTGCTGCGCCTGGCCGCCAGCCTCGACCAGGGCAGCGAACATCCGCTGGCGCATGCCATCGTAGCCCGCGCGCGCGAAGCGGAGCTTGCGCTCAGCCCTGTCGAAACCTTCGAGTCCGCCTCGGGGATCGGTGTGCGCGGCCGGATCGACGGCCGACAGCTGCTGCTCGGCAACACCGCCCTGCTGGACGAGGCCGGCGTCGATACGACACCGCTGCAAGCGATATCGGAGCGACTGCGCGCCGACGGCGTGAGCATCATGTACCTGGCGGTTGACGGCCAGCTGGCCGGGCTGCTGGCCGTCGCCGACCCGATCAAGCCGACCTCCCGGCTGGCGGTCGAGCGCCTGCAGGCCGATGGTGTCAGGGTCATCATGGCCACCGGCGACGGGCTCACCACGGCACGCGCGGTAGCCCGCCAGCTGGGCATCGAAGAAGTCCACGGCGAAGTCAAACCGCAGGACAAGGAGCGCCTCGCCGCAGCCCTGCAACAGGCCGGGCACCGCGTGGCCATGGCCGGCGACGGCATCAACGACGCCCCCGCGCTGGCCCGCGCCGATATCGGCATCGCCATGGGCACCGGCACCGACGTGGCGATGAACAGCGCCCAGGTCACCCTGGTCAAGGGCGACCTGCTCGGCATCCTGCGCGCACGCAGTCTGTCGGTCGCAACGGTGCGCAACATGCACCAGAACCTGACTTTCGCCTTCCTCTACAACAGCCTGGGCATCCCCCTGGCAGCCGGTCTGCTCTATCCGCTGACCGGGCATCTGCTGTCGCCACTGGTCGCCGCGCTGGCGATGAGCGTGAGTTCGGCCTCGGTGGTGTTCAACGCGCTGCGCTTGCGCAAGGCAGCTAGCGACTGAGCGCTTGACCTTGTCACGATGTCAGGGTCGAGGATTCAACCGAGGCCGAAACGAATTGGCCATGGGAGGAAAACCGCATGAACACGAGCACACTGAAGGTTTCGGGCATGAACTGCGGCGCCTGCGTCAGACATGTCAACGCGGCCCTGCAGCCTCTGGCGGGGGTCGAGCGGGTCGACGTGGACCTGGCAGCCGGGCTCGTCCGCATCGTCGGCACGGCCGACGGTCCGGCGCTGATCGCGGCGCTCGACGGGGCGGGATACCCGGCCGAAGCCGTGACCGATTCGCCTGCCGCTGAAGCCCGCAAGACAGGATGCGGCGGCAGCGCTGGCTGCTGCTGCAACTGAACATTGATCTGGAGAACCGTATGAAACCTTACCTGACTGCCCTCGCCGCCCTGCTGATGAGCGGCACCGTCCACGCCGCCGCCGATGTGATCGACGTGCACCGCGACGCCAACTGCGGCTGCTGCAAGGACTGGATCAAGTACCTCGAGGCCAATGGCTTCGAGGTGCGCGATCACGTCGAAAACAATATGAGCGCGGTGAAGCAGCGGCTGGGCGTGGCGCCGCGTCTGGGTTCGTGCCACACCGGCGTGATCGACGGCAAGTTCGTCGAAGGCCACGTGCCAGTGGCGGCCATCCACGAACTGCGCAAGCGCGACGATCTGGCGGGGGTCGCCGTACCGGGCATGCCGGCCGGCTCGCCGGGCATGGATTACGGCCAGCCGCACCAGCGCTATCAGGTGATCGGGCTCACCAGCAAGGGGCGCGACCTGGTGCTGGGCGATTATCTAGGCAGCCAGGCTGCTCGCTGAGCCCCACAGATGACCCGGCCCGCAACCACGCGGGCCGCGATACCGACTGAAGCATTTCCGATCGACCCAACAGGACCAGCATGCAATTGACCAGCTCTCGGCGCACCTTCGTCAAAAGCCTGGCCGCCGGCGGCGCCTTCGCCGGCCTCGGGCTCTGGCGCCAACCCGTCTGGGCGCTGACCAGCCCCGGCCAGCCGACCGTGCTCAGCGGCACCGAGTTCGACCTGACCATCGATTCGATGAGCGTGGACTTCACCGGCAGGCGCCGCACCGCCATGGCCATCAACGGCAGCATTCCCGGCCCGCTGCTGCGTTGGCGCGAAGGCGAGACCGTGACCCTGCGCGTGCGCAACCGCCTGCCGCAGGACACCTCGATCCACTGGCACGGCATCCTGCTGCCGGCCAACATGGATGGTGTGCCCGGTTTCAGCTTCGCCGGCATCGCCCCGGACGGCCTGTACGAGTACCGCTTCAAGGTCAAACAGAGCGGCACCTACTGGTACCACAGCCACTCCGCGTTCCAGGAACAGCTCGGCGTCTACGGCCCGCTGATCATCGATCCCGAGGAACCGGAGCCCTTCGCCTACGACCGCGACTACGTGGTGTTCCTCTCCGACTGGACCGACGAGAGCCCGGCCCGCGTGCTGGCCAAGCTGAAAAAGCAGGCCGACTATTACAACCAGGGCCGCCGGACCCTTGCCGATTTCATCAACGATGTCGCCGACAACGGCTGGGGTGACACCGTCAGCGAGCGCTGGGCCTGGGCGAAGATGAACATGTCGCCGACCGATCTGGCCGATATCAGCGGCGCCACCTATACCTACCTGCTCAACGGCCAGGCGCCAGACGGCAACTGGACCGGGTTGTTCCAGCCGGGCGAGCGCATCCGCCTGCGCCTGATCAACGGTTCGGCGATGACCTATTTCGACTTCCGCATCCCCGGCCTCAAGCTCACCGTGGTCGCCGCCGACGGGCAGAACGTCGAGCCGGTGCAAGTGGATGAAGTACGCCTGGCGGTAGCGGAAACCCTCGACGTCATCGTCGAGCCGGACGGCAGCCAGGAGGCCTACACGCTCTTCGCCCAGGCCATGGATCGCAGCGGCTACGCCCGCGGCAGCCTGGCCATGCGTGAAGGCCTGCAGGCGCCGGTACCCACGCCTGATCCGCGACCGCTGCTGAGCATGGCGGACATGGGCCACGGCGATCATTCCGCCCATGGCGAGGCAGCCGCGCCGACTCAGGCCCATGACGGGCACGGCGGACATGGCGCAACGGATCATGGCCAGATGAACCATGCCGCCATGGATCAGGGCGCGCGCGAGAGCGCGGAAATGCAGGCGCACCCGGCCAGCGAGCAGGGCAATCCGCTGGTGGACATGCAGACCATGATGCCGGTGCCCAAGCTGGACGACCCGGGCATCGGCCTGCGCGACAACGGCCGGCGGGTACTCACCTACGCCGACCTGCGCAGCACCTTCGCCGATCCGGACGGCCGCGAGCCGACCCGCACCATCGAACTGCACCTGACCGGGCACATGGAGCGCTTCGCCTGGTCGTTCGACGGCATTCCCTTCGCCGACGCCGAGCCGATCCGCCTCGAGTACGGCGAGCGGGTGCGCTTCGTGCTGGTCAACGACACCATGATGCACCACCCCATCCACCTGCACGGGCTGTGGAGCGACCTGGAGGACGAGCACGGCAACTTCCTGGTGCGCAAGCACACCCTCGACATGCCGCCCGGTGCCAGGCGCAGCTACCGCGTCAGCGCCGATGCCCTCGGCCGCTGGGCCTACCATTGCCACATGCTGATGCACATGGACCTCGGGATGTTCCGCGAAGTCCGCGTCGAAGAATGACGGAGAAGCACATGAACACGTTCGAACGAAATGCCCTGCTCGCCTTCGGCCTGATCGCCGCTCTCAACCTCGGCAGCGCCTATGCGCAGAGCGAACACGACGACCATCATCCCAAAAACGCCCCGGCCGAGCAGGCTGCCCCGCCCAAACCCGGCCGGGGCAGCATGATGCAGGGCATGGATCACGACAGGATGATGCAGATGCACGATGAGCACATGGGCAACGGCCAGATGATGGACCACGGCGACATGGGCGATAGTGGCATGGGCAACGGCCCAATGAGCAAGGACATGCCCAAGGACGCCGGCCAGGGCACTCCGCATGATCACTAAAAAGACGCTGGCCGTCGCCATCGTCCTGAGCCTCGCCGCCACGGCGAGCCAGGCGCAGCAGGCCATGGATCATTCCGGTCACGCCGGCCACGCTGCACCGACCGGGCCTGGCCAGATGGACCACGGCAGCATGGACCACGGCGCGATGGCGCATCCACCGGCCAGCGGCATCCCACCGAGCCGGGAATCGCGCTCGCCGGTGCCGACGATCCGCGATGCGGACCGCGCCGCGGCCTTCCCCGACCTGCCGCCGCACCCCATGCATCAGGGCGGCAGCAACTTCCTCTTCCTCGCCGACCAGCTGGAATGGCAGGACGCCGACGAAGGCAGCACCCTGGCCTGGGACCTGAGCGGCTGGATCGGCGGCGACGTCGACCGCCTGGCCTTCCGCTCCGAGGGCGAGCGCAGCAACGGCCATACCGAGCAAGCCGAACTGCAGCTGCTCTGGAGCCACGCCATCGGCCCCTGGTGGGAAACCGTCGCCGGCGTGCGCCAGGACTTCGAGCCCGGCTCGGCGCAAACCTGGGCCGCCTTCGGCGTGCAGGGCATGCCGCTGTACGGACTGGAAACCGAGATCACCGCCTTCCTCGGCGAAGGCGGCCAGAGCGCGCTGCGCCTGGAGGCCGACTACGACATCCTGCTGACCCGGCGCTGGGTGCTGCAGCCGACCGCCGAGCTCAACCTGCATGGGCGCAACGACGAAGCCCGCGGCGTGGGGGCCGGCCTCAGCGACGCAAACCTGGGCCTGCGCCTGCGCTATGAGATCAGCCGGCAGTTCGCACCCTATGTCGGGGTCAGTTGGTCCCGCGCCTACGGCAACAGCGCCGACCTGCTGCGCGCCGACGGCGAGGACACACGCGAAACCCGCCTCGTCGCGGGTATCCGCTTCTGGTTCTGATAACGGCGGCGCCTACGCCCCCTCCAATGGGCGCGACCGGCGCCGGCCCCCGCCGCTACGGGTTCGCCTGCGCCTCGCCACGGCCATAAGCATCGAGCCAGGTCTGGTAGCGCGGGTCCTCCCAGACGCGCTGGTGCAGGCGCGCCATGCCGTCCGGATCGTTGAGCAGGCGCCAGCGCGCCGCCTCGGCATCGCCTTCCGGACCGGCGTCGAGAATCTGCTGCATGCGCTGCTCGCGCAACACCTCGGCGCCGGCAACCACTTTGGCGTGCCGCGCCCGCGCCATGCCGCACACCAGCGCGTTGTAGATCGGGTCCACCGTGGCGGCGACGAAGCCGTCATGCAGTGCGTTGTCCTGGTTCTGCCGGGTGTAGCGATCGGTCGACACCAGTTCCTGCGGCGGGTTGAATTCCTCCGGGATGAGGAACAGCTTGCGGCGCAAGGCCGCCAGCCCCAGCCCCGTGCGGCTGGTGATCACCGAGACCGGCGCCGACAGGATCAGCGATACCACGATCGGCGCCAGCCACCAGAGGAAATCGGGATCGAGCCAGGCCACCAGCGCCGTCCAGAGCACGCCCAGCAGCATCTGCGAACCATGCCGGCGCAGGGCTTCGCTCCAGGGCGTGGCGTTGTCGGCGCGCTGCGGCGACTGCCATTGCACCGACCAGCCGAGGAACGCGGCGGTGACGAACACCGTGTGGAACAGCATGCGCACCGGTGCCGCCAGCATCGAGAACAGCGATTCCAGAATCATCGACAGCAACAGCCGCAAACGCCCGCCGTACTCATGCGCGCCCTGGATCCAGATCAGCAGCACGCTGAGCAACTTGGGCAGGAACAGCAAGGTCAGCGTCGCCGTGAACAGCGCGATGGCCTCCTGCGGATGCCAGCGCGGCCACAACGGATAGAGCTGGTTCGGCTGCAGGAAATACTCCGGCACCATCAAGGTGTGGATCGCCAGCAGTCCGGTCGACAGCGCCAGGAAGACGAACCAGAGCGGCGCGGAGAGGTAGGACATGACGCCGGTGAGAAACACGAAACGGTGCACCGTGTGCATGCCCTTGACCAGGAACAGCCGGAAGTTCATCAGGTTGCCGTGGCACCAGCGACGGTCGCGCTTGAGCTCGTCGAGCAGGTTGGGCGGCAGTTCCTCGTAGCTGCCCGGCAGGTCGTAGGCGATCCATACGCCCCAGCCGGCGCGGCGCATCAATGCCGCCTCGACGAAATCGTGGGAGAGGATGTCGCCGGCGAACGAGCCCTTGCCCGGCAGCGGTGCCAGTGCGCAATGCTCGATGAAGGGTTTGACCCGGATGATCGCGTTATGGCCCCAGTAGTGGGATTCACCCAGTTGCCAGAAGTTGAGACCGGCGGTGAACAGCGGGCCGTAGACCCGCGTGGCGAACTGCTGCATCCGCGCATAGAGGGTGTCCATGCCCGACGCTTTGGGCGCCGTCTGGATGATGCCGGCGCCGGGATTGGCCTCCATCAGCCGTACCAGGCTGGTCAGGCAGGCACCGCTCATCACGCTGTCGGCATCGAGCACCACCATGTAGCGGTAGCTGCTGCCCCAACGGCGGCAGAAGTCGTCGATGTTGCCGCTCTTGCGCTTCACCCGGCGCCGCCGCCGGCGATAGAAGATGTGGGCGAAGCCGTCGACGTCGCGGCATAGTTCCAGCCAGGCCTTCTGCTCGGCCACGCAGGTATCGGGGTCGTTGCTGTCGCTGAGCACGAAGATGTCGAAATGTTCGATTTCCCCGGTGGCCAGCAGCGATTCGTAGGTGGCGCGCAGGCCGGCGAACACCCGCGGGACGTCTTCGTTGGCGATCGGCATCACCAGCGCGGTGCGCGCCTCGCGCGGGATCGGCTCGTCGCCCAGCGTGCTGGCGGAAATGTTGTAGCGGTCGCGGCCCTTGAGCAGCTGGAAAAAGCCCATCAGCGCCGTCCAGAAGCCCACCGACACCCAGCAGAACAACAACGCGAACAGCAGCAGGATGCTGGTTTGAACCACGTACGGCAGGATCTGCCGCGCCGACTCCTGCAAGGGCTGCTGGAATACCTCGTGCAGGTCCACCAGGGCCCAGCCCTGGTAGGGCAGTACGGATTTCATGTGCCAGGTGGCGATGGCGGTCTGCACCAGCATCAGCAGCAGCAACGTGGTACGGCGCAGGCCCGCCACCCGGCGCCAGCCGGAGCGGTTCATCTCGACCGGAGGCGGCATGTCCACCGCCCGGTTCTTCGTGCGCAGCAATCGCCACCAGCTCAGGCGCAGCACGTTGGTATGCCAGGGCTCGGGCACCATCCGGGTGCGCACGATCGGCGGTGTCGAGCGGATGCAGACGCGCCCCTGGTGATCGCGCGCAAGCGCCCGGGCGCGCGCCAGGGTTTCGCCCCAGCCGAGTTTCAGGCGCGCGGCGACCGAGCCCAGCAGACCGGCAGCGGGCGTGGCACCGTCGTCGATGTCCGGCACGCGGCGCGCCAGCGCCCGATGCAGGCCTTCCAGCCCGCCGCCTTCGTGCTCGGCTTCGCGGGCCAGGGCCTGACGCTCGTCGTCGGCGAGCGGCAGTCGATCGATATAGGGTCCGGCAAGGGTTGGCAGCGCAGGGTTATTCATTGCTCGGTATCTGGTAGCTCCAGGTTTCGGAAAGCGTTTTCTCGCCATCCACCAAGGCTGCGCGCAGTTCCACCGGTCGGGCCGGATTGCGCACCTTCAGCCTCAAGGTCAAGCGCCAGCCCCCGCTCGCCGGATTGTGGCGCAGGCTGTTCTCCACCAGTTCGGCGTTGTCGTCGATGCTCACCCGCGTGGTCACCGGCGAATCCGCCGGCAACTCGGCCAGGTTGGGCCCGGTGAAGTCGACGATCAGCGCCATGCTGCCGTCGGGCTGGCGGATCAGATTCGACTGCTTGACGTCGCCGGTCGATAGCCGCGTCTGGCTGACCCAGGCCAACGCCGGGTCATGCAGCGCCGGCTCGTCCATGGTGAAGTGCAGGCGATAGGCGAAATCCAGCGGCTCGCGTGGTTCCGGCCGCTGCTCGGGGACCCAGAACGCGACGATGTTGTCGTTGGTTTCGTCCGGCGTGGGAATTTCCACCAGCTCCACGTGCCCCTTGCCCCAGTCGCCGCTCGGCTCGACCCAGGCGCTCGGGCGTAGCTCGTAGCGATCATCGAGATCCTCGTAGCGGCCGAAATCCCGGGTGCGCTGCAGCAGGCCGAAGCCGCGCGGGTTTTCCACGCTGTAGCTGCTGATCGCCAGGCGCTTGGGATTGTTCAGCGGGCGCCAGATCCATTCGCCGTTGCCGGCATGGATCGCCAGCCCCTCGGAGTCGTGAAGCTGCGGACGGTAGTTGAGCTGCCGGCTCGGCTGGTTGGCGCCGAACAGGTACATGCTGGTGAGGGCGCCGAGACCGAGCTTCTCCACCGGCTCGCGCAAATAGACACGCGCCTGCACGTCGACGGTGCTGTCCTTGCCCGGCGTGACCACCATCCGATAGGCGCCGGTGGCACGCGGCGAGTCCAGCAGCGCGTAGATCACCAGATTGCGCCGATCGGCCTCGGGCCGCTCGATCCAGAACTCGCGGAAATGCGGAAACTCCTCGCCACTCGGCAGCGCCGTGTCGATCGCCAGCCCGCGCGCCGACAAGCCGTATACCTGGCCCTTGCCGACCACCCGGAAATAACTGGCGCCCAGCAGCGTGATCAGCTCGTCCGCCTTGTCCGGCTCGTTCAGCGGATAGAGCACCTTGAAGCCGGCGAAGCCGAGGTTCTCCAGCGCGGCGGGATCGACCTGCACATTGCCGAAATCGAACATTTCCGGATCGTAGCGGACCCTTTCGACGCCCTCGGCAGTGATCTCGTTGATTCTCACCGGCACGTCGAAGTGCATGCCCTGATGATAGAACTGCACCTCGAACGGCGTCTGCGCCTCATGCCAGAGCGCCTTGTCGCCGCGAAAGCGCAGCTGCTGATAATCGGCGAAGGCCATCTGCCGAAACACCGCCGGCAGGTTGCTCTGCGGCGCGGCATACCCCGCAGCCGCGAGCTTCTCGGCCTTCACCGCAACGTCGTCGAGACTGAATGCCCAGCTACTGCCCGCGAACAGACTCATGGACAGGCCCAAGGCCATACCCCACACCCGGCTTTTACCGGCGCCTGCTGCGAAATGAACGGTTCGTGACACATCCCCTCCTGTCGATAGCGATTACACCGGCCGTCGATCGGCCCGCTTGCTCGTTGGTCTGCCGTCGACGGCAAATGATTCCCGGCGGGACGACAACAATCGAAGCGGCGCATCATCCCATGCCGAACACGGGCCGGATAGATGCCCCGAACGTCCCGCGCAGCGGGCTCAGGCCAGGCCTGCACGAGTCACTGCAACTCGAACCGCCGGCGCTGCACATGCTGCGAGTCGAGACCGATCTGCACCTCGAATTCACCCGGCTCGGCCACCCTCTGCAGCTGCGCATTGACGAATTTCAGGTCGTCCTCATCGATGCTGAAACGGATTTCCCGCTCTTCGCCGGCCTTGAGCATGACCTTGCGAAAGGCCTTGAGCTCTTTTACCGGGCGGATCACCGACGCCACGAGGTCCTGGATATACAGCTGGACCACGGTTGCGCCGTCGCGCCGACCGATGTTCCTCACCTTCACGCTCGCCTGCAACCTGCCCCGGCGAGGCAGGCTGGCGCTCGACAAGCGGACATCGGAGATCTGGAAGCGGGTATAACTCAAGCCGTAGCCGAACGGGTACAGCGGCCCGGTGGGCTCTTCGAAATACTGCGACGTATAGTTGCCCGGCTTGCCCTCGACGAACGGCCGGCCGACGCGAAGATGGTTGTAATAGGTCGGAATCTGCCCCACCGAGCGCGGGAAGCTGATCGGCAGCTTGCCCGAGGGGTTGTAGTCGCCGAACAGTACGTCGGCGATGGCATGGCCGCCCTCGGTGCCGCTGAACCAGGTTTCCAGGACCGCATCGGCATTGGCCTTCGCCCAGCCGAGCTCCAGCGGCCGACCGTTCATCAGCACCAGCACCAGCGGCTTGCCGGTACCTTTCAGCGCGTCGAGCAAGCGCTGCTGGCTGGGTGGCAGCTGCAGGCTGGTGCGGCTCGACGACTCGTGTGACATGCCGCGCGATTCACCCACCGCGGCGACGATCACGTCGGCCTTTTCGGCGGCGGCAAGGGCTTCGGCGATCATCTCGGCGGGGGAACGCGGGTCCTGCACGACCTCGGGGGCGTCCCAGTTGAGGAAATTCAGATAGTCGACCATGTGCGCATCGTCGGTCACGTTGGCCCCTCGCGCATGGAGCAGTACCGCCGCGTCGCCCAGCGCCTCGCGCATGCCCTGGCGCAGGGTCACCGCTTGCCGGGCGACGCCGGCTGCGGACCAGCTGCCGAGCATGTCGACCGGAGAATCCGCCAGCGGCCCGACCAGCGCGATGGTGCCGCGCTTCTCCAGGGGCAGGGTCTCGCCGCGGTTTTCCAGCAGCACGAGCGACTGGCGCGCAACCGCCCTTGCGGCAGCGCGATGCAGCCGGCTTTCGGCGTTGACGTCCTGCGGGTCGTCCTCGGCGACGCCGATGCGCCGGAACGGATCGTGGAACAGCCCCATGTCGTACTTGGCGCCCAGCACCTCGCGCACGGCCGCGTCGATCACGCCGATCTCGACTTCGCCCGCCTGCACCAACCCCGGCAGTTCGTCTCGATACAGCGAGTCGGCCATGCTCATGTCGATGCCGGCCTCGATCGCCAACCTGGCCGCCTCGCGACCGTCGCGCGCGACGCCATGGCGCAGCAGCTCGCTGATCGCGCCATGGTCGCTGACGGTCATCCCGCGAAAACCCCAGTCGCGGCGCAGCAGGTCCCGCAGCAACCAGCTGTTGGCGCTCGCCGGCACACCGTTGATGGCGTTCAGCGCCACCATCACCCCGCCGGCGCCGGCATCGATGGCGGCACGGTACGGCGGCAGGAAATCCTGGTGCATGCGCATCGGGCTCATGTCCACCACGTTGTAGTCGCGCCCGCCCTCGACCGCACCGTAGAGGGCGAAATGCTTGACGCTGGCGGTGATGCTGTCCGGCGCCGCGGGCGACTCGCCCTGGTAGGCCTCGACCATGGTGCGGGCGATTTCCGACACCAGGTAGGGGTCCTCGCCGAAGCCTTCTGAGATACGTCCCCAGCGCGGGTCGCGGGAAATGTCGACGGAAGGCGCGAAGGTCATGTCCAGGCCGTCGGCGCTGGCCTCGATGGCCGCCACCCGGCCGCTGCGGGCGATCGTATCCAGATCCCAGCTCGACGCCAGTCCCAGCCCGATGGGAAAGATCGTCCGGTGGCCGTGCACCACGTCGTAGGCGAAGAAGATCGGAATCCGCATCCGGCTGCGCAACGCGGCCTCCTGCATGGGGCGATTGTCATGGCGGGTGACCGTGTTGAAGGTCCCGCCGATCTGCCCCGCCGCCAGCTCCTGGAGAATCCGTGGCCGCGGCATGTCCCCGCCGATGCTGATCAGCCGCAGTTGGCCGATCTTTTCCTCGAGGGTCATTCGCTCGATCAGGCTGTCGATGAAAGCCGGCTTGTCATCCAGCGCAGGGGAAACGGTTTCGGCAGCAGTACAAGGAAGCGAAAAGCCGGCGAACAAACCGAGCAGGTACATCCATTTCATTCATTTTTTCCAGGCATGCGGGCGTTTGGCGAACCGCTCGCCCGGTCATCGTCGAGCGGTTCGCGTGCCGAGTATGAATCGCCTGGCCAGGTACAAACCAGAGGCCGCGCCGGAAAAGAATGCTGCGCTGCGCATGCAGCGGGTGGATCGGCGTTCCAGCCGTGGATTCGCCTGGCTGGATGATCGCTTCGGCGGATCATGCCCGCTCGATCTCGCGACATGGCGGGCCGCTGCCGCCATTGGCTATCCTCGCCCTGCCTTGCGTCCCACAGGGGCGCGCACGACCTGCCCCTGATCGGCAGCCGAACAGCCACTCTGGAGAAGCGCATGCGCCGACTCGCCACGCCAGCCGATTTCGACCGCGTTTACGACATTTACATGCACGAGGAAGTGCTGCCCTTTCTCGGCTTCGATCCGATGCCACGCGAGGTTTTCGCCAAGGTCTTCGACCCGCTGTTCGAGAGCGGCTGCTTCTACGTGTTCGAGGTCGCAGGGACGGTCCAGGGCTTCTACAAGGCGCAACGCCATATCGGTCGCGCCGCACACGTCGCCTACCTGGGTACGCTGGCGGTGGCGCCGGAAGCGAAAGGTCACGGTGTGGCGCACAGGATGATGGCGGATGCCCTGGCCCGGCTGCACGCCGCGGGCATCAGCCGGGTCGAACTGACGGTCGAGGCGGACAACCCACGGGCGATCGCCTTCTACGAACGCTTCGGTTTCGACCATGAAGGCACCCAGCGGTCGGCGTACAAGCGCGCGGGCGACGAGGGCTATGTCGATGAGTTGATGTACGGCTTGTTGCTGACGCCGAGATAGGGCTGCCATGACGAGCCCGTTGGCGCGGCGNGCGCCGCCTCGGCCATTCAACCGTTCAGCTTGCCGGCGATCCTGGCCACGTGCTCACCCTGGAATCGGGCGATGGTCAGCTCCTTCTCGGACGGCTGGCGGGAGCCGTCGCCGCCGGCAATGGTCGAGGCGCCATAGGGCGTGCCGCCATTGGTCTCGGAGATATCGAAGAATTCGCTGATGCCGTAGCCGGTCGGCACGAGGATCATCCCGTGGTGTGCCAGGGTGGTCCAGGTGGAGGTGATGGTCATTTCCTGGCCACCGCCGGTGCCGGTCGACGTGAACACGCTGGCGACCTTGCCATGCAGCGCACCCTTGGCCCAGAGACCGCCGGTCCGGTCGAGGAAATTGCGCATCTGCCCGGACATGTTGCCGAAGCGGGTCGGCGTACCGAAGATGATCGCATCGTACTCCGGCAGCTCGGCCGGATCGGCCACCGCGGCGGCCTGCTCGACCTTGCCGCCGGCATTCCGGAAGACATCTTCCGGCATGGTTTCCGGTACGCGCTTGACGACCACCTCGGCGCCCGCTACACGGCGCGCCCCTTCGGCCACCGCGTTGGCCATGGTTTCGATGTGGCCGTACATCGAGTGATACAGCACGAGAATCTTCGCCATCTGGGTCTTCCTCTTCGGGTGAATGGAAATGTCTATCGGTGAACAAGCATGGCGTGTGAAAACGCCGGGCGCGCGTCGTTTCGAGGATCATGGTGATCCCTCAGATTGACGGGACGCATCATGTATTCGACCTATCTTTGGATGGTTGCAATTTTATGCCAATAAATATCGATACATTCGATACAAAGGCAGCCTGCACGAATGGGCTTCAGGACTGGCACGGAAACGCCACGGCCTCGTCGAAACCCTCATCGGCGCGCTTCAGCCTGTCGCCGCATTCGCTACGCCGGAACCGCTCGAACATGCCGACGC
Source organism: Pseudomonas lopnurensis (assembly GCF_015070855.1). Classification (GTDB taxonomy): domain Bacteria; phylum Pseudomonadota; class Gammaproteobacteria; order Pseudomonadales; family Pseudomonadaceae; genus Stutzerimonas; species Stutzerimonas lopnurensis. Next base: position 19,570 of record NZ_JADDIX010000094.1, read on the forward strand.
TGCGGATCGCACGTCGTTTAATCCTAGGCGTGCATCCCGCCAATGCAATGTCGGGCCGCGTGCTGGCGGATGAAACTTAGGGTCTGTTGACGTTTCAGCGCGAGCCGCGAACGTCAACAGACCCTAGCGGACGGCGTCGAACCGTTTCACCGATTCCAGCCAGGTGGAATCCAGTCGGCGCTGGTCGGTGTCCATGCCGAGCGCCTCCATGGCCTCGCGGTGCCGGTCGATCTCCGGGACCATCTCGCTGAGGGCGCTGGAATTCGCATCCAGCTGATGCATCTGCGTCATGCCCAGGTGGTAGAAGCGCAGCAACCGCATGGCCGAGGGATCCTGCGCGGCGACGCCGGCTTTCACGTGGTGCATCAGGTTGGTGATGCTCATCAGGCTGCGCTTGAGCCGCCAGCCGTAGGCCGCCGCGGCCATCCACGGCTGCTGCCAGAACAGCTTGCGCACCAGTGCCACCGTCAGCAGCAGGCCGGCCAGCACGCCAGCGATGTTCCAGCGCAGGTTGTCGCCACCCGGTTCGCCGAACAGCGCCACCGCCGCCGTTGCCAGCCCCATGGCCAGCACCGCGAAGGTCGCGATGACGATCAGCGTGCTGCGCCGCGTCTGCTGGCGGTAACGCTCGGCGCTCATCGGTTCGATCTCGAATACCAGCATGACGGTTCCTCACAGGTCGGTTGCGGCGCGCATTATCGCCGCAAACGCGCGGGAAAGTCCGCCGCCGGCTCTAGCATCGCTCTTATCCCTACCCTCTTTCACCGCCTGGATGTTCCACCGCCCCACTCACCCCAGGGCGAACGGCAGCAACAACGCGATCAGGATGCCCAGCAGGCTCATCCCCAGCGCGGCGAAGGCACCGCACTCGTCGCCCTCCTCCAGCGCCCTGGCCGTGCCGATCGCGTGGGCATTGATGCCGTAGCTCAGACCACGCGCCGCCGGATGCTCGACGCCCGCCCAGCGCAGCAGCAGCGGCGCCAGCGCGGTACCGATGACGCCGGTGAGCATGACGAACACCGCCGCCAGCGAGGCCATGCCGCCGAGTTGCTCGGCCACCAGCATGGCGATCGGCATGGTCGCGGATTTCGGCGCCAGGCTCATCAGCACCGGCAGCTGCGCGCCCAGCGCCCAGGCGATCAGCAGGGTCAGCGCCACGCAGAGCACGCCGCCGACCAGCAGGGTGACGAGGATCGGCCAGAACAATTGCTGGATGCGTCTCAGATGGCGATACAGCGGTACCGCCAGCGCCACCGTCGCCGGGCCCAGCAGCATGGCGATCAGCGAGGCGCCCTCGCGGTAGCGCGCATAATCCACGCCGACCAGCGTCAGCGTGGCGACCACCAGCAGCATGCCCACCATCACCGGTTGCAGCACCAGCCAGCCGCTGCGCCGGTACAGCGCGAGCGCCAGCTGGAAGGCGATCAGCGTCAGCGCCACGGAAAACAGCGGGTGCGCCACCAGCGTCGTCCAGACCGCGCGCATGTCGAGCACGCTCATGCCCGGTCCTCCTGCTGGCGTTCCTGCCGGCGAATGAGCCACTGCATCAGCCAGCCACAGAGCGGCACGGTGACCAGCAGCGACAGCACCAGGCCCGCCGCGATGGCGGGCAGGTCGTCCAGCAGCGCGGCGCCGCTGGTCATGATGCCGGCCGCCGGCACGATCAGCAGCAGCGGCAGGTACTGCAGCAGCAACGCGGCAGTCTTCTCCAGCGACTCGGGAATGCCGCGCCGCAGCAGCAACAGACCGAACAGCAGCAGCATGCCGATGATCGGCCCCGGCAATGCCGGGACCACGAGATTGACCATGCCACCGACCAGTTGCAGCAACACCAGCCAGGTCAGGCCCTTGATGATCATCGGACTGCCTCCAGCCACTGGAAGCGTTCGTCGTGATACATGGCATCCCCCCTTCGCTGAATGGCAAAAAGGTATCGACTATGGCCTCAGGTTCCGCCACGCAACAGGTGCAGATGCGCACGAAAAACACGTATCAGTCGGATCGCGGATGATTTCGCCGATACAGGTCAATCACGCCCCCCCGAGGAGCCTGACAGGCGTTCTCAAGCTTTATCTGATCCGTATTTCTACGCTAAAACTGAGCCTGTTATAAAAACACCTCGCCGTCGATCATCCGCTCGCCTGAAAAGCCTACGGGGCGAAACCAATGACCGACCGCATACCCGCGCAGATCATCGAAACCGTTGATCCCAGCCAACCGATCCGCCTGACGCCCGCGCAGAGCGGCGGGCCCATTCATACGCGCAGTTTCAGCGGACGTTTCCGCAACCTGCGCCTGCTGGGCGGCGGCCTGCTGATGCTGCTCTACTTCGGCACCGTCTGGCTGAACTGGAACGGTCGCCAGGCGGTGCTGTGGGACCTGGGCAGGCAGCAATTCCACATCTTCGGCGCGACCTTCTGGCCGCAGGATTTCATCCTGCTCTCCGGGTTGCTGATCATCGCCGCCTTCGGCCTGTTCTTCATCACCGTGCTGGCTGGACGCATCTGGTGCGGCTACGCCTGCCCGCAGAGCAGCTGGACCTGGATGTTCATGTGGGTGGAGAAAATCACCGAGGGCGACCGCCACCAGCGCATCAGGCTGGACGCCGCGCCCTGGTCGGCCGGCAAGCTGCTGCGCCGCACCGCCAAGCACGGCCTGTGGCTGGCGATCAGCCTGACCACCGCGCTGGCCTTCGTCGGTTATTTCACCCCGGTGCGCGAACTGGTCGGCGATCTCGCCCGCTTCGAGCTCGGTTCGGCCAGCGCGTTCTGGCTGCTGTTCTTCACCGCCGCGACCTACGTCAACGCCGGCTGGCTGCGCGAGCAGGTGTGCCTGCACATGTGCCCCTACTCGCGCTTTCAGAGCGTGATGTTCGATGCCGACACCCTGGTGGTCTCCTACGATGCCACCCGGGGCGAGAACCGTGGCGCGCGGCGCAAGGGCAGCGACCCGCGCGCGCAGAACCTGGGCGACTGCATCGACTGCACGCTGTGCGTGCAGGTCTGCCCCACCGGCATCGACATCCGCGACGGCCTGCAGCTGGACTGCATCAGCTGCGGCGCCTGCATCGACGTCTGCGACAGCGTCATGGACAGGATGGGCTACGCCCGCAGCCTGCTGCGCTACACCTCGGAACGCGCGCTGCAAGGCGGCGCCACGCGCTTCCTGCGCCCGCGCCTGGTGGGCTATGCCGTGGCGATGACGGCGATGATCGCCGCCTTCGTCTGGGCACTGGAGGCCCGGCCGCAGCTGTCGCTGGACGTCACCAAGGATCGCACGCTGTTCCGCGAGAACATCCAGGGGCAGATCGAGAACATGTACCGCCTCAAGCTCATCAACAAGACCCAGCAGCCGCGCCAGTATGCGCTCGCCCTGGGCGATGGTCCGTTCGAGCTGCATGGCCAGCGGCAGATCGGCCTGGCACCCGGCGAGATCGCCGACCTGCCGGTCAGCGTGACGCTGCTCGACGAGACCCAGGGGTTCAGCCGCGAGCTGCGCTTCGAGGTCAGCGACGTCGCCGACCCCGCCAGCCGGGTGAGCACGCCGAGCACCTTCGTCGCGCCGAGCCGGGCGCCGCAGTAGACTTGGCCGGCCTTCCGCCACGACAGAAGCAGATGAAGCGCTACGAGAAATTCGCCGACGAGATTGCCGAACTGATCCGCAGCGGCGTGCTGGCGCCAGGGGAAAAGGTGCCCTCGGTGCGCCATGCCAGCCGCACCTACGGTGTCAGTCCGTCCACGGTGTTTCAGGCCTACTACCTGCTGGAAGACCGCGGGCTGATCCAGGCCCGGGCGCGCTCGGGCTATTTCGTCCGCGAGCACGCCAAGCGTCCGCTGCACGAGCCGGACATCAGCGCACGGCCCGCGCAAACCACCGAGGTCGGCGTCAGCGAGCTGGTGTTCTCGGTGCTCGCCTCGCTGCGCGACCCGGACACCGTCCCCTTCGGCTCGGCCTTCCCCAGCCCCGAACTGTTCCCCCTGCAGCGCCTGGCGCGCTCGATGGCACAGCGCGTGCGCGACCTGCCGGCGCGCGAGGTGATCGCCCAGATGACCGCCGGCAACCCCGACCTGCGCCGGCAGATCGCCCTGCGCTACATGGTCAGCGGGGTGATGCTGCCGATGGACGAACTGGTGATCACCACCGGCGCCATGGAGGCGCTGAACCTCTGCCTGCAAGTGGTGACCGAGCCGGGCGACCTGGTGGCCATCGAGGCCCCGGCCTTCTATGCCACCCTCCAGGTACTGGAACGGCTCAAGCTCAAGGCGGTGGAGATTCCGCTGCACCCGCGCGAGGGCATCGACCTCGACATCCTGGCCGACAGCCTCGCGCACCTGCCGATCAAGGCCTGCTGGTTCATGAGCAGCCTGCAGAACCCGCTCGGCGCGAGCATGGGCGAGGCGAAGAAACAGCAGCTCTACGACCTGCTGCAGCGGCATCGGGTGCCCCTGATCGAGGACGACGTCTACGCCGAGCTGTACTTCACCCGCGAACCGCCCAAGCCGGTCAAGAGCCACGACCGCGAAGGCCTGGTGATGCACTGCGGCTCCTTCTCCAAGAGCCTCGCGCCCGGCTACCGGGTGGGCTGGGTCGCGGGTGGACGCTATGCCGAGCAGATCGCCCGGCTCAAGCTGATGACCACCATTTCCCCGTCCGTACCCGCGCAGGCGGCCATCGCCGATTACCTGCAGCACGGCGGTTACGACCGCCACCTGCGCAAACTGCGCCACGTCCTGGAGATGCAACAGGGCGCGATGCTCGCCTCCGCCGCGCGCCACTTCCCGGCCAGCACCCGGGTGACGCGCCCCAGCGGCGGCTACTTCCTCTGGTTCGAGTTTCCCGAGCAGGTGGATTCGCTGCAGCTGTTGCAACTGGCCCTCGCCCAGGGCATCAGCCTGGCGCCGGGGCCGATCTTCTCGGCGACCCGGCGCTTTCGCAATTGCGCCCGGCTGAACCATGGCCACCCCTGGGATACGCGCAGCGAGAAGGCGATGGAATTGCTGGGCAGGATGATCAAGTCGTTCTGAAGCGATCGAGCGTTAGGCCTTAAATTGGCGAACGTGAAGGCCCGGCAGCGTGCTAATGCCGTTCAGACAAGCAGAGACTTCGTAGGAGCGCGCCATGCGCGCGAATCGCGGGCATAGCCCGCTCCTACATGAGATCCTGCACCTACTTTGTGGCTTTAAGTGAACAGCATTATGGCAAGCACGGGCTGATCGCGCCGTCGAGCCCTCAGATCTCGATTTGCCCCTGCAGGTACTGCACCGCCGCGCCGGCGACGAAGACGCGATCATCCTCGACACGGCAGTACAGCAGCCCGCTGCGCCGCGAGGCCTGCAGGGCGACGAGTGACGATTTGCCCAGACGCGCGGCCCAATAGGGTACGAGGCCGGCATGGATCGAGCCGGTGACCGGATCTTCATCGCCGCCATTGGCGGGCCAGAAATAGCGCGAGGTGAAGTCCTGCTGGCTACCCGGCGCGGTGACCACCACATCCAGCGGCGCCAGCACCTTCAACGCCTGCAGATCGGGCGCCGCGGCACGCACCTGCTCTTCGCTGGAATAGACGACGAACCAGGCCTGGCGATTCCGCAACACGCATTCGGGCGCCAGGTTCAGCGCATCCAGCAATGCCTGCGGCGGCTCGGCGACCGGCTCCGGCGCGCGGTTGGGGAAACTCATTTCCAGCAGGCCATCGGCGCGGCGCACGACGCCGATGTCGCCCACCGCCGCGGCGCGGAAGGTCAGCGGCGCCGCGGCGATCCGCTGCTCGATGATGACGAAGGCGCTGGCCAGGGTCGCATGGCCGCAGAAGTCGATTTCGGCCAGCGGCGAAAACCAGCGGATATGGAAAGCGCCATCCGCCTCACGGACGAAAAAGGCGGTTTCCGACAGGTTGTTCTCCGCGGCGATGGCCTGCATCTGCGCATCGCTCAACCACCGATCCAGCGGCACCACGGCGGCCGGGTTGCCCTTGAAGCGCTCGTGGGTGAAGGCGTCGATCTGGTAAATCGCGAGTTTCATCGTCAATTCTCGACAGCAGGGAAAGCCTGGGTTGGCCGAGTGCGCATCTTGCCAGCCAGCCACCGCATCCGCCACGAACGGATGCAACGCCCAACCGACCTACGGCCCCGAATGGCTCCCCGCACACGGCTGTCCAATAGTCACGATCAACAGCCAGGAGACATGAGCCATGGGGCTTTTCGATTCGATCAAGGCGAAGCTCGGCTTCGGTGACGTATCCAACGAGGCGCAAAGCAAGGCCGACGTGCCACCTGCAGAGGCCAGGTTGTCGAGCGCCGAGGGCGCCACACTGCCCAACGACAGGCCATCGGCCACATCCAACGCGACCATCGCACCGAACATGGATCTGAACCGCTCGGCGGCCAGCGCGCGCGGAGTGGATGTGGTGACACAGCTCGAAGCCGCGGCCGCCCAGCACCCGGAGGCGCTCAACTGGCGTACGTCGATCGTCGATCTGCTGAAGTTGCTGGGCCTGGACAGCAGCCTGGAATCACGCAGGCAGCTCGCCACGGAGCTGGGCTGCCCAGCGGAACAAATGGCCGACTCGGCGCAGATGAACATGTGGTTGCACCGGGCGGTCATGAAGAAACTGGCCGAACATGGCGGCACGATACCGCCGGAACTGCTGGTCTGAAGCGCAAAGGGCCTTCCGCCAGGAAGGCCCTTTTCCGGGTTTTATGAGTTGCGCAGCTGTTCGTCCGCCATGAAGTCTTCCTCGAGCAGCGCATCGCGGCCTGCACCACCGCCAGCCACTTGCGGCTGTGCCGCGGAGCGCTTGCTGCGCAACTTGCCGAACTGGTGATTGAGGGCGTTCGCGAGCTTGTCGACAGCACCGTCGATGGCCAATTCCAGCGACTCGGCCTTGTGCGTCACGGAGATCGGCTGCAGGCCCTTCGGCCGAGCCTCGATCTGGCAACGCTTGTCATGGGCGCCGGCCTTTTCGCCGTTTTCGTCGTTCAGGTGGACGACGACGCGCGTCAGCTCGTCGTCGAAACGGTCCAGCTTGCTGGCGACACTGGCACTGACCCAATCGACCAGACGGGCACTGCCTTCGATGTGGTTATCGCTGTGAACCTGGATTTGCATAAGTCGTCCTTACTTCCGCTTATGAGCACCACCCTTGCGGGTGGCTTGGTAACAGCTATGCCACCGTTTCGCGTATTAAGCAATGAGCAAAACGTCGCCGGACCTTTCGTTGCGGCCAAGGATTTTTTCGCTTTGCTATCCGGAACTTGGCAGGATTGCAGCCGATGCTGGCGTGAACCGTGACGGATCAGCGGCGGTAGAAAATATTCTGCGCAGAAGCAGGGCGAGGCAGGCGGTGAAGTTTCGGGTGACTGCAGCAACCTTCCCCAGCCCGACATCACCAGCACTCAGCAAAAAAACGCGCCAGACATGACCCCATCCAGCGCGCGAAGCGAATCGCTGCCTGCTGTTACGCCGCCTGCGGGAACAGCTGTCGCCCGTGATCGAGATGCTGGTCCACCAGCCATTTGCCATGGGCGATGGACAGGCGCTGGGCCTTGTCCAGCTCATCCATGAGGGCATGTTCCAGCGGCAGTGGCAGGCGGCGGGTGACATGCCCGGATGGATCGGTGATACGGCAGCCGCCTGCCCAGGGCGTCGGAGTGTCGGGATATTCCAGCACCTCGGCGGTGATGGTGTGGTCACGGTAGGTGCATTGCATCATGGTCATGATCGTTACCTCGCTGTCTCAGGCATCCATCGGGCCGAAACGCGGGTCCGGCAGGCCGATGGAAAGGCCGATTCCCCCCTGTGGTTGGTCGGGCCGCTAGCGGCCCCTCGTCGCGTCTGGACGGTATAGCACAGGCTGCTCGTCCTGCCGGGTCGATGCAATGCATGGGCGACGAACGCAAGGTGCCGCCGCGCCGATCAACCGTCCAGCGACGGCCCGATCAGCTGCGCCAGCTGCCGATACACGCCTGGCGCGGCGACCAGATAGGGGTTGCCGTCCAGCAGGCCGTCATTACGAAAGAAATCGTTCACCAGGCCACCGGCCTCCTTCACCAGCACCAGGCCGGCCAGGCAGTCCCAGCTCTTGAGCTGGGTTTCGTAGTAACCGATGAGGCGTCCGGCGGCCACGTACGCGGTCATCAGTGCCCCGGAACCGTTGCGGATGAACATGCCGCCCTCGCCCAGCAGCTTTTCCAGGAAGGGAATGAAATGTTCCTTGCCACGCGGGTGGAAGGTGCCGGCACCGGTCAACCCCTCGCGCACATGGGTGGCGGAACTGACCTCGAGCGGGGTGTCGTTGACGAAGGCGCCCTTGCCCAGGCAGCCGTGGAAGAGCTCGTCGTGGTTGGGATCGGCGATCGCCCCGACGTGGGGTTGGCCATCGATCAGCAGGCCGACCGACACGCACCAGTTATGCAGACCGTTGACGAAGCAGGCGGTGCCATCGATGGGGTCGATCACCCAGACGCAGCGCGCGTTCAGATCGGTCGAACCGCTTTCCTCGCCGAGAAAGCCATCCTCGGGAAAGCGCTCGGCGAGCCGCGTACGAATGAAGTCTTCGATCCGCTTGTCGGCAATGCTGACCACGTCCTGCCGGTCGCTGCCCTTGTGCTCGACGGCCAGCGCCTCGCGGCGCCGATAGAAGTCCATGCCCAGTCGCGCGGCTTCGAGCGCCAGGGCCTTCGCGCAGGCATAGCGCGCATCGATATCGAGGTCGCCGGGGGTCGGCTGGGTCATGGCTGGGGTCCTTGGTCGCACAGAGACATGGATTCTAGACGGCCTGCCGGGCCAGGAACATGGCATCGGGCTCGCCAGCCATCGCATCCGGTAGCTTTTAAAAGCTACTTTTGCGCTAGTTGCCTTATTAGGCTACTTTTGCCTCACGTGCCCTTTTCAGACAACGGCCCCTCCGATGAACCCGATGGCGGTACTCACAGGCGATCTGATCGACTCACGCGCGATGCACGACACCGAGGCGTTCCTCGCCTGCCTCAAGACGCTGCTGGCAGCGCTGGGTGAACGTTACGACGCCCAGGTCGAGACCTTTCGCGGCGATGGCTTCCAGTTGGTCATGCGGCACGCGGAGCCGGCCTTCGACTGCGCGCTCGCCCTGCGCGCCGGCCTGATCGCCGCCAGTCCGGCGGGCGAACGCTGGGATGCACGCCTGGCGCTAGGCATCGGCCGGGCCGAAAGCGATGCCCAGGTATATGGCGAGGCGTTCGTGCTGTCCGGCCAGGGCCTGGACGGGATGAAGAAGGACACCTTCCGCCTGTTCAGCAGCGTTCCGCAACTGCTCAAGTACGCCGAACTGCCCACGGCTTTCATCGAGGCCATCATCGAGCGCTGGACGCCCGTGGAGGCCCAGACCTACTACCTGCACCTGACCCGCGGCCTGGACCAGCGCCGCATCGCCGAGCAATTGGGCAAGTCACGGGTGACGGTGACCAAGGCGCTGCAGCGTGCCGATGCGCGGCTGGTCGATCGTTACCTGGCCTGCGCGCGCGAGTGGCTGAAGGAGCTCGACGATGCCTGATTCGATCACGCTGCTGCTGTGGCTGCTGCTGGCCCATGTCGCCCTGGATTTCCTCCTGCCATTGCGGCGACGCCTGCAGGATGCACCTAGCAGCTGGCGCAGCCCCGAGCTGTACCTACTGGGGCTGGCCCAGGGGCTTGCGGTACTGCTGATCCTCGGGGTGCTACGCAGCGATCCGGCGCCGGCCGGCCTGGCCGCCTTGCTGGTGGTGCTGATACGCATCCTGGTCGCTGGCTGGGCGGCAGGTCCGCAGCGCTCGGCGCGCAGTTTTCTGCTGGAGCAGCTCGCCGCGCTGCTGACGCTCGTCGCATTGTGGCTGACCCGCGAAGGCCTCTGGCAGGCCGTGCCGGCCTATCTCGGCGGCCAGGCCGATACGCGCAATCTGCTGATCCTGCTTGGTTACCTATTGGTGCTGGCTCCGGCGTCCGGGCTGATCGGCGCCATGCTCAGGCCCTGGCAGGAGCGCATCGGCAGCGACGATTCGCTGGTCAACGGCGGCGCCTTCGTCGGCTATCTGGAGCGCGGCTTGATCCTGACCCTGGTGCTGCTCGCCCAGTGGCAGGCCATCGGCTTTCTGCTCACGGCGAAAAGCATCCTGCGCTTCAACGAACTCAAAGGCCGCAACAACCGTCAGCGCAGCGAATACGTGCTGCTCGGCACCCTGCTCAGCTTCACCCTGAGCATCGCCGTAGGCCTGGCGATCCGCCTGATGCTGGGTCTCTAGTGTCATGCCTGGTTAGTTTGTTAACTCACTGGGCATTGCTGTAGGAGGGGCCTGCGCGTCTTCGCCGCAGCGCTGTCGCGCAGCAAGCAGGGTGCAGCCCCGAGAAAGCGCCTGTGCACACCGCGCCCGCAGGAGCCCGGGGGGACGCCGATTCCTTGCCGGCGATCATCGGCGTTGCGGCCGATCGCCCGCAAGCGGGC
>NZ_JADDIX010000094.1:30072-35098 GCF_015070855.1 Pseudomonas lopnurensis
CAAGGCTTCGCCGTTGCCCACCCTGCGAACTGGCGAAATCTCTAAAATTTATCCAATAAAAACAAATGGTTATTTTAGGTTTGATGAGAGCCGGCTTGCTGGCGATCATCGACGCTACGGCGGCCGTCCGCTGGGCACAGCCTACCGCTCGTGCAGCCGCACGTTGAGTTCGTCGACGATCGGCGCCCACTCCGCATCCTCTATCCATTCGTCCCGCAGCAGCGCCCGCTGCGACTCGTTCCAGAACGGCGCATCGGCCAGCCTGACGCCTTCCGGCAACGGCGAATGCGTGGCGATAAAGGCATCGATACTGGCCGGGTCGGACGCCAGGCCGAGCTGATCGAACAGGGTGCCCAGGTCTTTGTTGGGTAGTTCCATGGTGTCCTCCATGCGCTTGAGACAAGGCTGAAAGCACGTGCTGCACGTGTTCCAATGCATGAACATTCAGAGGCCGCGCGGCTGACTACAGTTCCGCGGCAACGACGCGAACGGAGGAACGACGAACCCATGGACATACTGCTCTGCGGCAGCTTCGACGATGACGAGAGGGACGCCTGGCGCGCGGCACTGCAGGAGGCCTTTCCCGATGCCCGCTGGCATCTGAGCGCCACGCCGGAGATCGCCGCGCGGATCGACGCAGCCGTGGTGGCCAATCCCCTGCCCGGCTCGCTGCAGGGCCTGACGAACCTGCGCCTGATCCAGTCACTGTGGGCCGGCGTGGACCGCCTGCTGGCCGATCCGAGCCTGCCTGCCGATGTGCCGGTCACGCGCATGGTCGATCCGGCGATGAACGCCGCCATGGCCGAAACCGCGCTCTGGGCGACTCTTTCGCTGCACCGCGACTTCTTCGCTTACGCACGCCAGCAGCACACGGGCACCTGGCGCCCGCTGGCGCAACGACGCGCCGACGAGATCCAGGTGACGCTGCTGGGCATGGGCCAGATGGGGCGCGCCTGCGCCGGGCGCCTGCTCGCCCTGGGCTATCGCGTGGAGGGTTGGAACCTGCATGGCGGCAGCGTCGAAGGCATGCCTTTGCACAGCGGCATGGCGGCGTTGTGGGCGCTGCTGGGGCGCAGCGATATCGTGATCAACCTGCTGCCACTGACGGTGCAGACCACCGACCTGCTGAATCAGCGCTTCTTCGATGCCCTGCGTCCCGGCGCCGGGCTGGTCAACCTGGCGCGCGGCGCGCACGTCGTGGAAGCGGACCTGCTGCGGGCGCTGGACAACGGCCAGGTCGGCCAGGCCGTGCTCGACGTGTTCCGCAGCGAACCCTTGCCGGCGGATCACCCGTTCTGGCATCACCCGAAGGTGATGCTGCTGCCGCACGTAGCCGCCGCGACCGACCTGCGCAGCGCCGCGCGGATCGTCGCGCAGAACCTGCAGGCATTGCGCGACGACCGCCCGCTGGCGCACCGGGTGCAGCGCACGCGGGGCTATTGAGCGCTCAGTCGTGGCTGAGCGCGCCGATCCGGTGAATCGAGAGGTCGGCGCCGTTGTATTCGTCTTCCTGGCTCAGCCGGATACCCAACGAAACCTTGAGCAGCCCGTAGACCAGGAAGCCACCGACGAGCGCCACCAGCGTGCCCAGTGCGCTGCCGACCAGTTGGCTGGCCAGGCTGATGCCGCCGAGTCCGCCCAGCGCCTGTTGCCCGAAGATGCCGCAGGCAATACCGCCCCAGATGCCGCAAAGACCGTGCAGCGGCCAAACACCCAACACGTCGTCGATCTTCCAGCGGTTCTGCGTCGCGGTAAAGGCCCAGACGAACAGCGCCCCGGCCAGCGCACCGGTGACCAGCGCACCCACGGGATGCATCAGGTCGGAACCGGCGCAAATCGCCACCAGCCCGGCCAGCGGGCCGTTGTGCAGAAACCCCGGGTCGTTGCGCCCGACCAGCCAGGCCGCGGCGGTACCGCCCACCATCGCCATCAACGAATTGACCGCCACCAGGCCGCTGATGCCTTCGATGGTCTGGGCGCTCATCACGTTGAAGCCGAACCAGCCGACGATGAGAATCCACGAGCCCAGCGCCAGGAACGGAATGTTCGACGGCGCGAACGCCACCAGGCGGCCATCGCGATAACGGCCGTTGCGCCGGCCGAGCAGGATCACCGCCCCGAAAGCCAGCCAGCCGCCCATGCCATGCACCACGACGGAGCCGGCGAAATCATGGAAGCCTGCACCGAAACGGTGCTCCAGCCAGCCCTGAAGGCCGAAATTGCCGTTCCAGATGATCCCTTCGAAGAACGGATAGACGAAGGCGACGATCAGCAGGGTCGCGCACAGTTGCGGGCCAAAGCGTGCGCGTTCGGCGATGCCGCCCGAGATGATCGCCGGGATCGCCGCGGCGAAGGTGAGCAGGAAGAAGAACTTCACCAGACCGTAGCCATGATCGGCCACCAGTTGCTCGGCCGGCTGCATGAAGGTCACGCCGTAGGCGATCCAGTAGCCGATGAAGAAATAGGCCAGCGCGGATACGGCGAAATCCATGATGATCTTCGATAACGCATTGACCTGATTCTTCAGCCGCACGGTGCCGACTTCGAGAAAGGCGAAGCCGGCGTGCATCGCCAGCACCATGACGGCGCCCATCAGGATGAAGAGCGTATTCGAGCCGTGGATCAGGGTTTCCACAGCGCTGTCGAGGTTTTCCATTCGATTGCTACAGCCTCACCGGGTAGAACGCACCAAAACGGAAAGAGGCCTCCGCATGACGCACTGAAATGCATCATTCAGGCACAGCCACTCACCGTCACCTGCAGCCGCGAAGCCGGAGCATTGACGCACCAATTGCGTCAATAACCTTATTTTTCAATAAGTTATAGAAATATCCGGACTTCGTGCGTGCGCCATTCGAGGGCTTTCACGCCAACTGCTGCACCAGCGCATAGCAATGTGCGTACCAAGCGAAGCGACCGGATGCGCGATCGAGGCGCGCGGAGCGCTTCCCCGACACGGTCCCGACGCAGGATGCGCTATGCGCACCTTACGAAAAGGCTATGTCCCCCGTTACGGGTTGCAGGAGTTGCACACCGGTAGGTTGGCGCTGAGCGCAGCGAAGCCCAACAGTCATTGCCATGATGCGTTGGGCTTCATCGCTGCAACCTGCTTATTTATCGCCTACTCAACATACGAAAGCCGTACCCCTCGCGCGAACCGTGCGGCTACAGCGCCGACAACGCGCGGTACTCGTCCTGGGCGAGCTGATCGGTCATGCCGCTGACGAAGTCCTGCAGCATGCGATTGCGGCAGTAGAACTCCCACAACGGCCGATCCGCCGAGGTTTGCGGATGATCCTTGAGCGCTTCGTGATAGGCCTTGACCAGTTGGTTGGGCAAACGCCGCGCCAGCATCTGCAGGTGCGGCTCCTGGCGGCAGTTGCCCACGGTGAGTTCATGGAAGATCGCCGGCGAAACGCGCAACAGCGGGGCGTAGTGATCCAGCAACCCCTGGAGAATGCGATGGCCCTGCAGCTGCAGGGTTTCCACCTCGCGGTGGCAGAACACCCGGTCCATCGCCACGTCCTTGAAGGTCTGCACGATGGCGTTGGGCAGGCTGTCGTCCTCCAGCAGCGCGCGATCGAGCGTGCCGTGGTAGACCGCCTCGATGTTGTCGATGAATTGCCGCGCGGCATGCTGCACCAGCGGATGGATCATGTTCACCCGCAGCCAGATGAAGAACTCGCCGACCTTGTTGATCGGCTCCTTCCCGGCACGTTCCAGCGCATAGTTGACCATGCTGCGGAAGCTGCGCTCGGGGCCGGGAATCGGCGCGTCGGGCGAGCCGTGCTCGGCAAACTTGGCCAGCAGCAGCTGCGCCAGCTGTTCGATGCTGAAGATGCCCTTCTCCACCGCATCCTCGATATCCGCCAGGCAGTAGGCGATATCGTCGGCCGCCTCCATCACATAGGCGAGCGGGTGGCGCGTGCCCGGCGGCAGGTCGAGTGCCGCCTGCAAGTCGCGAATGAAAGGCTCCTCGGAAAGGTAGAACCCCGGCTTCTTCTGCAGGTAGGCGCCCGGGCTGCCCTTCCGCGGCTTCGGCGCATAGGCCGGGCGCACGTACTTGAGCAGCCCGGCGGTCTGCGTGTAGGTCAGGTTCAAGCGCTGCAACGAAACCACCAGGCGGATCGCCTGGGCGTTGCCCTCGAACTGCTTGAGGTCGACGAGCATTCGCGCGCGCAATTCGCCATCGCCCTGCCCCGGCGGCACGGCGGCGGCGAACAGCTCGTCCAGATGGCGCGCGAACCAGGCGCCGATGGCGTATTCACCGAAATGCCCGAACGGCGGATTGCCGATGTCGTGCATCAGGCAGGCCATTTCCACCAGGCTTTCCAGGGCGCCTTCCAGGCCATCCAGGCCGTAGTCGGCCGCCCTGGCGCCGAGCTGCTTGTAGAGCGTGCGCACGATGAAGCGGCCGGTCTGCTGCACTTCCAGCGAGTGGGTCAGGCGGCTGCGCACCGCAGCGTTGCGCTCGAGCGGGAAGACCTGGGTCTTCTGCTGCAGGCGGCGCACGGCAGCCGAGTTGATGATCCGCCCGCGGTCGCTCTCCAGTTGATCGATCACCGCGCCCAGATCGCCGTCGCTGGCCTTGAGGCCCGCTTCCACCTTGCCATAGGGGCGCTGACGGGAGATCTTGTCCTTGAAGTTCACACGCACCGGCATGGGGTCGTCTCGCTGAGCGGATGGACCGCCGAGACTAACGCGAGCGCCAGGCTTTACCAAGACCTGCCCCCTGCTATCCAGACGCCCGCACCAGACAGGAGATGGCCATGAGCCGAGCAGATTTCCATGCGCGCAACGCCGCCCGCGCCATCGCCGAAGCGCAACGGCTGCTGGCCCGACGCGACGCGCTGGGTCCACGCTGGCTCCCCTGGGTAGCCACCGAGCTGTATCAGCTCGCCCCGCCGGAATACACCGCCATGGTCCGTCGCGAGCTGGAACGGTTGAACGAAGAACCGCGAGGTTGAGCGACGATAGCAACGGACATTTCTTGACCCAGTGCATGCTCTGGGACCGCCGCCGTTGA
>NZ_JADDIX010000095.1 GCF_015070855.1 Pseudomonas lopnurensis
CGTCTGCGCTTCGTCGAGCAGGAAAGCGGTTGGCAGGCCGAGTTCGGGGTGGTCGCCGCGCAGGAGCTGTTGCGGCAGCAGTCATTCGCGGACGAGGGAGAGTGGGCGGCCCAGGCCGAGGCCTTGCAACGCAGCCTCGATCTTGCCCAAGGGCCAGTGTTGCGTGCCCTGCTGGGGACTCAGCCGGATGGCTCGCAACGTCTGCTTCTGGTGGTCCATCATCTGGTGGTGGACGGGGTGTCCTGGCGGATGCTGCTGGAGGATTTGCAGCACGCCTATCGTGCCGCGCTTGCCCGCCAGCTCATCGCCTTGCCGGCTAAAACCAGCGCGTTCAAAACCTGGGGCGAATGTTTGCAGCGCTACGCCGAGGGCGTCGCATTGCGCCAGGAGTTGGGCTACTGGGTCGCCCAGCCCGAGGGGCTGGCCGTCGATTTGCCCTGCAGGAACCCTCAGGGTAACCAGCAGCTCGCGAGCGCGATGCGTGCGAGCTGCCGGCTGGATGCCATGTACACCCGGCAGTTGCTGCAGGAGGCGCCGGCCGCCTATCGCACGCAGGTCAACGACCTGTTGCTGACGGTGCTGGCTCGGGTGATCGGCCGTTGGCTCGCGCAGTCCGAGGTGCTTGTGCAGCTCGAAGGCCATGGGCGCGAAGACATGTTCGCCGACCTGGATGTGAGTCGTACGCTGGGCTGGTTTACCAGTGTCTACCCTGTCCGGCTGAGCCCACAGAAGAGCGTCGGCGCCTCGATCAAGACGATTAAAGAACAGCTGCGTGGTGTGCCGAACAAGGGGCTGGGCTACGGCGTGCTGCGCTACCTGGGTGATCCGTCGACCCGCGCCTTGTTGCAGGCGCTGCCGCAGCCACGGATCTCCTTCAACTACCTGGGACAATTCGACGGCAGCTTCGCGGCGGATGAGAGCCTGTTCGGACCGTTGGCTGGCGAACGTGGACGGGAGCAGAGCCCGCAAGCGCCCCTGGGGAACTGGCTGACGCTCAATGGCAGCGTTTACGGGGGGCAACTCAGTCTGGACTGGGTCTTCAGCCAAGAGGTTTTCGATGCCGAGGAGGTGCAGGCGCTGGCAGATGACTATGCCGCCGAGCTGCGCCTGCTGATCGAGCATTGCGTGGCGCAGGAGAACCAGGGCTTCACGCCGTCCGACTTCCCGCTGGTGTCAGTGAGCCAGGCGCAGTTGGACAGCTTGCCGCTGTCGCCCCGGCAGGTCAGCGATCTTTATCCGTTGACGCCATTGCAACAGGGCATCCTGTTCCATGCCGTGCATGACGGAGGCAGTGGGGACTACGTGAACCAGGCCCGCTTCGAGTTGATCGGGCTGGATGTCGAGCGTTTCCGCCAGGCCTGGCAGGGCGCTGTGGCTGACTACGAAATCCTGCGCAGTGTGTTTCTCCTGCAGCCCGGCATGCGCGAGCCGTTGCAGGCGGTGATGAAGCAGGTGTCGTTGCCGTTCCTGCAGCTCGACTGGAGCGACCGCGCCGACGCAGGCGTCGCCCTAGATGAGCTGGCCATGCAGGAACGGGCGCAGTGCTTCCGGCTCGGCGGCGCCGCGCCGCTGATTCGCTTTGCGGTCGTGCGTGTCGCGTTGGACCGTCACCAGGTGATCTACACCAGCCACCACATTCTCGTCGACGGTTGGAGCGGCGCGCGTCTGCTGGGCGAGGTGATGTCGAGATACGTGGGTATCGACGTGAGCATCGAAAATGGGCGCTACGGGGACTTCGTCGCCTGGCTGCAACGCCAGGACCGGCCGGCTGCAGAGCAGTTTTGGGGGGCGCAGGTCAAGCGCCTGGACGGGCCGACATTGCTGACCCGGCAACTGGCGAGGGTGACCGACGTGGCCCCCACGGCGCCGAGTCGCAACCACCTGATGAGCCTGGATGCGGAGGCCGTATCACGCCTCAAGGCCTTTGCCGGTCGCCACAAAGTGACGGTCAACACCCTGGTGCAGGGCGCTTGGGCGCTGCTGGCAGGGTTCCATGCCCAGCGTGCGACGGTAGCGTTCGGTGCGACCGCCTCCGAGCGCCCCGCGGAAATCCCCGCCGTGGAGCAGCGGGTGGGACTGTTCATCAACACCCTACCGTTGGTGGTCGAGCTGGATCCGGAGTCAGCCATCGGGGCTTGGCTGGCAGGGCTGCAGGCGCACAACCTGGAGGCTCGTCGCTACGCCTACCTCGGCCTGGCGGACGTGCAGCATCTCGCCGGCCGGCGCGAGCTGTTCGATAGCGTCGTCATCTTCGAGAACTACCCGTCTGCCGACGTCCTGCATGAAAAAGCCAGCGGTCTGACGCTCACCCAGTACGCCTACCACGAACAGACGAACTATCCGCTGACCCTCTACGTGACCCTGAAGGACAGGCTGAGCCTGGACTTCAGCTACAAGCCCTGGTTGTGCGAAGCGGCGGTGACGTTGCTGGCGACCCAGCTGGCGAGGTTGCTCGAACAGATGACGGCGCTGGACGGACAGTCGCCGTTGGCGGCGTTGCAGTCCGTGCTGCTGCAGTGGGAACCGACCAAATGGGTTTTCCTCGAGGACGGCATGGAGCAGGGGACCAGGGCGCGTCATGCGCCGGCGGACTACGCCGCGGCTGAAACCCCCTTGCAGGAACGACTGGTCGCCATCTGGCAAAGCGTCCTAGGCGTCGAGCGGGTCGGCATCGATGATGACTTCTTCGAGCTGGGGGGCACGTCTATCACCGCCATGGTCATCCTCGCCTGGGTGAATGATGGGGCACAGGAAGCGAGTCGGGTGACTCCACAGGCACTGTTCGAGAACACCACCATTCGTTCCATGGCCGCCACCATGGGCTAGTGCCGTCGCGCCGATCCCGGCGTATCGCGACCGGACGTTCACTGCCATCTCGGCGTGGCTGTATCAGGACTGGCGCGGTTGGGGCCTCCGTAGTGACTGGCGCAGCGCGTGCAGTTCCGGAGGCCTTCTTTATTCCAGCGGATCATTCATATCCCGCTACCCAGGAATCTTTTTATCCGAGGCTGGCGGGTACGCTTCATCTTTCCATGAGCGGGCCGGTGCCTCGGAGAGAATTCCGGTCGCACGGATTGCGTTCGTTCGACGTGCCCTCCAGACCGCCAGGTGTTTTGGTGGGCGTTCGGTAAGGAACCCCAGGCGAGAAGCGTGAGCCTCGATGGGTGTTGGCCAGGGGGATGTCATGAAACGCAAAATGGCCGCCGCGAGGAGTCGTGGCGGCCATCGGTTTGTGGCAAATGCACGAGGTACCTGTCGTAGGTGCGAGCGTCGGATGTCCGACGTCTTCGCGTCAGGTCCTCGACGCCACTAGAAGTCCCAACGAATAGATCCGGTTATGTTGCGGGGCTCGCCCCACAGGTACAGGCCATAGTTGTTGTTGATTGTCACGTATTTTTTGTCGAGCAGGTTGTTGACGTTGACTGACGCAGTCACGTTGCTCGTGACTTTGTAGCGAGCCATCAGGTTCAGCAGCCAGTAGGAGTCCTGGGTGAAATCGTCGGTCCCGACGGTCGGACGGGTCATCTCGTCCCAGGTCTTGCCCTGCCAACGGGCGCCGGCGCCGACGGTCAGCCGGTTGTACTTGCCCGGAAGGGTGTAGCTGGTATTGATGTTGAATTGGTCTTCCGGCGAGATGGTGTTGACCTTTTCTCCATCGCGCTTAGCCACCTTGTGCGTGTAGCCGCCCATCAGGTTCCAGCCGGGAGCGATTTCGCCGGAGAGCTCGAGTTCATAGCCCTTGGCGATGACGCCCTGTTCGGCGCGATAGGCGTTGGTTCCATCCGGGGCACGGTTGCCGGTTGCCACCGCATAATTGTCCTGCTTGATCTCGAAGTAGGCGATGTTGCTGTTCAGGCGTCCATTGAAGAACTCGCCCTTGATGCCTACTTCGTAGCTGTCGCCTTCCAGCGGATCGAGGACGTTGCCCTGCTCGGTCTTGAGGGTCTGCGGGCTGAAGATGCTGGTGTAGCTGGCATAGGCGGAGAAGTTCTCGGTCAGGTCGTAGACCAGACCGGCATAGGGTGTGAATACGCCGTTCTTGGAGACCGTTTCGGCGCGGTAGTCGGAAACTCGGCCGCCCAGAATCAGCTTCAGGTTGTCGGTAAGGCTGAATCGACCGGTCGTGTAGAAGCCTTTCTCGCGGGTGATTTCGTCGTATGCACGGCTGAACACCCAGTCCGGTTCCGCGATGTCTCCATCCCACTCGTAGTAGTTGTCGACCGAGGTGCTGTAGGTCGAGGGGCGCGTGTAGTTTGTAGCATCCCAGTGCTTCCTGGAAATGGTACCGCCCACCACCAGTTCGTGCTCCATGCCGAACAGCTCGAACGGGCCGGTCAGATACAGATCGGCGCTGTTGGTTTTGGTTTCACCGACGTATTTGCCTGTCCACAGGCTGACGCCCGTACCGGTATCCGGGTTAGGGTTTCCCGAAGATGCAGTAGCCAGCTTGGCATCGTAGCCGTTGATCTGGTGATTCAGGTGGACCTTGCCGAGCCAGTTGTTGGCGAAGGTGTGTTCGAGGGTGGCGAACACCGAGCGAGTGTATTGCTCCCAGCTGCTCCAGTCGGCGCCGGCGTTGAAGGAACGGGACTGCTTGTTTATGTTCCCGTTGCTGTCGTAAATCATCGGTGCGCCCCACGTGGAGGCAGTGGGTTCATTGTCCTGGTAGTCGCCGCCCAGGGTCAGGAGCGTATCCGGGGTCAGGTCGAATTCGAGCACGCCGTAGTAGACGGTTTTCTTTTTCTCATAATTGTCCAGGTACGAGTTGCCGTCCTCGTAGGCGGCAACGGCGCGGCCGCGGATGTTGCCGCTGCCGGTCAGCGGGCCTCCGATGTCGAGTTCGGTGCGGTAGTTGTCCCAGGAACCTGCGCTGACCGTGGCATGGCCGCGAAACTCGTCGGTGGGCTTCTTGCGAATCAGGTTGAAGCTCGCCCCCGGGGTGCCGGTACCGGTCAGCAGGCCGGTCGAGCCCTTGAGGATCTCCACGCGGTCGTAGATCGCCATGTCGGTCAGGGTATGGCCGGCGGAGTATGTCGCTACGCGCGTCGAGGGAATGCCATCGTACTGGAAGTTGTTCACTGCGAAGCCGCGAACGTTGTACGAGGTGCGGTCACTGTCGACGCCGGTGACCGAGACCCCCGGCGTTGCGTTCATGACTTCGTCGATGGAGTCCATGTTGAAGTCATCCATGATCTGTCGGGTGACCACGGTGATCGACTGGGGCGTTTCCCGAGGCGTCAGCACCAGGCGTGTCGCGGTCGCCAGCGTGCCCGGCGTATAGGACTTGGAGTCTTCGGTGATGGTCCCGGAGGAGTTGCTCAAGATCACCATGTTGCTCAGTTCCACGGCGGAGCTGTCAGCCGTTTTCTTTTTGAAGACGATGGCGTTGCCGTCGATGCGGTAATCGATGTTGGTGCCTTTGAGCAGGTCACCCACGGCCTGTGCCAGCGGCAGACTTCCATCGATCGCACTGCTGCGATTGCCTTCCATGTCTTCCTGGTTGTAGAGCACCTGGTAATTGGCCTGGCGCCCCAGTTCCTGCAGGGCGCTGGCGAGCGGCTGCGCCGGGATATGGAATTGCACTTCCTGCGCCTGTGCCTGCACGGCAGTCAAGGCGAGGGCGATGCCGACAGCGGTGTTCAGAGGCGACTTGCGGAAGATATGGCGGAGCATCAGAGCCCGGGCGAGGGGCGTCAGGTCGTGAAGTGTTGGCATGTTTTCTTCTCGTGCGGGAGTTTAGAACATGATCTCATTGAGAACGCTTATCATGTCGACTTGTAAGACGTTCCAATCCGCGAAAACCGGAAGGACATCAAAAAGGTGCTGGCCCGCTGTAGGCCAAGGGGAGGAGAAGGCCGCCTGCGAAGGCTGGCGGCCTTTACCGATGCTCAGCCGTGCTCATGCGCCGGCGGCGACTTCGGCATGCACTCGGGTGAGAGAGGCGGGGGTAGCGTTTTCTTCCAGGGCCCGGTAGAGCGATTTACCGATTTCTTCCGAACGAACGGGCAGCACTGACAGCAGGGTATCGCTCAGGCCGTGAGTGTTCTCGCAGAAGCCCTGCAGGTAGATGGTGGCCTTGAGTTCGGGGGAGGTTAGAACCCGGTAGTCGCGACCGACCGTATAGTCCTGCAGGTAGCCCTTCAGCGGTGCCAGGAGGTTGCGGTGGGTGTTGCGTTCATAGCCGGTGGCGAGGATCACGGCATCGTAGCGGTGGGTGTTTTCCTGGCCGGAAGACAGGTCTCGAAGCGTCAGTACCAACCCTTCCGGAGTGGAGGTAACGGCCTGCACCTGTTGCCTGCAAAGCAGGGAATGGCGGAACCGGTTCGATACTTTCTGCCGGTAGAGCACGCCGTAGATGCGCTCGATAAGGCTAGGGTCGACCACCGAGTAATTGGTGTTGCGGTATTCCCCGAGCAGTTGTTTCTGGCCTTCGGGCGAGAGGCTGAACATGAGGTCGGTGGCAGCGGGCGCGAAGACTTCGTTGACGAACGGAGTGTCGTCGGCGGGCTTCATCGCCGAGGCCCGCGTGATCATGTCGACCCTTACCGAGGGGAAGTTTTCATGCAGGTCCATGAATGCTTCCGCAGCGCTCTGCCCCGAGCCGATGATGGCAATGCGCATGGGGGCGCCCTGGCTGCAGGGAAGTTGCCTGATGCCGAACAAGTAGCGTGAATGATGGAAGACCCGCTGGTCGTCCTTGAATCCTGCGAACAGGCCGGGAATCTTGGCCGTGCCGCCAGTGCTTACCACTACCGAGCGAGCTCGGTAGAGTTGCTCCTGTCCCTCGCTGTCGCGGGACAGGACTTGAAGGTGATCGACGACGCCTTCGTTGACGCCGGGTTCGATGTGCACCACTTCCTGTCCATAGCGCGCGCGATCCGCGAACTGCTCGGCTACCCAGCCCAGGTAGTCGTTGAACTCCATACGGCAGGGATAGAAGGTGGACAGGTTGATGAAGTCGATCAGGCGCCCATGTTGGTGCAGGTAGTTGATGAAGCTGTAGGGGCTGGTGGGGTTGCGCAGGGAAACCAGATCCTTGAGGAAGGAAATCTGCATCTCGCTTCCATCGGCCAAGGTATCGCCATGCCAGCGGTAGTGCTGCTGCTTGTCCAGGAACAATGCGTCCAGCGATTTTCCGCTGGCCTGTGAGAGCTCTTCGAGGGCGATGGCCAATGCCATGTTCGAAGGGCCGAAGCCCACGCCGATGACGTCATGGATGGGAGTTGCAGTCGGGGTCATGTCAACACTTCCTCTGGAGTCGGAGAGGGCGGAAAGGCCCGCCGTGTTGGCGTACCTCGCTCTCTGCTATGAATGGCGGTGGATTGGAGCTGGGCCCGCGCTTCGTTGTGGTTACGCGAGCCCTTGGTGACAAGACGAAGTGGGGGAGGAAGGATTTAAATAGACCGGGCTTGTTACAGGCGCCTGGCATCCCGGTATGGGATCGACAGTTACGGACGGTACGAGAGCGGCCTGACAGCAGCTCTCGACGCCGACGAAGCCTTCATGCTTCTTCTACGAGCGCCTTGGCGTGTGCCCTCTCCTGAGCCATCACCATCAGTCCCTGATACAACGCGGGGAACAGGCTGTTGTTGAAGTTGTTCCAGCGCAGCTCCAGGATCGTGTCTTCCGGAGCGATTGGCGTTTCCAGCACGTCGGCGATCACTTCGCCGGAGTCGATCCCGTTGTCCACGTAGTGGAACGACGCCCCTGTGAACAGAAGCGGGGTGACTGGCTCGGTCTGCATGGTTTGCCAGTCGATGACCTTCTGCCCGCGCGCACCGTAGAGGGCGTCGAGCGTGGCACAGGCGCCACGCCGCTCGTAGGGGGATTCGAGGCGGGTGATGCCGGGGTGGATGTTCACGATCTTGCGATGGAAGCGGCTGCCCGGGCGCACCAGTTCATCCAGGATGACCAGCAGGCCGTCCAGCACCACGACTTCGGCCTTCAGTTCCAGAAGCTTGTCCAAGAGCTGCCTTTCGAAAAGGCCCTTGCCGTGGGGACGTTCCGGAGCATGAAGAGGGAAGCTGCGGTATTTCGACGGAATGGCGATCAGAAGGTCGTTCAGTGGCCGTCCCTGCACGTTCAATGCGGGAGGGTAGAACCACTTCCTGCCGGGTTGATACGAAAAGCCATAGTCCCTGATCTTTTCCCGGTCTCGGGCCGACTCGCTGTCGTCGTCGTAGATCACGCCTTCCAGCGAATAGAGGTCCCCCAATGGGGGCTCATTCAGCGCTTCGGCGAGGTATTCCAGCGGCGACTTCATGTAGCGGGTTCCGCCTTTGTAGTCGACGTATTGACCAGCCTGATCGGCCGCGGCGTTTCTCAAGGACCAGATGTAGACGAGTTTAGTTTTCGTCATTTTCGGGCTTTCCATATTGTTTTTGTTTCTTGATGGATTGGCGCTGCCCCTTGGTCGTAAGGTGATATTCAGATAACTGAGGGTTAATGAATGGCATGAAATACTCTGATTTATGTTCGTTAGAGGGGTCTTTCTTCGAAGAAGAAATCTCGCTCCAGAAGTAATAATGCTGCTTTCTTGTGGGGAAGCTGGATGTTTTTGAGATGTCCATATCCCTGCGATTTCAGAAAGTCGATTTGTCGCGTGTGATCGATTCTTGGCTCACCCATGATGCGCTGGGTTCTTGGGTCGTCCAGAAACATGTAGTGCATAAGTGAGTTGAACCAAGCGCGCAGTTTTCCTGCACTTTGGTGCTTGCTTTCGCCGATGACCACGTGCCAACCGCGGTCATGGTCATGGACGTCATAGTAGGGGGCGATACGGTCTTCCTTGCACCAGTACACCTCGAAATAAGCGAAGGGCTCTTCATCGAAGCAGCCAATCAGCGGGTGTACTCGTGGATCTTCGAACAATCCTGTCAGGTAGGCGGCGTGCTCTTCTAGAGTGCCGGTCTGTTCCCAGAAGTAGGCGACCTGCTCCAGGTTCATCCACTTGTTGAAAGCCTGTAGGTCACGGTCCAGGTCGATCGTGCGCAGACTGAAGGTGGTATTGAGTCCAGGTAGGTGGCGGCGGTATACCTCGCCAGATGGGATGGGCGGCCGCCGTGGATGGCGTTTTTCACCGCTGAAGCGCCAATCCGGTGCGGTATGGCCGCTAAAAGGCGCTGTGAGCCAGGGCAAAGGGTTCTGCCAGAAGGTTTGGCGTTTGCACCGCAGTTCGAAGGTGCCAGGCTGAGGTTCGCTGAAGCCATCGATGATGCCCAGCCGAGTCGCGTGGATAACGAAGGTGCGGTTGGTGGCGACTTCCAGTGTCAGATGTGCGCACCTCTTGCGACGGCTGAAGCGGCTGCCCAGCAGTGCCAGCAGCGCCTGAGGCGGGAAGTCCCCAGGCAGGAATTCGAGCAGGATACGTTCGGTTTGCTCCTGGTAGTTCACCGGTGCCAGACCGGTGACTTGCAACTGGCCTCGGCCCTCACTCACTTCATGAATGGTGGCGTGGGAGCTTTCGTTCATGGGCATGTCGAACAATGCATCATTCATGGCGATCTCGCTCTGACTGGTTGATCCGAGGGGCGATGTTCACAACTCCCGCGCCACCCTGAAGCCTAGGAAATCCCCGCGCGTAGTCTTCGGGCGGTCGTTGCGGTTGCCCGAACGGGAAAAGATCGGGGATTCACCCCAGTCGTTGCCGCGCATATGGGCCCGTTCGCAGTTCTGGTCGTCTATCCAGGCACTGCCGTCGGTGGGGGCACCGACGTAGTTGGGATGCCAGCAGTCGGCGACCCATTCGTAGACGTTGCCGTGCATGTCGTAGACGCCGAAGGCGTTGGGCGGGTAGCTGCCGACCGGGGAGCTGTAGCTGTAGCCGTCCTTGGGGCCGTAGGTGTTGGCGTGCTTGTTGATCTGGTATTCGCCTTCCTCGTCGAAGGGGAACGGGAAAGGGCCTGTGGAGCCTGCGCGGGCGGCGTATTCGCGTTCCGCTTCGCTGATCATGCGGTAGGGCCTGCCGGTCTTTTTCGATAGCCATTCGGCATAGGCTCGGACTTCGAACCAGTCGATGCAGACCGCCGGTTGGTGGGGCCCTTGCGCATAGCTTGGTTTGCTCGCCTCGCACCAGCGCCCGGGGCGGTCGTCGCCGCTCTTGATGACCACGCCGGTCTGCTCGATATAGGCGTCCAGTTCTTCCGCCGTGACGGGATAGCGGCTGATCGCGAAGGGCCTGGCGAAGGTCACTTCGCGCAAGGGCCCTTCGTCCGGCTGCCTGCCGAGTTCGCCTTCGGGCGTGCCCATGATGAAACTGCCGGCGGGCAGCACCACCATTTCCGGACACTCTGGGCAGTCCTTGAAGACGGTGCCGGGGGCAGGGAGCTCCGCCGCCAGGGCTGAGGAAATGGTTAGCGCGACGAGAAAAATGCCTTGGATAACAACTTTGATGGTATGCATTTATATATGTCTCTGGTGAATGGCTAGAAGTACTGGAGCCAGGCCCAGTCCTTTCTTCTTTTTTTCAGATTCGAAAACCACTGGGTCGGCCAATACAGGCAAAGTGCGAGCGCCAACGCCAGTAGCCATATGCCAAGCATTTGATGGATATGAAACGCCTGCTCTGCGGAGGACATTCCGCTGGCACGGAAGAGGAAATGCACCACCTGGATCAGATAGAGATGAGTCAGGTAGAAGAACATCGGCGCGGATCCTATGGCGCGAAGCGGTTTGAGCAGGGCGGACTGGCTGGTTCTTTCGAAAAGGGAAAAAAGCAGGCAGGTACAGCCGGCGGTGAGCAGCAGATAGAGAAGCGATGGGGGATATTTGGTGACATTGACGAAGCTTCGAATGGTTGCGCCAATGTCACTGGTGACCAGGTAGGGCTGGTCGCCATAACCGTTCATCAGCCGGATCAAGGCGAATGCGGCTAATAGCATGACCCCCGATCCGAAGAATATTCGGCTTCTTTGTTGTGCTGCCGGCACTCTTTCGAAGAATTGTCCTGACCAATAACCGATCGCCATGACGCCTATCCAGGGAAGTACCGGATAGGCGATGCGCATATAGAAACTCTCGCCGAAATCGATGAAGGCCTGTTCATGCAGGATGGCCCAGAACAGGAAGAAGGGAGAGTTCTCGGAGATGCTGAAGCCGTCGAGCAGGTTGTGTCCCACGGCGATGATCGCGCCCACCGCGAGGATGGCGAATCGCGGAAGCCAGATCAGGGCGGACAGGAAGAGCATGCATAACCCGGTCGCCCAGATGACCTGCAAGTGCAGGCCACGAGGTGGGAAATTCAGGCTCCAACCG
Source organism: Pseudomonas lopnurensis (assembly GCF_015070855.1). Taxonomy (GTDB): domain Bacteria; phylum Pseudomonadota; class Gammaproteobacteria; order Pseudomonadales; family Pseudomonadaceae; genus Stutzerimonas; species Stutzerimonas lopnurensis. The sequence goes on from NZ_JADDIX010000095.1 coordinate 11,254, forward strand.
AAACTGACCAGCGTGAACTCGAAAAGAATCAGGATCAGGCCCCTTTTGAGGAGAAAAAGGCTGATTTCGGATTCGGTGAGTTTTTGCCGGGTCGCCATGAGCGAAACCGAAACGCCCGCCAGGAAAATGAAGACGAAGGTGCAGATATGGCCCGTGAGCCGGGTCAGGAACAGGGCGGTTGGAACTTCCTCGATATTCATCGGGTCCGCAACGTCTATCGGCACGAAGAAATTGACCCGGGCATGTCCGACCAGCATGAGAAACATGGCCAGGCCACGCAGGGCATCGATGGACGTTATGCGAGGACGTTTGTCGATCGTTGGCTCATGCGTTTTCATTGAATTCGTGTGAGGCCCTGTTGGTTGGATGGGTTGGAGTCGGCTTGTACGGCTTGCTCCTGCACTTGCTCCCACGCCCTCAGGAAGTTGCCGCCCCACAGCTTGGCAATGTCCTCGTCGGAATAGCCGCGCTGGATCAGTTCTGCGGTGACGTTGCGGGCGTCGCCGACGTTTTCCCAGCCGTCCAGCCCGCCGCCGTCGTTGAAGTCCGAACTGATGCCGACGTGGTCGATGCCGATCTTCTTCACCGCGTAGTCGATGGCGTCGCCGAACTCCTGCAGGCTCGCGCGTGGGTCGGTTTCGAGGATGGCGTAGAGGCGGCCGGCGTATTCGCCGAACTTCTTCTCCGGCCAGATCGAGAACACCGGGTCGGCCGGCATGCTGGCCTGGGACAGGTTCTCGAGCTCGCGCAGGCCGAACTCGGCGCGCATGGCGTTGACCTTGGCCAGGGTTTCCTTGGAGAAGGGGCGCAGCATCGACGAGAAGCCGACGACATGCACCACGCCGCCGGTATCGCGGATAAGGCGCAGTTCACGGTCGTTGAGATTGCGCGGCAGATCCACCAGGCCGCGTATGCCCGAGTGCGAGGCGATGAGCGGAGCGCGGGTGAGTTCGGCGGTCTGCTCCAGGGCGCTGCTGGACATCTGCGAGACGTCGATGACGACGCCCAGATCGTTCAGGCGCCTCACCGCCTGCCGGCCCAGATCGGAAAGGCCGCCGTGCTCGTCCGGCGAGTCGCCGAAGAACGGCATCGGCCGTGACGAATCGGACCAGGCGTTGTTGGCCACGTAGTTGAAGCCGAAGACGCGCATGCCGCGGGCCGCCCAGTCGTCCAGCCGGGAGACGTCATCGCCCAGCGGATAGGCGTTGAGCATGCTGATGACGATGGCGAACTTGCCTTCATGGGCCAGCCGGCGGAAATCCGCGGGGCTGTAGGCGATGCCGGCGCGCTCGGGGTAGTCGCGGGCGATACCGGTGATGATCCGGTAGCGGGTTTCCTGCTCGTGCCGTGCGGCCTCCACGAAGCCTGGGGTCGGCCGATGCGGCCCGTTGGCGCCGTTCCAGAATTCCGGCCAGGCGAATATGGTCAGGGCGCCACCACTCAGCCGTCCGCGAGCCGCCTTGACCAGGTCGAACTGGCCGGGGCCGTCGCGGTCGGCCTCGCGTCCCTGGCCGCCGTATGCCAGGGGGATGTCGATATGCGCATCGAACGACAGGATGCGCTCCTGCAGGTTGTTGGCGCGGCGCATGACGTCGAGCGGGTAGGGTTGGGTGCGCTGGAAAACCAGCCACCAGACCAGCAGGGCGACCGCCGCAGCGGCAGTCAACGACAGGATGATCAGTAATAGCCATTTCCAGGCGACGCGACGAGTGTTCATGGGGCTCCCAGGAATGATGATGTTGGCTGGCCGAGTGCCGGCCGATTCCTTGGAAAAACGAGCGGGGCGGGATGGAATTTAAGATTCTTCGCGGGGCTGCGGGGGAAGGACGTGTCGATAGTCAGGGAGATTGGTGGCCGCCAAGCGAGCGTACCCTGTGGGCGATACATCTCGCGGAGATTGCAGAGTGGTAGGACGGGTTACAAACCGCCGGCTCGGAGTTGGTTTCGGCATTGTCCGCGAGGGTTTCAGCCGCCTACAGCTTGAAGCTCGAAAAGCATCGCCCCGGGGGCGGGCAATCCACAGGGATGTGGTGAATGCCGCAAGCCCGTCGGGAACGGGCGCGACCTCCCACAAAGAGCAGCGAGTACCCAGCGGAACCTGTAGGAAGCGTGCCTTCGCGGCAATGCAGGTGCCGGGCCTACCGGAAGCCCAAGAGCATTCCGATCACCTACGCTCCGCGTGGGAACGCGTCCTCGACTGCTCCGCTCCACCTGAGGCTCCACGTCACGCTACGTGGCGACGCGGAGCGTCACAGGCCAGGCCCCACGCAGAGCGTGGGAGCCATCAATATTGCGGTCTCGTGCGTCGAGCTGTCGTCCAGAGCTACGCGCAAATCCAACTCGGCAGGGGGCTACGGTCGATCTGCTGCAGGACGGCCAGGAACTCCCTGGCCCAGTGCCGCTGGGTGATGCGACGATGCCCTGGCCCGTCAGGCCAAATCCGTATTGGTGGCGCAGTTCGCAAACACAATGCGATGTGAAAAGTAAGATGCTAAACGCAATCCGCCGACAAGGACGTCGCCATGGCCAGGCACAATCGCCACGATCACAGCTACAAACTGCTATTCAGCCACCCGGAGATGGTTGCCGACTTGCTGCGTGGATACGTCCAGCAGTCCTGGGTCGAGCATTTGGACTTCGCCAGCCTGGAGAGGGCTGATGGCCACTATGTGACGGAAGATCTGCGTGGCCGTGAGGACGACCTGGTCTGGCGTGTCAAATGGGCTGACAGTGATCGCTGGCTTTACATCTACCTTCTGCTGGAGTTCCAGTCCACCCCG
>NZ_JADDIX010000096.1 GCF_015070855.1 Pseudomonas lopnurensis
TAACACTTCCCCTTGCCGGGTGTGTAGAGGACTTTCACCTCCAAGTCACCCGCGAGGCCACCACAGCCAAGCGCGTTGCGCTGACGCGCAACGCGCCATGCCTGGCGCACCCACAAAAAAGCCCCGCCGAAGCGGGGCTTTTTCAGAGAAGCCTCAGGTTAGATAACCTGAACTTCCTCAGCTTGCATGCCTTTCTGGCCGCGGGTAGCGACGAAGGAGACTTGCTGGCCTTCTTTCAGGCTCTTGAAGCCGTCACCTTGAATGGCACGGAAGTGTACGAAGAGGTCGTCACCGGATTGCGGAGTGATGAAGCCGAAGCCTTTCTCATCGTTGAACCACTTGACGGTACCGGTTTGGCGATTGGACATTTGATGTCTCCTTGAACCAAGTTTTGAAGAATAAAGTGCGGGCTGGAAGGCCCGAACGTCACTGTGTGCAAGGAGATAGGAGTCGTATCGATATTTGGATCGAGATCTAAACATGTAGCGATTCACGGTGACACATGCAGCAGCAGCCCAGTAACAATACCGGTTTTCTGGAGCAAAGCGAGCTTTATTTTGGATTTCTTCGCCGAGCGGCCGTCGAGGTTGCGGCAGGCCTTGCCGCGCCGCTGCAGCGAGACTTTGAACAGCCGCGCGAGCCCCGGTAAGATGCGCGTCTTCGACCCGCCCATTTCAAGCAGATCAGGACGCCAGCCATGAGCATCAAATCGGACAAGTGGATTCGCCGCATGGCCCAGGAACACGGCATGATCGAGCCCTTCGTCGAGCGCCAGGTGCGCAACGAAGGCCACGATCGGCTGATCTCCTACGGCGTCTCCAGCTACGGTTACGATGTGCGCTGCGCCGATGAATTCAAGGTGTTCACCAACATCAACTCGGCCACCGTCGACCCGAAGAACTTCGACGAGAAGAGCTTCGTCGACATCAAGAGCGACGTCTGCATCATCCCGCCAAACTCCTTCGCCCTGGCCCGCACCGTCGAGTACTTCCGCATTCCGCGCAACGTGCTGACCATCTGTCTGGGCAAGAGCACCTATGCACGCTGCGGCATCATCGTCAACGTCACGCCGCTGGAGCCGGAGTGGGAAGGTCACGTGACCCTGGAGTTCTCCAACACCACCACGCTGCCGGCGAAGATCTACGCCAACGAGGGCGTGGCGCAGATGCTGTTCCTCGAATCCGACGAGGAGTGCGAAGTCTCCTACCGCGACCGCGGCGGCAAGTACCAGGGCCAGCGTGGCGTGACGCTGCCCAAGGCCTGAGGCGAGCTGCAAGCCACAAGCTGCAAGCCGCAAGTTTGAATCGCGGCTTGCGGCTCATAGCATTTCTCGAAGCTTGAAGCTTGAAGCTTGAAGCTTGAAGCTGCTTTCCTATCCTCCCAGGTAGGCGTCGCGTACCTTCGGATCGGTGAGCAGCTCTTCACCGCTGCCCTGCATGACGATGTGACCGTTTTCCAGCACGTAGCCGCGGTCGGCCAGCTTGAGCGCCTGGTTGGCGTTCTGCTCGACCAGGAACACGGTCACGCCATCTTCGCGCAGCTGTTCGATGATCTCGAAGATCTGCTGGATGATGATCGGCGCCAGGCCCAGCGACGGCTCGTCGAGCAGCAGCAGCTTGGGCTTGCTCATCAATGCTCGGGCGATGGCGAGCATCTGCTGTTCGCCACCGGACATGGTGCCGCCGCGTTGCTGGTAGCGCTCCTTCAGGCGCGGGAAGAGGTCGAGGACCTTGTCCAATTGTTCCTGGAAGTCCGCCTTGCCGGTGAAGAAGCCGCCCATGGAGAGGTTTTCCTCCACCGTCAGGCGGGCGAAGATCCGCCGCCCCTCGGGCACCACGGCGATGGCCTTGCGCATGATGTCGCAGGTCTGTTGACCCACCAGCTCCTCGCCCTGGAAGCGGATGCTGCCATTGGCGGCCCTGGGCGAGCCGCACAGGGTCATCAGCAGGGTCGACTTGCCGGCACCGTTGGCACCGATCAGGGTGACGATTTCGCCTTTTTCCACATGCATGCTGATGTCATGCAGGGCCTGGATCTTGCCGTAGAAGGTCGAGACGTTTTCGAAAGTCAGCATGCTCACGCCTCTCCCAGATAGGCTTTGATCACATCCGGATTGTTGCGGATCTGTTCGGGCGCACCGTCGGCCAGGGGTGTGCCCTGGTTGATCACGTAGATGTGGTCGGAAATGCTCATCACCAGCTTCATGTCGTGTTCGATCAGCAGCACGGTGACGCCATGCTCGTCGCGCAGCATCGCGATCAATGCCTTGAGATCCTCGGTTTCCCTCGGATTGAGGCCGGCCGCCGGCTCGTCGAGCATGAGGATGCGCGGGCGCGTCATCATGCAGCGGGCGATCTCCAGGCGACGTTGCTGGCCATAGGCGAGGGTGCCGGCCGGGCGGTTGGCGATCTCGGTCAGGTTCACCTGCTCCAGCCAGTGCGCGGCGAAGTCCATGGCCTCGTGCTCGCTCTGGCGGAACGCCGGGGTTTTCAGCAGGCCGGCGAGGAAGTTGGTGTTCAGGTGCCGATGCTGCGCCACCAGCAGGTTTTCCACCGCCGTCATGTCCTTGAACAAACGGACGTTCTGGAAGGTGCGCACCACGCCCTGGCGGGCGATCTTGTGCCCGGGCAGGCCGTGGATCGGCGTGCCGTCGAGGAGGATTTCCCCGGCGGTCGGCTGGTAGAAGCCGGTCAGGCAGTTGAATACGGTGGTCTTGCCGGCGCCGTTGGGGCCGATCATCGAGACCACTTGCTTGTCGTGTACGGTCAGGCCCACCTGGTTGACGGCCAGCAGGCCGCCAAAACGCATCGTCAGGCCGCGTGCTTCGAGAATCGGGCGGCTCATCGCTTCAGCTCCAGGTGGGGGCGTTGCATGGGCAGCAGGCCCTGCGGACGCCAGATCATCATCAGCACCATCAGGGCGCCGAACATCAGCATGCGGTACTCGCTGAACTCGCGCATCAGCTCGGGCAGCAGGATCATCACGATGGCCGCGAGGATCACCCCCAGCTGTGAGCCCATGCCGCCCAGCACGACGATGGCGAGGATGATCGCCGACTCGATGAAGGTGAAGGACTCCGGCGACACCAGCCCCTGGCGCGCGGCGAAGAAGCTGCCGGCGAAACCGGCGAAGGTCGCACCGAGGGTGAAGGCCGAGAGCTTGATCACCGTGGGGTTCATGCCCAGTGCGCGACAGGCGATCTCGTCTTCACGCAGGGCTTCCCAGGCGCGGCCGATGGGCATGCGCAGCAGGCGGTTGATCACGAACAGGGTCAGCAGCACCAACAGCAGGGCGATCAGGTAGAGGAAGATCACCTTGTTGATCGAGTTGTAGGCGACGCCGAAATACTCATGGAAGGTCTGCATGCCTTCGGCCGCACGGCGATCGAAGGACAGGCCGAACAGCGTCGGCTTGTCGATGCCGCTGATGCCGTTGGGGCCGCCGGTGACCTCGGTCATGTTGCGCAGCAGGATGCGGATGATCTCGCCGAAGCCGAGGGTCACGATGGCCAGATAGTCGCCGCGCAAGCGCAACACCGGGAAGCCCAGCAGGAAGCCGAACAGCGCGGCCATCGCACCGGCGATGGGCAGTGCGGTCCAGAAGCCGATGCCGTAGTAGTGCGAGAGCAGCGCATAGGTGTAGGCGCCGACGGCGTAGAAGCCGACGTAGCCGAGATCCAGCAGGCCGGCCAGGCCGACGACGATGTTCAGGCCGAGGCCGAGCATCACGTAGATCAGGATCAGCGTGGCGATGTCCACCGCCCCGCGCGAACCATAGAACGGCCAGGCCAGGGCGACCACGACCAATGCCAGGATGAACCAGCGCTGGGTCGACGGCAGGGTGAGGAAGTTGCCGGCGCCGGCCGGAATGCTCGGCAGGCTCGGGCTGGCCGCCCAGCCGGCGGCCAGCCGGGTACGCAGCAGCTGCCAGACGAACATGGCCACGGCGCACGCGGCGATGATCCAGAAGGTGTTGGCCTCGGCGCCGTGGACTTCCACGCGGATGCCGACGGTGGTGAGCTTCAGGCCGAACACCGGCACCGCGACGGCGATGACCAGCAGGGCGCTGAAGAAGGCGGTACGCAGGTGAAGGGTCATACCTTTTCCACCTCCGGACGGCCAAGGATGCCGGTGGGACGGAACAGCAGCACCAGCACCAGCAGGCTGAAGGCCACCACGTCCTTGTATTGATCACCGAAGATGTCGGCACCGAAAGCTTCGGCCACGCCGAGCACCAGGCCGCCGAGCATGGCGCCGGGAATGCTGCCGATGCCGCCGAGGACCGCGGCGGTGAACGCCTTGATGCCGGCGAGGAAACCGATGTGCGGGTTGATCACGCCGTATTGCATGCTGATCAGCACCGCCGCCACGGCGGCCAGCGCGGCGCCGATGACGAAGGTCAGGGCGATGATGCTGTTGGTGTTGATGCCCAGCAGGTTGGCCATCTTCAGGTCTTCGGCGCAGGCGCGGCAGGCGCGGCCCAGGCGCGAACGCGAGATGAACAGGGTCAGGCCGTACATGGCGGCGAAGGTGACCACGAAGATCAGGATCTGCATGTAGGAAATGGTCACCCCGTTCATCGTGCTCTCGCCGAGGATCAGGTTGCCCGGCATCAGGTTGGGGATGGCCTTGTCCTTGGAGTCCTGGGCCAGCAGCACGACGTTCTGCAGGAAGATCGACATGCCGATCGCCGAGATCAGCGGAATCAGGCGGTTGCTGCCGCGAAGCGGACGGTAGGCCACCCGTTCGATGCTGTAGCCATAGGCACTGGTGACGATCATGGCGGCGACGAAGGCGCCGATCATCAGGATCGGCAGCGCGTCGAGGCCCATCATGGACAGGCCGACGATGGCGATGAAGGCGACATACGAGCCGATCATGTACACCTCGCCGTGGGCGAAGTTGATCATGCCGATGATGCCGTACACCATCGTGTAGCCGATGGCGATCAACGCGTAGGTGCTGCCAACGGTGAGCCCGTTGATCAGCTGCTGTAGGTAGTGGTAAAGGTCAGGCATCACTGCTCTCCGAAGTCCCTGCAATTCCAAATTCCGGTCGGCTGCGTTGCCCACTTCGAACGCACCGCACGTCCTGGCGCGGCGCCACTGCGGTACGGCGCCCTGCGGATCACGCACGGCCCCGGTTCGAGGCGGGCCCGCTGTTCAGGCCGCTCGTCAAGGTTACAGGTATGGCAAGGCGGCCCGTTGCTTGTGGCTGGGCCGCCCGCTAAAACAAAGCCCACAAGCGAGTGTGGGCTTTGCAGGGCTGATGGAAATTACTTGGCTTCGGTCTTGGTGCCGTCCTGGTGCCATTCGTAGACGACGAAGTTGAAATCCTTCAGGTCGCCTTTTTCGTCGAATGCCAGCACGCCGGTCGGGGTGTCGAAGGTATTGCTGCGCAGCGCTTCGGCCACCTTGTCGGTGTCGGTGCTGCCGGCTTTCTCGATGCCCTCGGCGATCACCTGGACAGCGGCGTAGGCGGGGAACACGAACGGGCCGCTCGGGTCCTGCTTCTTGGCCTTGAAGGCATCCACCAGTTCCTTGTTGCGCGGGTCCTGGTCGAAGGATTTGGGCAGGGTCACGTACATGCCTTCGGAGGCCGGGCCGGCGATGGCGGAAATTTCCGAGTTGCCGACGCCTTCCGGACCCATGAAGCGCACGTCCAGGCCTTTCTCCTTGGACTGGCGCAGCAGCAGGCCCAGCTCGGGGTGGTAGCCGCCGTAGTAGATGAAGTCCACGCCTTCGCGCTTGAGACGTGCGATCAGCGAGGAGAAGTCCTTGTCGCCGGCGTTGATGCCTTCGAACATGCCGACCTTGATGCCTTTGCCCTCCAGGGTCTGCTTGACCGCGGTGGCGATGCCTTCGCCGTACTGTTGCTTGTCGTGGATCACGGCGACGTTCTTCGGCTTGACGTGATCGGCGATGAAGTTGCCGGCAGTCGGGCCCTGCAGGCTGTCGAGGCCGATGGTGCGGAAGATCAGTTCATAACCGCGCGATGTGATGTCCGGGCTGGTGGACGCCGCGGTGATCATCAGGATGCCTTCATCCTCGTAGATGTCGGATGCCGGCTGAGTGGAGCTGGAGCAGAGGTGGCCGACCACGAAGCTGACGTTGTCGTTGACGATCTTGTTGGCCACCGCCACGGCCTGCTTCGGATCGCAGGCGTCGTCATAGCGAACGCCCTGCAGCTGCTGGCCGTTCACCCCGCCGGCCTTGTTGATCTGCTCGATGGCCATTTCGGCCCCGATGAATTGCATGTCCCCATACTGTGCTACCGGCCCGGTTACCGGCCCTGCCAACCCAATGCGGATGGTATCGGCGGCCAGGGTGTAGCTGGCGGCGCCGGTCAGTGCCATGGCCAGGAAAATTTTCGAAAGACGCTGCTTGGTCGTCATAAGTGCTCCACTTACATCGTTATTGTTTGAATCCTGCGGGCCGGGGCGCCATTAAGAGGCGAACACCCCGAAACGCTCCGGCAACTGTACCGGCACAGTGTAGAAGTGTCATCGCCGTTTGCACAGCCAGCAGGATTCAACCGTTTTGATGGGATTCGGGGGCGGGTATCATTGCGCCCTTTCAGTTCTGGTGAGTCCCATGACCGACGACGCAAGCACTCTTTATGCCAAGCTGTTGGGCGAAACTGCGGCGATAACCTGGCAGGAACTGCAGCCCTTCTTCGCCCGCGGGGCGTTGCTGCAGGTGGCCAGCGATTTCGATCTGGTCGAGGTGGCATGTGCGGTGGCTGAGGACGATCGGGCGAAAGTCGCCGCCTGGCTGACCGGCGGGCAGCTGTCGAAGCTGGAAGTCGAACAGGCGCAGGACTGGCAGGAGCGTGACCCCGACCTGTGGGCCGTGGTGGTCGCGCCCTGGGTTCTGGTGCAGGAGCGCGGCCAACGGCCGGCTCTGCACTGAAATGGGGCATTTCGCCCCAGTCGGTTGCTCGGCTCATCGTGCTCATGCCACTTTTTTGCACACGTCCTTGCGATTGGGCATCTCCTTGCATTTCTCGCCGAGCACACGGAATTCGTTGTCGTTGCGCTTCAGCTTGTTGGCCAGCATCTTCTCGACGATGAACAGCTCTTCCGAGCCCAGGTGGCGCTCGGCCTGCCCGATGGCGGCGAGCGCTGCGTCCGCATTGCCGCTGCCCAGGTGGTAATTGATCAGCTGTTCGTAGACGCCGGGACCGGCCAGCGACCAGTCGCCGATCGCTTTCAACTGGGCCAGCGCCTGGCTTTTTTCACCGGCGGCCATGTGCACGTTGAACAGGCTGCGGCGTATGCCGGGCTGGTTCGCCACCGGCGAGCGCAGTGCGCGCTGGGCGAGCGTCCGGGCATCCTTCGGATTCTTCTGGCCCAGGGCCTCGTTGGCGCCGTAGGCATTCCGGTAGGCTTCCAGTGAGGCCTTCACCGTCGGATTGTCGCGGACATTGCGCCAGGTGCGCTTGTCGACCCGGCTGTAGCGTTCCTCGTCGTACTCGCGCTGCAGGTATTGGCGCAGATCGGTATCGCGGCGCTGCGCGGACATATGCGAGCGCGTCAGGTGCTCGCCCACGGCGCTGACCGTGGTCACCAGCCCTTGGTTGACGAAGGTGTTGATCTCTTGCGTGAGGCTGTTGAGGTCGAGCTGCTTCAGCGAATCCTGCATGGCGCCTTTGCGCGCCTGGAGGAAGCTGGCGAGGACCGGTTTCTGCTTGCCCTGGAAGTCCTCGAGCCGCTGCAGGCTGTGGCTCGCACCTCGCGGGGCATAGTTGGCCTTGACCAGCAGGTCGGTGCCGAGCAGGTCGGCCTGGTCTTCCTGGGCGCGGCCCCAGGCGGTGTTCCAGACGTTGTCCGAGAAGGTGTTGGCCAGCGCGGTATAGAGCACCGTGTCGCCGATGACCTTCTGGGTCGCCTGCGGATCCTTGCTGATCAGCGTCCATTGCGAGGCGCCACGCTGCAGTCGCGTGTCGGCCACCGTCGCGGCGATCACGGCGGTGGTGGCGATATTGGTGAGCAGTTCGCGCTGCTGATCGAAGGCCAGCCGTCGGTCGTGATGGCGCAGCAGCACATGGCTCATTTCATGGGCCAGCATGGCGGCGATCTCGTCCTCGCTCTCCACGCCTTCGAGCATGCCCAGAGGCACGAACAGGTTGCCGTAGGGATCGGCGGAGGGGCCGAAGGTGTAGCTGTCGATCACTTTCACCTGCAGGATGGGCAATTCGCCGGGCCAGCCTTTGCCGAGGCGCTCGACGATGCCCTGCAGGTACGTCTGCAGCGGGGGGATCATCACCAGGTTCTGCTGGCGGATCTCGTTGGCCGGCAGGCTGCGGCCGTCATAGCTCAGGCGCAGGCTCTGGCTGTGCTGGCGATCGAGCGCGAAGTGCCTGCGCACGTCCTCCTGTTCCAGGTATTTGCCCTGAAAGTTGCTCTGGGTGCTTTTGCCGGCGAGGTTGATGATCGCGTCCGGAGCGCCCTGGAGCGTGGCGCAACCGGGCAGCACGGACAGCAGTATGGCCAGCAGGCTGGTCGTAAGATCACGGTTTCTCACAGCCGGCTCCATATCCGATGGTGGACAGGTTGGTGGCGCCTTCGGCTTTGCCCCTGGGCAGCATGGCGCACGGCATGGGAACGGTCTTGCCCTCGTTCAGCCGAACGTCGACGCCGTCGAGCCAGACGCGCTGGCCATCGATCTCGACCTGCACCAGTTCCAGGTCCTCGTTCCACTGCAGCGCCGCCAGCGGCAGGGCAGGCAGCTCGGCGCGCGGATGCTTGTGCAGGAGCCGGCCGGTTTCGTCCAGCAGGGCGACCGGATCGCTGACGTATTGCACCACGGCCAATCCAGCGGCATGGCCGATGCCGCTGAACAACAGGCCGAAGAGCACGACGAAGGGTTTACGCATGGGAGACTCCTTTCACGAGGGTTGTTAGCGCCAGAGGTTGCGTGGCGGCTGGTCTTCCTGCTGTCCGGGCAATAGCAGGCCGGTCAGCAGCAGAAGGCCGAGTATGTTCACGGGCGTGATGTGCAGCGCGTAGAGCAGCCAGCTGAGCGAGAACAGGACGGCGACCGCGCAGAGGGGAAGCGTGACGGGAGGCCGGCTGCGCGCGCCCATGTGGCGCGATTCGGACCAGAGGACGAAGAGCACGAATGCCATTTCGAACAGGTCGAGCACGTCGATCTCGGTGTCGAGCACTTCGGGCGGCGCGCTGAAGTAATCCAGTCCGTACTGGATCAGGTTATCCAGCGCCATGGCATGGGCGTAGACGCCCGGCAACTGGCCGTGAACGGGCGAGAGGGTAAGGTCTTCGGCCGAGGCGATGGCCGCGCCGACCAGCACCAGGCGGTCGGCCAGCAGTTCGCGCAGCAGTGCGCGCTCCTCCGGCACGGTCGTGGCCAGGGTGCTGGCGGTGATGGTCAGGTGGTAGGGGCACAGCGTTTCGGCGGGCGCGGTGATCCGCCAGAAGACGGCCTGCAGCAGCTGGTCCAGAGCCTGGCGCCAGGCGCCATGTTCTGCTGGGCATTGGCTGATGTCGCTCACCTGGCGCTGTTCCTTCGCCGGGCCACGACCCCATTGCAGCGCTATCGGCGGCTGCGCGCCGGCCTGCGCTGGTGTTTCCGGTAGCGGAACGCAGGCATGTCGGCTGCAATAGGCGCGGTACAGCGCGAAGGCCGCGGTGTCCATCCAGCCTTCGGGCGTTTCGGCGGCCAGCGGGTAATGGTCCTGGTAGCCGCTCCAGCTCACCAGTGCGGGCCGGCTGGCGGCGGCGAATTCGGGCAGCACCCTGACTTGCGCCGTCCCCGTGCTGGCCAGGTACAAGGGAATGGCCGCGGCCCGGTAGCGCTCGAAGACGTTGCTCAGCAGTTGGCTGCTGTCGTTGCTGCGACCCTGTGAATGGTCGTAGCTGTACATCAGGTCCACCATCACCGCGGCGGGGCGATAGGCCAGCAACTGGCGAAAGAGCTTGCTCTGTTCAGCGTAGGGCAGCGGCCAGTGGCTGTCGCGCTGGCGCAGGTAGTCATCGTCGATGAGGATGACGGCGATCCGTTGCCGGGCGCCCTCGTCGTAGTCGTTGGCCAGGAGCTGGTTCAGCAGGCGGGCGGACGCGGCGTCGGTCGCGCTGGTGAGGCCGAAGGGATCGAGGAGAATGACGAGCAACCCGCCGAAGCTGGCCAGCACGGAAAACTTGCGCAAGAAGGCTGGCACGCGATCGTTCGCTGATGATTGCAAAGTGATATCAAGGGATGTTCGGTGAACTGCTTCACAAAAGTCAACGTTCGCGAGCCACTCGGGCCGCGATCAACCGCGTACCCAGCGCTGACGCGCCCAGCCGCTCAGGCTGTCCACCGCCAGCACCATCAGCAGCATGGCGAGAATCACCGTCGAGGCCTGGGCTTCCTGGAACAGGCTGAGGCTCATGTAGAGCATCTGGCCCAGGCCGCCGGCGCCGACGAAGCCGAGCACGCTGGCCATGCGGATGTTGTTCTCCCAGCGATACAGCGTGTAGGCCACCAGCTGCGGCCAGAGCATCGGCAGGGTGCCGTAGCAGAAGGCGGCGACGCGCCCGCTGCCGCTCAGCCGCAGCGCTTCGCCAGGCGCGGGTGGAGTATTTTCCAGCGCTTCGGCGAACAGCCGGCCGAGCACGCCGGCGGTGTGCAGGGCCAGCGCCAGGGTGCCGGCATTCGGGCCCAGTCCGGCGGCCAGCACCATCAGGGCCGCCCAGACCAGTTCCGGAATCGCCCGTAGGGCATTGAGCAGCAACCGCGATGCGGCCTGGAGAAGCATGCCGAAGCGCCCGGCGGCGGGCAGTGCCAGGAGCAAGCCGAGCAACGCCGCGAGCAGCGTGCCGATGGCCGACATGGCGAGGGTTTCCAGCGCGCCATGGCCGATGGCGCGCAGGTGCGCCGGCGACAGGTCGGGCGCGAGGAAGCCCGAGGCATAGTCGGCCATCTGCCCGAGGCCTTCGCGGCTGAGCAGTGCGCTGGCTTCCAGTTGCAGAAAGGCGAAGGCGGCTATCACCGCCGCCAGCAGCGCGGCGGGGATCAGCAGGCGCGACAGCACTTTCATGCGAACCTCCAGCGCAGCACCCGGCTGAGCAGATCGGCCAGCAGCACCAGTAGCAGGAAGGTCAGCAGCATGCTGGCGACTTCACCGCCGGCGAACATGCGCATAGACAGGTCCATCTGCTGGCCGAGCCCGCCGGCACCAACGAAGCCCATCACCACCGAGGCGCGGATCGCACATTCCCAGCGATACACGGTGTAGGAAAGCATTTCGGCGGTCGCCTGCGGCAGCACGCCATAGAAGAACGCCTGCAGGCGCGAGGCGCCCGCGCCGAGCAGGGCGCGGGCGGGCAGCGGGTCGACCGATTCGAAGATTTCCGCGTAGACCTTGCCGAGCATTCCGGCATAGGTGATGGCGATGGCCAGCACGCCGGCGGTCGGCCCCAGGCCCACGGCGCGGACGAACAGCAGCGCCCAGACGATTTCCGGAATGCTGCGCAGTACGATCAGCAGCCCGCGCACCGGCCAGCGCAGCGCCTGCGCCCACCAGGCCGGCCGGCCGCCCCGGCTGAGCGCCGAGATCGACAGCGCGCGGGTGGCCAGCAGTGCGCAGGGGATGGCGACGGCCAGGGCCAGCGCCATGCCGGCGGTGGCGATGGCCAGGGTTTCCAGCGTCGCCTGCCAGAGCAGGGCGAGGAACTCGCCGCCATGCTCGGGCGGCCAGAACCCGGCGAGGAAGGTGCCCATGGTGTCGGCGTTGCTGCCATCGAACAGCACGCCCAGGTCCAGCTCGCTCAGGCCCAGGCCCGGCCACAGCAACGCCACGGCCAGCAGCGTCAGCAGCAGGCGCGAAGCGGCGGCCGGGTCGCGCTGGGCGAGAGTGGGATTCAGCATCGCGGGATGTTCAGTGGCTGGACGAGCGCCGGTTGCGGCGCCGGCTCGCATTCGAGTTGCTCGTTGGCATACAGCGCGGCCAGCTCGTCAGGGCCGACTGCGGCGGTGGGTTTGTCGAACAGGATGCGGCCGTCGCGCACGCCGACGATCCGCGGGAAGTGCTCCAGCGCGAGTTCCACCGCATGCAGGCTGGCCAGCAGCGTGGCGTTGCGGCGCTGCGCCTCGCGGTTGAGCACGCCGAGGGTATAGGCGGCGAGCACCGGGTCCATGGCCGAAACCGGCTCGTCGGCGAGGATCAGCTCCGGCGCCTGGTAGAGCATGCGCGCGATACCGACGCGCTGCAGTTGGCCGCCGGAAAGCTGGTCGCAACGCATGTACAGCTTGTCGGCCAGGTCCAGCCGGCCGAGGGCTTCGGCGGCGCCCTGGCGATCCAGGGGGTAGGCCAGGCTGAGCAGGCTCCTGGGCAGCGACCACAGGCCGAGGCGGCCGGCCAGCACTGCCGTGATCACCCGTTGCCGCGGCGGCAGCGGCGGCGCCTGGTGGATCAGGCCGATGCGCGTGCGCAGCCGCTGGCGGGCGGCGGCGGACAGCGTCCAGGGCTGCTGGCCGAGCAGCTCCAGCTGGCCCTGGTCGGGTTTGAGGCTGGTGGCCAGCAGGCGCAGCAGGGTGGTCTTGCCGGCACCAGACGGACCGATGATGGCGACACGCTCACCCTGCGCGACCTGCAGACCGATCTCGCGCAGCGCCGGCTGGCCGCCGGCATGGCTGTGGCCCACGCCGGACAGCCTCAGCGCCGGACCGGGTTCGGTGGCGCGAGGGCGGTCCGCCGCGAACGCGGCTTGCGGAGTGCTCATTTACTTGAGCAGGCCGGCGGCGCGTGCGGCTTGCTCGATGCCTTCGTAGTTTTCCGGACGGGTCTCGATGAAGCGGCTGGCGGCCTGCAGATCGAGGATCGCCTTATGCTCGGGATTGGCCGGGTCGAGCGCGAGGAACGCCGCCTTGAGCTTCTCGATCAGTTCCGGGTCGAGATTGCCGCGCACGGTCCAGTTGTAGTCGTAGTAGGGCGGCGTGGTGGAAATCACGCGGACCTTGTCGGTGTCGACCTTGCCGGCGGCGACCAGCTTGTCCCACACCGAGGCGTTGAGCACGCCGGCGTCGGCCTTGCCGGCCTCGACCCAGGCGGCCGTGGCGTCATGGGCGCCGGAATAGGCGATGCGCTTGAAGAATTTCTCCGGCTCGATGCCGTCCTCGAGCATGAAGTAGCGTGGCATCAGGCTGCCGGACGTGGAGGACACGGAGCCGAAGGCGAAGGTCTTGCCTTTGAGGTCCGCGAGCGACTGCACGTCGGGATCGGCCGTGATGAACTTGCTGGTGAACTGCTCGTCCTGTTCGCGCTGCACCAGCGGGATGGCATCGCCGGTCTTCAGGCGGGTCTGCACGAAGGTGAAACCGCCCAGCCAGGCCAGGTCGAGGCGATCGGAAGCCAGGGATTCGACCACGGCGGCATAGTCGGAAACCGGAGTGAACTTCACCGGCATGCCCAGTTCTCGTTCCAGGTACTCGCCCAGCGGCTTGAACTTGCGGATCAGCTCGGTGGGGGCTTCGTCGGGGATGGCGGAAACCCGTAGCGTTTCGGCTGCTTGGGTCGTGGCGACAGACAGGGATACGGCAAGGCCGGCAACGGCTGCCAAGGTGCGCTTCAGCATTGAGGGTTCTCCGGTTCAATAGCGGAAAAAGCGCACGAATTATAGTTGCAGTTGGGCATGCCGCGGCAAGCGATGCGCCATCATCCACGGTAATCGCGCCATGCGCTCAAGAACCGAAAGGGTGCTGGAAGGCCGCAGGCTGAACGACAAGCGGCCCGAGCCGGGCCGTTGTTGCCCGGCAAAAATTTTTCTTGGGAAAGTTTCGTCCAGCTTTCCGGCCTCCAGCGCTTTATCGAACGTGCACACGAGCGGGGCGCGAACGACTGATAGGGCGGCCAGGCACGAGGCAGCCCATGTCGGGCATGCGATGAAGTAGATGCGGCCCCGGCGAACTTTTTCCCGCGCCTACACCTAAGCACTCTGTAGTGGCCGAACATTACCAATGTGCCATCCCAATGGACATCCCCAGTGGAAAGGAAGCGAATGTGAAGGACGCGAGATCGGGCCGGACAGCCGAAGTGTGGGCGGACGGCTATTCGTTCAGGGAGGTCGAGAGGTTCCCCGCCGAGCCGGTCGATGGGGCTGCGTCGGCAGTGCCCTTGACGGAAAAGGTACTCACCGAAGCTCGATTGGCCGCATGCCTCCTTGGGCCGTTGCTGGTCGAAATACCCCAGGGCTGAAACGCGCAGCCCCCACCGCCTGGCGTTACGCGCCAGGCTTGTACCTGTGCCGTAACGCCAGAAAAAGAGCCTCGCCAAATGCGGGGCCATTGCTTCGAGGTGCTGCTGTTTCCTGTGCCGTTGCGCACCGTTCGCGTGGGGCTGCCTGCGCAGTGCTGCCGGCTTGGCCCCGCAGCACCTGTCGGGGCTAGAATCACAGCCTTCGTTCGCCAAGGAGCCGTTCCCATGTCCGATCTGCCCACTCTCGCCTTCGCCGGTATCGGCCTGATGGGCCTGCCGATGTGTCGACGCCTGCTGGCGGCGGGGTATCGCCTGGCGGTATGGAACCGCTCGCCGGACAAGTGCCGGCCGCTGGTCGAACTGGGCGCCAAGGCTGTGGCGACGCCGGCCGAGCTCTGCGCCGAAGCGGATATCGTGCTGCTGTGCCTGGCCGATACCGCGGCGGTGCGCGAGGTGCTGTTCGGCAAGGCGGGCATCGCCGAGGGCGGCAAGGCCGGCAAAGTGCTGGTCGATCATTCCAGCCTCGAGCCGAGCGCGACCCGCGACATGGCCGCCGAGCTGGAATTTCGCTGCGGCATGCGCTGGGTGGATGCGCCGGTATCCGGCGGCACTGCGGGCGCCGAGGCTGGCAGCCTGGCGATCATGGCCGGCGGCCGGGTCGAGGACATCGAGCGGGTGCGCCCGGTGCTGATGAACCTGGGCCAGCGTCTGACCCGCATGGGCGATATTGGCGCCGGTCAGGTGAGCAAGGTCTGCAACCAGATGATCGTCGCCTGCAACGCCCTGGTGATCGCCGAAGTGGTGGCCCTGGCCGAGCGCGCCGGGGTCGATGCCAGCCTGCTGGCGCCGGCGCTGGCCGGTGGCTTCGCCGATTCCAGACCGTTGCAGATACTCGCCCCGCAGATGGCGGCGAGCGAGTTCGAACCGGTGAAATGGCACGTGCGCACCCTGCTCAAGGACCTGGATACCGCGGTGAAGCTGTCCCGCGAGCAGGGCTCGGCGATACCGCTGAGCGGCCTGGCGGCGCAGTTGATGCGCCTGCACGGCAGCCAGGGCAACCTGGAGCGCGATCCGGCAACGCTGGTGCAGCTGTACCGGGAGGGCGGCCTGTGAAGATCGCCGCCAATCTATCGCTGCTGTTCACCGAACTGCCGCTCGCCGAACGCGTTCTCGCCGCCCGTACGGCTGGCTTCGATGGGGTGGAAATCCAGTTCCCCTACGAGCTGCCGGCCATTCGTCTGAAGGAGTCGCTCGAGCGCGCTGGCCTGCCGCTGGTGCTGATCAATCTACCGGCCGGCGATTTCCAGCAGGGCGGGCCGGGGCTGGCGGCCGTACCGCAGTGCCAGGAGGCGTTCGACGCCGCGTTGCAGGAGGCGCTGACCTATGCGCTGATGGCCCGTCCGGCCTGTGTCAATGTGCTGCCGGGGCGGCTAGCCGAGGGCGTCGAGCGCGAAGAAGCGCTGACCACGCTCGAACGCAATCTGTGGAAGGCCGCAGAAGCCTTCGAAATGCTCGGTATCCGCGTGCTCTGCGAAGCGATCAACCCGCTGGACGTGCCCGGTTTCCTGATCAACAGCGCGGAGGATCTCGCGGCGCTGCTGGAGCGGGTCGATCATCCCAACTGTCTGGCGCAGCTGGACTTCTACCACATGGCCCGCCAGGAGCTGGACATCCCGGCCTGTATCGAGCAACTGGCCGGGCGCATCGGCCACGTGCAGTTCGCCGACTGTCCGGGGCGCGGCGAACCGGGCAGCGGCGAAGTGGATTTCGCCGCGGCGCTGCAGGCATTGCAGGCGAGCGGCTACCAGGGCTGGCTGGGCGCAGAATACCGGCCGGGCGAGCAGGGCTCCCAGGCCAGCCTCGGCTGGTTGCCGGCGTGGCGCGCGCGCTGAGAGCCATCTTGCGGCATAAGCCGGGTTGATGTTCGGAGACAGGAGGAAGGGCAGACTCTAGAGTCACAGTCGAGTCCCGGCTGGTCTGCGGCCGGCATATAAGAACAATCGAGACCGACCTCATGCAGCCTTCCACCCAAGCTTCGAACGCCTGGCGCGTGCTGTTCCTGCTGTTTCTGGCCAACCTGTTCAATTTCTTCGACCGTACCATCCCGGCGATCATCGCCGAGCCCATCCGCCTGGAATGGAGTCTCAACGACTTCCAGCTGGGCCTGATCGGCACCGCGTTCACCATCGTCTATGCCATTGCCGGCCTGCCCCTGGGGCGCATGGCCGATCTCGGCTCGCGGCGCAAGATCATGGGCTGGGGCCTGACCGCCTGGAGCGGCCTGACGGCGGTCAACGGGCTGGCCTGGAATTTCTGGAGCTTCCTGCTCGTGCGCATGGGCATCGGTATCGGCGAGGCCAGCTACGCGCCGGCGGCGAATTCGCTTATCGGCGATCTGTTCCCGGCGCACAAGCGCGCCCGGGCGATGGGTATCTTCATGCTGGGTCTGCCGCTGGGCCTGTTGCTGGCGTTCTTCACCATCGGCTCGATGGTCGAGGCCTTCGGCAGCTGGCGCGCGCCGTTCTTCATTGCGGCGGTGCCGGGGCTGGTGCTGGCGCTGTTCATCTTCATGGTCAGGGAGCCGCAACGCGGCGCCGCCGAAACCGTCAAGGTCTCGCAGGCGCCCGTGCAGCAGCCGATCCGCAAGGTCCTGGCGATCCGCACCTTCTGGTGGCTGGTGCTGGCCGGGCTGGCCTTCAACTTCGCCACCTACGCCTGCAATGCCTTCATGGTGCCCTTGCTGATGCGCTATCACGCGGTGCCGCTGGTGGAAGCGTCGGTGGCCACGGGGGTGATCGTCGGGCTCACCGGCCTGATCGGGCTGACGCTGGGCGGCTGGCTGGCCGACCGGATCCATCAGCGCTTCGCCCGTGGCCGCCTGGTGTTCGCAGCGGCGAGCATGCTGATCGCCACGCTCGCCACCGGTTATGCGCTGCTGGCGGGGCGCATCGAGGTCGGCGTCTTCGTCGCCGTGTTCAGCATCGGCTGGCTGTTCTCGTACAACTTCTACACCTGCGTCTACACCGCCATCCAGGACGTGGTCGAGCCACGCCTGCGGGCCACGGCCATGGCGCTGTTCTTCGCCGGGCTGTACCTGCTCGGCGGCGGCATGGGCACGGTGGTGGTGGGGCTGCTCTCGGACCATTTCGCCGAGGCGGCAATGCTCGCGGCCGGTGCCAGCGAGATGAGCGAAGCCTTCCGCGCCGAAGGCCTGCATGGCGCGATGTATCTGATTCCGGCTTCATTGCTGCTGACCATGGTGTTTCTGTTCCAGGCTTCGCGGACCTTCTGCCGGGATTCGCAGCGGATGACCGCCGGCATGGCAGCGGATGGGGCTGCGGGGGAGGCGGTGCCTGCCTGATCGATGCGTTATTTTACTGGGGATCGCCGAATGGCACGGGCCGGAGAGGCCCGTTTGAATGGCGAAACCGAGTATCTCGCCATGCCGAACTGCGCAACATCTTGCACACCCCTGATGTGGATAACCCTGTTGATAGATAGCTGCAAGCCAGACAGTTCGGACTCTCGGAGCACCTGCGCAACTTCTTGCACAGGGGTGCGCAAGAAGTTGCACAACTTTCTGTGCGCCGGATCACAAACGACTTTCGGCAGGTTCTGGGTACTTACACAATCTATTGATTAATAAGTATTTTCTGTTTCTGGCACGGCGCTTGTACTGAGAAGCTCGCCATTCGGCATTCATTCCAGACAAGGAGAGCACCCATGCCAACACCCGCGTACCTGTCCCTCGAAGGCACCAAGCAAGGCCTGATCACCGCCGGCACCTTCACCGAGGACTCTGTGGGTAACATCTTCCAGGAAGGCCACGAAGACCAGATCCTGGTACAGGCCTTCCAGCACCAGGTCATCATCCCGCGTGACCCGCAATCCGGCCAGCCGACCGGCCAGCGCGTGCACAAGCCGCTGATGATCACCAAGGTCTTCGACAAGTCCTCGCCGCTGATCTTCAACGCCCTGACCTCCGGCGAGCGCCTGAACAAATGCCGCCTGGAGTGGTACCGCACCTCGTCCACCGGCACCCAGGAGCACTACTTCACCGTCGAGCTGGAAGATGCGGTGATCGTCGACGTGCAGTCGCGCATGCCCAATTGCCAGGACCCGAACATGTCCCACTTCACCCACCTGGAAGACGTGCACTTCACCTACCGCAAGATCATCTGGACCCACGAGGTCTCCGGCACCTCCGGTTCCGACGACTGGCGCACCCCGATCGTCGGCTGATCCGCCGCGGTCCACTTCGGCCGGGCGTTGCCTGGCCGAAGGCTTTTTGCGAAGCAGTAGACAGAAAACCAACCTGCCGTTGCGCAATGCGGACCCAGCGCATCACAGAGC
>NZ_JADDIX010000097.1 GCF_015070855.1 Pseudomonas lopnurensis
TGGGCAAGGCTTCGCCGTTGCCCACCCTACGAACTGGCGAATCTCTAAAATTTATCCAATAAAAACAAACGGTTATTGATGTTTGATGAGGGCCCGCTTGCCGGCGATCAACGGCAATGGCGGTCGGGATCGTCAGCTCGGCGCGGCATCTTCAGCGGCCATGGGAGTCAGAGATAGACCCGACGCCCAAAGGAGCTGCGATGCCCTTCCGATCACCTCGCCGCGTCACGCCCGCATGAGGCCCGACGTTGTCATCATCGGCGCCGGTATCGCCGGCTTGTCCTCTGCGGTTTGGCTCGCCGAGGCAGGCCTGAAGGTCAGTGTCTTCGAGGCGTCCGACGTGCCCGGCGGGCGCGCACGGAGCTGGTTCGACCCGGTGATGGCTGACAGCGTCGATATCGGCCCGCACATCCTGATCAACAAATACGCCAACATGTGCGCCCTGCTCGAGCGGCTGGGCACGGCGGATCAGGTGCTGTGGCAAACCGAAGAGCTGCTGGTCGTGTTCGATCGCGGTCGCTCGATGCGCTTCAAGGTCGGCGGGCTGCCGGCACCGCTGCATTACCTGCGCAACCTGCCGCGCATCCTGCCGAGCGTGCCCTTGCGCCATTTGCTCAGCAACACGCGGCTGGCCTGGAACACGCTACGCAGCAGCGCGCCGGAGTTGATGCGGCTGGACGACCGCAGCGGCCGCGAGCATCTGGAACGGTGCGGGGTCAGCGACTTCTTCATCGACTGGTTCTGGGCCTCGGCGGCCATCGCCATGCTTGCGGTCCCGGTCGAGCGCTGCTCGGCGGCGTCGCTGATGCGCCTTCTGGGTCAGGCGCTCGGCCACAACGATATCGCCTTCGGCATGCCGAAGGTCGGGCTCAGCGACCTCTATGCCTGGCCGGCGATCGACTTCATTCGTCGCCATGGCGGTGACGTGCAGTTCGGTTGCGCGGTGGACGGACTCTTGCGCGGCCAAGGGCGAATCACCGGCGTGCGCTTGAACGATGGTGCCGAGGTGGAGGCGCCGGCGGTGGTGCTGGCCGTGCAACCGACCGCAATCGCCGCGCTGCTGCCCGAAACGCACGCGCTGGCGCAGACGGCCCGACGCTTCCAGCCGAGCCCTTACATCAGTTGCTACCTGTGGTTCGACCGGCCGATCACCACCACTCGCTTCTGGGCCCGGCCATGGTGCCCGGAGCGCTTCAACACCGATTTCTACAACCTCAGCAACATTCGCCCAGCCACCCGGAGCGCTGCGCTGATCGCCAGCAACATCATCTGGAGCCAGCGGGTCGAGTATCTGTCCGACGCGGCGATCATCGAAGCCACGCGTCGGGAAATCGCCGAATTCGCCCCCCAAGCGCAGCGCGCAGTGCTGCTTTCGGCCTCGGTACACCGCATTCCGATGGCCATTGCAGCGGCGTTTCCCGGCACCGAGACGGCGCGGCCGCGCACAGCCGTGGAACCGGGTCTGTGGCTGGCCGGCGACTGGGTGGATAGCGGCCTGCCGTATTGCATGGAGAGCGCTACCCGATCCGGCGCGCTGGCGGCCGAAGCGGTGCTCGCCGCATGCGGGGTGCATCGGGCGCTGGCGCTGCCGCCGCCGAAGCCAGGCGGCCTGGGCCGCTGGTTGAGGTCCGGCGGACCCGGCGAGGATTTCTGATCGTTCAGATGCCGAACGAGGCCTGCAGATCGCGCACGTACAGGCTGAACAGCGGCGTTCGGCCATGCAGGAAGGCCAGCGGGCCGCTGGGAGCGAAGTCCCACTGGGCGCGCCCGGTGACCAGCCGTCCGCGGCCCTGGCAGCGGGTGCGCAACAGACCGCAATCGTTCTGCTGGATCACGAAACCGCTGGCGCTCGGCTGCCCGGGCAGGCTCAGGTTCGGCTCGAAGCGGACCGCGGCCAGCGCCTGGTCGTCGGCGCTCAGCTGAGCGGCGAAATCGCGCTCGCCAATGCGCGGCTCGAGGGTGAAGACGCCCGGCTGCTTGGGGATCGACCACAATCGGCGACCGCCGGCGGCCGAGCGTTCGTCGTCGACCCAGACGTGCGTCACCGTGCCGGCGGGCGCCAGCATGCCGTGGCGCCGCACCGCCGCGACCACCGCCAGCTCGTTATAGGCCAGCGTGCCGCCGGGCAGATAGGCCGCCCAGATGCTGAGCACCAGGGCGCTGTCGCCCAGCGTGGCGTAGGCGAGCCCCTTCGGTGCCGGCGGCAGCTCGCGCATCGGCACCCGCCAGGCCGACACACAGGCGCTGCCGGTCAGGTGCCAGGGGGCTTCGGGGTAGGCGGTTTCGTCGAATCTGTCCATGTACCACAGACGCCGCGCAGCTCGGCGGGTTCCGGAGCCGACGCATCAGTCGTCTGCCCGGCGCGTACGCGACCGGGCAACAGCTGTCGCCAAATCCCCTTCCTGAACTTTCACCGACCCGAGCGGTCTGTCAGCTGACGCACCCTACGGGACGGCACCCGGGGCCATGTGCCCCAGCGCGAAGCGCCATGCACGCAGCCACCAACCGAACCGGCTGCTTCAGCGCTGCGCCGGTCGTCGCGTTTCCGGCAGAGCCCCGCCAGACAGTGCCCAAGCCCTCACCGCCCCGCTCGTCAGGGCCTTGTCATTTCCTTATTTACGTGCCCCTTCATGTCCATATCTCTTCATTTTTCCGCTTTGCTTTCCCGCTTCCAGTTCTCCATCGCGCGCCAGATCATCGGCGCGGGCCTGCTTGGCGCGCTGCTCGGCACGGCCGGCACGCTCAATGCGCAGGAATCGAGCGACCGCTGGGTCAGCGACAGCCTCGACACCTTCGTGCGCAGCGGCCCTACGGACGGCTATCGCATCGTCGGTACCCTGACCTCCGGGCAGAGGGTCGAGCTGATCGGCACCCAGGGCGATTACAGCCAGGTGCGCTCCGAGTCCGGCAATACCGTCTGGATCCCCAGCAAGGAATTGCAGGAAATGCCCGGCCAGGCCGAGCGCCTGCCGCAGCTGGAACAGCGGGTCGCCGAACTCACCGACCAGCTGGAGACCATCGACGAAAGCTGGCAGACGCGCGTGCAGGGCATGCAGGAGACGCTGGATTCGCGCAAGGCGCTGATCGATGAACTGGACGCACGTCGTGTCGCCCTCGAAACCGAGCTGACCGAGAGCCAGTCGGAGCTGCGCGCCGCCCAGGCGCGCCTGGGTGAGGAGAACAAGCAGGTTCTCATGCAGTACATGATCTACGGCGGCAGCATCGCCGGCGCGGGCCTGCTGCTGGGCCTGATCCTGCCGTTGCTGACCCGTGGCCGCAAGCGCAACGACCGCTGGTTCTGAGGCGCTCGGCCACCTCCTCGCGGACTTGGAAAGTACCGTAGGAGCGAGCCATGCTCGCGAACCAGGCCCTGCAGGCCATCGCACTCGGGGCAGTATGCGCACACGGAACCCGTACCTGGCCTGTGGTGGGCTGAAGCCCACCCTACCGGGACCAAAAACATCGCCCGGACCAGGC
>NZ_JADDIX010000098.1:0-296 GCF_015070855.1 Pseudomonas lopnurensis
ATTTGAGGGTCGTAGGGTGGATCACGCTTCACCGATCCACCGGGCGGGCCAAGGTGGAATAAAGCAGCTTCAAGCCGCAAGCCATAAGCTGCAAGAAAGAGCCTGACGGGATTTGAGGGTCGTAGGGTGGATCACGCTTCACCGATCCACCGGGCGGGGCCAAGGTGGAAAAAGCAGCTTCAAGCCGCAAGCCATAAGCTGCAAGAAAAAGCTTGGCGGGGTTTGGGCGCCAGCCCGCACGCTGATTCGCTTGCAGCTTGCAGCTTGCAGCTTGCAGCTTGCAGCTTGCAGCTTGC
>NZ_JADDIX010000098.1:314-152787 GCF_015070855.1 Pseudomonas lopnurensis
TGCAGCTTGCAGCTTGCAGCTTGCAGCTTGCAGCTTGCAGCTTGCAGCCTATTTCCCGAGCTTCCTCAATTCATCCGATTCGACGATCCGCACGCCGTCGCCTTCCTCCAGCGCCAGGCGCCAGAGGGCGCGGGCCAGGGTGCAGGCCTCGATACCGTGGTACTTGCCCGGCAGCAACTGCGACAGCGGCGCGGCGATGCGCTCGGCCAGGCGCAGCTCCAGACGGGGGCCGAGCAGCTGCGAGGGGCGGGCGATGGTCAGTTGCGGCCAGCCCTGCCGTTGCAGCGCCGTCTCCATCTCGCCTTTCACACGGCAGTAGAAGATCGAGCTGTCCGGATCGGCGCCCAGCGAGCTGATCACCAGCAGGTGACGTGCGCCCATTTCGCGGGCGCGGTGCGCGAAGTCCACCACCAGGTCATGGTCGATGGCGCGAAAGGCCTCCTCGCTGCCGGCCTGCTTGCGCGTGCTGCCGAGGCAGCAGTAGGCGGTGTCGATGTCGCCGGACAGTTGCGGCAGCAAGGCACGCAGTTCGCCGACCGGATTCTCCAGGCGCGGGTGGGCGGCCAGCGGCCTGCGTGTAGGGGCCAGTACGCGCTCGACGGTGGGTTCGTTGAGCAGGCGATCGAGCAGGTGCTCGCCAGTCAGTCCGGTGGCGCCGGCAAGCAGAATGCGTTGTGGCGTCAGATACATGGTTTCGCTCCTGTGGCGATCATTGAGTGGTCGCGGTTCGCTGCCGCAGCACGTGCCGCCAGCGTTCGACAACCGTTTCGGGCGCCCATAGCTGCGGTTCCGAAGCCTGATAGTCGTCGGCGCGCTCGCGTTCGGCAACCTTTGCCTTCGCCAGCGTGAAGGCCTGCACGATGTCGTCGGTCTCTTGCAGCGCCTCGGCGAACAGGGCGCGGCCGAAATAGGTGAAGTCGCTTTCCTCCGAGCAGCCGAAGGATACGCGGTCGGCGCGCGCGGCGGTCATCACCAGGGTGCGCGGACCTTTCAGCGGCTCGATGAAGCCGCCCGAATAGCAGGCGGAAATCACCACCAGGGTATCGCGCGCCGCGAGCGGTTCCAGTAGCTGCGCGAGATCCTTCGCGGAAAGATCGTCGAGGCTCAGGCGCGGCTGCTCGAGCACCAACTGGTGATCCGCCGAACCGTGGCTGGTGAAGTAGAGGAAGATCAGGTCTTCCTCGCCGCTGCGCTCGGCCAGCGCCTGGATCGCCCGTGCCAGGTTTTCGCGGGTGGCCAGCGGGCGGTCGGCGAGGTGGGCGCGGTGATTGACCAGGCTGAGCTGCCCGTGGGCGGCGAAGCGTTGGGCCAGCAAGCGCTGCACATAGTCGGTTTCGCGCAGGAACACGCTTTGGCGGCCGTCGCCGGCGACCGCCAGCGAGTAGAGCTCCGCCGCCGCGGTGGAGGCGGGCAGGGCGGCGATGGCCTCGTCGAGCAGGCGGCCCTGGTCGAGCAGGGCGAGTTCCAGCGGGTCCGGCAGCGCTCGGTCGTGTTCGTCGCGGATGCGCCGGTCGTTGCGCCAGACGCCGCGCTGCCGGGTACCGTCGGCGAGCGTCAGCACGCCTTCGCCGACGAAGCGGCCCTGGCGGAAGCCGCCGGTGTAGAAGCTGCCGTCCGGGCGGTCGAGGCGGCCCTGGCCGTGATAGCGCCAGCGCTGGAACTGGCCGGCATAGCGGCTGCCGTCGCTGGCGAGGTGCGTGCCGGTGCCGTTCAGCTCGCCGTACTCGAAAGTGCCGCTCCAGATGTTGCCCTGGGTATCCTCGTAGCGTCCCTGGCCGTGGAACTGGTCGTGCTCGAACTGGCCGCTGTAGCGCTCGCCGCTGCTGGCCAGGTAGCGGCCCTCGCCACTCAGGCTGCCGTCGCGAAACTCCCCGGCGAACACGCCGTCGGCGTCGCTGCGGGTGCCCGGGCCCTGCGGCTGGCCCTTGCTGAAGTGTCCCTGGTAGCGCAGGCCGTCGGCATATTCCAGGCTGCCCTGGCCATGGTAGAGGTTGTCGCGAAACTCGCCTTCGTAGGTCGTGCCGTCCTGGCTGAAGCGCCCGTATCCGTGCATGCTGCCACGCTGGAATTGGCCTTCGTAGACGCCGCCCTCGGCATAGCTGAAGCGTCCGAGGCCGTCGAACAGGCCGTGCCTGAACTCGCCCTCGTAGCGGTCGCCGTTGGCGCCGAGCCAACTGCCCTGGCCGTGCCACTGGCCGTCCTTGAACTGCCCGAGGTAGTAGCTGCCGTTGGGGTAGTCGATGCGGCCGCTGCCCTGCAGCAGGCCATTCACGACCTCGCCGCGGTAGCGTCCGCCGTCGGGCAGCACGGCATTCGGCGGGGCGAGCGGCTCGCCCTCGCCGCAGGCGGCGAGCAGGCAGGTCAGCAGTAGCGGGAGAAGGCGAAGCATGCGGGCATCCGCTCAGGCAGGACGCCCGCAGTATGCCGCAAACAAAGCGGGCTGCGGCATTCGAGCGCAGTTCAGAGGATGCACAGCGCCAGGGTTTCGGCGATATAGGCGGGTTTTTCCGAGCCCTCGATCTCCATCTCGGCGCGGGCCTTGAGCAGCCACTGGCCGGGATTCTTCTCGTAGGCGTCGAGCAGCGTCAGCGCCAGGCGCACCCGCGAGCCGACGCGTACCGGCTGGATGAAACGCAGGCTGTCGAGGCCATAGTTGACACCCATCCGCGTGCCTTCGGGCACCACCAGCAGATCGCCCATCAGCATCGGCATCAGCGACAGCGAGAGGAAACCGTGGGCGATGGTGCCGCCGAATGGTGTCTGCGCGGCTTTCTCGGGGTCGACGTGGATGAACTGGTGGTCGCCGGTGCAGTCGGCGAACTGGTCGACGCGCTGCTGGTCGACCGTGAACCAGGCGGAGCGGCCCAGCGCCTTGCCGATATGGTCCTTGAGCTGTGCGACGGGTACCTGTGGCATGCGGCCTCCTGATTTTTCTTGTGATTGGGCATGGGCGCCGGTTGGGGCTTGGTCCTAGATCAGCGTGCGGCGAGCGTCGGAGCAAGCTGCATCGGTGGCGCGAATGGCCCGTCATAGCGCGGCGCGGGCGTCTGCTGGCGTTGCGGCATATAATGGCGAACTTTTGCCGGAGGCTCCCATGCTGCTTAGAGGCTTGACCTGGCTGGTCGTGTTCCAGTTGCTCGGCACCATGCTCAACGTATTGTTCCTGCCCATGCTGCCGGGGCCGATCATCGGCCTGGTGCTGCTGTTCGCCGGCCTGCTGGCGCGTGGTCGGGCCAGCGAGTCCCTGCAGCTGGCGGCGAGCAGCCTGCTGCGCTACCTGCCTCTGTTGCTGGTGCCGCCGGCAGTGGGCGTGATGGCCTATACCGAGGCGATTCTCGCGGACTTCTGGGCGATCGTCGGCGTGCTGGTGATTTCGCTGCTGATCTCGCTGGTATTCACCGGCTGGCTGATGCAACTGCTGATCAGGCGCAAGCAGGGCCGCCGGGAGGGCGCATGATGGAATTGCACTGGTATGCGGCCTGGCAGGCGCTGATTCATCACCCGCTGTTCGGTGTCGGCATCACCCTGGTGATCTTCCAGCTGGCCTATGCGGCCTACGAGAAGACCCGCTGGGTCTTCCTGCAGCCGGTGCTGGTATCGATGATACTGATCGTCGGCGTGCTGTTGCTCTGCGGTCTCGACTACGCGGAATACCGCATCAGCGCGCAATGGCTGACGCTCCTGCTGGGGCCGGCCACGGTGGCGCTGGCGGTGCCGCTGTACCTGAACCTGCGGCGGATCCGCGAGCTGTTCGGGCCGATCGTGATCACCCTGCTGGTCGCCGGGACCTTCGCCACCGCGTTGGGCATGGCGCTGGCCTGGGCGTTCGGCGCGGACGAAATGATCCTGATGACGCTGGCGCCGAAGTCGGTCACCTCGCCGATCGCCATGCTGGTGGCCGAGCAGATCGGCGGCGTGGTGGCGCTGGCGGCTGTGTTCGTGATGATCACCGGCGTGCTCGGGGCAATTCTCGGTCCGGAACTGTTGCGCCGTTTCGGGGTTCAGCATCCTGCGGCCCGCGGTATTGCCCTGGGCCTGACCGCCCACGCCGTGGGCACTGCGCAGGCGCTGCAGGAAAGCGACGAGTGCGGTGCCTTCGCGGCGTTGGCCATGAGCCTGATGGGGGTGATGACCGCGGTGCTGCTGCCGCTGGCCGTGGCCCTGTTGCTGTGATGGAGCTTGCATGAGATTGCCGTTGTTTCCGCTGGATACCGTGCTGTTTCCCGGTTGCATCCTCGACCTGCAGATTTTCGAGGCACGTTACCTGGACATGGTCAGCCAGTGCCTGAAGGCCGGGCATGGCTTCGGCGTGGTGCGCATCCTCGAAGGCCGCGAGGTCGGCACGGCGCCGGCGGCGTTCGCCGCTATCGGCTGCGAGGCGCTGATTCGCGACTGGCAGCAGCTTGCCAATGGCCTGCTCGGCATTCGCGTGGAAGGCGGGCGGCGTTTCGATGTGCAGTCATCCGAGGTGCTGCGCGACCAACTGACCGTGGCCCAGGTGAGCTGGCGCGACGAGGCCGCCGAGCGACCGCTGGCCGGGCAGCATGCCGATCTTGCGGTGTTGCTCGAAGCGCTCGGCCAGCATCCGATGGTCGAGAGCCTCGGCATGGCCCGGCCGGCCGCTGGGCAGCGGGCGCTGGCCAGCCAACTGGCCTATCTGTTGCCGTTCGAGGCCGAGCAGAAGATCGCATTGCTGGGGCTGGACGAGCCGGAGGTGCAGCTGGAGCAGATCCAGGCTCTGCTCGAGCGGTTGCAGGAGGGTTAGGGGGCGTTGGCGTTTGATACCAGCGCGTAGCTTGAGAAGGTAGGTTGGGTTGAGGAGCGCAGCGACGAAGCCCAACACGTTCGTGCCCAATCCCTGTTGGGCTTCGCTGCGCTCGGCGCCAACCTGCTCGCGAATGCCCGGACGCATCCATGACGCGCCAGATCTACTGATAGCGATACATCTGCATCGCCGTCGGCAACGCCCAGACACTGAACGCCCCGAGCAGGCCGAGACAGGCCGGCAGGACCAGCCACCACACCTTGGGTGCCAGCGCCAGCAGCGGGCTGCGCCATTGCACCAGCGTCAGGCTGGCTGCGCAGATACCGGCGGCCAGCAGTGCGCCGGCGGTGACGTCGGTGGTCCAATGCACCCCCAGATAGACCCGCGAAAGGGCGATGGCGATCGCCGGCAGGCTGGCCAGCAGCAGCCAGGTCAGGCGCAGGCGGGGCGGCTGGCCGCGTCCGGCGAGCACGCCGAGGGTGAGAAAGAAGGCGAAGGCCGCCGAACTGTGCCCGCTGGGAAAGCTGTAGCTGCTCAGCGGTTCCATCAGCACCTCCGGGCGGACGCGGGCGAACGCCGCCTTCAACGCGCCGTTGGCCAGCGCGGTGCCGAGCAGGGTGAGGATGGCGAACAGCGCCGCGCGCCATTGCCGCAGCAGCAGCAACAGCACGCTGAGCAGCACCCCGGCCCATAGCTGGGTGTGGAAGTCGCCGACCCGGGTGATGAGCACCATCACCCGGTCGAGCGCCGCACTGCGTTCGCCCTGGATGACCGCGAGCAGGCCCTCGTCGAGTTCCTTCAGGTGTGGCCAGCCGAGGAACAGGCCGAGCAGGATCGCGCCGCTCAGCCCGGCCGCCAGCGCGCTGACCCAGCGCAGCTGTCGCAGGCTGCCGAGCACCGTCGCCGCGATCAGCGCCAGCAGCGCCCCGGCGACCATCGCGGCCTCGCTCCAGAAGCCTTCGGCCAGCGGCAGGCGCAAGGCGGCGCCGGTAGCCCAGCCGGGCAGCAGATAGGCCATCGACCAGCCGGCGGTAGCGCACAGGCTGACCAGCAGGAAACGCCCGAACGGCATGTCGAGCATGCCGGCGGTCATCGGCAGCATGGGCCGCAATGGGCCGATGAAGCGCCCGACCAGCAGGCTGGCGACGCCGTAGCGCTGGAAATAGTGCTCGGCGCGCAGCAGCCATTCGGGATGGTCACGCAGGCCGCGCAGGCTTCGAATGCCCTGATGGTAGCGGCGGCCGAGGGCGTAGGACGCCAGGTCGCCGAGCAGGCCGCCGACGAAGCCGATCAGCAGGGTTTCGCCGAGGCTCAGCACGCCGCTGCCGGCCAGCACCGCGATGGCGAAGAGCAGCACGGTGCCCGGGATGAGCAGGCCGATCACGGCCAGGCATTCCATGCAGGTGACGATGAGCAGCACCAGGCCCAGCCATTGCGGATTGACGGCGAGCCAACTGGTGAGGGTGTCGAGCCACTGGCTCATTCGGTTTTCCTTGGATCGGGGTCGCCTTTCGACTGGCGAAAGGGTCATGGGTTTCGTCCGCGAATGATACGCCGCCGTCCGTCTGCTCGGCTGTCGGGACGGTGACCGGCTGCCGGGTTTCGCATGTTCTTAACCCGGCGCCGCTGTGCGCGGGCAGCCGGGGTGGCTATAATCAGCGGCTTTCCCTTCAGTCAGGCCAGCAAGACCATGACCGAGTCCGTGCTCGACTACATGACCCGCCTGGGCCGCGCCGCGCGCGAGGCCTCGCGGGTGCTCGCGCGTGCCAGCACCGCGCAGAAGAACCGTGCCCTGCAGGCCGCCGCGGCCGCGCTCGATGCCGCTCGCGACGAGTTGGTGGCCGCCAACCAGAAGGATCTGGCCGGTGGTCGCGCCAACGGCCTGGACGCGGCGATGCTCGATCGCCTGGCGCTGACGCCCAAGGTGATCGACGGCATGATCGAAGGGCTGCGCCAGGTTGCCGCGCTGCCGGACCCGATCGGCGCGATCCGCGACATGCGCTACATGCCGTCGGGCATCCAGGTCGGCAAGATGCGTGTGCCGCTGGGCGTGGTCGGCATCATCTACGAGTCGCGTCCCAACGTGACCATCGATGCCGCCAGCCTGTGCCTGAAGTCGGGCAACGCGACCATCCTGCGCGGTGGTTCCGAGGCGATCCATTCCAACCAGGCGATCGCCCGCTGCATCCAGCTCGGCCTGGCCGAGGCCGGCTTGCCGGCCGCCGCCGTGCAGGTGGTGGAAACCACCGACCGCGCCGCCGTCGGCGCGCTGATCGGCATGCCGGAATACGTCGACGTGATCGTGCCGCGCGGCGGCAAGGGCCTGATCGAGCGCATCAGCCGTGACGCCAGGGTGCCGGTGATCAAGCACCTGGACGGCATCTGCCACGTCTACATCGACGTCGCCGCCGATGTGGACAAGGCCGTCCGCATAGCCGACAACGCCAAGACCCAGCGCTACGCGCCGTGCAACACGATGGAAACGCTGCTGGTGCATGGTGCGCTGGCCGCGCAGGTACTGCCGCCGCTGGCCGCCATCTACCGCGACAAGGGCGTCGAGCTGCGTGGCTGCCCGCGTACCCGTGAACAGCTCGGCAGCGGCGTACTGGAGGCCAGCGAGCAAGACTGGTCGACCGAGTACAACGCGCCGATCCTCTCGATCCGCATCGTCGATTCGCTGGATGCGGCCATCGAGCACATCAACCGTTACGGTTCGCAGCACACCGACGCGATCGTGACGGAGAACTTCACCGATGCCCGGCGCTTCATCACCGAGGTGGATTCCGCCTCGGTGATGGTCAATGCCTCGACGCGTTTCGCCGATGGTTTCGAGTACGGCCTGGGCGCCGAGATCGGCATCTCCACCGACAAGCTGCATGCCCGCGGCCCGGTCGGCCTGGAAGGGCTGACCAGCGAGAAGTACGTGGTCTTCGGCGACGGTCACGTTCGCACTTGATGGCGCGACGCAGCGGCGCCCGACGCATCGGCATTCTCGGCGGCACCTTCGATCCGGTGCACATCGGCCATCTGCGCGGCGCGCTGGAGGTGGCCGAGATGTTCGGGCTCGACGAGCTGCGGCTGATTCCCAATGCCCGGCCGCCGCATCGCGATACCCCCAATTGCTCGGCGCAGGACCGCCTGGCCATGGTGCGCCTGGCGGTGCAGGACCTGCCGCCGCTGTGCGTGGACGCGCGCGAGCTGGAGCGGGAAAAGCCGTCCTACACCATCGATACGCTGATTTCCCTGCGCGCCGAGCTGGACGCGGACGATCAGTTGCTGCTGGTGGTGGGCTGGGATGCCTTCTGCGGGCTGCCCACCTGGCATCGCTGGGAGGAGCTGCTCGACTACTGCCATATCCTCGTGCTGCAGCGGCCGGATGCCGGCAGCGAGGCGCCGCAGGCGCTGCGCGATCTGCTCGCGGCGCGCAGCGTGCCCGATCCACAGGCGCTCTCCGGTGGCAGCGGACAGATCGCCTTCGTCTGGCAGACGCCGCTGGAGGTGTCCGCCACACAGATTCGCCAATTGCTGGCCAGCGGCAAGTCGATCCGGTTCCTGGTTCCCGACGCCGTACTGGCTTATATCAACGCGCACGGACTGTACCGGGCGTCGAACTGAGGTTGTTTTCACGTTATGCAAAATGAAGCTTTGGTCCAGCTGGCGGTCGCCGCGCTGGAAGACCTGAAAGGCCAGGACATCACCACCATCGATGTCCGCGGCAAGACCAGCGTCACCGACTACATGATCATCGCCAGCGGCAGTTCCAGCCGGCACGTCAAATCGCTCGTCGAAAACGTGCTGGAGAAGGTCAAGGAGCAGGGCGTTCGCCCGCTGGGCAGCGAAGGTCTCGAAGGCGGTGAGTGGGCGCTGCTCGACCTGGGTGATGTGGTCGTCCACGTGATGCAGGTGCCGACCCGCCAGTTCTACGACCTCGAGCGCCTCTGGCAGGGCGCCGAGCAGAGTCGCGCGCAGCACGCTCAAGACCCGGAATAAGCCGTGCGAATCAAGCTGATTGCGGTCGGCTCGAAGATGCCGCGCTGGGTCGAGGACGGCTGGCAGGAATATGCCAAGCGGCTGCCGTCCGAGCTGCCGCTGGAGCTGCACGAGGTCCCGCTCAACACCCGCGGCAAGAATGCCGACGTGGCGCGGTTGATTCGCCAGGAAGGCGAGGCCATGCTGGGCAAGGTCCAGCCCGGCGAGCGTATCGTCACGCTGGAGGTGCACGGCAAGCCCTGGAGCACCGAACAGCTGGCGGCGGAGCTGGAACGCTGGCGCCTCGATGCGCGCAACGTCAACCTGATGGTTGGCGGCCCGGAAGGGCTGGCGCCCGAGGTCTGCGCGCGCAGCGAGCAGCGCTGGTCGCTGTCGCCGCTGACCCTGCCGCACCCGCTGGTGCGTATCCTGATCGGCGAACAGATCTACCGCGCCTGGACGCTGCTGTCCGGTCATCCCTATCACAAGTAGTACGCGAACCCCTTCAAGATGCCGCAACCGATTCAGCTCAAGGATCACGAAAAGGACGCCATTCTGGTGCGCCGTCGTGTCCTGGTGGGCCTCGTTCTCGTGTTGCTGCTGATCGGCGTGCTGGCGGCGCGGATGTATTACTTGCAAGTGGTGCAGTTCGAGTACCACTCGACGCTCTCGGAGAACAACCGCGTTCACGTGCAGCCGATTCCGCCCAACCGCGGGCTGATCTTCGATCGCCAGGGACGGGTCATTGCCGACAACCGGCCGAGCTTCAGCCTGACCGTGACCCGCGAGCGGGCCGGCGACTGGAAGCGGGTGCTGGATTCGGTAGTGGAAGTGCTGGGGCTGAGCGAGGAAGACCGCGTGCTGTTCGAGAAGCGCGTGCTGCAGGGGCGCCGGCCGTTCGAGCCGGTGCCGATCCTGTACGAGCTGTCCGAAGAGCAGATCGCGCGCGTCGCGGTGAACCAGTTCCGTCTGCCCGGCGTCGAGGTGGCGGCGCAACTGGTCCGCCATTACCCGCAGGGGGCACATTTCGCGCATTCGGTGGGCTACGTCGGGCGGATCAACGAGCAGGAGCTCAAGCAGCTCGACCCGGTCAACTACAGCGGCACGCACCATATCGGCAAGACCGGCATCGAGAAGTTCTACGAGGACGTGCTGCACGGCCAGGTCGGCTACGAGGAGGTGGAGACCAATGCCCGCGGGCGGGTCCTGCGCGTGCTCAAGCGGACCGATCCGGTGCCCGGCAAGGACATCACCCTGTCGCTGGATCTCGACCTGCAGGAAGCCGCGGAGCAGGCCCTGGGCGGGCGCCGCGGCGCAATCGTCGCGCTGCTGCCCAATTCCGGCGAGGTGGTGGCGATGGTCAGCCAGCCGAGCTTCAACCCCAACCTGTTCGTCACCGGCATCAGCTTCAAGGACTATGGCGAGCTGCGCGACTCCATCGACCGCCCGCTGTACAACCGGGTGCTGCGCGGGCTCTACCCGCCGGGCTCGACCATCAAGCCGATGATGGCCGTCGCCGGGCTCGATGCCGGCGTGATCACGCCGACCAGCCGGGTGTTCGATCCGGGCTTCTTCCAGTTGCCCAATGTCCAGCACAAGTACCGCAACTGGAACCGCAGCGGCGATGGCTGGGTGAACCTGGATCTGGCCATCGCCCGTTCCAACGACACCTACTTCTACGACATGGCGCACAAACTGGGCATCGATCGCATGCACGACTACATGACCCGCTTCGGCCTGGGGCAGCGGGTCTCGCTGGACATGTTCGAGGAAACCGCGGGGCTGATGCCGTCGCGCGAATGGAAGCGGGCGCGCTACCGCCAATCCTGGTATCCCGGCGAAACGGTGATTCTCGGCATCGGCCAGGGCTACATGCAGGCCACGCCGCTGCAGCTGGCCCAGGCCACCGCCCTGGTGGCGACCCGCGGCAAGTGGATTCGCCCGCACCTGGCACGCAGCATCGCTGGCGAGCCGCCGCGAGACCCCAATCCGCTGCCGGACATCGAGCTGCGCGACCCGCGCTACTGGGATTACGCCGCGCACGGCATGGAGCAGGTCCTGCATGGCCCGCGTGGCACGGCGCGCAAGGTCGGTGACGCCTCGGCCTACCGCATCGCCGGCAAGAGCGGTACCGCGCAGGTGGTGGCGATCAGGCAGGGCGAGAAGTACGACAGTGCCAAGCTGGCCGAGCGACATCGCGACCATGCGCTGTTCGTCGCGTTCGCGCCGGTGCACGATCCGCAGATCGCCGTGGCGGTGATGGTCGAGAACGGCGAATCCGGCTCGGGCGTCGCCGCGCCGGTGGCCAAGATGGTGATGGATGCCTGGCTGCTGGACGAGGACGGCAAACTGAAGGCCGAGTTCGCTCCGCCGTTGACCGCGGACGGGGAAAAGCCATGAGCGGCAACTTCGATCGCGTCCTGTCGCGCGACACCCTGCGGCGTCGCGCCAGCCTGTTGCTGCGCCTGCATATCGACGGCCTGTTGCTGTTGCTGTTGCTGATCCTGGCCGCCGGCAGCCTGTTCATCCTCTATTCGGCCAGCGGCAAGAACTGGGACCTGGTGATCAAGCAGGCGACGTCCTTCGGCATCGGTCTCGGCGCAATGCTGGTGATCGCCCAGTTCGAGCCGCGCTTCATGGCGCGCTGGGTGCCGTTGGGCTACCTGGGCGTGGTGACGCTGCTGGTCGCGGTGGAAGTCGCGGGGCATACCGCGATGGGCGCGACGCGCTGGATCAACATCCCGGGGCTGATCCGCTTCCAGCCGTCCGAATTCATGAAGATCATCATGCCGATGACCATCGCCTGGTATCTCTCCACGCGCAGCCTGCCGCCGAGCCTCAAGCACACCGCCATCAGCCTGGCGCTGATCCTGATTCCCTTCGTGCTGATCCTCAAGCAGCCCGATCTCGGCACGGCTCTGCTGATCCTCGCCTCAGGCGCCTTCGTGCTGTTCATCGGCGGCCTGCGCTGGCGCTGGATCGTCGGGGCGGTGGCAGCGGTGGTGCCGATCGCGGTGGGCATGTGGTTCTTCGTGCTGCACAACTACCAGAAGCAGCGCGTGCTGACCTTCCTCGATCCGGAGAGCGATCCGCTGGGCACCGGCTGGAACATCATCCAGTCGAAGGCGGCGATCGGCTCGGGCGGGGTCTTTGGCAAGGGCTGGCTGGCCGGCACCCAGTCGCACCTGGATTTTTTGCCGGAAAGCCATACCGACTTTATCATCGCGGTGCTCGCCGAAGAGTTCGGCCTGGTGGGCGTCTGCCTGCTGTTGCTGGTGTACCTGCTGCTGATCACCCGCGGGCTGGTGATCACCGTGCAGGCGCAGACGCTGTTCGGAAAATTGTTAGCCGGTGCGTTGACGATGACATTCTTCGTTTACGTTTTCGTCAATATCGGTATGGTCAGTGGGCTGCTGCCGGTGGTGGGGGTGCCGTTGCCCTTCATCAGCTATGGTGGAACTTCGTTGGTGACCCTGCTGTCAGGGTTCGGGGTTTTGATGTCGATCCACACCCATCGCAAGTGGATCGCGCAGGTTTGAGAGTGAATTCGTTGATTGCATTACGGCGTGGCTGGGTGGCACGGATGTTCGGGGGCATGGGCTTGGCTGGCGCGGTCATGGGGGCTCAACCGCTGCTGGCGGCCGATTACGCGGGGCCCAACGTGCACGAGTTCGTCGCCGAGATGACCCGCGACTACGGCTTCGCCGACGAACAGTTGCTCGAACTGTTCGCCCAGGCCGAGCGCAAGCAGGTCATTCTCGATGCCATTTCGCGGCCGGCCGAACGGGTCAAGCCGTGGAAGGAATACCGGCCGATCTTCATCACCGACTCGCGCATCGCCCAGGGCGTCGACTTCTGGCGCGAAAACCAGGAGGCGCTGGGGCGCGCCGAGGCCGAATACGGCGTGCCGGCCGAGGTGATCGTCGCCATCATCGGCGTGGAAACCTTCTACGGACGCAACACCGGCAACTACCGGGTCATCGACGCGCTGTCCACGCTGGGCTTCGACTATCCGCCGCGCCAGCCCTTCTTCCGCCAGCAGCTCAAGGAATTCCTCCTGCTCGCCCGCGAAGAACAGGTCGATCCGCTCACGCTCAAGGGCTCCTATGCCGGCGCCATGGGCCTGCCGCAGTTCATGCCGAGCAGTTTCCGCGCCTATGCGGTGGATTTCGACGGCGATGGCCACATCGACATCTGGAACAACCCGGTGGATGCCATCGGCAGTGCCGCCAGCTACTTCAAGCAGCACGGCTGGGTGGCGGGCGAGCCCGTGGTGGCGCGCGCCGAAGTGTCCGGCGAGCGTTACGAGGAAGGCCTGACGGTCGGCCTGGAGCCGCTGAAGAATGCCGCCCAATTGCGCAGCCTGGGCTGGAAAACCCGGCAGCCGGTGGCCGATGAGACGGCCGTGACGGCGTTCCGCCTGGAAGGCGCCGAGGGCGACGAATACTGGCTGGGGCTGCCGAATTTCTATGTCATCACGCGCTACAACCGCAGCGTGATGTATGCCATGGCGGTTCACCAACTGTCTCAGCGACTGGCCGAAGCACGAGGCGCACAATGATGACTCCCTGCTCCAGGCTGGTGGCACTGGGCATCACCGCTGCGCTGTTGGCGAGCTGCTCGTCGGCACCCACGCCAACCGTCTCGGCGGGCAAGGGCAGCGGTATCAGCGGCCCCGGCGACTATGCGCGCCCGCACAAGGATGGCGCGCCCTGGTGGGACGTGGATGTTTCGCAGATCCCGGACGCGATACCCATGCCGCATTACGGCCCGGTGAAGGCCAACCCCTACACTGTGCTGGGCAAGACCTACTACCCGATCAACGACGGTCGCCGCTATTCGGCCACCGGGACCGCTTCCTGGTACGGCACCAAGTTCCATGGCCAGCCGACCGCCAACGGCGAGAAGTACGACCTGTACGGTATGAGCGCGGCGCACAAGACCTTGCCGCTGCCGAGCTATGTCAAGGTGACCAACCTGGACAACGGCAAAAGCGTGACGCTGCGGGTCAACGACCGCGGGCCGTTCTATTCCGATCGCATCATCGATCTTTCCTTCGCGGCGGCGAAGAAGCTCGGCTACGCTGAAAGCGGCACGGCGCGAGTGAAGGTCGAGGGTATCGACCCTCACGCCTGGTGGGCCGAACAGGGCCGTCCGGTGCCCACCGTGCTGGCGCAGCCGCAGGTGGCCGCGGCCAGGCCGGCGGCCAGCAGCATGGCGCAGCCCATCGAGCAGTACACGCCACCGCCCCAGCAGCACGCCGCGGCCACCGTGCCGGTCGAGGTAGCGGCAAACGCAAACGCTTCGTCCGCGGCCGCCGGCCTGTTTCTCCAGGTGGGCGCCTTCGCCAATCCGGATGCGGCGCAACTGCTCAAGGACAAGCTGAGCGGCGTGGTTTCCGCCCCGGTATTCATCAGCTCGGTGGTGCTCAACCAGCAGACCCTGCACCGGGTACGGCTGGGGCCCATCGACACGCCGGACGAAGCCGTGCGGCTCGAACAGAGTGTCCGCCTGGCCAACCTGGGGCAACCCAGGCGCGTGGCAGCCGACTGATCCGTACTATCGACCCCCTGTTTTACCTGACCAACTTGAGATTCGGATGAATATCACCAGCTTCGTTAACCGCTTCGTAGTCCTCGCCCTGCTGACGCTCGCCCCGGCCGCCTGGGCGGCCCCGATCGTGCCGTCCGCCCCGCAACTGGCGGCCAAGTCCTACATGCTGTTGGACGCGGCCAGCGGCGAGGTGCTGGTGGAGCACAACGGCGACGAGCGCCTGCCGCCGGCCAGCCTGACCAAGCTGATGACCGCCTACATCGCCACCCTGGAAATCCAGAAAGGCCAGATCAGCGACCGCGACATGGTCAACGTCAGCGAGAAGGCCTGGCGCACCGGCGGTTCGCGGATGTTCATCCAGGTCGATACCCAGGTGTCGGTGGACGATCTGCTGCACGGCATCATCATCCAGTCCGGCAACGACGCCAGCGTGGCGATGGCCGAGCACATCGCCGGCAGCGAGGAAGCCTTCGCCGACCTGATGAACAGCACCGCGCAGCGCCTGGGCATGAGCAACACGCACTTCGTCAATGCGACCGGCCTGCCGCACCCGGAGCACTACTCCTCGGCCCACGACATGGCCAAGCTGGCCCGCGCGATCATCTACGAGGACCCGGCGCACTACGCCATCTACGCGCAGAAGGAATTCTTCTGGAACAACATCAAGCAGCCCAACCGCAATCTGCTGCTGTGGCGCGACAAGACCGTCGACGGCCTGAAGACCGGGCACACCGAGGAAGCCGGCTATTGCCTGGTGGCGTCCGCGGTGCGCGATGGCATGCGCCTGATTTCCGTGGTATTCGGCACCGCCAGCGAGCAGGCGCGCGCCGCCGAGACGCAGAAGCTGCTGACCTACGGCTTCCGTTTCTTCGAGACCCGCACCTTCTACCAGAAGGGCCAGGAACTGGCGCAGGCGCAGGTCTGGAAGGGCCAGCAGGACACGCTCAAGGCCGGCCTGGCCCAGGACCTCACCATGACCCTGCCGCGTGGCCAGGTGGAGAAGCTGGAGGCGGTGATGAGCTTCGACGGCACCCTGACCGCGCCGATCCAGCAGGGCGACGTGATCGGCAAGGTCGAGGTCAAGCTGGGCGACAAGGTGGTGCGCAGCACCGATCTGGTTGCCCTGGAGGCCGTCGAAGAAGGTGGGCTGTTCCGGCGTTTTTGGGATAGCATTCGCCTGTTCTTCTACAGCCTGTTCAACTGACCACGCTCGAGCGCGTCCTGGCCCATCCGGCCTCGGCGCGCCTGCGGATCACGAGTCCGTTACGCCATGACCGATAGCCAAAACGATATTCCCGCGCCCAAGATCGACTTCCCCTGCGAGCGTTACCCGATCAAGGTGATCGGCGACGCCGGCGAGGGCTTCCGCGAGGCCGTGATCGAGGTGATCCAGCGTCACGCACCGGGCTTCGACGAAACCACGGTGGTCACGCGCGACAGCCGCAACGGGCGCTTCCTGTCGCTGCAGGTGCTGATCACTGCTACCGGCGTCGAGCAGCTGCAGGCCATTCATATCGACCTGCGCGCCACTGGCCGTGTCCATATGGTGCTGTGATGACCCACGACGTGGGTGTGCGTGAGCTCGGTCT
The DNA here is from genome assembly GCF_015070855.1 of Pseudomonas lopnurensis. Taxonomy (GTDB): domain Bacteria; phylum Pseudomonadota; class Gammaproteobacteria; order Pseudomonadales; family Pseudomonadaceae; genus Stutzerimonas; species Stutzerimonas lopnurensis. The sequence continues at coordinate 16,191 of NZ_JADDIX010000098.1, forward strand.
GATCGACTATCGGACTGCCTGGCAGGCCATGCAGCATTTCACCAACACCCGCGGCCCCGACAGCGGCGATGAGATCTGGCTGCTGCAGCACCCCCCGGTGTTTACCCAGGGCCAGGCGGGCAAGGCCGAACACGTGCTGTTCCCCGGTGATATTCCGGTGGTGCAGGTCGACCGTGGCGGGCAGGTGACCTATCACGGGCCGGGCCAGTTGGTCGGCTACCTGTTGCTGGACGTGCGCCGGCTCGGCATCGGCGTGCGCGAACTGGTCAGCCGTATCGAGCAGAGCCTGGTCGCGCTGCTGGCCGGCTATGGCGTCGAGGCCGTGGCCAAGCCGGATGCACCGGGTGTCTACGTCGACGGCGCGAAGATCGCCTCCCTGGGCCTGCGCATTCGCAACGGCCGCTCCTTCCACGGCCTGGCGCTGAACGTGGACATGGATCTCGAACCTTTCCGGCGCATAAACCCCTGCGGTTATGCAGGGCTGCCCATGACCCAGTTGCGTGACCTGATCGGCCCGGTCGACTTCTCTGAAGTCCTCGGCCGACTGCGAGCGCAACTGGTTCGGCAGCTCGGATACGCGCAACAGAAGACCCTCGCGGGCGGAATCGAAGCATATGAGTAGTGTAGAAACAGCGGGCAAGCGTCCGGCCAAGGTAGAGGCAGGCGTCAAGCTGCGCGGAGCGGAGAAGGTCGCGCGGATTCCGGTGAAGATCATTCCCACCGACGAGCTGCCGAAGAAGCCCGACTGGATCCGGGTGCGCATTCCGGTTTCGCCCGAGGTCGATCAGATCAAGCAGACACTGCGCAAGCACAAGCTGCACAGCGTCTGCGAGGAAGCCTCCTGCCCGAACCTGGGCGAATGCTTCTCCAGCGGCACCGCCACCTTCATGATCATGGGCGACATCTGCACCCGCCGTTGCCCGTTCTGCGACGTCGGCCACGGCCGGCCCAATGCGCTGGACCCCAACGAGCCGAAGAACCTCGCCCAGGCCATCGCCGACATGCGCCTGAAATACGTGGTGATCACCTCGGTGGACCGCGACGACCTGCGCGACGGCGGCGCCCAGCATTTCGCCGACTGCCTGCGCGAGATCCGCAAGCTGTCGCCGGGCATCCAGCTGGAAACCCTGGTGCCCGACTACCGCGGGCGCATGGAAATCGCCCTGGAGATCACCGCCAGCGAGCCGCCGGACGTGTTCAACCACAACCTGGAAACCGTGCCGCGGTTGTACAAGTCCTCGCGCCCGGGTTCGGACTTCGAGTGGTCGCTGGACCTGCTGGAGAAGTTCAAGCAGCGCGTGCCGGGGGTGCCGACCAAGTCTGGGCTGATGCTCGGGCTGGGCGAGACCGACGAGGAAGTCATCGAGGTCATGCAGCGCATGCGTGAGCACGACATCGACATGCTGACCCTCGGCCAGTACCTGCAGCCCTCGCGCAGTCATCTGCCGGTGCAGCGCTTCGTCCATCCCGACACCTTCGCCTGGTTCGCCGAGGAAGGGATGAAGATGGGCTTCAAGAACATCGCCTCCGGCCCGCTGGTGCGTTCGTCCTACCACGCCGATCAGCAGGCGCACGGCGCCAAGCAGGACTGAGCGCCGCTCCGGCATGGCCAAAGCCAGGCCGAACTCTTTGAGAAACCGCGCGGACAGCCCAGGTTGTTCGCGCGGTTTTTCTTTTTGGCTCTGCCTGAGTTGGCTGTTGCGGATGTACGTACCCTTGTGGGAGCGGGCGGGGACGCCGAGTCCATGCCCGCGAACAAGGCCCATGCACAAGCGTGGTTATCTTCGCGGGCATGGCCCGCTCCTACGGAACGCAGTCGCGTTTCGAGCTGATGTGCGCCATTCACTGAACCGCGAGGCAAGGCATCGGCTGATCGGTGGGGCGCAGATTGTGATGGGGTTGGCAAGAAAATTGCGGCATTTCACCGCATTAGACTTTGGTCTATAGTGGCTCCGTTTACACCACGAGGCCAACCGAGGGCCACTGCAGATGAACGAACCCCAGTTAAAGAACTTGCTTGATGATCTGGATGCCGCGAAGGTCGAATGCGACGCGATGAGCCGCCTGGTGGTGACGCGTCTGGCCAAGCAGCATATCCCGTACCAAGCGATGTTGGGGCAGGTGGAGCTGGACGGTAAGGTGCTGTCGCCGCATTTCTGGGTCGAGGCCGATGGTTGCGTGATCGACTACCGGGCGCGCCAGCGTCTGGGCGGCGACCAGCGGGTACCGCACGGCGTGGTGCCGCGCGAGGCGGTACAGGCCCATTACAAGGGCCAGCAGGTGGTCATCGACCCGCTGCCGGATTACCTCTACGAGGTAGCCGTCAAGCATTGATGGTCTTCAGGCCTGCGCTATGGATGGAAGAAAAAGCCCCGGCATGGTCTGCCGGGGCTTTTTTGTGGGTGCGTTGGTGTCGCTGCTAGCGGGTTGGCAAAACCGACCACCGAACGTGCTGGTACTTCTGCTTTCGTCCCCGCCGCCGATCCCATGAGTCATGACACCGATAGCCACTCGGACGCGTGCCTCTTCAAGGGCTTCGGCTGGGTTCGTCGAGGGGCTGGGCGCGTAACTGCCCCAGCAGTTCCTGGGTGGGGTGCCCGTCGGCCGGCCAGCCCAGGCGCTGCTGGAAACCCCGGATGGCCCTGCGCGTATTGGCGCCGATGATGCCGTCCGGCATGCCGGCATCGAACCCTTGGGCCAGCAGGCGCTCCTGCAGTTCCAGGCGCTCGGTGCGGCTCAACGGCTGTTCGCCGCGCGGCCAGCTCCCGGCCACCTGGCCCTTGCCCTGGAAACTCTCCGCCAGCAGCCCGATGGCCAGCGCGTAGGCCGAGGAATTGTTGTAGCGCAGGATGGCGCGGAAGTTGTCGAGGATCAGGAACGCCGGGCCGCGGTGGCCGGCCGGCAGCAGCAGGCTGGCGCTGGCCTCGTCCCTGTCGCTGGGCAGGCCGCGCAGGCCGAGGCTGCGCCAGTCGGCCAGCGGCTTGCGTATCTCGTTGTCGGCCAGGGCGTAGTCGAAGCCCGTCGGCAACTGCACTTCGAAACCCCAGGGCTGGCCCTGTTTCCAGCCGGACGCCTGCAGGTAGTGCGCGGCCGAGGCGAGTGCGTCGGCGGAACTGTTCCAGATGTCGCGCCGACCGTCGCCGTCGAAGTCCACCGCATGGGTGTTATAGGTGGTCGGGATGAACTGGGTCTGGCCCATGGCGCCGGCCCAGGAGCCGCGCATCTGTTCCGGGCGGATGTCGCCGTGCTGCAGGATGTCCAGCGCGGCGAGCAACTGGCTCTTGGCGAACGCGGGACGGCGGCCCTCGTGGGCGAGGGTGGCCAGCGAGCGGATCACCGACTTGTCGCCCATGATCTGGCCGAAACTGCTTTCCAGTCCCCAGACCGCCACCAGCGCTTCGCGATCGACGCCGTAGCGGGCCTCGATGCGGTCCAGGGTGGCGGCGTGTTCGTTGAGCAGGCGCCGGCCGGTGCGCACGCGCTGCGCTGAGATGGCCCCTTCCAGATACTTCCAGACCGGCCGGGTGAACTCCGGCTGGCTGCGATCGGCCTCGATCACGCCGGGGTCGGGAAGAACTCCGGCAAAGGCCCGGTCGAAGGTCGCAGCGGAAATACCGGCCACCAGCGCTTCGCCGCGAAACTGTTCGCGCCACTGTTCGAAGCTGGGCCGGCTGGGTTCGACAAGTGCGTCGACGACGGCAGTCGCGCTGCGCTGACCCGCGACGGATGCGCTGTCGACCAGGTTGGATTGGGCAAGGGGTTCCGCCGCACAAGCGACCATCAGGCTCATCGCCGAGCCGGCAACCAGGATGCGCAGCAGCAGAACGGGAACGAAGGTGTGATACATGCACCGGTCTCGGGTTGGTCGTCGGCCGCTGACCTTACCACGCTTTGATTCTCTTGGCTTTTTAGGCCGCCAGATGGACCGAAGCCTCCCAGTGGGTGGACTGGGAGGCTTCGCGGCGGTAGCTGCCTTTGCCTTTTTTCGGCGTTTCCCGGCGACTGCGAAACAGTGGCTGCGTCACCAGGTGCTTGGCCTTGTTCGGCCGTTTTCGACTCTTGCTCATGCGATTACCCTCTGGCTTGCCTGGGATCGGGCGAGGGCATCATAGGCGTTGTGCAAAAAATGTCCAGATGTAGAAACGCAAGCTTGAAATGGGCTCTGCGGGGCGATGCTCTTAGGCTTCAAGCTTCAAGCTTCAAGCTTCAAGCTTCAAGCTTCGGCAGAACTGTAGGGCGGGTGAAACCCGCGCGGACGGTGCCAAAATCAACTCCGAATCGGCGGGTTGCACCCGCCCTACGGCCAGGAGGCTGAACGTCAAACGGCTCGAGTCCGAGCGAAAACCGGCGTTTTTTCGTCCAGCTTTCCGGCCTCCCGCGCTTTCATCGAAGACCGTTGCGGAATAACGCCACAGCGCGATCGCTCTGGAGCCGCAAGCTCGTAGCTCCAAGCTAGACTCCGATCCGCCGCCCGCTCAGCTGCAGGCAGATATTGGCCAGGCCGATCCAGGGATCGCCTTCGGCCTGGCCCTTGATCTGCGCATCGACGCGCTGCGCATCCGTCAGCAGCTGGCTCCAGCGCGCGGCGCTGTGGCGTTGCAGGGCCTTGGAGACCAGTGGGCGACGCTTGTCCCAGACTGGCGGGCGGGCCTGGCTGAAGGCGCGCTCCAGCGCAATGCCCTGGTCGTACTGCTGGGCGATGTTGGCCAAGAGGCGCAGCTCGCGGGCCAGCGCCCAGAGAATCACCGGTGCCTCGACGCCCTCGCCGCGCAGGCCATCGAGCATGTGCAGGGCATGGGCCGCCTGGCCGTGCAAGGCGGCGTCGATCAGGCCGAAGACGTCATAGCGCGCGCTGTCGGCCACTGCGGCCTGCACGGTATCGGCGGTGACCTGGCCGCCCTCGGCGAGCAGCTTGAGTTTCTCGATTTCCTGGGCGGCTGCGAGCAGATTACCTTCGACCCGGGCGGCGATCAGTTCCACCGCTTCCTGGTCGGCGGACAGCCCGGCCTGGGACAGACGCTGGCGAATCCACTGCGGCAGCTGCGCGGCATCCACCGGCCAGATCTGCAGGAACTGCACGTCCTTGCCATCGATCAGCGCCTTGGCCCATTTGGTCTTCTGCGTGCTGCCGTCGAGCTTGGGCAGGCTGATCAGCAGCACGGTGTCTTCCGCGGGCCTGGCCAGGTATTCCAGCAGCGCCGCGGCGCCCTTGTCGCCGGGCTTGCCGTTGGGGATGCGCAGTTCGAGCAGGCGCTTCTCGGCGAACAGGGAAAGGCTGGCACCGGCCTCGATCAGTTGGTTCCAGTCGAAGCCGCTGTCCACGTTGAACACCTGGCGCTCGCTGAAGCCCTGCGCGCGAGTCGCGCCGCGAATGGCGTCGCAGGCCTCCTGGCAGAGCAGGTGCTCGTCGCCGCACACGACGTAGACGGGCGCCAGGGTGCCTTGCAGGTGTTTACCGAGCTGGGCGGGAGAAAGCTTCATGGAAAGGATGACGGGGGCCTGGCGGCCCCCGTGCGCATCACTGGATGGGCAGCTGGATGGGCGATTGTTGCGGCTGCGCGTCCTGGGCGCGGCGTGCGGCCTCCAGCGCTTCGGCTTCGGCGCGGGCCCTGGCTTCGGCCTCCTGTTGCAGGCTGTCGAGCTGGGCCGGGGTGATGCGCTGGATGCGCATGACCAGTTGCTGCAGCATTTCACGACGCATTTCCTGGCGCAGCTGGTCGCCTTCCTGGGACGAGCCGATCAGGTTGTTGCTGTCGTGCACGTAGACCTTCTGCACTTCGACGCTGTCTTCGAGCAGCAGCAGGTTCTGCGGGCCGCGGAATTCGTAGTCGAGCACGCTGGTGAGCTCGTATTCGGCGCTGCGGGCCGAACTGGTGTAGCTGGCGGTGCGCCGACGGGTCTGCTCGTTGGCGAGGTTGAGGCTGTACTTGGCGCCGGGGTGAACGCGCACGTCATTGCTTTCGAGCAGGGCCTCGAGCTGCTGCACCGTCTCGCCGTAGCTGTTGCGCGCCTGCAGGTCGATTTCCTTGAGGCCGAATTCCACGTCGCCGGTGCCGCGCAGCTGAAAGCCGCAGGCACTCAGCAGCAGGGACAGGCCCAGTACCACCAGATTCCGCTTGATCATCTTGTTATCCCCTTGCTGTCCCGGCGCATGCGCCGGGCTGGATCAGTTTGCGACGATATTGACCAGTTTGCCCGGCACCACGATGACCTTGCGGATCGCCAGGCCCTCGGTGAAGCGCAGTACGTTTTCGTTGGCGCGCGCGGTGGCCTCGACCTCTTCGCGGCTGGCACTGGCCGGCACTTCGATCTGGCCGCGCAGCTTGCCGTTGACCTGCACCACCAGCGTCAGGCTGTCCTGCACCAGGGCGGATTCATCCACCTGCGGCCACTGGGCGTCGATGATCGCGCCGCTGTTGCCCAGTCGCTGCCAGAGTTCGTGGCAGATGTGCGGGGTGATCGGTGCCAGCAGCAGGGCGACGGCTTCCAGGCCTTCGTGCAGCAGGGCGCGGTCCTGGTCGGTGGCGGCAGCGGCCTTTTCCAGCACGTTCATCAGTGTCATCACCTGGGCGATGGCGGTATTGAACTTGTGGTGCTGGCCGACATCGACGCTGGCCTGCTTGATGGCCAGGTGAATCGCACGGCGTACGGCCTTCTGTTCGTCGCTCAGGCTGGTAACGTCCAGCGTGCCCGGCAGGCCGGCGCTGACATGGGCCTGGGCGAGGCGCCAGACGCGGCGCAGGAAGCGGCTGGCGCCCTCGACGCCGGAGTCGGACCACTCCAGGCTCATGTCCGGCGGCGAAGCGAACATCATGAACAGGCGGCAGGTGTCGGCGCCGTAGGCATCGATCATCGCCTGCGGGTCGACGCCGTTGTTCTTCGACTTGGACATCTTCTCGGTGCCGCCGATTTCCACCGGCAGGCCGTCGCTGGCCAGCTTCGCGCCGATCACCTTGGCCTTGGCGTCACGCTCGACGATCACGTCGGCGGGGTTGAACCAGTCCTTGCCACCGTTTTCCAGGGTGCGGTAGTAGGTCTCGGCAACCACCATGCCCTGGGTCAGCAGGTTCTTGAACGGCTCGTTGGAGCTCAGCAGGCCCTCGTCGCGCATCAGCTTGTGGAAGAAGCGCGCGTAGAGCAGGTGCAGGATGGCATGCTCGATGCCGCCGATGTACTGATCCACCGGCAGCCAGTGGTTGGCGGCGGCCGGGTCGACCATGCCCTGTGCGTAGTTCGGGCTGGCGTAGCGGGCGAAGTACCAGGACGACTCGACGAAGGTGTCCATGGTGTCGGTCTCGCGCTTGGCTGGCGCGCCGCATTTCGGGCAGCTGCATTCGTAGAATTCGGGCATCCGCGCCAGCGGGCTGCCGGCGCCGTCCGGTACCACGTCTTCGGGCAGCACGACGGGCAACTGGTCTTCCGGGACCGGCACGTCGCCGCAGGTCTGGCAGTGGATGATCGGGATCGGGCAGCCCCAGTAGCGCTGGCGGCTGATGCCCCAGTCGCGCAGGCGGAACTGGGTGCGCGCCTGGCCGAGGCCTTTCTTCTGCAGCGCCACCTCGATGGCATCGAAGGCGCCTTCGAAGTCGAGGCCGTCGAAGACGCCGGAGTTGATCAGCTCGCCGTGTTCGCCATAGGCGTCCTGCCAGGGTGCCGGGGTCTGGTCGCCGAAGCGGGTGCGCACCACCGGCTTGATCGGCAGGCCGTACTTGCCGGCGAACTCGAAATCGCGCTCGTCGTGCGCCGGCACGGCCATCACCGCGCCCTCGCCGTAGTTCATCAGCACGTAGTTGGCGACCCACACCGGCAGCAGCTCGCCGGTCAGGGGGTGCTGCACGCGCAGGGACGTGGGCAGGCCTTTCTTTTCCTGGGTGGCGATGTCGGCTTCGGCGACGCCGCCGCGCTTGCACTCGTCGATGAAGGCCTGCAGTTCGGGGTCGTTCTGCGCGGCCAGGGTGGCCAGCGGGTGCTCGGCTGCAACAGCGACGTAGGTGGCACCCATCAGCGTGTCGGGACGGGTGGTGAAGACCTTCATCACGCCGTCGCTGCCGATGCTGGCGACGTCATAGGGGAAGCTGATTTCCATGCCGCGCGACTTGCCGATCCAGTTGCGCTGCATGGTCTTGACCTGTTCAGGCCAGCCGTCCAACTCGTCCAGGCTGCTCAAGAGTTCGTCCGCATAGGCGGTGATCTTGAAGTAGTACATCGGGATTTCGCGCTTCTCGATCAGCGCGCCGGAGCGCCAGCCGCGGCCGTCGATGACCTGCTCGTTGGCCAGCACGGTCTGGTCGACCGGGTCCCAGTTGACGGTGCCGTTCTTGCGGTAGATCACGCCCTTTTGGTACAGGCGGGTGAACAGCCACTGTTCCCAGCGATAGTAATCGGGCTTGCAGGTGGTGACTTCGCGCGTCCAGTCGACCGCCAGCCCCAGGCTCTTCAACTGGGCCTTCATGTAGGCGATGTTCTCGTAGGTCCACTTGGCCGGCGCCACCTGGTTCTTCATCGCAGCGTTTTCCGCCGGCATGCCGAAGGCGTCCCAGCCCATCGGCTGCAGCACGTTCTTGCCCTGCATGCGCTGGTAGCGCGCGATCACGTCGCCGATGGTGTAGTTGCGCACGTGGCCCATGTGCAGCTTGCCGCTGGGGTAGGGGAACATCGACAGGCAGTAGAAGGTGTCCTTGCCGGGCTGCTCGCTCACTTCAAAGGATTTGTTCGCATCCCAGTGGGACTGCGCGGCGGCTTCGATTTCGCGGGGCTGATACTGTTCGTGCATGGCTACTGGCGTTGGAAAAGAGGGCTGGCTCTCCACGGGTGCGGCGGCACAGGCTCGGTGGGCGGGTCCTGTGGACCTGGCGCGAACCGTTGCCGGTGGGCGGCGGGCGGAGGGCATGGAAGCGCCGTAGCATACATGACCCCCCGCGGCCTAGGGAAACCCGATTTGCCGCCGCGCCGGGGCTCCGTCCGTCGTGCCGGGTTCGAGGCGCCCAGGCTGAGCTACGCTTGGTTCAGGGGGCGGGATGAATACGAGGTGAGTTTGATGGACAGAGAGCCGCAAGCGGAGGACAGCAATCTCTATGCGCGGGTGCTGCAGCGCTTGAGCCTGGCGCTGCAGGAGGCGGAGCGAAGCAGCAGCCATGGCGGCGAGTTGGAGGTTCGCGGGCTGACCCCGGCGGAGTTCGAGTTGATCAGGGCCTATCTGCAGCGCGACTCCCAATGGTTGTCGGGCTGGCACGCGGCGGCCGAGGAACAGGCGCATCTGTCGCGGCAGGCGCTGCGTCCCGGCGTGCGGGGCGCCAGTCGCCCGCGCCACAATGGGCGCAAGCACGCGCCGCTGGCATTGAAGCAGGCGCTCAGCTGCGCCCTGTGCGACACCGAGGTGCCCTGGCCCGAAGGGGCGGGACCGGCCAGGTGCCCGGCCTGCGGATCGCAATTGCTGCGCGCGCGGCAACGCCTGCATACCTATCCGCGTCACTGAACCGGGGCGATCGCGCTATGCGCGCAAAGAGCCGAAAACAGCGCTGGAAGGCTGGGGGACAAGCGGTCCGAGTGAAAACGGGCGTTTTTTCGTCCAGCTTTCCAGCCTCCAGCGCTTTTTATCGAATGACCGTTGCACAGTAGCGCCATAGCGCGATGGTCACTGAACGAACTCCCGACAAATGCCACCGCTGCCGTTAGAGTTGCGGTTTTGACAGCGGGAGGCGGGATGCCGATTCGTTATTTTTTCAAGCAATTGCTGCTGCCGCCGGGCGGCCTGTTGCTGCTGTTGCTGCTGGGCTGGTGGCTGCGCCGGCGGGCGCCGCGGTTGGCGGCATTGTGTTTCGTCACGGGATTCGGCGGGCTGTGGCTGATGAGCTTGCCGGTCACCGTGGAATGGGCGGCGCGGGCGATCGAAGGCGAGCCGGCGCTGAGCGCGGCGCAATGGCCGGGCCTGCGCGAGCGAGCAGGCGCCATCGTGGTGCTGGGGGGCGGGCGAGAGCAGGCCGATCCGGCGTGGGGCGGCGATCAGCCGAGCCATGTCGCTCTCGAACGCTTGCGTTATGCCGCGCGCCTGGCGAAGGCAACCGGCCTGCCGGTCCTCACCAGTGGCGGCCTGCACTACGGCCAGCCGCCGAGCGAGGCGATGCTCGGCGCCGAGGTGCTGCAGCGGGATTTCGGCGTGCCGACCCGCTGGCTCGAGGAGCGCAGCCGCACCACCTGGGAAAATGCCGTATTCAGCGCCGAGATGCTCCGTGGCGCCGGTATCGAGACGGTGGTGCTGGTGACTTCGGCGGCGCACATGCCGCGTTCGCGCTGGTGCTTCGAGCAGAACGGTCTCGAGGTGATCGCCGCGCCGATGGGCTTCATGGGCGGACACAATGCGCGCCCCCTGGGCGGCTGGCTGCCGGAAGCCAAGGCCTTCTGGCAGAACGGCATGCTGCTCAACGAAGCCGTCGGGATGCTGGTGTACCCGCTCGTCTATGGTGCGGAAGGCGAGTGAGGGAACGGCGCGCTCGATGCGTGTCCTGGCCGTAGGTTGGGTTGAGCTCCGCGAAGCCCAACGGACGAGGCCACAGGCGACGGATTCGTTGCGTCGTGGGGCCTCTCTGCCGGGCTCGGCCCTGCAATGTTGGGCTTCGCTGCTTCGCAGCTCAACCCAACCTACGCCTTGCGCCTGAGCAGCGCCCAGCCGAGCAGCAGGGTGCAGATCGCGATCAGCGGCCACGAACGCCAGCGCAGGTAGGGCGTCAGGCCCTGCATCGGCGTGACTTCGCCGTAGAGCACGGCCTGCTCGAACTGCGGGATCTGTTCGGTGATCCGCCCCTGGGGGTCGATCAGCACGGTGATGCCGTTGTTGGTGGCGCGGATCATCCAGCGGCCGGCTTCCAGGGCGCGCATCTGCGCCATCTGCAGGTGTTGCAGCGGGCCGATGGAGCGGCCGAACCAGGCGTCGTTGCTCACCGTCAGCAGCAGGTCGCTCTGCGCCGCCAGCCCGGCGGCGAACTCCGGATAGACCACCTCGTAGCAGATGTAGGGCGCGATCTGCAGGCCCTTGGCCTGCAGCAGCGGCTGGCCCGGCTCGCCGCGGGCGAAGTCGGACATGGGCAGGTCGAAGAAGGCGATCAGCCCGCGCAGCAGGTCCTGCAGCGGCACGTATTCGCCGAAGGGCACCAGCTTCTGCTTGAGATAGACCCCGGCGCCGTCTCCGGCCGTGGTCAGGCCGTTGTAGTAACGCAGTTCGCCGTCCGCGTTCGGCTGGCGCACCGGCACGCCGGTGATCAGCGCCGCATCACGTTGTTCGGCGAAGCCGGCCATCATCGACAGGTAGCCTTCGGCATGTTCCTTGAGGATCGGCACCGCGGTTTCCGGCCAGACGATCAGTTGCGCCGGGCGGCTGCGGAAAGTCATGTCGCGGTAGAGCAGCAGCTGCATTTCCAGCTTCTTCGGGTCCCACTTCATGCTCTGCTCGACGTTGCCCTGCACCGCGGCGACGCTCAGCGCTTCGCCCTTGGCGGTGGTCCAGGCATGCCCCTGCAGCGCCAGGCCCGCGAGCCACGGTGCGATCAGCAGCACGATGCCTGCGACCAGGCGCGGTTTGTCGGCCAGCAGCCGCGGCAGCGCGACCAGCAGCGCGGCGCTGAGGGCGATGACGAAGGTCAGCAGCCAGATTCCGCCGATCGGCGCCAGCCCTGCCAGCGGGCCGTCGAGCTGGCTGTAGCCGCTGTAGAGCCAGGGAAAGCCGGTGAGGATCCAGCCGCGCAGCGCATCGAGCGCCAGCCAGAGCGCGGCGAAGGCCAGGGCATCGCCCAGCGGTGTGTGGCGGTTGCGCAGCAGGCGTGCCCAGAGCCAGCCGAGCAGGGCGAAGAACAGCGCCAGCCCGGCGACGAAGCCCAGCGTCAGCAGGCCCGCCAGTGCCGGCGAGGCTGCACCGAAGTCGTGGATGCTGACGTAGACCCAACTGACGCCGGAGGCGAACAGGCCGAAGCCGTAGCACCAGCCGCGTTGCGCCGCCTGCTTCGGTGTGGCTTCGCCCAGCCCGAGGTAGAGCAGGGCGATGGACAGCAGCGCCAGCGGCCAGAAGTCGAACGGCGCCAGCGACAGGGTGGTCAGCGCGCCGGCGGCCAGCGCCAGCAGGTTGCCCGGCCAGCCGGGGCGAAACAGCAACTTCATGCGATCACTCATGCTAGGAGAGGAGGGGCAAGCTTCAAGCCGCAAGCGTCAAGCTGCAACTAAAAGCGAAAAGCTCACCGAAGCCGCCCAGGCTGATGGGCCGCTCAGTCGCCGAGCCGGCTGAAGCGAAGCATGTGCACGCGGCGACTGTCGGCATTGAGCACGCGCACGCGGAAACCGTCGATCTCGGTGATTTCGTTGCGCTTGGGCAGGTGGCCGAAGGTGCTCATCACCAGACCGGCGACGGTGTCGAACTCGTCGTCGGGGAAGGCGCTGCCGAAGTAGTCGTTGAAGCTGTCGATCGGCGTCAGCGCCTTGACCAGGAAGTCGCCGCTGGGCAGCGGACGGATGTAGCTGTCTTCCTCGACGTCGTGCTCGTCCTCGATGTCGCCGACGATCTGCTCCAGCACGTCCTCGATGGTCACCAGGCCGGCCACGCCGCCGTACTCGTCGATGACGATGGCCATGTGGTTGTGGTTGGCGCGGAATTCGCGCAGCAGCACGTTGAGACGCTTGGATTCGGGCACGAAGGTGGCCGGGCGCAGCAGGTCCTTGATGTCGAAGTTCTGCTGGTCGTCCTTGAGGATCAGCGGCAGCAGGTCCTTGGCCAGCAGCACGCCGATCACCTCGTCGAGGCTCTCGCCGATCACCGGGTAGCGCGAGTGCGCGGCCGAGATGATCGCCGGGAGGAACTCCTTCGGCGACTGGTCGGCCTTGATGCTCATCACCTGCGAGCGCGGCACCATGATGTCGCGTACCTGCAGGTCGGCGACCTGGATGGCGCCTTCGACGATGGCCAGCGCCTCGTTGTCGAGCAGCTTGTTCTGATGGGCTTCGCGCAGGATTTCCAGCAATTCCTGGCGATTTTTCGGCTCATGGGCAAAAGCCTGGGTGATTTTTTCCAGCCAGGTCTTCTGCCCGCTGATCGATCGGTCTTCGCTCATGTGTTTGACTCGGGAGTCCTTGCGGTGCCCGTTTCGGGCTGTTCGTCGGTGTAGGGATCGGGATGCCCCAGTTCGGCCAGCAACTGGCGTTCCAGGTCTTCCATTTCCTCGGCCTCGGCATCTTCGATATGGTCGTAACCGAGCAGATGCAGGCAGCCGTGGATGACCAGGTGCGCCCAGTGCGCCGCCGGCGCCTTGCCCTGTTCGGCCGCCTCGCGTTCGACCACCGGTACGCAGATCACCAGGTCGCCGAGCAGGGGGATGTCGAGCAATTCGTCCGGGACATCCGCAGGAAACGACAGCACGTTGGTAGCGTAGTCCTTGTGCCGCCAGGTGCGATTCAATTCGCGGCCTTCGGCCTCGTCCACCAGGCGGATGGTCAGCTCGGAATCGCCGCTGCGCTGGCGCAGCGCCAGTTCGCACCAGCGCTGGAAATCCGTTTCGTCAGGGGCGGCGGCGCCGCTGGCACGTTGCAGGTCGAGCTCAATCACCGGCGTTTTCCTGGCCGCCGCGCTTGCCCGCCTGGGCCGGGCTGGCTTCGAAGGACTCGTAGGCCTCGACGATGCGCTGCACCAGCGGATGGCGTACCACGTCCTTGGGCTTGAAGTGGGTGAAGCTGATGCCGTTGACGTCCTTGAGTACCTTGATCACGTGGGCCAGGCCGCTCTTGGTGCCGCGTGGCAGGTCGACCTGGGTGATGTCGCCGGTGATCACCGCGGTGGAGCCGAAGCCGATGCGGGTGAGGAACATCTTCATCTGTTCCTGGGTGGTGTTCTGGCTTTCGTCGAGGATGATGAAGCTGTTGTTCAGGGTGCGCCCGCGCATGTAGGCCAGCGGCGCGATCTCGATCACCTGCTTCTCGATCAGCCGCGCCACGTGCTCGAAACCGAGCATTTCGTAGAGCGCGTCGTACAGCGGGCGCAGGTAGGGGTCGATCTTCTGCGCCAGGTCGCCGGGCAGGAAGCCGAGCTTCTCGCCGGCTTCCACCGCCGGACGCACCAGCAGGATGCGGCGCACCTGCTCGCGCTCCAGCGCGTCCACCGCGCAGGCCACGGCCAGGTAGGTCTTGCCGGTGCCGGCAGGACCGACGCCGAAGTTGATGTCGTTGTCGAGGATGGCCTTGACGTAACGCTGCTGGTTGGCGCCGCGCGGACGGATGTTGCCCTTGCGGGTGCGCAGGGTGACGCCCTGGTGGGCGTTCGGGTTGGCCAGGTCTTCCATCCCGGATTCCTGCAGGTACAGGTGCACCATGTCCGGGGACAGCTCGGTGGTCTTGGTTTCCCGGTACAGGCGGCGCAGCAGGTTTTCCGCGGACTTGGCCACGTTGGCCGGGCCGATCAGCTCGAACTGGTTGCCGCGGTTGCGGATTTCCAGCTCCAGGCGCTGTTCGATCAGGCGCAGATGCTCGTCGAATTGGCCGCAGAGATTGGCGAAGCGACGGGCTTCAAAGGGTTCGAGGGTGAAACGATGAGGTTCTATGGGTGCGTTCAAGGGCTTTTATGTATGGCCGGGTTCGGCGAAATGATGGAAGAAAGAATAGCGAAAAAAGCAGCTTGAAGCTGCAAGCCATAAGCTGCAAGAAAAAGCCTGACGGACTTTGGGCTCCGGCCCGCACGCTGATCCGCTTGCAGCTGTAGGTCGGGTCGCGCTTCACCGACCCGACGAGCGGGGTCACGGTGGATGTAGAAGACGACATCCACCCTAGGCTCGCGTGCAGCCTAGCCCAGCAAGGTGCCACGCAGGGAGTGCGGCAGGGCGTCGTCGATGTGCACGTCGACGAACTGGCCGATCAGGCGCGGGGTGTCGCAGCGGAAGTTGACGATGCGGTTGTGCTCGGTGCGGCCCTGGAGCATGCCGGGGTCCTTCTTCGAGTAGTCGCTGACGAGGATGCGCTGGGTGGTGCCCACCATCCGTCGGCTGTTCTCGAAGCCCTGCTGGTTGATGCGCTGCTGCAGGATCGCCAGGCGCTGCTTCTTCACCTCGTCCGGGGTGTCGTCGACGAGATCCGCCGCCGGGGTGCCGGGGCGCGCGCTGTAGACGAAGGAGTAGGAGAAGTCGAAGCCGACGTCCTCGATCAGCTTCATGGTCTGCTCGAAGTCCCGGTCGGTCTCGCCGGGGAAGCCGACGATGAAGTCCGAGCTGATCAGGATGTCCGGCACCGCCGCCTTCAGCCGGCGGATGCGCGACTTGTATTCCAGCGCGGTGTGGTTGCGTTTCATCGCCGCCAGCACCCGATCGGAGCCGGCCTGCACCGGCAGGTGCAGGTATTTCACCAGCTGCGGGATGTCGGCATGGGCCTGGATGATGGCGTCGGAGAATTCCAGCGGGTGGCTGGTGGTGTAGCGGATGCGGCCGATGCCGTCGATGGCCGCCACCGCGTGCAGCAGGTCGGCGAAGTCGTGGCCGTCGAAGCGATAGCCGTTGACGTTCTGCCCCAGCAGGGTGACCTCCTTCACGCCGTTCTCGGCCAGGTGGACGACCTCCGCCAGCACGTCGGCCAGCGGCCGGCTGACTTCCTCGCCGCGGGTGTAGGGCACCACGCAGAAGGTGCAGTACTTGCTGCAGCCTTCCATCACCGAGACGAAGGCGCTGGGGCCGTCGACACGTGGCTCGGGCAGGCGGTCGAACTTCTCGATCTCGGGGAAGGAGATGTCCACCTGCGGCTTCCTGGTGGTGCGCGCGGCGTCGATCATTTCCGGCAGGCGGTGCAGCGTCTGTGGGCCGAAGACCACGTCGACATAGGGTGCGCGATCGCGAATCGCCGCGCCTTCCTGGCTGGCCACGCAGCCGCCGACGCCGATCACCAGTTGCGGGTTGTCCTGTTTCAGTTCACGCCAGCGGCCCAGTTGCGAGAAGACCTTTTCCTGGGCCTTTTCGCGGATCGAGCAGGTATTGAGGAGGATCACGTCGGCTTCGGCCGGGTTCTCGGTGATTTCCATGGCCTGGTGTTCGCCCAGCAGGTCCACCATGCGCGAGCTGTCGTACTCGTTCATCTGGCAGCCATGGGTTTCGATGAAAAGCTTGCGGGTCATGTTACGGGCCGGCGTTGTGCAAAAAATGACCGGGGATTATAGGGCCAGGGATAAGCCGATAAAAGCGTGGGCGGTCGATAAAAGCGCTGGAGGCTGGAGGGCAGGGCGAGAGAGGCGGCCTTGGGAGGACGTCCCGCACCGATGCGCAGTTGGGTCGAGGCGCATGACGCCGGAGCCCAACGACCCGGCCGCGACGCGACGCCCCGCTTGCCGGGCTTTCGCTGCGCTCAACCTCGGCGGCCCCGCCCGGTCTACGTCTCGTCTGGCGAGAGGCGGCCCCGCTCACGCTACGGGCGGAACGGGCCGCGGCCTTCGGCGGCCTGCAGCTCCATCAGGTAGTCGCGGAAAATCTGCCCGAGCACCTGGGTGGCGATTTCCAGCTCGTCGCGGCGCATCTGCGCGGAGACCCGGTCGGCGGTATCCAGCGCGTCTTCCTCGCCGTTGACCGCGGCCATCTTCAGGACGATATAGGCCTGCACGTTGTTGGCCTTGACCCCTTCGCCGCGGAAGAACATCACCCCGAGCCGGTGCTGTGCCGCGGCATGGCCGCCCAGCGAGGCCTGCTCGAACCAGTGCAGCGCCTGAGCCAGATCGCGCGGCGCGCGGCGCCCGTCGTAGTGGAACTCGCCCAGCTCGTAGGCGGCTTGCAGGTCGCCTTCGCTGGCGGCCTGCTGGCAGGCGCGCAGGGCTTCGGGGAGTTCTTCGGGAACGGTGTTGAGCGCACAGCGGGCCGTTGCCGGGATCAGCAGGGTATTGCCGCCGGCCAAGGCCGCCAGAGGCGAGAGAAGCAGCAGACAGCCCAAAGACAGGATGCGGCCGGTGCGGGTCATGAAATCTGGCGCCTCGGGAATCAGGGCGATAATGAGTTTGGACTGCGAAACGAGGCAGCTGTCACATTATGGATAAGCTGCAGTCCGCTTACAAAGCCTTTAGAGGCCTTTATTAGGGCTATGTCCCACTTGCGTGTTGCATGGGCGCCATACGCCGTAGGTTGGGTTGAGGCGCGAAGCGACGAAGCCCAACACGTTTCATGTCCATGCCAGTTGGGCTTCACTGCGCTCAGCGCCAACCTACCCGCGAGCGCCCGATTGCTCGAAGTACGGCGGCGTTCTGAGCGTTCGTAGGAACGGGCGGGGACGCCGAGTCGATGCCCACGAAGCTTTTGCGCACTGAACATTCGCGGGCATGGCCCGCTCCTACGGCGGTACGTGCACCCGCAACAGCTTGCTCGGACAAGCGCCTTATTATGCAGCGCTGCCCGGAGCCTCGCGTGCGCTACCCGGCAATCGGAGCAACAGCCAGGCCGCCAGCGGGCTGGCCAGTGCCAGCAGCAGCGGCCGATAGGCACTCAATGGGTTCTCCAGCGCCATGCCCTCCATGGGCATGCCGGCCAGCAGCAGGATGGCCGCGCCCAGTCCCGCCGCGCTCGGCAGGCGGGCCGGCCACTGCAGCAGGCCGGCATGGAATGCCAGCAGGGCGCTGGCCAGTATCAGGCCGAGCGCATACGGCGTGCTCCAGCCGAGCAGTCGCGCCAGTTCGAAGAATACGCAGAGTCCGATCACCACGCGCCCCCAGTTCGGCCGGCTCCAGGCCCAGCCGCGCGCCAGGGTCAGCATGGCCAGGCCGATCAATGGCAGGCCCAGCAGCGTACTGGCGCGCTCCAGCCATTGCTGCGCCTCCTGCGCGGCCATCCCCGCGGAGCCGGCCACGCCGAGGGCGCCGCTGGCCGCGATGAGGACGAAACCCAGCAGGGCGCTGAACAACGCCGGCTGGTCGGCTTCGCCATGGGCACGGCGGGCGCGGCCGACGCACGCCGCGCTGGCGCCGGCGGTCAGGGTCAGCAGGAGGGCCTGCAGCAGCTCCATCGGGTTCACTTGAGCCTGGCGAAGGCGCGCTCGGCCGCCTCCAGGGTGATCGCAAGTTCGGTCTCGCCGTGGGCGATGGAGGTGAAGCCGGCCTCGAAGGCGCTCGGCGCCAGGTAGACGCCGCCCTCGAGCATCAGGTGGAAGAAGCGCTTGAAGCGGTCGGCATCGCTGGCCATCACATCGGCGAAGGTGACGATGTCGTCGGCGCCGCTGAAATACAGGCCGAACATGCCGCCCACCTGGGTGGTGACGAAGGGAATGCCGGCGGCATCGGCCCGATCCTGCAGGCCCTGCAGCATGCGGCTGGTGTAGTCGCTCAGCTCGGCATGGAAGCCGGGGCGGCTGATCAGCTCGAGGGTGGTCAGGCCGGCGGCCATGGCCAGCGGATTGCCCGACAGGGTGCCCGCCTGGTAGACCGGGCCGAGCGGCGCGATCCGCTCCATGATCGCGCGCTTGCCGCCGAAACAGCCGACCGGCATGCCGCCACCGATGATCTTGCCGAAGGTCGACAGGTCCGGCGTCACGCCGTAGTAAGCCTGAGCGCCGCCGAGGGCGACGCGGAAACCGGTCATCACCTCGTCGAAGATCAGCACCACGCCGTGCGCGTCGCACAGGCTGCGCAGACCTTCGAGGAAGCCCGGCGCCGGCGGCACGCAGTTCATGTTGCCGGCCACCGGCTCGACGATGATGCAGGCCACCTGCTGGCCTTTTTCCTTGAGCGTGGCTTCGACTTCGGCGAGGTCGTTGTAGGCCAGGGTCAGGGTGTGTTTGGCGAAGTCCGCCGGCACGCCCGCCGAGCTGGGCACGCCCTGGGTCAGCGCGCCGGAACCGGCCTTGACCAGCAGGCTGTCGGAATGGCCGTGGTAGCAGCCTTCGAACTTGATGATGGCGTCGCGGCCGGTGTAGCCGCGGGCCAGGCGGATCGCGCTCATGGTCGCCTCGGTGCCGGAGCTGACCATGCGCACCATCTCCATCGACGGCACCAGGCTGCAGACCCGCTCGGCCATTTCGGTTTCCATTGCGGTCGGGGCGCCATAGGACAGTCCGTGCTCGAGCTGGCGGCGTACCGCGTCGAGCACCTGCGGATGGCTGTGGCCGAGGATCATCGGACCCCAGGAGCCGACGTAGTCGACGTAGCGCTTGTCGTCCTCGTCGATCACATAGGCGCCGGCGGCGTGCTTGAGGAACAGCGGCGTGCCGCCGACGCTGCGGAAGGCGCGCACCGGTGAGTTGACGCCGCCGGGGATGTGGGTCTGGGCGCTGGCGAAGAGGGTTTCGGAACGGGACATGCGGGGCCTCGCGAATACATGGGGCGGGCCCGCGTCGGTGCGGTCCGCCGTTGGAAATCAGGGGGTGGCGAACAACTGGGCGAAGGCTTCGGCGCGGCGCTGCACCTCGGCGGCGGAGTCGGCGGCGAACAGCGCGTGAATCACGGCGATCAGGCTGGCGCCCTGGGCGATCAGCTGCGGCGCGGTCTCCAGGGTAATGCCGCCGATGGCGGCGATCGGCTGGCTGAAGCGCGCGCGGGCCTGCTGCAGCAGCTCGGCGCTGGCGGCCGGCGCACCGGGCTTGGTCCGGGAATCGAAGAAGCGGCCGAAGGCGATGTAGCTGGCGCCTTCGGCGATCGCCTGCTCGGCCAGCGCCAGTTGCGCATGGCAGGTGGCGCCGATGATCGCCTGGCGCCCGAGCAGGGCGCGCGCGGCGGACAGCGAGCCGTCTTCCTGGCCCAGGTGCAGGCCGACGCCCAGGCGTGCGGCCAGTTCGGCGTCGTCATTGATGATCAGCCGCGCGCCATGACGGGCGCAGAGTTCCTGCAGGGCGTCGGCTTCGCGCAGGCGACGGGCGTCGTCGCCGGACTTGTCGCGGTATTGCAGCAGACGGGCGCCACCCTTGAGCGCGGCTTCGACATAGGACAGCAGGCGCCCCTCGGCCAGTAGCTGGCTGTCGGTGATCGCGTAGAGGCCGCGAAGCCGGATGGTTTCCTTCATGCTCAGCTCTCCCGTCAGGCCAGGTCCAGCGGCAGGCGCCGCGGGATGTACTGGCCGTGGCCTGGGGCTTCGGCGTCACGCAGGGTGCGCCAGGTGTAATCGAGCGCGGACTTGACCGCGCTGGTCAGCGCTTCGCCCAGCGCCAGGCGGCCGGCGAGGGTGCTGGCCAGGGTGCAGCCGGAGCCGTGATAGCTGCCGGGCAGGCGCGCGCAGGTGAAATCGTGGCGACTGCCATCGCGGCAGTACAGGCGGTTGTGCACTTCGCTTTCATCGCCGTGGCCGCCGGTGATCAGCAGATGGCGGATATGCGGCAGCAGGCGTTCGGCGCACTCGTCGGCGCTGCCTTCGGGCAGTTCGGCGAGGATGCGTGCTTCCGGCAGGTTCGGCGTGGCGATGGCGGCCAGCGGGAACAGCCGCTCGCGCATGGCATAGCCGACGTCGTCCTTGCCCAGCGCACCGCCGCCGCCGGCACGCAGTACCGGATCGCAGACCAGCGGCACGCCGGGCAGCTCGCGCATGATTTCGAGGACGGTCTCGACCATCTCCACCGAGCCGAGCATGCCCAGCTTGACCGCCGCGATCGGCAGGTCGGCGATCACCGCATGGGCCTGGGCCAGCACCCATTGGCGGTCGAGCACGCGGAAATCGGAGACGTCGACGGTATCCTGCACGGTCAGCGCGGTGACCGTCGGTGCGGCATGGCAGCCCTGGGCGAGCAGGGCTTCGATGTCCGCCTGCAGGCCGGCGCCGCCACTGGGATCGTGGCCGGAAAGACAGAGGACGACGGGGCGGGAAGTAGGCTTTTTCATGGCGTGCGAGCTTATCACCAAACGATGACGACGGGACGCGCAGTTGTGCGTCCTACCGCCGCCGGCTTCCCGCCCGGCCATCGGAATGCGTTCTTTGGCCGCTGCCCGCTTTTCCGGCTGCCGGGTCGCTGTGGTAGATTGCTGGCAATTTGATTTTGGACTGCGTAGTGCGATTCGTGAAGCGCTTGCGATCGCCGCCAGGCCTGCACGAGGCACCATGCGGCACGTTCTTCTGTTCATTTTGGCGCTTTTGCCCGCCCTGGCCGCTGCCGTCGAGCTCGACGAACGAACCCGCCACCTGCCTCTCGGGCAGCACATGCAGGTGTTCGAGGACCCGCTCGGCGAGGCGCTGATCGACGACGTCGCGTCGCCAGCGTTCGCTAACCGTTTCCAGCCTCATCGCACGGCCGTGCTCAATGCCGGCTATTCCCGTTCCGTGCACTGGCTGCGCGTCGACCTGCACTATCGGCCGCTGACCGCGCAGGGCGCGCGGCGCTGGTTGCTGGAAGTGGCCTATCCGCCGCTGGACAGCCTGCAGCTCTACCTGCCCGATGACCAGGGCGGTTACCGGCTGGTGCGCGATACCGGCGACACCCGGCCCTGGGCCAGCCGCGAGATCGGCCAGGGCAACTACCTGTTCGAGGTCGAACTGCCGGCCGATCGCGTGCAGCGGGTGTACCTGCGGGTGCAGAGCGAGGGTTCGATCCAGGTGCCGCTGAGCCTCTGGTCGCATCACGCCTACCTCGAAGCCCAGCCCGGACGCCTCTACGTGCTGGGCATGATCTATGGCGTGTTGCTGGCGATGCTGGTCTACAACCTGTTCATCTATATCAGCATCCGCGACCCCAGCTACCTGTACTACATCCTCTACATCGCCGCGTTCGGCCTCTATCAGGTCTCGGTGAACGGCGCCGGCGTGCAGTTTCTCTGGCCGGACCGGCCCTGGTGGACCAACGCCGCGACGCCCTTGCTGATCGGTGCCGCGGCGCTGTTCGGTTGCCTGTTCACGCGCAGCTTCCTGCGCACGGCCGAGCACAGTCGCTGGATCGACTGGCTGCTGCGGTTGATGATCGGCTCTGCCGTGGTGGTGATCGTACTTTCGCTGACGGTGGGTTATGGCATGGCGCTGCGCCTGGCCACCGCCCTGGCGCTGCTGTTCACGCTGGTGGTGTTCGCCGCCGGCATTCTCGCCTGGCTGCGCGGCATGCGCGTGGCGCGCTACTTCATCATCGCCTGGAGCGCGTTGCTGATCGGCGGGCAGATCAACAGCCTGATGGTGCTGGGCTATCTGCCCAACACCTTTCTGACGATGTATGCCAGCCAATTGGGGGCGGCGCTGGAAGTGGTGCTGCTGTCGATGGCGCTGGCCGATCGCATCAATACCCTCAAGGACGAACGCGCCAGGATTCTCGAAACCGCGCGCGCCGAACTGGAACAACTGAACCGCGAACTGGCCGAGAGCAACCGACTCAAGGACGAGTTCCTCTCCAACATCAGCCATGAGCTGCGCACGCCGATGATGGGTGTGATGGGCGCGCTCGAACTGCTGCCGGCCTCGGAAACGCCCGAGGAACGGCAGCAGTACCAGCGCATCGCCAGCGGCTCGGCACGGGACATGATGCGGCTGGTCAACAATATCCTCGTGCTCAGTGAGATGCGCGCCGGCAAGCTGCGGCCGCACGACATCGCCTTCAGCTTGCGCGAAACCGGCGAGCGCCTGCAGCAGCGATTCGCCCCGCGGGCTCGCGACAAGGGCCTGGGCTTCGAGCTGGAGTTCGCCGACAACCTGCCGGACGGGGTGTTCGGCGATGGCGAAAAGCTCGAACAGAGTATTGCCCACCTGCTCGACAACGCCCTCAAGTTCACGGCGCGAGGGGGCGTGACGCTGCGTTTCGGCGGCTATCTGGTGGTGCCGCGGCAGCTGATGCTGCAGGTCGAGGTCATCGACACCGGTATCGGTTTCAGCGATGCCGATGAAGCCTTCCTTTATCACCAGTTCCGCCAGGTGGATGGTTCCATGACCCGCCGCTATGGCGGCCTCGGCATCGGCCTGGCGATCAGCCGCGGGCTGACCGAGGTGCTCGGTGGCCAGCTCGATCAGCAGTCGCGACCGGGCCTGGGTAGCTGCTTCCGGGTCAGCGTGCGCCTGGCATTGCTCGACGGCAACGGACAAGCGCCCGGCACCGCTAGCGGCGATCGGCTCTCCGGGAAGATTGCCTGAGGCGCTGGCCTTTTGGCCGAAACCACGCTTCAGCCATCGCCTCGAAGCGTGCTCCACTACCCCCTCGTAGCGTCGCCGGGCAGCCCTCGTATTCCGTTCCAGGTCCGTGCCCGGAAGGCCCGACTAAGCTTGCTGACACACGCAGCCTGTGCCAGCCGCACCCGATCGAGGAGCCCCGAGATGAATCTGCCGCACTGCGCCGAAACCCACGAAGTCACCAACCAGGTGCCACCGCTCGACGGCACCAACCTCTACCGCCTCGACCTGCCGTTGCAGCAATGGGTGCGGCGCTACCAGGGCGGCTGGGCCGAGCAGCGGCTCGATGCCTACGGCAGGCTCGCCGGCGGACCATTGATGGCGGCGGGCTTTCTCGCCAACGAGAACAAGCCGGTGTTCAGGAGCCACGACCGCTACGGCCATCGCATCGATCAGGTGGACTTCCATCCGGCCTATCACGAGCTGATGCGCACGGCCATCGAACATGGCATCCCGTCGCTGCCCTGGGCCGACCCGCAACCCGGCGCGCAGGTGGCGCGCGCGGCGCTGATGTACCTGCACAACCAGGCCGAGGCCGGCAGCAGTTGCCCGCTGACCATGACCTACGCCAGCGTGCCGGCGCTGCGCCTGCAGCCGGACCTCGCCGAACGCTGGCTGCCGAAAATCCTCGCCCGTGACTACGACCCGCGCAACGTGCCGATGGAGCAAAAGGCCGGCGTCACCATCGGCATGGCCATGACCGAGAAGCAGGGCGGCACCGATGTGCGCGCCAATACCACGCGCGCCCACCCGGTCGGCGCCGGCGGGCCGGGCCAGCCCTACGAACTGGTCGGGCACAAGTGGTTCTGCTCGGCGCCGATGTGCGACGCCTTCCTCACCCTGGCGCAGACCGACAAGGGGCTGTCCTGCTTCCTGCTGCCGCGCCATCGGCCGGACGGCACGCGCAATCAGTTCTACATCCAGCGCTTGAAGAACAAGCTGGGCAACTGGGCCAACGCCTCCAGCGAGGTGGAGTATCGCGGCGCGCTGGCCTGGATGGTCGGCGAGGAAGGCCGCGGCGTGCCGACCATCATCGAGATGGTCTCCTCGACCCGCTTCGACTGCATGATCGGCTCCAGCTCGCTGATGCGCCAGGCGCTGACCCAGGCCATGCACCATTGCGCGCACCGGCTGGTCGGCGGCCGCGTGCTGCTGGAACAGCCGCTGATGCGCAACGTACTGGCCGATCTCGCCCTGGAGAGCGAAGCGGCACTGGCGCTGACCCTGCGCATGGGCCGCGCCCAGGACAATCGCCACGACGAGCAGGAAGACAAATTCGCCCGCCTGGTCACCGCCATCGGCAAGTACTGGATCTGCAAGCGCGCGCCGGACATGATCGCCGAGGCCAGCGAATGCCTGGGTGGCGCCGGCTACGTCGAGGAGACCATCCTGCCGCGGCTGTACCGCGAAGCGCCGGTCAACTCCATCTGGGAAGGCTCCGGCAACGTGCAGTGCCTGGACGTACTGCGCGCCCTGTCGAAAGAGCCCGGCGTGCTCGAAGCGCTGTTCGCCGAGCTCGGCGACGGTCATGGCGATGCCCGACTTCAGACGCACATCCAGCGGCTGCAGAGCGCCTTCCGCGATACCGACGACATCCAGTACCGTGCCCGCCAACTCACCGAAGACATCGCCGTCGGCCTGCAGGCCAAGCTGCTGCTGGAAGCGGGCAACACCGCCGTGAGCGACGCCTTCATCGCCAGCCGTCTGGAAGGTTGCGGTCGGGCCTACGGCACGCTGCCGCGGGGGCTGGATATCGGAGCCTTGCTGGAGCGCAGCGCGCCGCATCTGGCTTGAGCGGGAGCCGGCAACTTGGCGTTACCTTGTATGAGCGCGAACGGTCCCGGTCACCGCGCGCATCCCCGCGGGAGAAGGGAGCACGTCTTGCGAACCTTGTAGGTGTCTCCCGGTTCAACCCCGCAGGTGAGGGGAACGCGATGCCAGTCTTGGCACCGACGTGCACCCGGCCGGTCGCGCGAGCGCGAACTGCATCTGCCGCAGGATATCGACCACCTGGTGCAGGCGGTGTATGGCGATGACCAATTACCGGCCGATCTTGCCGAGGCGGACCGGGCCTTTATCGAGGATGGCGCGACTCCGAGCAACTGCGGCCCGATGCGTTGGCGAAAAAGCCCCATGTCCGGCAACTGAAGACCTCGCGCGAGGCACTGCCAGGCCGAGGTGCCACAGGCCTTCGCCGAGCACCCGCTGCTGCGTCACTTGAAGCCACTACGTCTGGCCGATGGCTGCCTGCGGATCGGGCGGTTGACGGTGCGCCTGGATGACGAGTTGGGGCTGCTGTATCGGCAGGAGACGAACAAGACCTTGTCTGAATGAACGCCAGGAGTAGTATGTGTCTACATATCTACTTTTGCGAGGGGTATCATGCAAACCATACTCACCAGTCGTGAATTCAACCAGGACGCCAGCGGTGCCAAGCGCGCCGCCAAACAAGGTCCGGTGTTCATCACCGACCGCGGCAGGCCTGCCCATGTGTTGCTCAGCATCGAGGAGTACCAGCGCCTGACTGGCGGCCCGGGCAGCATCATCGACCTGCTGGCCATGCCGGGGGTCGAGGAAGTCGAGTTCGAGGCGCCGCGTGCACAGGGATTGTCGCGCCCGGCGGATCTGTCCTGATGTTCGTGCTCGATACCAACGTCGTTTCCGAATTGCGCAAGGCGAAAAGCGGCAAGGCCGATCCGCGTCTGGTGGCCTGGGCGCAACGTCTGCTGCCCGGGCAATTGTTCATTTCCGCGATCACCGTGCTGGAGCTGGAGACCGGCGTGCTGCTGGTGGAGCGCCGCGACCCGCAGCAGGGTGCCCTGCTGCGCGCCTGGCTCGACGGCCATGTGCTGCCGGGCTTTGCCGGGCGCATCCTGCCTGTCGACAGTGCCGTGGCGCAGCGTTGCGCCCAGTTGCACGTCCCCGACCCGCGCGCCGAACGCGACGCCCTGATCGCCGCGACGGCGCTGGTGCACGGCATGGCGGTGGCTACGCGCAATACTGTCGATTTCGCCTCGACCGGGGTTGCGCTGCTCAACCCTTGGGAGTTTGGCGGTTGAGTTGATCTGGCACCTTCTGTAGTGGCACTTTGTTAGCCTTGTTTGCTCCACGGTTGCCTTGCAGGGAGTGCGACATGAGTGAACCGACCACGCCTGGATATTTCGCCTACTGGGGCAAGGCGTCCCCGGAGCAGGACAGCTCGGCCCGTTATCATCTGCTGGCGTTTCATAGCCTGGACGTAGCGGCCTGCGGGCAGGCTCTGCTGACGTTGCCGCAGTTCTCGCTGCGTCCTCTGGCCCAGGCGCTGGATTGGCCGCTGCCGGTGGTCGAGAATTTGTTCGTGTTCTTCCTGGCCCTGCACGATCTGGGCAAGTTCGCCCGCGCGTTCCAGGGGCTGGTGCCGGATCTCTCGCCGGATCTGGTGCGCAACGATGCCGGCAAGGTCTATGGCCGTCGTCACGATACCCTTGGCTGGGTGCTGTGGCAGGAAAAGCTGGCGGAGACCTTTCCAGATGACCGTCTGCCGGTGCCTGACGATGAGTTCTGGGAGACCTGGATACGCACGGCGGTCGGTCATCATGGCAAACCACCTGAAGAAGACCAGGATGGC
Organism: Pseudomonas lopnurensis; assembly: GCF_015070855.1. Lineage (GTDB taxonomy): Bacteria > Pseudomonadota > Gammaproteobacteria > Pseudomonadales > Pseudomonadaceae > Stutzerimonas > Stutzerimonas lopnurensis. The sequence continues at coordinate 42,843 of NZ_JADDIX010000098.1, forward strand.
GGCCTGTTTTCCTTGCAGGCTGCGGAATTCTTCGTGCGTGAAGATTTCCGCGCCACACGGGAGTTCGTCGAGTCGCTGGCGGCCTGGCTATTGCCGGAGGGGGTTCCCGAACCGGGGCGTCGGCAGATCGAGGTGCTGCGTCGGCATGCCTGGAAACTGGCCGGGCTGGCGGTGCTGGCCGATTGGCTGGGTTCCAATCAGGCGTTCTTCGCATATGCCACGCAGCCCAGGGACATGCGGGACTACTGGCAGGATACGGCGCTGCCGCAAGCGCGTCAGGCGCTGCAGGCAGCCGGCCTGCTGGCCCAGCCGATCCGCCACTGGGCGTCTCCTGTGCAACTGTTCGACTATCTACAACCACCCACACCATTGCAGTGCTACGCCGCCGAGGTGGAACTGGAGCCAGGGCCGCAACTGTTTCTGCTGGAGGACGTGACCGGGGCCGGCAAGACCGAGGCGGCGCTGATCCTGGCGCAGCGGCTTATGCAGCAAGGTGTGGCTCAGGGTTTGTATTTCGCTCTGCCGAGCATGGCTACCGCCAACCAGATGTACCAGCGGGTTGGCCAGGTCTATCGGCGGCTTTACCAGGCGCAGGCCGAGCCTTCTCTGATTCTCGCCCACGGTGCCCGGCAGTTGATGGAGGGCTTTCGCCAGAGCATCGTTCAGGCCGGCGAGCAGCCGAGTGATCACAACTACCAGCGTGGCGATGCCTCGGCCAGCGCACAGTGCAATGCCTGGCTGGCGGACAACCGCAAGAAGGCGCTGCTCGCCGAGGTGGGGGTTGGTACCCTCGACCAGGCGCTGCTGGCGGTATTGCCGGCGCGGCATCAGTCGCTTCGCCTGCTGGGGCTGGCGGGCAAGGTGCTGCTGGTCGATGAGGTACATGCCTATGACAGTTATATGGTCACCCTGCTGAAGAAGCTGCTGACGGCCCATGCTCGCCAGGGCGGCAGCGTGATTCTGCTATCGGCCACCCTACCGGCGCGGATGCGTGAGGAACTGCTGGAGGCCTATCGTTTCGGCTTGGACGTGGTGCGCGACGAGCTGCCGATGGATCGCCGCTATCCGCTGGCGACCCAGGTGGGGCAGCATGTGGCCAGCCATGAGTGCGCGACGCGTGAACAACTGGTGCGCCAGGTGCAGGTCAGCTTCCTGCATGAGGAGGCGGCGGTGCTGGCTCTGGTCGTCGAGCAGGCCCGCGCGGGGCGTTGCGTATGCTGGATACGCAATACCGTGGAGGATGCCCGTCGGGCTTTTGGCGAGCTGGCCAAGGTTTTGCCGGCAGAGCAGTTGCTGCTGTTCCATAGCCGCTTCGCCATGGGTGACCGGCTGGACATCGAGGAAGTTGCCCTGCGTCGCTTCGGCAAGCGCTCCACGGCCGATATGCGCCGGGGTCAGGTGTTGATCGCCACCCAGGTGGTGGAGCAGTCCCTCGACCTGGATTTCGATGCCATGGTCAGTGACCTGGCCCCCATCGACCTGCTGATCCAGCGGGCCGGGCGCTTGCAGCGGCACGCGCGGCAGGCCGATGGCTCGCCTGCCTCCGACAGTGTCGAGCGCAGGCCCGCACCGGTGCTGCATGTGTTGTGTCCCCCTGTCGATGATGAGCCTGCCGCCGACTGGTATGCCGCGCTGTTTCCCAGGGCCTGTTATGTCTACCCGAATATTGGCCAGCTCTGGCTGGGGGCCAGGGCGTTGCTGCGGGCGGGGTGTATCCATAGTCCTGGGAAGGCCGGCCAACCTGGCGCGGTGCGTGAGCTGGTGGAGGCTGTTTACGGGGACGAGGCGGAGTCTGTTCCGGAGTCGCTGCAAGGCGCCACTCGTGAGCAAATGGGCAAGGATCTGGCAGAACAAAGCCAGGCCAGCTTCAACTCGCTCAACCTGGACAAGGGCTATTGCATCGACAGCAGTGGTCGCTGGTACGAGGACGCGCGCGTGCCGACGCGCCTGGGCGACGAGAGCCTGACGCTGTACCTGGCGCGTGAGCAGGGCGGAGAGCTGCGCCCGCTGCTCGATGGCGTGGCCAATGCTTGGGAGCAATCGGCGGTGCGCATCGATGCGCGCAAGGCCGAGGCGCTGGCGCCCGCCTGGCTGCAGCGCTTCGATCTGGCACTGCAAGCCCTGCGCAGCCGTTATCGGTTGCTGGAGGAGCCAGCCTTTGTCCTGCCGTTGCAGGAAGCCGGTGAGGAACTGCTTGGCAGGGTGCTGGACAAGAACGGTAAGGAGCTGGAGATGCGTTATGACCCGGTGCAGGGGCTGCGGTGGTGAGAGCCTAACGACTGGGTGGCCACTGTCTTGTGTTACACGGCCAGTGCAGGGTAGTACGTGGTCGATGTGCCTGAGATCGCTTTGGTCGTTCTAGCGGTTATCGGCATCCTTGCCTTTGTTCACACCCACTGCTACGGGGAGAACCCAAACGCCCAATTTCCGCCACATTTTGGTGATCGGCTAATCCCCGCAGTGCGGGGAACGATGACTACCGCATCCTTTGCACGGTCCATCCCGGTCAGCCAGGGAAGCTTTGCAAGTATAGATAACTGTAAAGGATGGGGTTCGGGGTTTCCTACATTTGACGAGTGATGGCTACTGGCTATAGTTTCGTTCTCTGGGCACCCATAGGAGCAAGCTGAATGGACTTATTGCAAAGCGCCTGGATGTTTGTCAGGCAAGGTGACGGAGGCCTAGCCTGGATTTCACCTTTCCAGATCGGCGAGAGCGCCTGGCATGATCTGCACGCCCCCCGCCCCGACTTCCGTGGCGCGCTCTACCAGTTCCTGATCGGCCTGCTGCAGACCGCCTATGCGCCGCAGGACAATCGCGCGTGGCGCGAACGTTGGGCCAATCCCCCGTCTGCCGCCGAGCTGGAGGCCGCCTTCGCTCCCTATCGCGATGCGTTCGTGCTGGAAGGTGATGGCCCGGCCTTCATGCAGGATCTGCAATTGCCGGCGGACGCCAACCAGTTGCCGGTGCTCAACCTGTTGATCGACGCCGGTTCCGACAGCAACCAGTTTTTCAACAAGCCCGCCGACCATGGCCTGTGCGCCAGCTGTTTCACCCAGGCGCTGCTGACTCTGCAACTGAATGCCCCGCCGGGTGGTCGTGGCACCCGCACCTCGTTGCGTGGTGGCGGCCCGCTGACCACCTTGCTGGTGCCGGCCGGCGAGCGGGCCACGCTCTGGCAGCGGCTCTGGCTCAATGTATTGCCGGTGGACGCCCTCGGTTATCCCAAGGTGAAGAACCGTGGCGACGTATTGCCCTGGTTGCAGCCGACCCGTACCAGCGATGCCGCCGGAGTCGGCGACACCACGCCGGAAACCGTACACCCCTTGCAGGCCTACTGGAGCATGCCAAGGCGTATCCGCCTGGACGACTCCACCGCCGGCCAGGGCGATTGCACCCTGTGCGGTGCTGGCGATGTGCGCTTGGTCCGTCATTACCGCACCCGCTACGGCGGCACCAACTACACCGGCGCCTGGGTGCATCCGCTGACGCCCTACAGCCTCGATGCCAAGGGGGAAAAGCCGCCGCTGTCGATCAAGGGCCAGCGCGGCGGCATCGCTTACCGTCACTGGCTGGGCCTGACCCTCGGCAACGAAGACAAGCAGCCGGAGGCCGCTCGGGTGGTGCGTCATTTCACCCGCAACATCAAGCGGCCAGCGGTGCGCCTGTGGTGCTTCGGCTATGACATGGACAACATGAAAGCCCGCTGCTGGTACGACAGCACCTTGCCGGTGCATGCGCTCGAGGATGACGACTTGCAGAAGTCGTTCGCCCATAGCGCCAAGCAGTTGCTGGATGTCGCCAGCGATACCGCCAAGCTGCTGCATCAGCAAGTCAAGGCTGCCTGGTTCAAGCGCCCCGGCGATACCGGCAGCGAGCCGGCCATCGCGCAGAGCTTCTGGCAGCGTTCGGAGGCCGAGTTCTATGGCCTGCTGGAGCAGCTCAGTGCCTGCGATCTGGAAAGCCCGGCGGCACTCGCGTCGCTGTACCGGCGCTGGCTGTTGCGCACTCGCAGCCTGGCGCTGGAACTGTTCGACGAGTGGGCCATGGCGGCGCCCATCGAGGATTTGAACCTGGAGCGTGTGACCAAGGCACGTGCCGGATTGGGTAAGGAACTCAACAATGCCAAGGCGATGAAGGCGTTGTGGAAGACCGTCAACTCTCAGCTCAAGGAGCGTGCATGAAAGCCCGGAATTACCTGGACGATGCGCAGCGACAGTGGGTACGCAACTGGTGGCGTGCGCTGCAGCCACGTTCAGCGGATGACAAACCTTTGCCCGCCATGCTGGCGGGCTTGGGACGGGGCGGCCGCGCCAGGCTGCGTCGTTGCAGCAGCCTCGATGATCTGCTGCTGGAATGGGCCAATCACCTGCTGGTGGATCACTTGATCGAACTGGATCGTCACAAGAGTTGGCGCTGCCTGACCGATGAATCCGAGGCCTATGTCCACCTGGCGTTGATCGGCGGGGTGCTGGCGCAAGTCCGCGAGGACAGCCACGACGGCCTGAGCTTGGCCGAGCATCTGGGCAAGCTGGTTGGAAACGAGCGACGGGTCATGAGCGAGTCACGTTTCAAGCGTCTGCAGCGTGCGCGTGACCTGGATGATCTGTACCTGCAATGGCTGCGCGCGGTGAAGCAGTTGGGCGGCAAGGTCGATGTCGGGCAACTGGCCGACGACCTGCTGGCCTGGCTGATCGAACTCGAACAGCCGCCAGGCCGTGCCAGCGATGGTGTGAAGTTTCGCTGGGCCTATGACTATTACCTGAGCAAGCGGGAACAGGCTGCCGCCGAGGGCCCCGTATCCAACAAGGAGTTGAGCGCATGACCCGTTTCGTCCAATTGCACCTGCTGATTTCCTATCCGCCGGCCAACCTCAACCGCGATGACCTGGGCAACCCGAAGAGCGCGCGCATGGGCGGCGTCGAGCGCCTGCGCGTGTCGTCGCAGAGCCTGAAGCGGGCCTGGCGTACCTCGGAGTTGTTCCAGCAGGTGCTGGCCGGCAGCATCGGTACGCGCACCAAGCGCCTGGGCGTGGAGGCCTTCGAGGCCCTGACCAAGGCTGGCATCGGCGAAAAGCAGGCCGCCGACTGGGCCGGGCAGATCGCCAAGGTCTACGGTGCGGTGAAGAAGGACAGTCCGCTGGAAATCGAGCAACTGGTCCATATCGCTCCCGAGGAGCGCGATTCGCTGGATACACTGGTCGCCATCCTGGCACAGGAAAAGCGTGGACCGACGGACGACGAGTTGGATGTCCTGCTGCACCCGCAGGCCGCGGTAGACATTGCCATGTTCGGTCGCATGCTGGCTTCCAAAACCCGGTTCAATGGCGAGGCGGCGGTGCAGGTGGCCCACGCCATTGGCGTGCATGCTTCGGCTATCGAAGATGACTATTTCACAGCCGTGGACGACCTCAATCAGAGCGAGCCGGGCGCTGCGCATATCGGCGAATCCGGCTTTGCCGCCGCGGTGTTCTACCAGTACCTGTGCATCGATCGCGACCTGCTGAAGCACAACCTTGGCGGCGACGAAGAACTCACGCAAAAGGCGCTTCGTGCCTTGGTCCAGGCAGCCTTGACTGTCGGCCCCAGCGGCAAGCAGAACAGCTTCGCCAGCCGCGCCTACGCCCACTACGCCCTGGCGGAAAAGGGGCCGCAGCAACCGCGTTCGCTGTCGCTGGCCTTCGTCAAGCCGGTCAGCGGTGGCGACTATGCCGGCGAGGCCGTGGAGGCGCTCGAACGTGTGCGCGACAACATGGACAAGGTCTACGGTGCCTGCGCCGACAGTCGCAAGCAGTTCAATGTGCTGACCGGAGAAGGCTCGTTGGCCGAGCTGCTCGACTTTGTCGCGGCGGAGTGAGCCATGACCGATTATCTGCTGTTGCGCCTCTATGGCCCCCTGGCCAGTTGGGGCGAGATCGCGGTGGGCGAGTCGCGGCACTCGGCGGTGCATCCCGCGCGCTCGGCGCTGCTGGGCCTGCTGGGCGCCGCGCTGGGGGTCGAGCGGGCTGACGAAGCGGGCCAGCGGGCGTTGATTGGCGGCTATCGTTTTGGCATCAAGCTGGAGTGCGCTGGTTCGCCGCTGCGCGATTACCACACCGTTCAGGTCGGTGTGCCGCCGCGCAAGTTCCAGTTCCGCTCGCGTCGCCAGGAGTTGGCGGCGGACAAGGTGGATACCATTCTGTCCGCCCGGGAGTATCGCTGCGACAGCCTGGCACTGGTGGCCGTGGAGGCCTTGCCGAATGCGCCTGCCGAGCTGGATGAGCTGGCGCAGGCGTTGCGTCAGCCGCACTTCCCTCTCTATCTCGGGCGCAAATCCTGCCCGCTGGCCTTGCCACTGCTGCCGCAACGGGTGGCGGCAGCCAACCTGCGCGAGGCGCTGGATGGCGTGCAGTGGCCTTCATTGCTGGGGCTGCTCGAAAAAACTCCGCCGCAACAGGCATGGCCCACTCGGGAGGATCGCCAGGCGTTCCGCGCAAAACAGGTGCGCTACTACTGGGAGGATGGGATGCTGGCGGGCCTGCAACCGAGTTTCGAAACGGTACGGCATGACCAGCCGCTGTCACGCAGCCGCTGGCAGTTCGCACCGCGCCGCGAGTGGGTGGCGTTGGGCGAGGGAGAGCAGCGATGAGCCACTATTTTTCCCACGTCCGCCTGCTGGCCAGCCTGAGGCAGAACGACTGGCTGCGTGATCTGGCGCGGCATGGTGAGCCGTATCGCGACCACGCGTTGATCTGGCGGCTGTTTCCCGGCGATGGCATGGAGCGGGATTTCCTGTTCCGCCGTTTGGAGGACGAGCGCAGCTTCTATGTGGTGTCCGCTCGCCCACCACGACCGGACTCGGGGCTGTTCCAGATCCAGAGCAAACCCTACGCGCCACGACTGGAGCGGGGGGAGTGGCTGCGTTTCGATCTGCGCGCCAATCCCACGGTCAGCTTGCGCCAGGAGGACGGGCGTTCCCGCCGGCACGATGTACTGATGCATGCCAAGTATCGAGTGCCTGCCGAACAGCGTGAGCATCTGGGAGAGGTGCTGGATGCTGCCGGGAAGGACTGGTTGCTGTCGCGAGCCGAACGCTGGGGGCTGGACGTTCGAGAGGGCAGCGTGCTGCAAAACGGCTATCGCCAGCACCGGCTCAGGCGCAAGGGGCGCAATATCGAATATTCCAGCCTGGATTATCAAGGCATGGCCCAGGTGACTGACCCGGAACGTTTGCATCAGGCACTGTTGGAGGGCGTCGGTCACAGCAAGGGCTTTGGCTGCGGCCTGCTGCTGGTCAGGCGGGTATGAAGGTGAGCACAGGGAGGGAGGCGGCTCATGAAAGCCAAGCTGCAGGTTTTGGAGCGGGACATCGCCACCTCTCCCAAGGTGATATCAAGCACATCTGCATCGCCGACATCGCCCGCTACAAGAGCCCTGGCCGTACCGGTGCTATCATCGGAAGCTGGCTGCGCAACCGTAACACCATCGAGTTCGCGAGGAGCCGGGCGCAGCTGGACAACCCTGATTTCAAACCCATCGGATTGGACGGGAGTAGAAAACAGGCCGACTTCACCTGGGCGTCCAGACAATGGATCGACCTGCCGCGGCTGCCATTGGCGAGCGAGGGGAACTGAGCATGGCCGGTACGCTGCTGCCCCCGCTCAAACCCCTGCCGATGAAGGATCGGGTGTCGATGATCTTCGTCCAGTACGGGCAGATCGACGTGCTGGACGGCGCCTTTGTGGTGATCGACAAGACCGGCGTGCGCATGCACATCCCGGTCGGCTCGGTGGCCTGCATCATGCTCGAACCCGGCACGCGGGTATCCCATGCCGCCGTGCACCTGGCTTCCACCGTGGGCACCCTGCTGGTATGGGTGGGCGAATCCGGCGTGCGTTTGTATGCCAGTGGCCAGCCGGGCGGGGCGCGGGCGGATCGTCTGCTGTATCAGGCCAAGCTGGCGCTGGACGACGACCTGCGTTTGAAGGTGGTGCGCAAGATGTACGAACTGCGTTTCCAGGAACCGGCACCGGCACGCCGCAGCGTCGAACAACTGCGTGGCATCGAAGGGGCGCGGGTGCGCGAAACCTACAAACTGTTGGCCAGGCAGTACGGCGTCGACTGGCGGGCGCGCAACTACGACCGACAGCAATGGGATGCGGCGGATATTCCCAACCGCTGCCTATCGGCGGCCACGTCCTGCCTGTACGGTATCGCCGAAGCCGCCGTGCTGGCGGCAGGCTATGCACCCGCGGTGGGTTTTATCCACACGGGAAAGCCGTTGTCCTTCGTCTACGATATCGCCGATCTGTTCAAGTTCGAGACCGTGGTGCCGCTGGCTTTTCGGATCGCCGCCAAGACACCACCACAGCCCGAGCGGGAAGTGCGCCTGGGCTGCCGCGACCTGTTCCGCTCCAGCAAGATCCTCGCGAAGATCATCCCTACCATCGAAGAGGTGCTGTCCGCCGGCGGCATCTCGCCACCCGAAGCACCACCCGAATCCGTACCGCCTGCCATCCCCAACCCTGAAAGCATCGGCGAAGCCGGGCACAGGACGCAGTGATGAGCTTCCTCGTCGTGGTCACCGAAAACGTACCGCCGCGCCTGCGTGGCCGTATGGCCATCTGGCTGCTGGAGGTTCGTGCCGGGGTTTACATAGGCGATGTCTCCAAACGCACCCGCGAAATGATCTGGGAACAACTGCGCGAGGGGCACGAGGACGGCAACGTGGTCATGGCCTGGGCCAGCAACCATGAGTCCGGCTACGAATTCCAGACCCTGGGGCCTAACCGCCGCTTACCCGTGAAATTCGATGGTCTGCGTCTGGTCGCCTTCCATCCGCTGGAAAATCCCGATCTTTAACAAGGAAAAGTTGGTAGATTTTTAGCAGCCAATTTTTCCCTTGAAGATTAATTGGTTACGCTAAGTGTGTTCCCCGCGCCCGCGGGGATGAACCGACGAGTCGAAGGCGCCCGGAAAGCTCGACGTTGTGTTCCCCGCGCCCGCGGGGATGAACCGATGGCGGCGCAACTCTGCCTTCGACCCAAAAAGTGTTCCCCGCGCCCGCGGGGATGAACCGCACTCCATCCAGACAGCTTTGATGACCGGAGCGTGTTCCCCGCGCCCGCGGGGATGAACCGGCGACAAGACGGTCAGCGATCTGGCCGCACTGGTGTTCCCCGCGCCCGCGGGGATGAACCGGAGCTGGTCGAGGCCCGCGCCTACCTGGGCGCGTGTTCCCCGCGCCCGCGGGGATGAACCGGTATGAACCGGTTGGTGGCTGTTGTCGGGCAAGTGTTCCCCGCGCCCGCGGGGATGAACCGCTCAACGCCAAGGTGCGCGCCGACCTCAAGCAGTGTTCCCCGCGCCCGCGGGGATGAACCGTGATCAATAGCGCAGGGGGCTGCGATTTTGAGGTGTTCCCCGCGCCCGCGGGGATGAACCGCGCGCGTCGGTACTCCTTGACCATCTGGCGCGGTGTTCCCCGCGCCCGCGGGGATGAACCGTACTCGCAGCAAGCCTCCCACAGCGCATCAGCGTGTTCCCCGCGCCCGCGGGGATGAACCGGGCTTCGTAGTCATCGGCCAGGACGTAGAAACGTGTTCCCCGCGCCCGCGGGGATGAACCGAACCCGGACGGCACGCCCTACGCCCCACGCAAGTGTTCCCCGCGCCCGCGGGGATGAACCGATGGGAATCGTTTTCCTGGCGCATACCGGCATGTGTTCCCCGCGCCCGCGGGGATGAACCGGACGATAGTTCTGGTCGTGACGGCAATAATTCGTGTTCCCCGCGCCCGCGGGGATGAACCGCGCAACAGTTTGCGCCCTATCTGCGCCCGACCGTGTTCCCCGCGCCCGCGGGGATGAACCGGTCGCCGGCGCGCAGCTTGGCGATCTCGACCGGTGTTCCCCGCGCCCGCGGGGATGAACCGTTCATGCCGGCCTGGGGGTGGATGCGGTAGAGGTGTTCCCCGCGCCCGCGGGGATGAACCGGGCCTGGGCGGCGTTGAGGCGGGTTGTGTTGGGTGTTCCCCGCGCCCGCGGGGATGAACCGTACGGCCGGATCACGCAGACAGGCGAACGAACGTGTTCCCCGCGCCCGCGGGGATGAACCGTTGTTGCTGTACAGGTCCGGCGCGCTGGTGATGTGTTCCCCGCGCCCGCGGGGATGAACCGACAGCAATTAATTTTATAAATGCTTTGCCTGAGTGTTCCCCGCGCCCGCGGGGATGAACCGCCCCTTCAGGTAGGCGGCATGGGCTCGCTTGTGTGTTCCCCGCGCCCGCGGGGATGAACCGTTCGTCGCAATACTGGGCGATGCGGTACAGCGGTGTTCCCCGCGCCCGCGGGGATGAACCGCCCCGCACGGGGCGGGGCTTCGGGTGGCGGCGGTGTTCCCCGCGCCCGCGGGGATGAACCGTTCTCGACGCCATCCGGGCCGATCAGCGGCGTGTGTTCCCCGCGCCCGCGGGGATGAACCGGTTTCGGCAGCGTCTGCCGGTTCCGCATCCTCGTGTTCCCCGCGCCCGCGGGGATGAACCGATGCTCGACAACGAAGAGCAGCGCGTCTTTGAGTGTTCCCCGCGCCCGCGGGGATGAACCGACTTGCAGGACGGTTTCTTTCGGCGGCACGATGTGTTCCCCGCGCCCGCGGGGATGAACCGCCTAATCACATCCGCGCGCGGCGGACCTTCGGGTGTTCCCCGCGCCCGCGGGGATGAACCGCGGTACGAACTGAAAATCACGAAACGCTATGCGTGTTCCCCGCGCCCGCGGGGATGAACCGATATCGGCAGTTCGCTAAACGACCAGTTGCAAGTGTTCCCCGCGCCCGCGGGGATGAACCGGATTTGCTCAATACAGCCGCGATGGTCATCGGGTGTTCCCCGCGCCCGCGGGGATGAACCGGCCGGCGTCTGGTGCGATTTCTCGACCGGCGAGTGTTCCCCGCGCCCGCGGGGATGAACCGGGCGAGCATTCCGTGGATGGATGCGGACGGGGGTGTTCCCCGCGCCCGCGGGGATGAACCGCTTTCGTGACCGGCGCCGTCACCGCCGCCTGAGTGTTCCCCGCGCCCGCGGGGATGAACCGGACCAGCTCATGCCACACCTCTTCCTCCTCGGGTGTTCCCCGCGCCCGCGGGGATGAACCGCTTGCTGCTACGACGGAACCCTTTGATCCGACGTGTTCCCCGCGCCCGCGGGGATGAACCGGATTCGAGGCAAACGACGCGAGCTGCCGTGAGGTGTTCCCCGCGCCCGCGGGGATGAACCGCGGCCTGGATGCTGTCGTCGGTGGCGCCGGCTCGTGTTCCCCGCGCCCGCGGGGATGAACCGGCAGAGTTCGAGGCCGCCAGGGGCACCAACGCGTGTTCCCCGCGCCCGCGGGGATGAACCGCTTGTAATTCTTCAGCAGGGCGATCATTGCATGTGTTCCCCGCGCCCGCGGGGATGAACCGCTGCACGTGCGACCCCGCTACGACGGCCTGCCGTGTTCCCCGCGCCCGCGGGGATGAACCGGGTGGCCAATTTGGCCAGCCCCCTGGGGGTGAGTGTTCCCCGCGCCCGCGGGGATGAACCGAGATAGCCATGGAATGCGATTTCGACACCCTCGTGTTCCCCGCGCCCGCGGGGATGAACCGTTTTACCCGTTTGGCGAAGCGCCGGAGGGGGTGTGTTCCCCGCGCCCGCGGGGATGAACCGCCAGGCTGAGTGGCGAGCCGGCGCGCATCGCGGTGTTCCCCGCGCCCGCGGGGATGAACCGGCTGCTTTACTTTGGTGAGTGGGCGCCTTGATGTGTTCCCCGCGCCCGCGGGGATGAACCGGCCGGGCGATACGGCGGAACCTACGTCTGCAAGTGTTCCCCGCGCCCGCGGGGATGAACCGCCGAGCCGCGGGCATGCAGTGACCGGGACGGGGTGTTCCCCGCGCCCGCGGGGATGAACCGTTGGGTGGCGAAACCTACCAGTTCTACGCGCCGTGTTCCCCGCGCCCGCGGGGATGAACCGTGTAAAGATGCAATAAGGCCGGCGAACAACATGTGTTCCCCGCGCCCGCGGGGATGAACCGCGCACACCGAGCTGGGCAGAGTTTTCGATGTTGTGTTCCCCGCGCCCGCGGGGATGAACCGGCATCCGAACAGCTCGAGCAGTCCTACGCCACGTGTTCCCCGCGCCCGCGGGGATGAACCGGGCTGGGTCGCCCAGGCGTTGTCCCTCAAGGAGTGTTCCCCGCGCCCGCGGGGATGAACCGGGAAAGCGCGTGAACAGGCCGGAGCTGGCAGGGTGTTCCCCGCGCCCGCGGGGATGAACCGCCGCGCAGGCTCACGTCGTCGGTGGTTTTCAGGTGTTCCCCGCGCCCGCGGGGATGAACCGTTTATGGCTGGCCTGGAGCAACAAATGGTGACGTGTTCCCCGCGCCCGCGGGGATGAACCGTAACAAGCAGTCGCAGAGCGTCAGTCTTCCCGGTGTTCCCCGCGCCCGCGGGGATGAACCGACCAGGGAGGCGAAGTACGGGACCGAGCTCGAGTGTTCCCCGCGCCCGCGGGGATGAACCGCTTGTTCGTTTAACTGGTGCTGATGGCTTCGCGTGTTCCCCGCGCCCGCGGGGATGAACCGCGATCATCGCGGCGATGCCGGGCATGCTCGATGTGTTCCCCGCGCCCGCGGGGATGAACCGACGGTGTTGCGGATGTTCTCTTTGCGTTGGTAGTGTTCCCCGCGCCCGCGGGGATGAACCGCGCAAGCGGCAGATGTTTACCAAGCTGCGCACGTGTTCCCCGCGCCCGCGGGGATGAACCGATGGCAGAGGAAACGATGGGCGGCAGCCGCATGTGTTCCCCGCGCCCGCGGGGATGAACCGTAGCCGGCCCTGCCCTCTGCCGTCGATTCGATGTGTTCCCCGCGCCCGCGGGGATGAACCGCGACGAGAGCGTTCCAGTGATGCGGCTGCATCGTGTTCCCCGCGCCCGCGGGGATGAACCGTAGGAGTTACGGCCTGAATGCCATCCCAGTGCGTGTTCCCCGCGCCCGCGGGGATGAACCGGCTTCGGCCATTTCGTTGAGATCGGACATCTAGTGTTCCCCGCGCCCGCGGGGATGAACCGGCTTCGGCCATTTCGTTGAGATCGGACATCTAGTGTTCCCCGCGCCCGCGGGGATGAACCGTCGTTCTTCGGTGCGGCTGTCGATATCTTCCGGTGTTCCCCGCGCCCGCGGGGATGAACCGCTTCCGTGGCGCTGGCATGGACGGCCCTGTCAGTGTTCCCCACGCCCGCGGGGATGAACCGTACGCACGCGATATTGGGTGTTCAGTACCGTTGTGTTCCCCGCGCCCGCGGGGATGAACCGACCACCATCACCGAGATCACCCTGCGCAAGCCGTGTTCCCCGCGCCCGCGGGGATGAACCGCCCGCGCGGGGCGGGCTGTCAGGGTTCGGGATGTGTTCCCCGCGCCCGCGGGGATGAACCGGCCTGCCGTACTACGCCAAGTTGGCTCCGATGGTGTTCCCCGCGCCCGCGGGGATGAACCGGCAGCCAACCCGCCACCACCGAAGCCTGCACCGTGTTCCCCGCGCCCGCGGGGATGAACCGTCGTCGACGTTGAGCCAGTCCTGGCTGGAGGCGTGTTCCCCGCGCCCGCGGGGATGAACCGGCGCGCTTCTCCCAGGTGTTGGATTCGTCTACGTGTTCCCCGCGCCCGCGGGGATGAACCGCGCTCAACGGTCGCGATGGCTGCTGGCTGGTAGTGTTCCCCCGCGCCCGCGGGGATGGATGAACAGCGCCTTGCTGGCGTAGCGTGCTGCCGCTTCTGGCCGGGCGCGGCTCAAGTTTGCACGGCACCTGGCCGACAGCCTGGCGTCAGTCAGGAGTCCATGATGGTGCATCCCGTATCCGCTTCCGCCGCCTTTGCGCGCCCTGTCTCGCGTACCGGCGTCCCGTCCGGGGCTGCGGACGAGGCCGCGCAAGAGGCGCCCGAGTCGTCGACCCGGGTATCGTTCAGCGAGCGTCTGCTCTCGGCCGGCAAGGCTACCCGCTCGTTGTCGAATGCACTGCGCGAGGCCGACAACTCGAAAAAGGAAGCGGCCCGCCGGCGCATCGAAGAGATCAAGCAACGCATCAAGATGCTGAGAATGTTGGCAAGCGGTGGGCTGGTGTCCAAGGGCGTCCTGCGGGAGATCCGCCAGTTGGCGCAGGCGCTCGGCCAGGCCGCCAAGGTGCTCGCCGGATCGGGTGGTGCCGCAGGTCATGCGAGTAGCGGAGAAAACACGGCGTCCGCGGCATCGGCTTCGGGACAAACATCGGGCGAAGCGGAGGTCGGGCAACAGGAAACGACCGCGGCACCCTCGGGCCAGGACGCCGCTTCTGGAGAAGCCGGCGAACAACCGCCTGAAGAACAACGGCAGAACATCGATGACGACGTGATGGCGCAGACGGCCGTGACGCTGGGCCTGTATCTGGAAAACCTGGAACAGGCGAAGCAGGACGAGCGACCGACCGCCGACGACGCACGCCAGCGCCGCGATGATGCGGAGCTGATCGAGGACGTGGTGCGTCGGCTCAAGGCTATGCTGGCCCTGGTGAAAGGCGTCCACGCAACGGACGATCCGGACTCGCGCAAACGGCTCGCGGAGATCGAGGCGCTGCTCGACGACAGCGAAAGCATCGCCCGGAATCTCGGCGGAGACCTATCTGGAGACCGACCTTCCTTGGCGGGCATGGGGCTCTCGATCAGTGTCTGATGAGACGATGGGTATGTTCCTGCGACCGTGGTGCATTGTTCTCTGCAGGATGCGGAATACCCAGGAGCGGCCTGTTCTGGTTGATCCCAGCTGACCGCCTAGCCGCCAAGAATGCCGGCAAGTCGCTGGCGGTCGATATTGGCGCCGCTGAGGATCACCGCGATGCGTTCGCCGCGGTTGCGCTCGCGTTCCTGCATGGCGGCGGCCAGCGCGGCGGCGCCGGCGCCTTCGGCGGTGTTGTGGGTGTCTTCGTGGAGCGCCCTGATCGCTTCGCGGATGGCTTCGTCCTCGACGCGCAGGATGCGCGCCGCGCCCGTTCGTATGATCTCCAGCGCCTCGGGCGCAGGCATGCGGCAGGCCAGGCCGTCGGCGAAGGTCTCGGCGGTTTCGGTGCAGACGATGCGGCCCTGTTCGAAACTCTGCGCGTAGGCATCCGCGGCGCTGGACACCACGCCGACGATCTCGGTCCGCAGGCCCAGCAGGTCGCGGGTGCGGATCATGCCGCAGATGCCCGAGCCCATGCCGATGGGGACGTAGACCCGGCGTAGCGGCGGCGCGGCCTCGAGCAGCTCCAGGGCGTAGGTGGCGACGCCGCGGATCAGGTCCGGGTGCAGGGCGGGAACGAAGTGCCAGCCGCTTTGCGCGGCAAGCTCTGCCGCCCGCTCGCGGGCCGTATCGAAGTCCTGGCCGAATTCGATGACTTCGGCCCCGCAGGCGCGCATCGCCGCGTTCTTTTCCGCCGAATTGCCCAGTGGCACCAGCACCTTCAGCGGTACGCCGGCCTTGTGCGCGGCCATGGCCAGGCTGATGCCGTGGTTGCCGCGGGTGGCGCTGATCATGCCGCGCAGCTGCGGCTCGCGCTCGAGCAGCTCATGAACGTAGAGCAGGCCCCCGCGAATCTTGAAGGCGCCGGCGGGGGTGTGGTTTTCGTGCTTCACCCAGACCTCGCAGCCCAGGCGCCGCGCCAGCAGAGGCCAGTTGTACTGGGGCGTCGGCGGAACATGCCGGCCGATCAGCTCGGCGGCCTGGCGCAGTGCGGTGAGATCGAACATGGGCGGCTCCTCGGCGGGTTTGACGAAGATCCTAGAGCCGCGCATTGTATGGGTAAATCGTTATATTGCATGGCAGACAATGTGGCTTCCCCGACTCGCCGATGACAACCAGCCCCGCTATCTGGCACTCGTGGATGCCATTTCACGGGCGATCGAACAGGGCGAACTGAAGCCCGGCGATCGCCTGCCGCCGCAGCGCCGCCTGGCCTGGGCGCTCGGCCTCAATCCAAGCACCACCATGCAGGCGTATCGAGAGGCGGCGCGGCGGCATCTGGTCGGCGGCGAAGTCGGGCGCGGAACCTATGTGCTGGCCAGCAGCCGCGAGGCCAGCCTGTTTCTGCTCAAGCAGGCCGATGCGCTGCCGGCGCTGCTCGACCTGTCGACCAACCTGCCGGTGATCGATGCGGAGGATCGCGACCTGCCGCGCAGCGTGCTCGAACTCGGCGCGGCGGCCGATCTCGCCGGGCTGCAGGGCTATGCCGCGGCATCCGACATGCAACGTGGGCGCCTGGCGGCGAGCAGTTGGCTACGTGGCCGCGGACTGGAACTGCCGCCGCGGCAACTGATGCTCTGCGCCGGTGCGCAACAGGGGCTTTTCGCCGCGCTGCTGGGGTTGTGCGCGCCGGGCGAGCCGATCCTGGTGGAGGCCTTGACCTCGCCCGGCATCAAGGCCGCCGGCCGCCAGTTGCGCTTGCCGTTGCACGGCGTGGCGATGGACGAGCGGGGCATCCTGCCGACCGAACTGGACCGCCTGGCCCGCGCCACGGCCGCCCGTGTGGTGGTGCTGACGCCGTGCATGCAGAACCCCACGGGCGTCAGCATGGACGCCCGGCGCCGCGAGGCGATCGCCGCGGTGGCGCGTCGGCATGATTTGTTGATCATCGAGGACGATGTCTACGGTGCGCTCGGCGATGAGGCGCCGCTCGCTGCGCTGCTCGCCGAGCGCTGCGTACTGGTCGGCAGCCTGTCGAAGACCGTTGCCCCCGGGCTGCGTTTCGGTTTCATCGCCGCGGCCGAGCACTGGTTGGCGCGCATCGACCCGGAGGCCCAGGGCACCGGCTGGACACTGTCGCCCTTGTGCCTGCGCATCGCTTGCCAATGGATCGAGGACGGCACGGCCGTGCGGCGGGTGCACTGGCAGCGCCAACAGATCGCCCAGCGCTGGCGCATGGCGCGGAAGGTCCTTGGGCCCCGGGTGCCGGCGATCCCCTCGCCGCATCTGTGGCTGACCGCGCAGGCGAACGAGACCGAGCTGCTGAGCGCCTGTCGTTCGGCCAGCATCGAAGCGGCGGCCGCGCAGGCATTCGCCGTCGGCCCCGGCGCGCCGGATGCGGTGCGCCTGAGCCTGACCGCGGCCCCCGGGCTGGTAGCGCTGAAGAGCGCTCTGCAGGCCCTGGCCGGGCGGCTCGCGCCGGCGCGGCAGACGCATGCCGAAGCTGCAGCGCTATCGCTGTCATCGCCGAACAGGCAAGATGTTTCCAACGACTGAACAAGGAAATCCAGCATGAATCCAGCCGGTGATACCTTTCGCATTGCCACCAGCGCCGAAGCTGCCGTGGACTACCTTGCCGAACTCCACCAGCGCGCCACCGCGGCGCTCAACCTGGCGCTCAAGCGCTACGTCGCCAGCCGCACCGAACCGGGTGCCGACGAGCGCAGCCTGTTCCGCTATCCGCAGTTGCGCCTGACCTACGAATGCCACGGCGAAGTGCCGGCTTCCACCCGCGCCTACGCCAAGGTCCAGGCGCCTGGCGTCTACAGCGTCACGGTGACTCACCCGGCGGCGTTTCGCGCCTACCTGCTCGACCAACTGCGGCCGTTGATGCACGACTTCAACGTCAAGGTGGAAGTCGGCATGAGCGAGCGCAACATTCCTTACCCCTATGTCATCGAGCAGGGCGACGAGCTGGCCGGCAGCGGGGTGACCGCGGCCGAGCTGGCGCGGGTATTCCCCAGCACCGACCTGTCCGCCGCCACCGACGACATCGCCGATGGCCTGTACGACTGGGAGCATGCCGATCCCTATCCGCTGGCGCTGTTCGACGCCGCGCGCGTGGACTTCTCCCTGCGCCGCCTGGTGCATTACACCGGCAGCGACTGGCGCCACGTGCAGCCGTGGATCCTGCTGACCAACTATCACCGCTACGTCGACCAGTTCATCCGCCACGGCCTCGATCAGTTGCGTGACGACACCCGCTTCGTGCGCATGGTGCTGCCGGGCAACGTGGCGATCGAGCGCGGCATGGAGGAGGGCGAGGCCCAGGCAATCATCGGCGGGGTGATGTGGCACCGCTACCAGATGCCGGCCTATCACCTGATCGCCGAGGACGGCCACGGCGTTACCCTGGTCAACATCGGCGTCGGCCCGTCCAACGCGAAGAACATCACCGACCACCTCGCCGTGCTGCGCCCGCACTGCTGGCTGATGATCGGCCATTGCGGCGGGCTGCGGCAGTCGCAGTCGATCGGCGACTACGTGCTGGCGCACGCCTACATGCGCCGCGACGGCATCCTCGACCGCGTGCTGCCGCCGCATATCCCGCTGCCGGCACTGGCCGAGGTGCAGCAGGCGCTGCAGGAGTCGGCCGCGAAGGTGACCGGCGAGCAGGGCGAGGCGCTGAAGAAGCGCCTGCGCACCGGCACCGTGCTGACCTACGACGACCGCAACTGGGAATTGCGCTGGGCGCAGGAGCGGCCGCTGATCAATCTCTCGCGGGCGGTGGCGGTAGACATGGAGAGCGGCACCATCGCCGCCCAGGGCTATCGCCTGCGGGTGCCCTACGGGACGCTGCTGTGCGTGTCGGACAAGCCGCTGCACAGCGAGATCAAGCTGCCGGGTTCGGCCAATGCCTTCTACGAGCGGGCGGTCAGCCAGCACCTGAAGATCGGCATCACCGCGCTGGATCTGTTGCGCAGCCAGCTCAACTCGTTGCACTCGCGCAAGCTGCGCAGCTTCGACGAGCCGCCGTTCCGCTGAGCGTCCCGTTGCCGCCATCGCATTCATGGGAATGGACGATACTCAAGTCGTTCATTCCCGCTTCCAGTACCGGAGATTCACATGGAACAGTCGATCCACGCCTTCCACAATCTGTTCGAACAATTGGGCCTGCCCAATGACGATGCCTCGATCAGGCGCTTCATCGAGACCCATTCGCCCCTGCCGGAAGGCCTGTACCTGGCCGATGCGCCGTTCTGGAGTCCGGCCCAGGCGGCCTTCCTGCGCGACGAGATTCTCGAGGATGCCGACTGGGCCGAGGTGGTCGACCGGCTCAGCCTGGCGTTGCGCCAGGGACGTATCTGAGGCGACGGCATGGCGTGCACGACGCCATGCCGGTTGAGCGACGCTCAGGCGGCCAGCAGCCAGGCGCCAGTGAGCGCCGCGGCGGCGCCGGCGATGCGCACCAGGGGCGCGGCGGCCTGCGGCAGGTAGCGCACCAGCGCATAGCCGGCGGCATGCAGGGCAGCGGTGGCGGCGACGAAGCCGGCGGCGTAGCCCCATGGGCTGGACAGCTCCGGCAGCTCCAGGCCGTGGGCGACGCCATGGCTGAGGGCGAACAGGGCGGTCAGCGCCGCTGCGATCGCCAGCGGCGGACGCACCGCCAGCGCTACCAGCAGCCCCAGGGCCAGCACCGACCCGGCGATCCCGGTTTCCATCAGCGGCATTTCGATCCCGGCGAAGCCGAACAGGCCGCCGAGCAGCATGGTCGCGACGAAGGTCAGCGGCAGCGCCCAGCGCGCCTTGCCCTGTTGCTGTGCAGCCCAAAGCCCGACCGCGAGCATCGCCAGCAGGTGGTCGAGCCCGAATATCGGATGCGCGATGCCGGCCATGAGGCCGGAATGATCGTGGCCGGCATGGGCGAAGGCCAGGGCCGGGCTGAGCAGCAGTGCGCAGGCGAAGACGAGTTTTCTGTGCAGGTTCATGCGGTATTCCTCTGGTTTTGCAGGGCGGTCATGATTCGGCGAAGGCGATTCGTAAAGCGCGGATCGCGGTTTGTCGTGTAAGGGGCCTGGGGACGTCGAGTCCTGCTGGCGAAGCGCTTCGAGCATTTCGCGAGCAAGCTCGTGCCCACAGGAACGATTCCGCTCAGGCTGCGTTGAGCATTCCCTGTTTCTCGATGAAGGCGATGATCTCGTCGAGGCCCTGGCCGACCTTCTGGTTGCTGAACACGAAAGGCTTGTCGCCGCGCATCTTGCGCGCGTCGCGGTCCATGACTTCCAGCGAGGCGCCGACCATGGGCGCCAGGTCGATCTTGTTGATCACCAGCAGGTCGGACTTGCAGATGCCCGGGCCGCCCTTGCGCGGCAGCTTGTCGCCGGCGGAGACGTCGATCACATAAATGGTCAGGTCGGAGAGTTCCGGGCTGAAGGTGGCCGAGAGATTGTCGCCGCCAGACTCGACGATGATCAGGTCGAGGCCGGGAAAGCGGCGGTTGAGCTGCTCGACCGCCTCAAGGTTGATCGAGGCGTCCTCGCGGATCGCCGTGTGCGGGCAGCCGCCGGTTTCCACACCGATGATGCGCTCGGGCGCCAGGGCTTCGTTGCGCACCAGGAACTGGGCGTCTTCCTGGGTGTAGATGTCGTTGGTCACCACGGCGAGGTTGTAGCGTTCGCGTAGCGCCTGGCACAGCGCCAGGGTCAGGGCGGTCTTGCCGGAGCCGACCGGCCCGCCGATGCCGACGCGCAGGGGTTGGGTGGTCATGGGTGGTCTCCTCTTGACGAAAGCGGGTAGTCGGGCACAGGCCCTGTGTAGATGGTTGCATCGCTCGAGCGTGGGGGCGAGCTTGCTGGTGAACGGGATTGGCGCCGGGCTGGATTGTGTCGGGCCGGGCAATGGGTAGGCCTGTAGGAGCAGGCCATGCCTGCGAACAAACCCCGTACACCGCGTGACCGTCTTTCGCGGGCATGGCCCGCTCCTACGGCGGTCTTGCACCACGATGTATTCGCTGCGCGACAACGTATGCCTACAGGCGACGTCCGCGGCTCCGTGCACGATCCCATGGCGAGGCTGGAAAAGGCCCTCACGACCTGAACAACCGACTGTACTGCCGCTCATGCGCCATGCTGGTCAGCACCAGCCCGAACGGCGCGCTGCCCCAGGCATCCGCCGGCAGCTCGCTGGCCTGGCGCTGTGCCTGCGTCAGCGTCGGCAGCAACTGGGAGGTAAGCCGCTGCGCGGCCTGCTGGCCCAGCGGCAGGGTCTTCATCAGCACCGCCAACTGATTCTCCAGCCAGCCCCAGAGCCAGGCGGCGAGTGCGTCGGTGGGCGTGATGTTCCAGGCGCGGGCGGCCAGCGCCCAGGCCAGGGCGAGGCCGGGTTCGCCGGCATCGGCCAGGCAGCGGCGCGCGGCAGCATCGAGTTCCGGCAGGCCGTCCAGCAGCAGGGCCAGCGAATAGCCCATCTGCCGGCTTTCCAGTTGCAGTTCGCGGGTTTCCCGGCTGGCGCGGTGCTCGGCGGCCAGCCACAGAAGGCTTTGCCAGTCGTTCCGCGCGGCGGCTTCGCAATGGGCCAGCAGCAGCGGCGCCTCGAAGCGGGCCAGGTTGAGCAGCAACTGATCGTGCAGCCAGCGCCGGGCACTGTCCGGATCGGCTACCAGGCCGGTCTCGACCGCCATTTCCAGGCCCTGGGAATAGCTGTAGCCGCCGATCGGCAACTGCGGGCTGGCGAGCCGCAGCAGCGCCCAGGCGGGATTCGGCCCGCTGGCAGGCGGCGCGACGGGGCCGCTTGCACTCACTTGCGTGCGCCGAACTGGTGCAGGCGCGGCGCGTAGCTGAACTCCGCCTCGCCGGCATGGGAATGATGATGGCCGCCGCCATAGGCGCCATGCTCGGGCTGGAACGGCGCCTCGACGGCCTGCACCGTGGCGCCCAGTTGCAGCAGCATGTCCCTGAGTACGTAGTCGTCGAGCAGGCGCAGCCAGCCGTCGCCGATCTGCAGGGCGACGTGGCGGTTGCCCAGGTGGTAGGCGGCGCGGGTCAGCTCGAAAGCGCTGGCGCAGGTGACGTGCAGCAACTGTTCGGGGCGAGCACGCACCCGCACCACGCGGCCATCGCCAGCCAGCAGGCATTCACCGTCGTGCAGCGGCGGCTGGCCGCGTTCGAGAAACAGGCCCACCTCTTCGCCGGTGGTGCTGAAGCAGCGCAGGCGGCTCTTGCTGCGCGCGTCGTAGGTCAGTTCGAGTTCGGCCTGCCAGTCTGGGCGGGCCTCGATGCGTTGGCGTATCACCAGCATTGCAGCGTTCCGGTCGGATAGTCACTGGATTCCGAGCAAGGTGCTTGCCAACCCTGGCCCAGAACGCGCGTACTGCCGCTCTACGGCACAACCGTGCCAGATAATGGGGCTTTTAAGCACCTATATGGTGCGCAATACGGCTGGGTGCCCGGGGTGCGCACGCTAATGGTGCAGGCTTTGCACCATATACACCGCAGGCATGCGATAGCTCGCCAGGTTGTCGGCCTGCCGGGGTTCCAGTTCGTCGTGGGCGGCATAACCCAGGCGCGACCAGAAGCCTGCCGAATCCTGTACCGACACCAATGCCGAGTAGCGCAGCTTCGCACCCCTGGCCTGTTGCAGGTTGTGCTGCACCAGCGCCGGGCCGATGCCGCGGCCAGCGGCCCGGCCGGCTACGGCCAGATCATGGAGGTAAAGACAGTCCGCCTCGTCATGCGGCTGGAACTCGCCATCCAGCGGCGTCACCTTGCCCAGTCGCGAAGGGTAGGCGAACAGGTAGGCGCAGACGCCCTGCGCATCTTCCGCGACCCAGGCGAGCTGCGGGCAGGCGGCCAGGCGTGAGCGGATCACCGCCTCCTCTTCCAGGACTTCGGCGGCATAGGACTGTTCCTGGATCGCCAGTACGGCAGGAATATCGCGCTCCTGCATCGGTCTCAGCTGGTACATCTCGACTACTCGGACGCCGCGTCATGCGGCGCGGCTCGGCAAAAGCCGGGCATCATACCTGAAAGCCGGGCTTTCCGGACGGCGGCTCCCCCTCTTCCACCTGCGGAAAAGGGGCGCCGGGAGGGCAGGCAAGAACGGGGCTTCATGCGATCGTCCCGCCAGTGCGCGCCAAAAGCGAGGTGCCAGCCATTCGCCGCTTCGCCTGACTGGGACGGCAATTGCAGGCATAATCATTAGCTCGCTAACAAGCCGCTTGGGGCTTTCCTTGAACGACCACCACCACCCGCTTTACGGCGTTCTGCTGATATTGCTCTCGGGCGTGCTGCTGGCCAGCCATGACGGGCTGGCCAAACATCTCTCCGAGCTCTACCCGGTATTCCTGGTCATCTGGGCGCGCTACGTCGCGCAGACGGTGCTGATGACCGCCCTGTTCGTGCCGCGCATGGGGCAGCGCGTGTTCCGCACGCTGCGCCCCTGGCCGCAGTTGCTGCGCGGGCTGAGCCTGGTCAGCGTCAGCCTGCTGTTCATCAACGGTCTGCACTTCATCCCGCTGGCCGAGGCCACCGCGGTGATCTTCCTGACGCCGCTGCTGGTGACCGTCGCCTCGGCACTGCTGGGCGAGCGGGTGAGTCGCAACCAGTGGATTGCCGTGGGCTTCGGCCTGGTCGGGGTATTGATCATCGTGCGCCCGGGCAGCGCGCTGTTCACCCCGGCGGTGCTGCTGCCGTTCGGCGCGGCGCTGTCGTTCACCCTGTACCAGTTGATCACGCGGCGCCTCGCCGGTACCGACCACCCGGTGACCAGCAACTACCTCACCAGCCTGGTCGGCTGCGTGACGATGAGCGTGCTGGTGATCTTCAACTGGCGCACGCCGACGCTGCACGACGGTATGCTGATGGCCGCCCTCGGCGGCATGGCCATGCTCGGCCACCTGCTACTGACCAATGCCTTCCGCTTCGCCAGCGCGGCCACGCTGGCGCCGTTCACCTACGGGCAGATAGTCTTCGCCGGTATCGTCGGCTACGTCGCCTTCGACCATGCGCCGGACGCCGGGGCCTTGCTCGGCATGGCGGTGATCATCGCCAGCGGCCTGTTCATGGCCTACGTGCAGCGCCGGCAGGGCGCCTCGCTGTAATGGTCCGCCGGCCTGGCCCCGTGATTGCACCGGTAACCTGCCAGGGCAGTTTTTTTTCGGCGGCCGGTGTGTCGTTTGACCCCCTGGTCCGCTTCCAACAATCTGATTCGACAGGGCGTTTCGACCCTTGCGTGCCCGCTTAACTCAGGTAACCACCATGCAACGACTTTCCCACCACACCCTGCGCAGCAACTTCCGCCAGCTCCTGACCTCCGACCGCTGCTACCACACCGCCTCGGTGTTCGACCCGATGTCGGCGCGCATCGCCGCCGATCTCGGCTTCGAGGTCGGTATCCTCGGCGGCTCGGTCGCCTCCCTGCAGGTGCTGGCCGCGCCGGACTTCAACCTCATCACCCTCAGCGAGTTCGTCGAGCAGGCCACGCGCATCTGCCGGGTGGCGCAGCTGCCGGTGCTCGCCGATGCCGACCATGGCTATGGCAACGCACTCAACGTGATGCGTACCGTGACCGAACTGGAGCGCGCCGGGATTTCCGCGCTGACCATCGAGGACACCCTGCTGCCGCCGAAATTCGGCCGCAAGTCCACCGACCTGATCGGCATGTTCGAGGCGGTCGGCAAGATCCGCGCGGCGCTGGAGGCGCGCGTCGATCAGGAAATGGCCATCATCGCCCGCACCAATGCCGGCGTGATCGGCTTCGAGGAGGTGATCGCCCGCGCCCAGGCCTACGAGAAGGCCGGTGCCGACGCCATCTGCCTGGTCGGCATCGAGGACTTCGACCACCTGGAAAGCATCGCCAGCCAGCTCAGCACGCCGTTGATGCTGGTCACCTACGGCAACCCGAACCTGCGCGACAACGCCCGCCTGGCCGCGCTCGGCGTGCGCATCGTGGTCAACGGCCATGCCGCCTACTTCGCCGCGATCAAGGCCACCTACGACTGCCTGCGCGAGCAGCGCCAGGTCGATGCGCTGGACCTGAACGCCTCGCAACTGTCGGTGAAATATTCCACCGCCGACGAGTACGTGGTCTGGGCCGAGGAATACATGCAGGTCAAGGAGTGACCCGCCGCGCGACGCTCAATACAGCGGTCGCTCGGCCCTGAGCATCAGCAGGCTGGCGCACTGGGCGTTCTGCCCGGAGTAGGCGCCGCACTCGGGGCCCTGCAGGTCCGAATCGGTGTAGGAAAAGTCGAGCTGGATGCCGAGCCAGGGGCGCGACAGGTTCAGCGACCAGTCGTTGAACACCCGGACGCTGCTGCCGTCTCCGAGAAAGCGCGGCTGGTCCAGGGTGTAGGTGCCGTACTTCATCCGCAGGCCGACGCCGAACGGCGTCACCGAGCCGAAATCGAGGTACAGCGTGCTGTCGGTGCGTTGCGGCTTGCTGCTCAGCGCCGCGCCCAGGCGGGTGCCGGCGAAATTCAGCCCGGCATAGTATTCATCGCGGTCCCGGCCATCGATTTCCGGGAAGCTGTAGTGGATCAGCCCCAGCTCGTAGCCCGGCGCTTCGTCGAAGGGCTGGCGGGCGAAGCCCAGGTAGGAATTCATCTCCAGCTGACCGTCGTCGACGAGGCCGACGTTGGGCGACCATTGGCCGACGTACCAGCCGCTGGCATGGGTCAGGTCGAGGCCGCCATGGAAGACCCCGGCGGTCGTCGGCTGCACCAGCCCATGGGCCATGCTGCGCGTGGGGGCGGAGCCCAGCTTGAGGTCGAAGGCGCCCAGCTCGCGCTCAAGCACCTTGGTTTCCGTGGCGCAGCCAGCAACGAGCAGGAGCGGTAGCAGGATGGTCTTGAGCGTCATGGGCTTCGCACATGGGTGGATGGCTGGCGGCGCCGGGCCTCGGTGCAGGGCCTCGGCAAGCATAACCAGCGACATCCGTCGGCGAGGCCCATCCGTCGCTTGCCCGGTCTCTCTCGACAGGCGGCGTCGCTCTGTGCAGGATCGCTGGATGAGGATGAATGCCGCCGGCATGCGCGATCTCCGGCGTACTGGATTTCGCCCGGCTGAACCCGCACGCTGGGCAAGGGTTCGAATGAACATCGGCATCTGAGCGCCGGCCCCCGAGCGGCCGGCAAGCGAGGCAACCATGGCCACAGGTTGGGCGAACGACGGCGCGGTACAGGAGCAGATCGACAGCACCATCGAGGACGCCATTCAGCGTGCGCGCAGCAAGCTGGGGCAGGGCGAGAGCCTGACGCACTGCGAGGAATGCGGCGCGAAGATTCCCGAGGCGCGCCGCCAGGCGGTCAAGGGCGTGCGACTGTGCATCGCCTGTCAGAACGAACAGGACAGGCACGAAGCCAAGTTCAGCGGCTACAACCGTCGCGGCAGCAAGGACAGCCAACTGCGCTGAGCGCTCGCCGCGAGCTGAACCTCAAATCCCTAGTGTCCGCTGTCGAGGCCGATGTCCGCCTGGGAATGGGCGGGCAGGAACGGCTCGATGGCTTACCGTGTGCCGATCGCGGCGCTGACCGACTGTGCCTGACGGCGCATCAACAGCCAGTGCAGCAGGCCGCCGAACAGCGCGCCGAGCAGCCAGGCGAAACCGGACAGCGCCTCGAGGCCCGGCGTCCACACCGAGGCCACGGAAAAGACCGAGGCAATGCCGAAGGCGATCACCGCCCTGCGGTTCCAGCCGGCGTTGAAGTAGTAGGGGGCGCCCGCTTCGGCGCTGAACAGCGCCTGCAGGTCCAGTTGCTGGCGGCGCACCAGGTAGTAGTCGGCGACGATGATGCCGTACAGCGGTGCGAGCACCGCCCCGAGGGTGTCGACGAAGGCGGCGATGCCCATGCTGCTGATGAAGGCCACCCAGAAGGCACCGATGAAGAAGGCGATGGCGGCGGTGATGAAGCCGCCCGTGCGGGCGCTGATGCGCGCCGGCGCTAGGTTGGCGATGTCGTACGCTGGCGGGATGAAGTTGGCCACCAGGTTGATGCCCACGGTGGCGGCGAAGAAGGTGATGGCGGCGACGATGGTCAGGGTGACGTTGTCGATCCTCGCGACGATGTCCGTTGGGTTGGTAAGGGTCTCGCCGAACACCACCACGGTTCCGGCGGTGATCACCAGCGCGATGACCGAGAAGACCGCGAGGCTCACCGGCAGGCCGAGGAAGTTGCCGATGCGCATCTGCCGCTCGTCCTTGACGAAGCGGGCGAAGTCCCCGTAGTTGATCACCACCGCGGCGAAGTAGGCGACCATGGTCCCGACCACGGCGGCGAAGGCAGCCAGCGGGCCGCCGGCGTACTCGCCGCTGCCGCTGAAGATGCTACCCAGGGCGCCGAGCAGGCTCGGCCCGGCCTGGTACCAGATGGCGATCATCAGCACGATCATCACCAGATAGACCAGCGGGCCGGCCCAGTTGAGAAAGCGCGTCACCCAGTCCACGCCACGGACGAACAGCGCGACCTGGAAGGCGCAGACGAGTATGTAGGCGAGCCAGTCGATGGCGCTCAGCCCGAGCAGGGTCGCGGTTGCACCATCGCTGTTGAGAAGTGTCTTGAGCAGCAGGGCGACGGCGGTCGAGGCGAAATAGGTCTGCACGCCGTACCAGAAAATCGCGACGATGCCGCGCACCATGGCCGGGAAGTTCGCCCCGCGCACGCCCATGCTGGCTCGGGCCATGACCGGGAAGGGGATGCCGTATTTGACGCTGGGCTTGCCGGTGAGTTGCACCAGGCCCATGACGATGAAACCGGCCAGGACGATACCGGCCAGCACCGCCCAACCGTTCAGGCCGTAGCTGATGAACAGGGTGGCGGCCAGGGTGTAGCCGAACAGGCTTTGGATATCGTTGGACCAAACGTT
Organism: Pseudomonas lopnurensis; assembly: GCF_015070855.1. GTDB lineage: Bacteria > Pseudomonadota > Gammaproteobacteria > Pseudomonadales > Pseudomonadaceae > Stutzerimonas > Stutzerimonas lopnurensis. The sequence goes on from NZ_JADDIX010000098.1 coordinate 70,408, forward strand.
GAAGATCTCGAACCAGCCCCATTTGCGTTCGCCGGGCGGCAGTGGCGCGAGGTCGGCGTTGTGCAGTGAAGGGTCAGCCTGGGGGACACGGAAGTTGTGTTCGGTCATGGTGATGCTCTTGCTCAAGGCAGGGTGTCATTTGTATGCAGTTACTGTTCCGCGTACCGTATTGCCCGCGCACATCTCAGGGGAGCGACCGGCCGATTCGGTGGCGAACCCCTCTTGGAGCGTAGGCGCTGCCGGGGGGCTTGGACTGGATTTTTGTATACAAAGACCGGGGTAACGCGACGGACGGCTGCGCCTGCCGGTGCCCGGATGCACCATCGAGCGGCACGGCGCGTGCTTTCGACCCATCGTGGTGCTCCATGGCTGGACCCACCGTCACAGCATGGGCAGGCTGAAGGAGTGTGAGGCCGAGCCGGCCCAGTAGCGCCGAGATACTGCCCGCCGCTCGGGGCGCGGCGGGGCGGCGGGGCGGCCTTCAGAAGAGGAAATAGCGCTGCGCCATCGGCAATTCTTCGGCCGGCTCGCACCAGAGTAACTGGCCGTCGGCCCTGACCTGGTAGTTCTGCGGGTCGACGTCGATGGTCGGCGTGTAGTCGTTGTGGATCAGGTCTTTCTTCTGCACGCTGCGGCAGCCCTTGACCACGCCGATCTTCTTCTTCAGCCCCAGCTGTTCCGGCACGCCGGCCGCGAGCGCCGCCTGGCTGATGAAGGTGAAGCTCGACGCATGCAGGCTGCCGCCGTAGCTGCCGAACATCGGCCGGTAGTGCACCGGCTGCGGCGTCGGGATGGAGGCGTTGGCGTCGCCCATCAGGCTGGCGGCGATGACCCCGCCCTTGAGGATCAGCGTCGGCTTGACGCCGAAGAAGGCGGGACGCCAGAGCACCAGGTCGGCCCACTTGCCCACCTCGATCGAGCCCACCTCGTGGCTGATGCCGTGGGTGATCGCCGGGTTGATGGTGTACTTGGCGATGTAGCGCTTGGCGCGGAAGTTGTCGTTGCCCGGCGCATCCTCGGCCAGCGGCCCGCGCTGCTTCTTCATCTTGTCGGCGGTCTGCCAGGTACGGGTGATCACCTCGCCGACGCGGCCCATGGCCTGGCTGTCCGAACTGATCATCGAAAAGGCCCCGAGGTCATGCAGGATGTCCTCGGCGGCGATGGTCTCGCGACGGATGCGGCTTTCGGCGAAGGCGACGTCCTCGGCGATGCTCGGGTCGAGATGGTGGCAGACCATCAGCATGTCCAGGTGCTCGTCGATGGTGTTCTTGGTGAACGGCCGGGTCGGGTTGGTCGAGCTGGGCAGCACGTTGGGGAAGCCGCAGGCCTTGATGATGTCCGGCGCATGGCCGCCGCCGGCGCCCTCGGTGTGGTAGGTGTGGATGGTGCGGCCCTTGAACGCCCCGAGGGTGGTCTCGACGAAGCCGGATTCGTTCAGCGTGTCGGTGTGGATCGCCACCTGGATGTCGTACTGGTCGGCCACGCTCAGGCAGTTGTCTATGGCCGCCGGGGTGGTGCCCCAGTCCTCGTGCAGCTTGAGGCCGATCGCGCCGGCCTCGATCTGCTCGATCAATGGCTCGGGCAGCGAGACGTTGCCCTTGCCGGTGAAGCCGATGTTCATCGGGAAGGCCTCGGCGGCCTTGAGCATCTGCGCCATGTGCCACGGCCCCGGCGTGACGGTGGTGGCGTAGGTGCCGGTGGCCGGGCCCGTGCCGCCGCCGATCATGGTGGTGGTGCCGCTCATCAGGGCCTCTTCGATCTGCTGCGGGCAGATGAAGTGGATGTGGGTGTCGATGCCGCCGGCGGTGAGGATCATGCCCTCGCCGGCGATCACTTCGGTGGCGCCGCCGATGGCGATGGTCACGCCGGGCTGGATGTCCGGGTTGCCGGCCTTGCCGATGGCGGCGATGCGTCCGTCCTTGAGGCCGACGTCGGCCTTGACGATGCCCCAATGGTCGAGGATCAGCGCATTGGTAATGACCGTGTCGACCACGTCGGCGGCGCACAGCTGGCCCTGGCCCATGCCGTCGCGGATCACCTTGCCACCGCCGAACTTCACTTCGTCGCCGTAGACGGTGAAGTCCTTCTCCACTTCGATCCACAGCTCGGTATCGGCCAGGCGCACCTTGTCGCCGACGGTGGGGCCGAACATGTCGGCGTAAGCGGCACGTGAAATCTTCATTCGTTTCGTCTCGCGTAGGGTGGATGGCCGAAGCCATCCACCGGTCAGGGTCACGGTGGAATAGCCTTCGGCGTTTTCCACCCTACGAATCAGGCTTGCGTCAGAGGTCGCCCATTACGCGCCCGGCGAAGCCGAACACGCGGCGCATGCCGGCCAGCTCGACCAGTTCCACCTCGCGGCTCTGCCCCGGCTCGAAGCGCACCGCCGTGCCGGCGGGGATGTTCAGGCGCATGCCGCGCGCTTGTTCGCGGTCGAAGGCAAGGGCGTCGTTGGTCTCGTAGAAGTGGTAGTGCGAGCCGACCTGGATCGGCCGGTCGCCGCTGTTGGCCACGCTGAGGGTCAGGGTGCGGCGGCCGGCGTTGAGCTCGATGTCGCCGTCCTGGATCTGGTATTCGCCGGGAATCATGGGGTCCTGCGCTCCGTGTTGAGGATCAGTTGCATGAAGGTCAGGTCGAGCCAGCGGCCGAACTTGCAGCCCACCTGGCGCATCTGCCCGACGTGGATGAAGCCGAGCTGCTGGTGCACATGGATCGAAGCACGGTTCTCGCTCTCGATGGCCGCGACCATCACGTGCTTGCCGGCGGCGCGGGCGCGGCCGATCAGCTCGCGCATCAGGCCGCGGCCGATGCCGCCGCCGCGCAGGCCTTCGCGCACGTACACCGAGTGTTCGACGGTGTGCCGGAAGCCCTCATGCGGCCGCCAGGGGCCGTAGGTCGCGTAGCCGACCACCAGGCCGTCGTCGTCCAGCGCCACCAGCACCGGGTTGCCCTGTGCATGGCGTTCGGCGAGCCAGGCCTGGCGGTTGGCCAGGTCCACCGGCGTGTCGTTCCAGATCGCCGTGCTGTTGTGCACGGCGTCGTTGTAGATCTGCAGGATGCCTGGGAGGTCGGTTTCCTGGGCGTCACGTATCAGCACGGTGAAAATCCTTCGGGAAATGGTCAAGGTAGACATTGACCCCTTTCTCAGGGAATTGGTTGATGCACGGTGACGAGCTTGGTGCCGTCCGGAAAGGTGGCCTCGACCTGGATCTCCGGAATCATTTCCGGCACGCCTTCCATCACCTGTTCGCGGGTCAGCAGGGTGGTGCCGTAGTGCATCAGCTCGGCCACCGTCTGGCCGTCGCGCGCCCCTTCGAGCAGCGCCGCGGAGATGTAGGCCATCGCCTCCGGGTAGTTGAGCTTCACGCCGCGCGCCAGGCGTCGTTCGGCGACCAGGCCGGCGGTGAAGATCAACAGCTTGTCTTTTTCTCTTGGCGACAAATCCATAACGGCTCCAGTCTGGGGTGGGCAACGGGAAAGCCTTGCCCACCAAGGTGTCTTCGGTCCTGTCGGTGGAAAACGCTGCGCGGTTTTCCACTCTACGGGGCTGCGTTTCAATCGGTAGGAGCCCGGGGGGACGCCGAGTCCTTGCCGGCGATCAGTGATCCCATCGCTGGCAAGCCAGCTCCTATGAAAGCGTCGTGCTCAGGTGCTCCAGATTCTCGGCGGTACGGCTTCGCGCCCCAGCAGCTCCGGGCGCAGCAGGCGCCACAGCTCGATCAGCCAGGCGCGCGCATGCAGTGCTTCGCGGGCCAGGCAGCGGCCGACGATCAGCCCCGGCAACTGCGTCAGGTCGCCGCGAACCCGGCTCGGCAGTTCGCGGCAGCGCTCCAGCAGCTCGGCGTCGATCTCGCCGCTGGTGATCAGGGTGGCGAACACCGGCTGACCGTCGAGCCCGATCGGCGAGTCCAGCAGGCCGTCGCCGCCTGCCACGCGCTGGCGCTCGTGCCAGAGCAGTTGGCCATCGCGGCGAATGTCCAGCCGCGCCTGGAAATGCCCGGCTTCGAAACGTTCGTTCGCGGCCGGGCGGCCCAGGGCGGTGATGTCCCAGTAGAACAGGCGTGCATCGCCTTCGAGTTCGATGCGCGTGCTCAGCTCGGCCTGCGCGGCGCAATAGACGATGGTTTCCTGCGGCAGCCATTCCAGGGTGGCGCCGGCTTCGACGCGCAATTGCAACTGCTGGAACGCCGGGGCGGCGGCGCGATACCACTTGGCCGCGCCGGGGCTGGTCAACTGGGCCCAGGCGCCGGCGCCGACCGTGGCGCCGATGTCCAGCCGGTCGCCACCGGCTATACCGCCCGGTGGATGCACGATGATGTGCTGGCAGACCTCCGGCCCCTCGGCATACAGGTGCTTCTGCACCCGCAACGGTCCCTTGTGGCGGCGCAGCACGGGCCGGCTGGCGTCGCCTATGCGGGCGTAGCCGAGTTCCAGTTCGGCGTGCCAGTGGGGAGTGAACAGCGGGGCGGGGGCATTCATCGGGCGTCTGGGCTTTTTTCCTTCGGTGCGTGGGAGCAGAGCAATCGCCGTGCCCGTTATGCGCCGCATTGGTGCGTGGCGTGGCAGGCCAGCGCTGCCGGGGCTTGGCCTGCCATCCCGGGTGCCGGCGGGGAATATTTCGCCGAGGCGATGCGCTCCTGTCTGGTGCGCTTGCAAAATTATGCATATTTTTGGTGCATTTTGTGGGCGGCTCAGATGGCCACCAGCCCACGCACCCCATCGGTTTCCATGGTCTCGCCGCGCCCCTGCTGGACGATCTCGCCGCGGCTCATCACCAGGTACTGATCGGCCAGCTCGGCGGCGAAGTCGTAGAACTGCTCGACCAGCAGGATGGCCATGTCGCCCTTGGCGGCGAGTTTCTGGATCACCGCGCCGATCTCCTTGATCACCGAGGGCTGGATGCCTTCGGTGGGTTCGTCGAGGATCAGCAGGCGCGGCTGGCTGGCCAGCGCGCGGCCGATGGCCAGCTGTTGCTGCTGGCCGCCGGAGAGGTCGCCGCCGCGCCGGTGCTTCATTTCCCGGAGCACCGGAAACAGCTCGTAGATGAATTCCGGTACCTGCTTGGCCTGACTACCGGGAAAGCGCGACAGGCCCATCAACAGGTTTTCCTCGACTGTCAGCCGGCCGAAGATTTCCCGCCCCTGTGGCACGTAGGCGATACCGGCCTGCACCCGCTGATGCGGCTTGTAGCCGGTGATGGCCTTGCCTTCCCAGGTTACCGCGCCTTCCCTGGCCGGAATCAGCCCCATCAGGCACTTGAGCAGGGTGGTCTTGCCGACGCCGTTGCGCCCGAGCAGGCAGGTGACTTCGCCGACCTTCGCCTCGAACGTCAGGCCGCGCAGAATATGGCTGCCGCCGTAGTATTGGTGGAGTTGCTGGACTTGCAGCATGATTCAATTCCCCATTTTCAAAGCCGCAAGCTCCAAGCCTCAAGCTGCAAGTAGGAGCTGGCACGACGCCGCTTTTACTTGTGGCTTGCAGCTTGTGGCTTGCCGCTGCTGTTAGCGCCCCAAATAAACCTCGATCACCCGCTCATCGTTCTGCACGGTTTCGAGCGAGCCCTCGGCCAGTACCTGGCCCTGATGCAGCACGGTGACGTGGTCGGCGATGGTGCCGACGAAGCCCATGTCGTGCTCGACGACCATGAGGGAATGCTTGCGCGCCAGGCTCTTGAACAGCTCGGCGGTGAACTCGGTCTCGGCGTCGGTCATGCCGGCCACCGGCTCGTCGAGCAGCAGCAGTTGCGGGTCCTGCATCAGCAGCATGCCGATCTCGAGGAACTGTTTCTGGCCATGCGACAGCAGCCCGGCCGGGCGATTGCGCGAGGCTTCGAGGCGGATGGTGGCGAGCACCTCGTCGATGCGCTCGCGCTGCTCGCCGTTGAGCTTCGCTTTCAGGCTGGCCCACACCGACTTGTCGGTCTTCTGCGCCAGCTCAAGGTTCTCGAACACACTGAGCGCCTCGAACACCGTGGGTTTCTGGAACTTGCGGCCGATGCCGGACTGGGCAATCTCCACCTCGCTCATGCGCGTCAGGTCCAGCGTGTCGCCGAACCAGGCGCTGCCGCTGTCGGGGCGGGTCTTGCCGGTGATGACGTCCATCATGGTGGTCTTGCCGGCGCCGTTGGGGCCGATGACGCAGCGCAGCTCGCCGACGCCGATATACAGGCTGAGGTCGGTCAGCGCCTTGAAGCCGTCGAAGCTGACGTTGATGTCTTCCAGGCTGAGGATGGTGCCGTGGCGCGCATCCAGGCCCTCGCCCGCTGCACGGCCGAGGCCGATGGCGTCGCGGCCGCTGCCACGGGTGTCGATGGGGTCGATGACTTCGGGAGTCGGTACGACTTTCATGGTTCGCCCCTCCGACGCACTAGGCCGATCACGCCCTTGGGCAGGAACAGTGTGACGATGATGAACAGCGCGCCGAGGGCGAACAGCCAGTATTCGGGGAAGGCCACGGTGAACCAGCTCTTCATGCCGTTGACGATGCCGGCGCCCAGCAGTGGGCCGATCAGCGTGCCGCGCCCGCCGAGGGCGACCCAGACCGCGGCCTCGATGGACTGGGTCGGCGCCATCTCGCTGGGGTTGATGATGCCGACCTGCGGCACGTAGAGCGCGCCGGCCAGGCCACAGAGCACCGCCGACAGGGTCCAGATGAACAGCTTGTAACCGCGCGGATCGTAGCCGCAGAACATCAGGCGGTTCTCCGCGTCGCGCAGTGCGGTGAGCACGCGGCCGAACTTGCTGCGTGCCAGCTTCCAGCCCAGCAGCAGGCTGCCGGCCAGCAGCGCGACGGTGGCGAGGAACAGCATGGCGCGGGTGCCCGGGGCGGCAATCGGGAAGCCGAGGATGGTCCTGAAGTCGGTGAAGCCGTTGTTGCCGCCGAAGCCGGTCTCGTTGCGGAAGAACAGCAGCATGCCGGCGAAGGTCAGCGCCTGGGTCATGATCGAGAAGTACACGCCCTTGATCCGCGAGCGGAAGGCGAAGAAGCCGAAGACGAAGGCCAGCAGGCCCGGCGCCAGCACCACCAGGCACATCGCCCAGAGGAAGCTGGAGGTGCCATACCAGTACCAGGGTAGCTCGGTCCAGGCGAGGAAGCTCATGAACGCGGGCAGGCCGTCGCCGGCGCTCTGGCGCATCAGGTACATGCCCATGGCATAGCCACCGAGGGCGAAGAACAGGCCGTGGCCGAGCGAGAGCAATCCCGCATAGCCCCAGACCAGGTCCAGCGCCAGGGCGACGATGGCGTAGCAGAGGATCTTGCCCACCAGCGTCAGGCTGTAGGCCGAGACGTGCAGCGCGTGGTCGGCCGGCAGCAGATGCAGCAGCGGCATGGCAATGAGGACCGCCAGTACCGCGCCGAGGGCCACGGCGGTGAGTTTCGGGCCGGCTTTCTGCGCGGCCGTGAGCGTGAGGGGCTGGTTCATGCGCAGCACTCCTGCCGAAGGTGGATGGCGGCTGTGCCGTTGCGTGGGGCGGGTGAAACCCCCCGAACGTGCCGGATGCCGGCGTCGTATTCGCGGGTTTCACCCGCCCTACGGTATGCCGAGGGATATCGGTCGATGGACATCAATCGATCACCCTCCCTTTCAGCGCGAACAGCCCCTGCGGGCGCTTCTGGATGAACAGGATGATCAGCGCGAGGATCAGGATCTTGCCCAGTACGGCGCCGATCTGTGGCTCGAGGATCTTGTTGGCGATGCCGAGGCCGAAGGCGGCGAAGATGCTGCCGGCCAACTGGCCGACGCCACCGAGCACCACCACCAGGAACGAATCGATGATGTAGCCCTGGCCGAGGTCGGGGCCGACGTTGCCGATCTGCGAGAGCGCCACGCCGCCGAGCCCGGCGATGCCGGAGCCGAGGCCGAAGGCGAGCATGTCGATGCGGCCTGTCGGAACGCCGCAGCAGGCGGCCATGTTGCGGTTCTGCGTCACCGCGCGCACGTTCAGGCCGAGGCGGGTCTTGTTCAGCAGCAGCCAGGTCAGCAGCACGACGAACAGCGCGAAGCCGATGATCACCATGCGGTTGTACGGCAGCACCAGGTTCGGCAGCACCTGCAGGCCGCCGGAGAGCCAGCCGGGGTTGGCCACCTCGACGTTCTGCGCGCCGAACAGCACGCGCACCGCCTGGATCAGGATCAGGCTGATGCCCCAGGTCGCCAGCAGGGTTTCCAGCGGCCGGCCATAGAGGTGGCGGATCACCGTACGCTCCAGCGCCATGCCGATGGCCGCGGTGACGAAGAAGGCCACCGGCAACGCCACCAGCGGGTAGAAGGCCAGCGCCTCGGGGGCGAGCCGGGCCATCAGCACCTGCACCATGTAAGTGGTGTAGGCGCCGAGCATGAGCATCTCGCCGTGGGCCATGTTGATCACGCCGAGCAGGCCGAAGGTGATCGCCAGGCCGAGGGCGGCGAGCAGCAGGATGCTCCCCAGGCTCAAGCCGCTGAAGGCCTGGCCGAGCAGTTCGCCGAACAGCAGCTTGCGCTTGACCTGCGCCAGGCTGGTTTCGGCGGCCTTGCGCACGGCGGCGTCGGTTTCCGCTTCGTCGGCGAGCAGGTTTTCCAGGCGCACACGGGCCATGGGCGCGCCGGTTTCGCCGAGCAGGCGCACGGCGGCCAGGCGCACGGCCGGATCGGCGGCGTCCAGCTGCAGATTGGCCAGTGCCAGGGTCAGGGCTTCGCTCACGGCCGGGTCATCCTCGGCTTCGAGGCGCTGTTCGAGCAGCGCCAACTGCTCCGGCTTGCCGCTGCGCTGCAGGCGCTTGGCGGCGCTCAGGCGCTGCGCCGGGTCGTCGGCGAACAGCTGGTGGCTGGCCAGTGCGGTATTCAGCAGGCCACGCAGGCGATTGTTCAGGCGCAGCTTCTTCGGCGTGCCGACCGGTTCGGCATCGCCTTCGAGGGCGCGATAGCCGCCGGCTTCTTCGATGAAGGGGGTTTTGTCCTGGTCGATGGCGACGCGGTTGGCGCGCAGCGCTTCGATCAGTGGCAGGCGTTCCGGTGCGGGCGCGGCGGCCCAGTGTTCCAGCAGCTTCGCCTGTCTGGCCGGGCTGGCGTGGGCATAGTCGGTCGCGTCTCCGGCCTGCGCTGCCCAGGGCAGGGCGAGCAGGAGCAGCAGAAGAATTCGGTGCAGGGCAGTGTTCATCTATGCATTCCCCAAGGGCGCCGCGTGCTCTCTTGGTGGAGCTTGCGGCGTCGGATGGTGGATGAGAAAGGCGTCATCCACCCTACGAAAGGACCAGTGTTCGTAGGGTGGGCTTCAGCCCGCCTGGGCATCCACTGGTGGGCTTCAGCCCACCCTACAAAAGCCGTACGACGTTGCTTGTTACACGCCGCTTCAGTTCGACTTCACCGCGTAGTCCGGCTTCTTGTCGTTGCCGGGGATGTAGGGGCTCCACGGCTGGGCGCGGACCGGGCTTTCGGTCTCCCAGACCACCGAGAACTGGCCGTCTTCCTGGACCTCGCCGATCATCACCGGCTTGTGCAGGTGGTGATTGGTCTTGTCCATGGTCAGGGTGTAGCCGCTCGGCGCTTCGAAAGTCTGCCCGGCCAGCGCGTCGCGCACCTTGCCGACGTCGGTGGTGCCGGCCTTCTCGACGGCCTGCGCCCACATGTGGATGCCGACGTAGGTGGCCTCCATCGGGTCATTGGTCACCGCCTTGTCGGCGCCCGGCAGGCCCTTGGCCTTGGCGTAGGCCTTCCATTTGCCGACGAACTGCTCGTTGACCGGGTTCTCCACCGACTGGAAGTAGTTCCAGGCGGCCAGGTGGCCGACCAGCGGCTTGGTGTCGATGCCGCGCAGTTCTTCCTCGCCGACCGAGAAGGCGACCACCGGGACGTCGGTGGCTTCCAGGCCCTGGTTGGCCAGTTCCTTGTAGAACGGCACGTTGGAGTCGCCGTTGATGGTCGAGACCACGGCCGTCTTGCCGCCCGTGGAGAACTTCTTGATGTTGGCGACGATGGTCTGGTAGTCGCTGTGACCGAAGGGGGTGTAGACCTCTTCGATGTTCGCTTCCGGCACGCCCTTGCTGATCAGGAAAGCGCGCAGGATCTTGTTGGTGGTGCGCGGGTAGACGTAGTCGGTGCCCAGCAGGAAGAAGCGCTCGGCACTACCGCCGTCCTCGCTCATCAGATACTCGACGGCCGGGATCGCCTGCTGGTTCGGCGCGGCGCCGGTATAGAAGACGTTCGGCGAGAGCTCCTCGCCTTCGTACTGCACGGGGTAGAACAGCAGGCCATCGAGCTCTTCATAGACCGGCAGCACGGACTTGCGCGACACGCTGGTCCAGCAGCCGAAGGTCACCGCGACCTTGTCCTGGGTCAGCAACTGGCGGCCCTTCTCGGCGAACAGCGGCCAGTTGGAGGCCGGATCGACGACCACCGGCTCGAGCTGCTTGCCGAGCACGCCGCCTTTGGCGTTGATCTCGTCGATGGTCATCAGCGCCATGTCCTTCAGCGAGGTCTCCGAGATGGCCATGGTGCCGGACAGCGAATGCAGGATGCCGACCTTGATGGTCTCGGCGGCCTGCAGGGTGAACGGGAACAGGCCGCTGAGCATCAGGGCGCTGGCGGCGAGGGTGGACTTCAGTAGGGGACGGCGTTTCATTGTGAGTGGCTCCTTGGCTGTCCGTGCGCAACTGTGGGTGGGTCCATTGGGACGTGGAGCGCTATCGCAGCATCCGTGCCAGTTGAAGCAATACATTGAAAATAAAGGAGTATTTCCTTTATTTCAGACCCGCCTGCGCTCGCCAGCGAACCAGGCTGGTGCATGGGGCTGGCGGTCGAGGCGTTGCCTGGACGTATTCGCACCGTTATGGTGCATTTGCTTTTCCCGGCTTGCCGCAGGCGGGGCCGGCGCCTAGCATGTCCCGCTCTGAAACCCAGCCGAATCGCCCATGGCCCGTCCACCTCGCCCCCGCCAGCCGCGCACCATCGGCAAGGCTCCGCTTCGCCGCGTGGCCAAGGCACCGCCGGCCGAACCGCGTCTGTTGCTGCTGAACAAGCCGTTCGACGTGCTGACCCAGTTCAACGATGCCGATGGCCGCGCCACCCTGAAGGATTTCGTCCCGGTGCCGGGCGTCTATCCGGCCGGGCGCCTGGACCGCGACAGCGAAGGCCTGTTGCTGCTGACCAACGACGGCCGGTTGCAGGCGCGTATCGCCGATCCGAAGCACAAACTGCCCAAGACCTACTGGGTGCAGGTGGAGGGCGAGGCCAGCGACGAGCAGCTGCAGCGCCTGCGCGAAGGCGTCGAGCTCAACGACGGCACGACCCTGCCGGCCGAGGCACGGCGGCTGGAGGAACCCGTGCTGTGGCCGCGCAATCCGCCGGTGCGCTTTCGCAAGAGCGTGCCGACCAGTTGGCTGGAGCTGGTGATTCGCGAGGGGCGCAACCGCCAGGTGCGGCGCATGACCGCCGCGGTCGGCTTGCCGACGCTAAGGCTGGTGCGGGTGCGTATCGGGCCCTGGGCGCTGGACGGCTTGCAGCCGGGGGAGTGGCGCGAGGCGCTGGCGAAATTGTAGCGCCGCCAGCCTGGGTCGGGTCAGTGCGGAATGCCCTGGGTCACTTCGATGATGTAGCCGATGATCGGCTTGGCGAGGAAGGCGAACAGGCACAGCCCCAGCCCCAGGAAGAGGATCGCCGTGCCGAGCCGGCCGGCTTTCGATTTCTTCGCCAGGTCCCAGATGATGAAAGCCATGAAGGCGATCAGGCCGCCGACCAGGATGATCATCATCCACTTCTCGAACACCTCGGGATCCATGCAATTCTCCGAACAATGGGTGGCGGGGCAGGCCCGTGGTAGCCGGCTTGGCTACACGGCGCTGCCCGAGCGGGGCGTAGTATACGCCCTGGCTTCTCCCCGATCAGCCGCGCAGGTGTTCCAGCGGCAGTTCGGTGCTGGAGACCACCTGGCGCAGTACGAAGCTGGAGCGCACGCTGGAGACGCCCTCGATGCGGGTCAGTGTGCCGAGCAGGAATTGCTGGTAGTGCTCCATGTCCGGCACCACGACCTTGAGCTGATAGTCGGCGTCCATCCCGGTGACCAGGCTGCATTCCAGCACCTGCGGGCATTTGCCGATGACATCCTCGAAGTGCTCGAAGCGCTCCGGAGTGTGCCGGTCCATGCCGATCAGCACGTAGGCGGTGAGCGTCAGGCCGAGCTGCTTGCGGTCCAGCAGGGCCACCTGGCGGGCGATATACCCGTCGTCCTCGAGCTGCTTGACCCGCCGCGAACAGGGCGAGGGGGACAGGCCGATGCGTTCGGCGAGCTCCTGGTTGGAAATGCGGGCGTCGTGCTGCAATTGCCCGAGGATGCGCAGGTCGTAGCGATCGAGTTTGCTCATGACGAGATGCTTCCGGACGAATGTTGCGCAAGATGATTGCTTGAAGATGAGTTATTGCGCAAGAGGAGGTCTTGAAAGCAATCTTCGCAATCTCCTGTCGGGCGTGGGGGCGTAAGCTTTACCTCAACTTCAGCCCCCGGCAGGAACGGGCACGGCACGCGATCCCCGCCGTGACCGCCGAAGGCCTTACCCAGGCCGACGGTCCGGGCCCCCGGTGCTCACGAGGCGCCGCGCGAAGAAGCCGTCATCATCGGCCAGACCGAATCGAAGAGACCACGCCTTGGCGTGGTCTTTTTCGTTGGGGATGCCCGTCTGGCATCGTCCCCCTCGTCCTTTCGATCAGCGATGCGGCGGAGCCACCTCCAGCGGATCGGCATGCACCAGCACCTCGGCCTGCGGATAGCGCGTGCTGATCGCCTGCTCGGCCGCCACGCATACGTCATGGGCCTGCGACAGCGGCAGCTCCCCGGGCAGCTCCAGGTGCATCTGCACGAACCAGCGCGTCCCGGAGATCCGCGTGCGGAAATCGTGGCAGCCATGCACCCCCGGCACTTCGTTGACCAACTGCTGCATATGCTCGCTGATCTCGGTCGACAGCTCGGTATCCATCAGCACCGCACCGGCTTGCCGGACGATGCTCACCGCGCTCCAGAAGATGTAGAAGGCGATGCCGATGCCGAACAGCGCATCCGTGCGCTCCCAGCCTAAACCGGCGAGCACCAGCGCCAGCAGGATGCTGGCGTTGAGCAGCAGATCCGAGCGGTAATGCAGCGAGTCGGCGCGGATCGCGGTGGAGCCGGTTACCTTGACCACGTGGCGCTGGTAGCTCAGCAGCAGGGCGGTCATCGCCAGCGAGAACACCATGACCGCGATACCGACGCCTTGGGCACCCAAGGGTTGCGGATGCAGCAGGCGGTCGATGCCCTGCACCCCGACCAGGATCGCGCTGACGCAGATGAATGCCGCCTGGCCGAGCCCGGCGAGGGCCTCGGCCTTGCCGTGGCCATAGCGGTGATCGTCGTCCGCGGGGCGCAGCGAGTAATGCACTGCCAGCAGGTTGAGCAGCGAGGCGGCGCCGTCGAGCAGCGAGTCGGTGAGGCCGCCCAGCAGGCTTACCGAACCGCTCAGCCACCAGGCCACGGCCTTGCTCAGCGCCAGCAGGATCGCCGTTGCCAGTGCTGCAGCGCTGGCCCGGCGCATGAGCCGGGCATATTCGTGATCGATGCTCATCGGCGGGTTGCGCTCGCAGCCGTCATCACGCCGCAGGACGCAGGCCGAAGGCCGCCAGTTGCTCGACGCTGCCGTCGTGCTGGATCAGGCGCGGGTCGTCCAGCGGCAGGCTGCGGCCGATTTCCTTCTCGATGATGGCCTTCAGGCGGGCCTGATCGATCTGGCCGTCGGCGCCGATGGCGTCCTGCAGTTTCTCCGGGGCGATGGAGTAGCGATCGTCCGGCAGGTAGATCGCGCCCGTGGCGAAGTCGATGCCGAAGGCGATCAGGCCGGGGATCACGTAGAACAGCAGCCCGACGGCATTGAGCACGGCGATCGCCGGATCGATACGGCCGTCGATCTGGCCGCGGCGGTCAGGGTAGAACAGCGTGCCGCAGGCCGACAGCTGGGTGAACAGGGACACGGCCAACACGCCGCCGATGACACGGGAACGAGTACGCATAAGGACCTCCTGGAAAACTGGCGCAACTATACAAGGGCTGGATGATGTTTTCTCGACATCAGACCACGCCGCGCAATCGGCTGTTCGCTGAGCCAGGCACCCTCGGCGCGGTGACTCGCAGCTTTTACCAAGTCCTTACACTGGCCTGACGTCAGCGCCTGCCGGGCGCGCGGATAATGGACGCTGCCAATCCCCTCGTCATCCGGAGCTGCATCATGTCCTGGTCATTGTCACGCGCAAGTCTTGCCACCGTGCTCTGTGTCTGTCTCGCCTTTCCGGCATTCGCCGCGCCGCCCGGCCCTGGTCCGGGCCCTGGGGCGCATGGCAGGCCGGACGGCCCGCGCTATCATGCGCCGGGCCCGCGCCATGGCCACGGCCTGCCGGCCGGTGCGCGCGAGATCTGGATCGGCAGCATGCTCTATTTCATCGCGGCGGGAACCTATTACCTGTGGAACGCCGAGCGCAACGTCTACGAGCCGGTCAGCCAGCCGCCGCTGCCGGCCAGCGAGGCCACGCGTTATGATGTCATCGCCTATCCGGCCAAGGGCCAGAGTGCCGAGCAGCAGAGCCGCGACCGTTACGAGTGCCATACCTGGGCCGTGAACCAGAGTGGCTTCGACCCGGCGAGCGCACAGTCGGCACCGGCCGCAACGGTTGCCGACACTTATAAGCGTGCGCTCGGCGCCTGCCTGACCGGACGCGGTTACAGCGTCAACTGACGCGCCTCGCTTCGCCTCGGGCGGGCGCCTCGGTTGTCGAGTCGTCGGCCCTAGGGGGACTGTTGAAAAACGTAGGCGAGGCAGCCAGCGCAAGGCAAAAATAGGCGAAAAAGCGCAGTTTACGAGCTGTAAATGAGCATTTTGATCGGGCTCGCGCACGAGCCTGTTTTTAACGCCGCGATGGCAACGCAGGTAGTTTTTCAACAGCCCGCTAAGCGAGTGTCCATGAATTCCCTTCCCATCGACGAAGCCCTGCCGGCGCTGCGCCAGGCCCTGCGAGCACGCGACGAAGCCGTGCTGGAAGCGCCGCCGGGCGCCGGCAAGACCACCCGCGTGCCGCTGGCGCTGCTGGACGAGCCCTGGCTCGCCGGGCAGTCGATCGTCATGCTCGAACCGCGCCGTCTTGCTGCACGTGCCGCGGCCGAGCGCCTGGCCAGCGAGCTGGGCGAGAAGGTCGGCGAGACCGTGGGGTATCGCATCCGCCTGGACAGCAGGGTCGGGCCGCGCACCCGCATCGAGGTGGTCACCGAAGGCATCCTCGCCCGCCGCCTGCAGGACGACCCGGCGCTGGAAGGCGTCGGCCTGGTGATCTTCGACGAATTCCACGAACGCAGCCTGGACGCCGACCTGGCGCTGGCGCTGACCCTCAATGCACGGCTGCTGCTACGCGACGAACCGCTGAAGCTGCTGCTGATGTCGGCGACGCTGGAAGGCGCGCGGCTGTCCAGCCTGCTCGACGATGCCCCGGTGGTGCGCAGCGAGGGTCGCATGCACCCGGTGGCGTTGCGCTGGGGACGGTCCGCGCAGCCCGGCGAGCGGATCGAGGCGCGTGTCGTGCAGACCGTCGCTCAGGCGCTGGAGGAGGAAACCGGCAGCGTGCTGGTGTTCCTCCCCGGGCAGGCCGAGATCCGCCGGGTCGACGCGGCGCTGGCCGAGCAGTTGGACGGCCGCAGCGATGTCTTGCTCTGTCCGCTGCACGGCGAGCTGGAATTGTCGGCCCAGCGCGCAGCGATCGAGCCGGCACCGGCTGGCCGGCGCAAGGTGGTGCTGGCCACCAACATCGCCGAAACCAGCCTGACCATCGAAGGCGTGCGGGTGGTGGTGGATGCCGGCCTGGCGCGGGTGCCGCGCTTCGATCCCGGCAGCGGTATGACCCGCCTGGAGACGCGGCGCATCTCGCGGGCCTCGGCGACGCAGCGTGCCGGGCGTGCCGGGCGCCTGGAGCCGGGCGTGTGCTACCGGCTGTGGTCGCAGGAGCAGCATGCGCAACTGGCCGCCTACGGCGAGGCGGAGATTCTCCAGGCTGATCTGGCTGGCGTCGCCCTGCAGCTGGCGCGCTGGGGCGTCGAGCCGGACGAGCTGGCCTGGCTCGACAAGCCGCCGGCGGCCGCCTACGCCCAGGCCCAGGCGCTGCTCGAGCGCCTCGGTGCGCTGCTGCGCAATGCCCGTGGCGGCTGGCAGTTGACCGCGCATGGCCAGGCCATGGCCGAACTGCCGGCGCACCCGCGGCTGGCGCATATGCTGCTGCGCGGCCAGGCACTGGACATCGGCCCGCTGGCAGCGGACGTCGCGGCATTGCTGGTGGAGCGCGACATCCAGCGCGGCGGCGGCGCCGACCTGGCGTTGCGTCTGCATCAGCTGCAGAGCGCGCGCGGCAGCGGCGTGCAGCGGGTACGCCAGCTGTCCCGGCAGTTTCGCGGCCTGCTGCGCGGGCCGGTCGGCAATGGAGCGGGCGTGCTGGAGGAGCGCCAGGCCCTTGCTGCGCTGCTGGCCTTCGCCTATCCCGACCGGGTCGCCCGCCAGCGCCGCGAAGGCGGTGGCGAGTACCGCCTGGCCAATGGCCGGGCGGCGCAGTTCGGCGAGCCGGACGCGCTGATGAAGGAGCCCTGGCTGGTGATCGCCGAACTCGGCAGCCACCAGGGCCAGCGCGAGGAGCGCATCTACCGTGCCGTGGCACTGGACCCGGCATTGTTCGACGGCGTGCTGGCCGAGCAGGTCAGCCAGCGCGACGAACTGCAGTGGGACGAACGCGAGGGTGCGCTGCGCGCCGAGCGCCAGCGGCGTATCGGCGAGCTGGTGCTGGCGCGCGAGCCGCTACCCGGGCTGGACGATCAGGCCCGCGCGGCTGCTCTGCTTGATCTGGTGCGGCGCAAGGGCCTGGAACTGCTGCCGTGGACGCCCGAGCTGCGCCAGTGGCAGGCGCGCATCGGTCTGCTGCGGCAATTGGACCTGGCCAACGGCGGCAGCAGCGAGTGGCCGGACGTCAGCGACGCGGCGCTGCTCGAGCGGCTGGAGGATTGGCTGTTGCCGTATATCGGCAAGGTTTCGCGGCTGGCGCATTTCGCTCAACTGGAGCTGTCCGGCATGCTCGCCACGCTGTTGCCTTGGCCGCTGCCGCAGCGCCTGGAAGAACAGGCCCCGGTCGCCCTCGCGGTGCCGTCCGGCTCGCGGATTCGGCTGGATTACACCGAGTCGCCGCCAGTGCTGGCGGTGCGCCTGCAGGAGCTGTTCGGCCTGGCCGACACGCCGCGCATCGCCGGCGGCCGGCAGGCGGTCAAGCTGCACCTGCTGTCGCCGGCGCGGCGGCCGGTGCAGGTCACCCAGGACCTGGCGAGCTTCTGGGCCAACACCTATGCCGAAGTGAAGAAGGACCTCAAGGGCCGCTACCCCAAGCACTACTGGCCGGACGACCCGCTGGTCGCCGAGCCCACCGCCAGGGTCAAGCCGCGCGGGCAGTAGTGCTTCAGTCCGTCGGCAGGCTGAGGTCCTCGCCGGCGGCGAGCATGTCCTCGTAGGCTCGGTCGAGCGCGGCGACGATCGTCGCGCTGTCACGGGCATGGCGGGACACGATGAAGCGGATCGGCACCTGCTCCAGGCGCACGTACGGTAGCGCCTCCATCTGCAGCCGTTGGCGCGCCTGTTCCACCGGGATCTGGTAATCGAGAAGGTAGTCGCCGCGCCCGCGCCGGAGCATTTCCAGGGCCGAGACGTGGTTGCTGGTGCGCAGCAGGCGCAGGTCCAGGGCGGGGTCGTCGAGTATCGTGTTGACGCTCGGCCAGTAGCTGTAGCCGCTGATGAGTATCACCGCCCGCCCGGCGAGGTCGACGGGGATTCGCGGCGGCGCGGTGTCCGGGCGAAAGTACAGGTTGAGGTTGATGCGGCTGAGCGTGTGCCGCCCTTCGAGCGTATGCGCGGCCAGCCCGGGCTTGCCCTGGGCGCCGGGCCAGAGATCGATGCTGCCGTTCTCCAGCGCCGCGTAAAGGCGCGCGCTGGGCAAGGCGCGAAAGCGCACCGCATAGCCGGCGCGCCTGGCCACACGGCGCGTCAGCTCGGCCACTTCACCACGCGCCGCACCGCGCGAGTCGCTGTATATGGCCGGGGCGAAGTCGTAGTAGCCGACGTTCAGCACCCGTTGGGGGGCCGGATCGGCCGTCGCTGTGGCCGGAACACCGAACGCCGCGGCCAGGATGAGGAATAGAAGCGGTTTCAATGGGATCGCTGCCTTGCGCTGATCGTATCAGGATGGGCAAGCGACGATCGCTTGTCCATGTCGCGTCTTGCCGCGCAGAGAAGTGTCCGCGGACATCGGCCTATGCTCAAATCGAAGTGCCGATGATGACGCGAAGGAGCGAGTGCATGCAGCGCAAGGTGTTCGACCGCAAGGTCTTCGATAGCAAGGTGGTGCTGATCACCGGTGGCTGCGCCGGTATTGGCCGTGCCCTGGCGGTACGCATGGCGCAGGCCGGTGCGCAACTGGTGATCTTCGACCTCGAGCAGAACGCACTGGACGGGCTGGTGCAACATCTGGCCGACCACCATAACGCCGGGGCGCTCGGCCTGCGCTGCGACGTCAGCGATGCCGAGGCGGTGCAACGCGCGGTGGCGCTGGTCGTCGAGCGCTATGGCGGTATCGACGTGCTGATCAACAATGCCGGGATCACCCATCGCAGCCGCGTCGCGCAAACCAGCCTGACGGTCTTCCAGCGGGTCATGGCGGTGAACTTCTACGGGGCGCTGCATTGCACCCAGGCCGCTTTGCCGAGCCTGATCGCCCGCCAGGGGCAGATCGTCGTGCTCAGTTCGCTCTCGCAATACGCGCCGATACCCGAGCGCGCCGCCTATAACGCCAGCAAGCACGCCTTGCACGGCCTGTTCGAGACGCTGCGCGGCGAACTCGAGGGCAGCGAGGTCAACGTCATGCTGGTGTGTCCGGGCTACACCGCCACCGATCTGCGCAAGAACGTGCTGGTCGGTGACGGCTCCACGGCGCCGCAGCCGATGCTGGACCTTGGCCGGGTGTCCTCGGCGCAGGACGTCGCCGAGGCGATCTACCAGGGTGCGCTGCGGCGGCGCCGGCTGCTGGTGCTGTCCAATCTGGGCTGGAAGGCGCGACTGCTGGCGCGCTGCTTCCCGCGGCTCTACCAGAGCCTGCTGCTGCCGCGTCTGCTCGGTGACAGGCCTTAGCGTTGCTTCGGTTGGGTAGGGCTGCCGAGGTCGAGCCCCGGCGAAGCCCGATCGGACACACGCCGGTAGGTGGCGCTGAGCGAAGCGAAGCCCAACAGGCACTGGCATGACGCGTTGGGCTTGTCGCCTGAGACCCTAGCCCTTGTCCCCATAGAGCTGCCGCATCAGCGCCACGTCCCAGTAGGCCGCCTCGATCTTGTGGCCGTCCAGGTCGCGCACGAAGCAACCGTAATAGGGCTCGCCATATTCCGGGCGCGGGCCGGGGGCGCCTTCATCGCGGGCGCCGGCAGCGATGGCGGCGCGATGGAAGGCGTCCACCGCGTCCTGGTCCGCCGCGAAGAAGCCGACATGGGTGCCGTTGCCCACCGATGCGGCAGCGCCGTCGAACGGTGTCTGAACCCAGAATTCGGGGAACTCGCGGCCCCAGGCGACGGCGCCGGGGTGTTCGAGGATGCGTTTGCAGCCGAGGGTGGCGAGGACTCTGTCGTAGAAGGCGACCGCCTCGTCGAAGCGGTCGGTGCCGAGGGAAATGTGCGAGAGGATGCTGGGGTTCTGTTCGACCATGGCTGAAGCCTCCGGATGATTGGCCGAAGCAAGCCTAGCAGGCAGATGCGGGCTGCCGGCGGTCCCGGCCGAACGGCAGCTGTTTGCGCCTAGACGCTGCCGCGATTGCCTGCGGGCGAGTCGGTGCAGAGCATGAAGCAGCGGAACAGCATCACCGTGGGCAGCAGTTGCAGCAGGCCGATGGCACCATCGAGGAGAATCGCCGGCAGCACCTGCGGCGCCTCGCCGCCCCAGGCCTGGGCGGCGATCCAGGCTTCGAGCATCCACAGTGGCAGCAGCACCGCCAACACACAGCCGAGCACCAGCAGGAAGTGCCCGCGGGTGAGCATGAAACTCTGCTTGAGCGCGGCCAGCGGCGAGAGCCCGCGCAGCACCAGCAGGTATTCGGCGAAGGCGATCTTGACCATGATCCAGATACCCGGCAGCACGAACAGCGAGGCGCCGAGCAGGATCAGCAGCGTACCGAGCGCCGAGAGCACCGCCAGCGCCGGCCACAGCGGCAGGGCGCGGGCCAGGACCGTGCGCGGCGCCGGATCATGGCCGCGGCTGCGGGCGTCGAGATAGAGGATCAGCGCGCCGACGTACAGCGGGTAGAAGAGCAGGCCCACCAGCAGTTCCTGGGCGGGCAGCGCGCCCTTGCCCAGCCAGTGCTCGACGGCCAGGTGCGTGCAACTCTCGAGCAGGATCAACGGCAGGCAGAGACGGACGATGGTGGCGAAATGGCGGGAATAGAAGAACCAGGCGTCGCGCAGGATGGCAAAAACGTTCATCGCAACTCAGGACAGTGCATTCGATCGGGGCGCCACTTTAGCCGAAGTGCCGGGACATGCGCGATGTCGCCGTCCATACTAGGGGGCTGTTCCCGTTTCGTACGCGGCGCGCGTACGAAACGGGAACAGCCCCTACATCATCCATCGCAGGCTGCCCGTGAAGAAGATCGCCCTGTTCGCCGATGTGCAGAATCTCTATTACACGGTGCGCCAGGCCTACGGCTGCCACTTCGACTATGCGGCGCTGTGGGCGGACGTCAGTCAGCGCGGCGAGATCGTCGAGGCCTATGCCTATGCCATCGAGCGCGGCGATACCCGGCAGCAGCAGTTCCAGCGAATCCTGCGCAACCTCGGCTTCACCGTGAAGCTCAAACCCTACATCCAGCGCAGCGACGGCTCGGCCAAGGGCGACTGGGACGTGGGCATCACCATCGACATGCTGGACGCGGCGGGGCGGGTCGATGAGGTGGTGCTGGCTTCCGGCGATGGCGACTTCGACCTGCTGCTGGAGCGGGTGCGCGCCGGCGGCGCCGAGGCGAGCGCCTACGGCGTGCCGGGGCTCACCGCACAGTCGCTGATCCGCGCCGCGACGCGCTACGTGCCGATAGAGGGCGATCTGCTGCTGCGCAACTGAGTGCGGTGGCCAACCGCCAGGCGTAGGGTGGATGACGCTTCACCCATCCACCGAGGCGGTGCCGGAAGAGTGCAGGATTTACCATGCAGGCGGCCCATGGTCGCTGCCGTTCGCCAGGTGGAAAATGCTTCGCAGTTTGCCCCCTACGCCTGCCAGGTAGGTGTGGCATACGTGCGTAGGGTGGATGACGCTTCACCATCCACCAGCGGCGGCTGAGTGCCGCCTCAGGCGTCGCCGAGCAACACCAGGCGCTTGCGCACCGCGGCTTCGATGCCGGCGGCATCCAGCCGGCATTCGGCGAGCATCTCGCTGGGTTTGGCATGCTCGACATAGTGGTCGGGCAGGCTCAGCTGGAGGATCGGCATGACGATGGCTTCGCCGGCGCCGAAATGGCCACCGCTCTGGCCGACACTGTAGAGCAGGTACAGGCGCAGTTCGCCGGTTTCATTATCTTTGCTCAAAGTTCGGCAGACTTTTGAGGAGGGCAACACCAGTCTTAATGCGTGCGGGCAGGAAGTACACGCGGGTCGAGGTTTTCCGGCAGTGGGCGGGACACGGGCTTGTCGTCGAGGCGATCCTGTCGGCTCAGGCGATTGGCTGTCTTGTGCAGGTCCAGCACCAACTGGGCCAGCGCCTGCGCTGCCTGCAGGGTTTCGTCGGCGCTCTGGCTGGTACGCTCTGCCGCGCCGGTGATGGCCTGGGCCTGTTCGCTCACCGCATGCACCTGGGCCAGTTGCGACTGCATGGTCTGGTTGAGCTGGCCAAGGCGTCCCTGCATCGCTTCGACCTCCTGCTGGATGTGCTCAAGCGACTGTGTCGCTTCGTCGGAGCGAGTCACGCTGCGCTCGGCCGCCTCCTGGCAGCTCCGCATGCTGCTCATGGCTTCGAGCGTCTGCTGGCGCACCCCGCCGAGGGTACTGGTGATCTCTTCTGTGGCCTGGGCCGTGCGCCGGGCCAGATTGCGCACTTCATCGGCGACCACGGCGAAACCGCGACCGCTTTCCCCGGCTCGAGCCGCCTCGATGGCGGCATTCAGGGCGAGCAGGTTGGTTTGGTCGGCGATGGCATGGATCGCTTCGCTGATGTGCTGGATTTCTTCGGTCTGCTTGTTCAGCGCCTGCAGCATCTGGCTGGACTGCTCGACGCGTTCGGCAAGCTGGGCCACCTCTCTGGCGTTCTGCGCGACGGCTGCGCCGCCCTGCCGCGTCATTGCCAGTGCCTGGCGCGAGGCTTTCTCGCTGTCGAGAATGTGCTCGGCAGCCTCGCCGATGCTGTGGTTCACCTCGACCATGGCGCGTGCGGTGGAGACCGCGGCCGCCTGACCCTGGGCTGCGCACTTGCCTGCATTGGCGGAGGTTCTGCTGAGCCCGGTGGAGGTCTGCTGCAGCGCCTGGCCGGCAGTCACGATGCCCTGCATGGTGTGATCCATCTTGTCGACGAAGCTGTTGACCCAGCCGGCCAGGACGCCGGCCTCGTCACTGGCGAAGCGCTCCAGGGCCAGGCGATTGCTCAGCGGCGCACCGCATTCGGCCGTTTCCAGGAAGAAGTCGGAGAGCGCCTGCAGCTTGCGCGTGCGTGGGCGCAGGCTGAAGGCCCAGAAACCCAGCAGCATGGCTGCGGCGCTCGCCATGCCCAGGGGCGCCGCATAGGCAGGCAGCCACTGCTGCAGCTGCCATTGAAGCAGGGCCAGGACCAGCAGACCGAACAGCAGGTGGCTGGAGAGCGTGTAGCTGAGGCTGCGCTGGCGGTAGACCTCTTCCAAGTCGCCTTCGCACATCAGTCCCCAGGTATCCGGCGAGCCAGGCATGCGCAGGGTCAGGCCGGCGCCGATCACCGGCACGTGGCGGTAGTCCGGGTAACCCGGGTAGAGCACGAACAGGTTGCTGCCATGGCGAATGGTTTCGCGCACGCCCGGATGGAGTTGGTCAGTGGCGGGGTCGGTGAAGCGCAGTTCGAATTCGGTGTGTTTTTGCACCTTTACCGTGCCGAATGGCGTGCGCACGCCCTGTTTCAGGTTGTCGCCACCGCTGAAGGTGTCGTCCTCGAAGCGTGAGCGTGACAGCGCAGTGCCCGGCGCGATTTGCGCGTCATGGCGGCTTTCGACCATGAACAGGTAATTGTCGCCGGAGTCGCGATAGACGTGGCCGGCCTCGCGCTGGATGAGGTCACTCATCACATCGTTGGGGATGCGCGCGCACAGACAGCCGACGACCTTGCCGGCATGACGAAGCGGCTGGTGGAACATCAGGGTAACGGCGTCATGGAACTTCGAGGTGGTCGGCTCCAGCTGCAGGGTCAGCTGGTCGACATAGGGACCATGCAGGTAAGGCCCTGCCAGACCGGCTTTCAAGGCTTCGCCATCGTGGCGTTGAGCGACGCGTGGGGCGTGGGTGGAGACGAGGATGTGCCCGCCGGCATCTACGACGAACAGCTCGGAGACTTCCGGCATGTTCTTGCGCGCCTGCTGCAGGGCGTCGAGGCTGGGGGTCGGCCAGGCTTGTGCCAGACCGTTACCGATCAACTCCAGTTCCTGCCAGTGCTGCGCGGCCCATTCCAGCAGGAGGTCGACGCGTGTCTGTGCCAGGCCGGTGAAGGTTTTCTCGACCCGTTCGGCCTGGCCTGAATTGAGCAGCCAGGACCAGCGCATGGCCAGCTTGCCGGTCTTGCCGAACCAGGGCAGCCAGCGGCGCTCACGGCCTTTGAAGGCCATCTGATGACTGCGCAACGGCATGTCCCCTCCCTGTCGTTACTGTAACGACTCGTAACCGCGCAACTGCGTTCGAGAGAGGTAAGCAATAAACAGGCCGGAATCGCTCCGGCCATGCGTGCAGGGGGGTCAGTGTGGCAGCTGCGCCAGGCGTATACGTACCGCCGCCTCGATGCCGGCTTCGTCGAGGCCGCATTCGGCGAGCATCTCGCTGGGTTTGGCATGCTCGACGTAATGGTCTGGCAGGCCCAGCTGGAGGATCGGCATGACGATGGCTTCGCTGGCGAGGAATTCGGCCACCGCGCTGCCGGCGCCGCCCATGATGCTGTTTTCCTCGATGGTCACCAGCAGTTCGTGGCTGGCCGCCAGCTGGCGCAGCAGCGCCTCGTCCAGCGGCTTGACGAAGCGCATGTCGACCACCGTGGCATCCAGCGTCTGGCCAACCTGCAGCGCCTCGGCCAACTGCACGCCGAACACCAGCAGCGCGACCTTGGTGCCCTGGCGGCGCGTCAGCGCCTTGCCGATTTCCAGCGGCGCGAGGCCGGGCTCGATACGGGCGTTCGGCCCGCTGCCACGCGGGTAGCGCACCGCCGCCGGGCCTTCGAACTGGTAGCCGGTGGTGAGCATGCGGCGCATCTCGTTCTCGTCGCTGGGGGTCATCACCAGCATGCCGGGGATGCAGCGCAGGTAGGAGAGGTCGAAGCTGCCGGCGTGGGTCGGGCCGTCTTCGCCGACCAGCCCGGCGCGGTCGATGGCGAACAGCACGTCGAGGTTCTGCACCGCGACGTCGTGAATCAGTTGGTCGTAGGCGCGCTGGAGGAAGGTCGAGTAGATCGCCACCACCGGCTTGAGCCCTTCGCAGGCCATGCCGGCGGCCAGCGTCACGGCATGCTGCTCGGCGATGGCGACGTCGAAGTAGCGCTGCGGGAAGCGCTCGCTGAAGGCCACCAGGTCCGAGCCTTCCTTCATCGCCGGGGTGATGCCGGTCAGGCGCGGATCGGCCTCGGCCATGTCGCACAGCCACTGGCCGAACACGTTGGAGTATTTCGGCCCCGCGGCCTTCTTCGGCGCGGCCGGCGCATCCACCGGCTCCAGCTTGCTGATGGCGTGCCAGGTGATCGGGTCGGCCTCGGCCGGGGCGAAGCCCTTGCCCTTCTTGGTCACCACGTGGAGGAACTGCGGGCCGTCGAGGTCGCGCATGTTGCGCAGGGTGGCGATCAGCGTCGGCAGGTCGTGGCCGTCGATGGGGCCGATGTAGTTCCAGCCGAGCTCCTCGAACAGGGTGCCGGGCACCAGCATGCCCTTGGCGTATTCCTCGGTGCGGCGGGCGATTTCCCAGGCGCCCGGCAGGCGCGAGAGGATCTTCTTGCTGCCCTCGCGCATGCTCGAATAGGTGCGGCTGGAGAGGATCTTGGCCAGGTAGTTGGACAGGCCGCCGACGTTGCGCGAGATCGACATGTCGTTGTCGTTGAGCACCACCAGCATGTCGGCGCCGACTTCCGGGGCGTGGTTGAGCGCCTCGAAGGCCATGCCGGCGGTCAGCGCGCCGTCGCCGATCACTGCGATGGACTTGCGCTTCTCGCCCTTCTGGCGGGCGGCAATGGCCATCCCCAGGGCGGCGCTGATCGAGGTGCTGGAGTGGCCGACGCCGAAGGTGTCGTATTCGCTCTCGCTGCGCCGCGGGAAGGCGGCCAGGCCGTCCTTCTGGCGCAGGCTGGCCATGCGCGCACGGCGGCCGGTGAGGATCTTGTGCGGATAGGCCTGATGGCCGACGTCCCAGACCAGGCGGTCGTCCGGGGTGTCGTAGACGTAATGCAGGGCGATGGTCAGCTCGATCACGCCGAGGCCGGCACCGAAGTGGCCGCCGGACTGGCCGACGCTGAACAGCAGGTCCTGGCGCAGTTCGTTGGCGAGCTCTTCGAGTTCCGCCTCGCCCAGCCGGCGCAGTTGCTCGGGCGTGGCCGCACGGTCAAGGAGGGGCGTTGCGGGGCGTACCCGAGGAATCTCATGGAACGTCTTGGGCATCGGGCGAATCGTTTTTGTGAAAAAAGAGCGGCAGTTTACCCGAAGGGCCCTGCGATAAGAACGACCCTGCGTCCAGCGCGCTGCCGTTCGTTCCGGTCGGGCCTGGTGGGGGACGCGCTCCCGCGGCGATCGCAGGCAAGGCGGGTTGCAACCCGCCCTACGAAGCTGCAAGCGCGTGCGATCTCCTGTAGGAGCGAGCCATGCTCGCGAACCTCGGCCACACAAGAACATCGCGGGCATGGCCCGCTCCTACAAGAAGCAGGTGGCGCCTGCCGAACGGAGATCAGTTGCGCCGTTCGACGATATAGCGCGCCAGCTCGCGCAGCGGCTCGGCGGCGACAGCGAACGGGCGCAACGCGTCCAGCGCCAGGTCGTGCAGCTCCAGCGCATAGGCCTTGGCCGCCTCCATGCCGAGCAGGGCAGGGTAGGTGGGCTTGTCGCGGGCGATGTCGGCGCCCTGGTGCTTGCCGAGGGTGGCGGTGTCGCTTTCCACGTCGAGGATGTCGTCCTGCACCTGGAAGGCCAGGCCGACGGCCTGGGCATACTGGCTCAGCGAGGCGAGGCTACCGGCATCGGCATGGCCGCTGGAGAGGGCGCCGAGCTGCACGCTGGCTTCGATCAGGGCGCCGGTCTTGTGCCGGTGCATCAGTTCCAGCGCCGCGCGGTCGAGCTTGCGGCCCACCGAGCCGAGGTCGATGGCCTGGCCGCCGACCATGCCCGCGGGGCCGGCGGCGCGGGCCAGGACGCCGAACATCCGCAGGCGCAGCAGCGGGTCCGCGGGGTTGAGCTGCGGCGCCGCGAGGACGTCGAAGGCCAGGCTCTGCAGGCCATCGCCGGCGAGAATCGCACAGGCCTCGTCGAAAGCCTTGTGGGTGGTCGGCTGGCCGCGGCGCAGGTCGTCGTCGTCCATCGCCGGCAGGTCGTCGTGCACCAGTGAATAGGCGTGGATCAGCTCCACCGCGCAGGCCGCGCCGTCAGCCTGGGCCTTGTCGCCGCCCAGTGCTTCGTTGGCGGCGTAGACCAGCAGCGGGCGCACCCGCTTGCCGCCGTTCATCACGCTGTAGCGCATCGCCTGGTAGAGACGTTCGAGCTGCGCGTGCGGCGGTACGAAGAGGGCCTCGAGGCGGCTGTCGACGCGCTGCTGGCAGCTTCTCTGGTAATCGCCGATCGTCATGCTTCGGGATCCGTTTCGAAGGGCGCTTCCTGCAGCGTGCCGTCGCGTTCGAGCAGGATCTGCACCTTCTGCTCGGCCTGGCTCAATGCCGCCTGGCAGTCGCGGGTCAGGCCGATGCCCTGCTCGAAGCAGGTCAGCGAGTCTTCCAGCGACAGCTCGCCGCTTTCCAGGCGCTCCACCAGTTGCTGGAGCTCGGCGAGGGATTGTTCGAAATCGAGAGCGGCTTTCTTGCGGGCCATGGCGGGAACCTGTCGTGTGCGGCGAGTCTGAAACGGGCGCGACATTAGCAAAGAAGGCCCGGCGCAGCCACCAGGTTCGCCACCAGCAGTGCGTTCAGCCGGCGTAGGTGGCCCGGAAGTAATAGAGGGTCATGCCGCTGCCGACCAGGATGACGAAGGCGCGCAGCCAGGCGGCCGGCAGTTTCCGGCTCAGCGCGCCACCGGCATAGCCGCCGAGGGTGGCACCGCCGAGCAGGATCAGCAACTCGTACCAGCTGACCCGACCGGCGACGATGAAGGTGACGCTGGCAACGCTGTAGATCACCGCCGAGATCAGGTTCTTCAGCGCATTGGCGCGCACCAGCTGATGGCCCTCGATGGAGAACGCCGCCAGCTGCAGGATGCCCATGCCGGCGCCGAAATAGCCGCCGTAGATCGACACCAGTCCATGGGCCGTCATCGAGCCCGCCGAATGGGGCGGCACCGCGCTTTCCTCCTTGCGCCGCGCCGCCAGCCAGCGGCTGAGCCTGGGGCTGGCGGCAAACAGCGCGGTGGCCAGCAGCAGCAACCAGGGAATCAGCAGGCTGAACAGGTCGTCGCCGCCGGCCAGCAACGCCAGGCCGCCGAGCAGGCCGCCGGCCAGGCCCGCCAGCAGCAGTGGCACGAGATACGGCCCGAGGGGGCGCAGGCTGGAGCGCGCGGCCCAGGCACCGGCGAGGCTCGCCGGCCACAGTGCCACGGCATTGGTGGCATTGGCGGTCACCGGCGGCAGGCCGATGGCGAGCAGTGCGGGGAAGGAGAAGAACGTGCCGCCACCGGCCAGGGCATTCATTCCGCCGGCGGCAAAACCGGCGGAGACCAGCAGCAGAATCTCGAACATTGGTAAGCCTGCACCAAAAAGATGCAGGGTATCTAAGCCGTTGCGTTACGGCTAGTGCGCCGTTCGGCTAGTATCGTGCGGTTGCCTCAAGGCGTGCCCGGCTCAGCCGTGCAGCGGCAACTGCAGGTTGACCGACAGCGGGCCCCGGCGCGCCAGCGGCATTGTTCGGCGGGCAGCGGACGGGCGTAGGCTGGGGCAGCCATTGAGCCGCAGAAGGCCGCCTGCCGCTCGGTCTCGACGCCTTCGGCGACCCCGTGCAGGCCGAGATGGCTGGCCATGGTCAGGATG
This sequence comes from Pseudomonas lopnurensis, assembly GCF_015070855.1. GTDB lineage: Bacteria > Pseudomonadota > Gammaproteobacteria > Pseudomonadales > Pseudomonadaceae > Stutzerimonas > Stutzerimonas lopnurensis. The sequence continues at coordinate 98,859 of NZ_JADDIX010000098.1, forward strand.
CCGCGCGCCAGGGCGACCGACTGTTCGCTGTCCGGCAGGCCGGCGACGAATTTGCGATCGATCTTGATGCCGCCGACGCGAAAGCGCGGCAGGTAGGCCAGCGAGGCGTAGCCGGTGCCGAAATCGTAGCAGCAGTGGCGATATTTTCGGCACATTGCTGGGGTACCAAAAGGCTATGTCTGAGCTGGCTGTTGCGGATAGACGTCCCCCTGTAGGAGCGGGCCATGCCCGCGAATATTCCAGCGCGCAAAGCTTCGCGGGCACGGCCCGCTCCTACGGGCGCTCAGAACACCTCGACATTCGAGCAACACGCAATTGGGACAGCGCCTACAAAAAAGCCGGCTTGTGGCCGGCTTTCAGGGGGTGGCGTTGGCTTACTTCTGGTAGGCCGCAACCGCCTTGGTGATCGCTGCGCGGGCTTCGTCGGCGTTGCCCCAGCCTTCGACCTTGACCCACTTGCCCTTCTCGAGATCCTTGTAGTTCTCGAAGAAGTGCTTGATCTGCTCCAGCAGCAGGGTCGGCAGGTCGGTGTATTCCTTCACGTCCACGTACAGCTGGCTCAGCTTGTCGTGCGGGACGGCGATCAGCTTGGCGTCGCCGCCGGCTTCGTCGGTCATGTTCAGCACGCCGACCGGACGGCAGCGGATGACCGAACCCGGGGCGACCGGGTAGGGGGTCACCACCAGCACGTCCAGCGGGTCGCCGTCGTCGGCCAGGGTGTGCGGGATGAAGCCGTAGTTGGCCGGGTAGAACATCGGGGTGGCCATGAAGCGGTCGACGAACAGGCAGTCGGTGTCGTGATCGATTTCGTACTTGATCGGCGCATGGTTGGCCGGGATCTCGATGGCGACGTAGATGTCGTTCGGCAGGTCTTTGCCGGCCGGGACTTTGCTGTAGCTCATGAACGATGGGCTCCGTGATCGGCCAGCGCGGCCTTGGGGCAGAAAAAGTGGGCGCGATTATAGGCGCATTGGCGCCTGCATTGCCACGCCGGCTTCGACGGCGCCGGCTCAGGCAGGTTCCCTGTAATCCGCATGTTCGGCCTGCAGCCGCTGCAGGCGGGCGAGCGGGTCCTGCCGATAGAATGCGGCGAGCTGCCGGTACACCTCGGGGTGGGCGGCGTGTAGCAGGTCCGGTGCGCTGAAGAAGTATTCGCTGGTGACGGCGAAGAATTCGGCCGGGTCTTCGGCGGCGTAGGGGTCGATCGGCGTCTGCGCCCCGGGGTCGGCATCCAGCGTAGCGTTCAGGCTGTCGTAGGCGCTCTGCATGGCGCTGGCCCAGGCGTCGATGCGCATGTCGCGGTGCAGCGGCGGCAGGCCGTTGGCGTCACCGCCCAGCATGTCCAGCTTGTGCGCCAGCTCGTGGATCACCAGGTTGTAGCCTTCCCAGCCACCGCTTTCCTGCACGCCGGGCCAGGCGAGGATCACCGGGCCCTGCAGCCAGGCTTCGCCGCTGTGCTCGGCGTCCCATTCATGCACTACGCCGCTGGCGTCACGGTGCTTCTGCGGGCTGCGGAAGTCGTCCGGGTAGAGCACGATCTCGTGGAAGCCCTGGTACCAGCCGAAATCGGGCAGATGCAGCAGCGGCAGCTGGGCCTGCAGCGCCAGGCGCAGCCGATCGGCTGGCTGCAACTCCACGCCGGGCAGCGCGGTCAGGCGCTTGTCGTGCAAGAACAGGATGCTGCGTTCGCGCAGGCGCGTGAGTTCGCGGTCGTCGAGGCCGTCGAGGATTGGCAGGCTGTCGAACACCGCTTGCCACAGTTCGGGCTCGACGGGGAAGCGGGCGAGGATGCGTTTGCGTTGCCAGGCGCGTAAAGACCACATGGGCGAGGTTCCAGCCGGGAGGGCCACACAGTAAGCGCAGCGCCCGCCGGCGGCAACAGCGCCTGTCCTCGCCGCGGGTCGATCGATGCGGATGAGGCTTTTTGTAGCCGCAGAGGGGTGCCGAGGCCTTGCTGGTGATAGCCGCACGGATCGCCCGCAAGCCGGCTCCTACGGCCTGTTCGCCATGCTTCAGCCCAGCAGGAAGTTGCCGGCGCGGGGCTCGCCGTCCAGCGTCGGCACCTCGGCCTCGTCCTTGAGTTGCACGCCGGAGAGCTGGCGGCGGCAGGCCTCGCGCATGAGGTAGAGCAGGCGGTGGGCGGCCAGGTTGTAGCTCAGGCCCTCGGGGCGGATGTTGGAGATGCAGTTGCGCTGCGCATCGTGGCGACCGACCTGCGGCGCCCAGGTGAAGTACAGGCCGAGGCTGTCCGGCGAACTGAGCCCGGGGCGCTCGCCCAGCAGGATCACCGCCATGCGTGCCCCGAGCCGCTGGCCGATCTCGTCGGCGACGGCGACCCGGCCCTGCTCGACGAGGGCGATCGGGCCGAGCGACCAGCCTTCGGCGCGGCAGTGTTCGGCGATCTTCAGACTCATCGGCAGCGCATGGCGCTGCACGGCGAGGGCGGACAGGCCGTCGGCGATCACCAGAGCGAGGTCACAGCCCTCTCCGGCACGCGCGTCGAGCACCGTGGCGCTGGTTTCGTCCAGGCGCCGGCCCAGGTCCGGCCGCTGCAGATAGGTCTGCCTATCGACGGCGGCGCTGTGCAGATGCAGGCATTGCAGATCGTGCCGCTGCAGTTCGCCGGCCAGCGCCGCGCAATCGAGCGGCAAGTGCACGGCGTCGCGCGCCTGGGCATGGGCGAACTGGAAGTCCAGTTGCGCCCCGGTGGGCAGGCTGCTGCCGGCCCGGCCGAGGGCGATGCGCGCCGGGGTGAGCTGGCGCAGGTGCTGCCAGGGATTTTCGGTGGCGGGCGTCCGTTCGTTCATGCTGGCCTCGGTGCCTGGTGTAGGAGCCGGCTTGCTGGCGAAGTGCAGTGCTTCGTTCGCGAGCAGGCTCGCTCCTGCAAGGGTGGGTCGTGTGGACGGTCATCCGCGTGGAAAAGAGCTGCGGTCGTTTTCCTCCCTACGGGCTGCCGTGGGGGCGTCGGCGTAGGGTGGAAAAGCGCGCAGCGTTTTCCACCGCTCTGGCGATCAGCGCGAATCTCGCCTCTTTCGATGCAGCCGCGTAGGTTGGGTTGAGCGCAGCGAAGCCCAACAGGGCGATGCACAGGCGGCGCACTGGCGCGAGTTGGGCTTCGTCGCTCCGCTCCTCAACCCAACCTACGGAGTGCGGTGCGCCGATTGGGTGGTGGGCGCGAATCCGGATCGCTTTCATTCCATACCTCACGCCAGCCGCTCCAACGCCCGGCGGAAGGGTTCGGGCAGTTCCCGGCCGAGCCGCAGGCGGTTGCCGTCCTGGCGCAGGATGTCCATCTTCGCCAGCCATTGCTCGAATTCCGGCGCGGGCCTGAGGCCGAGCACCTGGCGCACGTATAGCGCGTCGTGGAAGGAGGTGGTCTGGTAGTTGAGCATCACGTCGTCCGAGCCGGGGATGCCCATGATGAAGTTGATGCCGGCCGTGCCCAGCAGGGTCAGCAACATGTCCATGTCGTCCTGGTCGGCTTCGGCGTGATTGGTGTAGCAGATGTCGCAGCCCATGGGCACGCCGAGCAGCTTGCCGCAGAAGTGGTCCTCCAGTCCGGCGCGGATGATCTGCTTGCCGTTGTAGAGGTACTCCGGGCCGATGAAGCCGACCACGGTATTGACCAAGAGCGGCTTGAAGCGCCGCGCTACCGCATAGGCGCGGGCCTCGCAGGTCTGCTGGTCGACGCCGTGGTGGGCGTTGGCCGACAGCGCGCTGCCCTGGCCGGTCTCGAAGTACATGAGGTTGTCACCCAGGGTGCCGCGCCGCTGCGAAAGCCCGGCCTCGTAGCCTTCCTGCAGGGTCGCCAGGCTGATGCCGAAGCTGGCGTTGGCCGCCTCGCTGCCGGCGATGGACTGGAACACCAGGTCCACCGGCGCGCCGCGTTCGATCGCCGCGATGGAGGTGGTGACGTGGGTGAGGATGCAGGCCTGGGTCGGGATCGCGTAGCGCTGGATGATGGCGTCGAGCATCTTCAGCAGCTCGCAGATGCCCTGGGTGTTGTCGGTGGCCGGGTTGATGCCGATCACCGCGTCGCCGTTGCCGTAGAGCAGGCCGTCGAGGATGCTCGCGGCGATGCCGGCGCCGTCGTCGGTCGGGTGGTTGGGCTGCAGGCGAGTGGACATCCGCCCGCGCAGGCCGATGGTGTTGCGAAAGCGGGTGACCACGCGGACCTTCTGCGCGACCAGGATCAGGTCCTGCACGCGCATGAGCTTGGACACCGCGGCGACCATCTCCGGCGTCAGCCCCGGCGCCAGGGCGGCCAGCGTCGTTTCGTCCGCCGCGTCGCCGAGCAGCCAGTTGCGAAAGTCGCCCACGGTGAGGTGACTGACCGGGGCGAAGGCGGCCGCGTCGTGGCTGTCGATGATGAGGCGGGTCACCTCGTCGGTTTCGTAGGGAATCAGCGCCTCGTCGAGGAAGCGCCTGAGCGGCACCTCGGCCAGGCACATCTGCGCCGCCACGCGCTCGGCATCGCTGCCGGCGGCGATGCCGGCCAGGCAGTCGCCGGAGCGCGCCGGGCTGGCCTTGGCCAGCAGTTCGCGCAGGCTGTCGAAGCGCCAGGTGGTGCCGCCGACACTATGGGTAAAGCGGGCCATCGCGACCTCCGTCGATACAGTGCCGATTGTCCAAGCAAACCCTGTGCCCTGCGTCCTCCTGGCGTCGTTTGCGGGGCGGCCCCTGCCGGGGATGCGGACGCTGCACCAGCGCGGCGCCGCGCATCCCCGGCCGGCACCACCACGATGCCGCGTTGCCGTCCGAACCGAACGGCAACGCCGGTGTTGCGCCGGCCGTGGGCTAGAAGAACCCCAATGGATTGATGTCGTAGCTGACCAGCAGGTTCTTGGTCTGTTGGTAGTGGTCGAGGATCATCTTGTGGGTCTCGCGGCCGACGCCGGATTTCTTGTAGCCGCCGAACGCCGCATGGGCCGGGTACAGGTGGTAGCAGTTGGTCCACACCCGGCCGGCCTTGATCGCCCGGCCCATGCGGTAGGCGCGGTTGATGTCGCGGGTCCAGACGCCGGCACCCAGGCCGTACTCGGTGTCGTTGGCGATGGCCAGCGCCTCGGCCTCGTCCTTGAAGGTGGTGACGCCGATCACCGGGCCGAAGATCTCCTCCTGGAACACGCGCATCTGGTTGGTGCCCTTGAGCAATGTCGGCTGGATGTAGTAGCCGGTCGCCAGCGAGCCCTCGAGCTTCTCGGCGGCGCCTCCGGTCAGCACCTCGGCGCCTTCCTGCTTGGCGATCTCGAGGTAGGACATGATCTTGTCGAACTGCTGCTGGCTGGCCTGTGCGCCGACCATGGTGTCGGTGTCCAGCGGATCGCCGCGCTTGATCTGCGCGACCTTCGCCATCACCGCTTCCATGAAGGGGGCGTAGATCGACTCCTGCACCAGTGCCCGCGACGGGCAGGTACAGACCTCGCCCTGGTTGAAGAAGCCCAGCACCAGCCCTTCGGCAGCCTTCTCGATGAAGGTCGGCTCGGCCTGCATGATGTCCTCGAAGTAGATGTTCGGGCTCTTGCCGCCCAGCTCCACGGTGCTTGGGATGATGCTTTCGGCAGCGCGCTTCATGATGTGCGAGCCCACCGGGGTCGAACCGGTGAAGGCGATCTTGGCGATGCGCTTGCTGCTGGCCAGGGCTTCGCCGGCCTCGCGGCCATAGCCCTGCACGACGTTGAGCACGCCGGGCGGCAGCAGGTCGCCGATGATTTCCAGCAGCACGCTGATGCCCAGCGGGGTCTGCTCGGCGGGCTTGAGCACCACGCAGTTGCCGGCCGCCAGCGCCGGGGCGAGCTTCCAGGCGGCCATCAGGATCGGGAAGTTCCACGGGATGATCTGCCCGACCACGCCCAGCGGCTCGTGGAAGTGGTAGGCCGCGGTGTGCTCGTCGATCTCGGCACTGGTGCCCTCCTGGGCGCGGATGCAGCCGGCGAAATAGCGGAAATGGTCGGCCGCCAGCGGGATGTCGGCGTTCAGCGTCTCGCGCACGGCCTTGCCGTTGTCCCAGGTTTCGGTGATCGCGAGTTTCTCCAGGTTCTGCTCGATGCGGTCGGCGATCTGCAGCAGGATCAGCGAGCGCGCCTGCACGCTGGTCTTGCCCCAGGCGTCGGCGGCCGCATGGGCGGCGTCCAGCGCCTTCTCGATGTCGGCGGCATCGGAGCGCGGGAATTCGGCGATGGGCTGGCCGTTGACCGGCGAGGTGTTGGTGAAGTACTGGCCGCTGACCGGCTCGACGAACTCGCCGCCGATATAGTTGCCGTAGCGGGTCTTGAAGGAAACCTTGGCACCTTCGGTGCCGGGATGGGCGTAACGCATGATGAGTCTCCGGTCTTGTAATCGTGGTCGGACTGCCGTGGATTCAGCGTAGATCAAGGCCCGTTGGTCGGCGAGCCAAGCGACGTGTGGCGTGCGACCTGCATTCGTCTGGCGGGGACGTCGCCAGGGCCGCAGGAGCGGCGATCGGCAGCGCTGCGCTGTGCTAATCTGCGGCGCAGTCGTCAGGCCCGCCGACCCGCGCAGAATGGTCGTTCAGGGCTTGGTCATGAGGCATTCAGAGGTCATCCATGCACATCCACATTCTCGGCATCTGCGGCACCTTCATGGGTTCGCTGGCGGTGCTCGCCAAGGCGCTCGGCCATCACGTCACCGGTTCCGATGCCAACGTCTATCCGCCGATGAGCACTCAGCTCGAAGCCCAGGGCATCGAGCTGATGCAGGGCTTTGATCCGGCGCACATGGAGCCGGCGCCGGACCTGGTGGTGATCGGCAATGCGCTGTCGCGCGGCAATCCGGCGGTGGAGTACGTGCTGAACAAGGGCCTGCCCTATGTCTCCGGCCCGCAATGGCTGGCCGACCATGTGCTGCAGGGCCGCTGGGTGCTCGCCGCGGCAGGCACCCACGGCAAGACCACCACCAGCAGCATGCTGGCCTGGGTACTGGAACATGCCGGCATGAGTCCGGGCTTTCTCATCGGCGGCGTGCCGCAGAACTTCGGCATCTCCGCGCGCCTGGGCGAGACGCCGTTCTTCGTGGTCGAGGCCGACGAGTACGACAGCGCCTTCTTCGACAAGCGCAGCAAGTTCGTCCATTACCGCCCGCGCACCGCCATCCTCAATAATCTGGAGTTCGATCACGCAGATATTTTCCCTGATCTCGCCGCCATCGAGCGGCAGTTCCATCATCTGGTGCGTACCGTGCCGGGCGAGGGGCTGATCATTCATCCCCAGTCGGAAGCCGCGCTCAAGCGTGTGATCGGCATGGGCTGCTGGACGCCGGTGCAGACCACTGGCGAAGACGGGCAGTGGCAGGCGAAGTTGCTCAGCGAGGACGGCTCGCGTTTCGAGGTGATTTTCGAGGGCGAAGTGCAGGGTGTGGTCGACTGGCAGTTGACCGGCCGGCACAACGTCAACAATGCGCTGGCGACCCTGGCGGCGGCGCGCCATGTCGGCGTCTTGCCGAAGCAGGGCGCCGAGGCGCTGAGCGAGTTTCGCAGCGTCAAGCGGCGCATGGAAAAGGTCGCCGAGGTCAACGGCGTGACCCTCTATGACGACTTCGCCCATCATCCGACGGCCATCGCCACCACCCTCGACGGCCTGCGCAAGCAGGTGGGCGATGCGCCGATCATCGCCGTGATCGAGCCGCGTTCCAATTCGATGAAGCTCGGCGCGCACCGCGAGGGCCTGGCCGAATCCGTCGCGCTGGTCGACCAGGCGATCTGGTATGCACCGGCCAGTTTGGGCTGGGACCTGGCCGCGGCGGTGGCGGATTCGCCGGTCGTCACCACGGTGTGCGATTCGCTGGAGGCGATCATTGAACGGGTGAAATCCCAGGCCGCGCCCGGCACTCAGGTGGTGATCATGAGCAACGGCGGCTTCGGCGGCTTGCACGGCAAGCTGGCCGAGGCCCTGGCGTAGGGTGGAAAACGCCGAAGGCTTTTCCACGCGTATGGTTGCGGCGGTGGAAAACGCTTCGCGGTTTTCCACCCTACGAGAATTCGGCATACGGCGAATTTGTTTTCAAAGCGTCGCGAGCGAAGCTTAGGCAAGGCGAAACCTTGCGAGAAAGCGGAGCTTGCTGGTGCAAGTGAGCATTTCGAGTAAGGTTTCAACGCGGCATAAGCAAGCGCAGCAGCTTTGGGAGCAAATTCATGAGCGGACCGGAACGCATCACTTTGGCCATGACCGGCGCCTCCGGCGCGCAATACGGGCTGCGCCTGCTCGATTGCCTGATCCAGGAAGACCGCGAGGTGCACTTCCTGATCTCCAAGGCGGCGCAACTGGTGATGGCCACCGAGACCGACGTGGTGCTGCCGGCCAAGCCCCAGGCGATGCAGGCGTTCCTGTGTGAATACACCGGCGCGGCGGCGGGGCAGATCCGCGTGTTCGCCAAGGAGGACTGGATGGCGCCGCCGGCCTCCGGCTCCGGCGCGCCGACGGCCATGGTGGTGGTGCCCTGTTCCACCGGCACGCTGTCGGCGATCGCCTGTGGCGCCTGCAACAACCTGATCGAGCGTGCGGCCGATGTCACCCTCAAGGAGCGCCGCCAGCTGATCCTGGTGCCGCGCGAGGCGCCCTATTCGAGCATCCACCTGGAGAACATGCTCAAGCTGTCGAACCTGGGGGCGGTGATCCTGCCGGCCTCGCCCGGTTTCTACCACCAGCCGCAGACCCTCGATGATCTGGTGGATTTCGTCGTCGCACGCATCCTCAACCTGCTCGATATCCCGCAGGACATGCTGCCGCGCTGGGGCGAGCACCATATCGTCAGTGACGAGTGAGATGATCGGCAGAGCCCTGTTGCTTCTGCTCGTCCTGGGCCTGCTGGGCGGCTGCGCCAGCGTGCGCACGCTGGATGCGGCCAAGCCCGGTGCGCCGATCATCTATTCCGGCACCCGGCTGGACTGGTACAGCCTCAACGGTGGCTGCTGCCCGCTGGAGCGCTTCGGTGCTCTGGCGCCGAAGTACCCGGCACTGGATCTGCCTGCCAGCGCCCTGCTGGATAGCCTACTGTTGCCCTTTGCCGTGGCGGCGGAGTTGGGTGTCGGGCTCGGCGTACGTGGCGGCCTCTGAACCGCGCCCGAATGCGGCATAACTGATCTGGGTCCAGGCCGGGCCTTCGCACAACAGGCATAGTCAGCGTCTGCGCCACAAGGAGAACAGGTGTGAAAGACCGAGCCCAATTCCATATCAATTACTGGATGATCGCCATCGTGGTGTTCCTCGGCCTTCAGTATCTGCTGTCGGTACAGCAGGAGGTGGCGACCATCCCCTACAGCGAATTCGAACAGCACCTGAAAGAAGGGCGCGTCGACGAGCTGGCGATCACCGAACGGCGCATCGAGGGCACGCTCAAGGAGCCGCTGCCGGGCGGCCAGCGGCGCTTCGTCGCCAATCGCGTCGAGCCGCAACTGGCCGAGCATCTGCAGCAATACCCGGTGCGCTACACCGGCAAGGTTGAGAGCACGCTGGTGCGCGACCTGCTGTCCTGGGTCATCCCGGCGGCGCTGTTCTTCGGTATCTGGCTGTTCCTGCTGCGGCGCATCGGCAGCGGCCTGGGCGGCGGCGGGATGATGCAGATCGGCAAGAGCAAGGCGCGGGTCTACGTCGAGACCGACATGAAGGTGACCTTCGCCGACGTCGCCGGGGTCGACGAGGCCAAGGACGAACTGAAGGAAATCATCGAATTCCTGCGCGATCCGCAGACCTACGGCCGCCTCGGCGGGCGCATGCCCAAGGGCGTGCTGCTGGTCGGTCCGCCCGGCACCGGCAAGACCCTGCTGGCCCGCGCCGTGGCTGGCGAGGCGAAGGTGCCGTTCTTCTCCATTTCCGGTTCCGAGTTCGTCGAGATGTTCGTCGGCGTCGGGGCCGCGCGGGTCCGCGACCTGTTCGAGCAGGCCCGCGCCCAGGCGCCGGCGATCATCTTCATCGACGAACTGGACGCCCTCGGCCGCGCCCGTGGTGCCGGGCCGCTGTCCGGCGGGCACGACGAGAAGGAGCAGACCCTCAACCAACTGCTGGTGGAGATGGACGGCTTCGACACTTCCAGCGGCCTGGTGCTGCTGGCCGCCACCAACCGCCCGGAAATCCTCGACCCGGCGCTGCTGCGCGCCGGCCGCTTCGACCGCCAGGTGCTGGTGGACCGGCCGGACAAGATTGGCCGCGTGCAGATCCTCGCGGTGCATCTGAAGAAAGCCAGGCTCGGCAGCGACGTCGATCCGCAGGCGATCGCCGCGCTGACCCCCGGTTTCACCGGCGCCGACCTGGCCAACCTGGTCAACGAGGCGACCCTGCTGGCGACCCGGCGCAATGCCGAGGCGGTGGCGATGGAGGACTTCACCTCGGCCATCGAGCGCATCATCGCCGGCCTGGAGAAGCGCAACCGCCTGCTCAACCCCCGCGAGCGCGAGATCGTCGCCTACCACGAGATGGGCCATGCGCTGGTGGCCATGGCGCTGCCGGGCGTCGACCCGGTGCACAAGGTCTCGATCATCCCGCGCGGCATGGGCGCGCTGGGCTACACCATCCAGCGACCGATCGAGGACCGCTTCCTGATGACCCGCGACGAGCTGGAGAACAAGATGGCCGTGCTGCTCGGCGGGCGTGCCGCCGAATGGCTGGTGTTCGCCCACCTGTCCACCGGTGCCGCCGACGACCTGGCCAAGGTCACCGACATCGCCCGCGCCATGGTCACCCGCTACGGTATGTCCAAGCGGCTCGGCCACCTGGCGCTGGAGCGCGAGCCCAATTCCTACCTCGGCAACGAGGCGATGCTCGGCCTCAAGCCGCAGCATGACTACGCCGAGAGCACCGCGACGGCCATCGACGAGGAGGTGCAGGAACTGGTGCAGTCCGCCTTCCAGCGCAGCCTCGGCTTGTTGCAGGCGCGCCGCGAGCTGCTGGAGCGCTGCGCGCAGCGTCTGCTGCAGCAGGAAACCCTGGAAGCCGAGGAGTTGCGGGCGCTCGTAGGTGCCGATCCGGTGCCGGTGGTCTGAGACGATTCAGGCTTCGACGGCGCCCGGGCGCCGTCGCTCATGTTGCGCCAGCGCCCATTCGACGTGTTCACGCACCAGCGCCGACGGATCGTCGCGGCGTGCCCGCAGTGCCTCCAGTACGGGAATGCTCGACGGCGCATTGCCCAGGCCCACCGCCAGGTTGCGCAGCCAGCGTTCGTAACCGGCGCGGCGCAGCGGCGAGCCTTCTGTGCGGCTGAGGAATTCCTCCTCGCTCCAGCGAAACAGCGCGGCCAGTTCGGCGTTGTCCAGGCTGTGGCGCGGCCGGAAGTCGGCCTGCTCGGTGGGGCGGGCGAAGCGGTTCCACGGGCAGACGATCTGGCAATCGTCGCAACCGAACACGCGGTTGCCCATCGGCGCGCGCAGCTCGACGGGAATCGGCCCCTTGAGTTCGATGGTCAGGTAGGAGATGCACTTGCGCGCATCCAGCAGTCGTTCGCCGACGAAGGCGCCGGTGGGGCAGGCCTCCAGGCAGGCGTGGCAGCTGCCGCAGTGCTCGCGCGCGGTGGGCTCGTCGACCGGCAGGGCGATGTCGACGAACAGCTCGCCGAGGAAGAACCAACTGCCGGCCTGGCGGTTGAGCAGCAGGGTGTTCTTGCCGATCCAGCCGAGCCCGGCCTGCTGGGCCACGGCTTTCTCCAGCACCGGCGCGCTGTCGACGAAGGCGCGGAAGCCGAACGGGCCGACCACCTGCTGGATGCGATCGGCCAGTTGCTGCAGGCGCTTGCGGATCAGCTTGTGATAGTCGCGGCCGAGGGCGTAGCGCGACACGTAGGCCTTCTCCGGTTCGACCAGGCGCCGGGTCATGCCGGTGTCGCCGGGCAGGTAGTCCATGCGCAGCGAGATCACCCGCAGGGTGCCAGGCACCAGTTGGTCCGGCCGCGAACGCTTGCTGCCGTGGGCGGCCATGTAATCCATCTCGCCCTGGTAGCCGGCCGCCAGCCAGCGTTCGAGGTGCGCCGCGTGCTCGCCCAGCTCGACACCGCCGATGCCGACCTGCTGGAAGCCCAGCTCGCGGCCCCACTTCTTGATGGACTGGGCGAGGGCGGATGGATCGAGAACGGGACTGGACATCGGAGAGCGGCTTGGCGGGCGGGTGCGTATAATTCTGCCAGACATTCCGCCGCGATGATGCCTGCCCCGATGACCGACTCCCTGCCCGTCGCCCTGTATACCGCCGCCCAGGTGCGCGAACTCGATGCCCGCCTGATCGCCGCCGGCACGCCCGGTTTCGAACTGATGCAGCGCGCCGCCCATGCCGCCTGGCGCGCGCTGCGGCGGCGCTGGCCGCAGGCCGCTGCGCTCACGGTACTGGCCGGACGCGGCAACAACGCCGGCGACGGCTACCTGGTCGCGGCGCTGGCCCGGCGTGCCGGCTGGCAGGTGGCGGTACTGAGTGTGGGCGATCCGCAGGCGTTGCAGGGCGATGCCGCGCGGGCCTTCGCCGAGGCGCGCGATTGCGGCGTGCGTATCGAGCCCTGGCGCGCGGATGCGACGCTGCAGGGCGTGCTGGTGGATGCGCTGCTGGGTACCGGCATCAGCGGCGAGGTACGCGAGCCCTATGCCGGCGCCATCGCCGCGATCAACGAAAGCGGCCTGCCGGTATTGGCGATCGACCTGCCGTCCGGTCTCTGCGCCAATACCGGGCGGGTGCTGGGCCAGGCCGTGCGTGCCGAGCTCAGCGTGACCTTCATCGGCCTCAAGCTCGGCCTGTTCACCGGCGAGGGGCCGGATCGGGCGGGCGCGCGGGTGTTCGACGATCTGCAGGCCGATCCGCAGGTCGTTGCGCAGGTCGAAAGCGAGGCTGTGCGTCTCGACCGGCCATCCCTGGCCCGCGTCGCGCCGCGTTCGCCGGTGGCCCACAAGGGCAGCTTCGGCCAGGTGCTGGTGATCGGCGGCGATCTCGGCACTGGCGGCGCCGCGTTGCTCAGTGCCGAAGCGGCGCTGCGCTGCGGCGCCGGCATGGTGACGCTGGCGACCCGGCCGGAGCATGTCACGGCGTCGCTGGTGCGGCGTCCGGAAATCATGTGCCACGGCGTCGAGTCGACCTACGGCCTCACGGCGCTGGTGGAGCGCGCCGACGTTCTGGTGGTTGGTCCTGGTCTGGGCCAGGCGCCCTGGGGGCGCAGCCTGCTTTCGCTGGCGGCGCAGCGCGAGGTGCCACAGGTGTGGGACGCCGATGCGTTGAACCTGCTGGCGGGCGGCGGCGTCGAACTGCCGTCCGGCTGCGTGATCACACCGCATCCGGGCGAGGCCGCGCGGCTGCTGCAGTGTTCCACGGCCGAGGTCCAGGCCGATCGTCCGACCGCGGTGCGTGAGTTGGCCAGGCGCTACGCCTGCGTGGCGCTGCTCAAGGGCGCCGGCACGCTGATCGCCGAGCCCGACGGCCGGCTGGCGCTGTGCGATCGCGGTCATCCGGCGATGGCCAGCGCCGGCCTCGGCGACGTGCTGGCCGGTGTCGTCGGTGCGCTGCTGGCGCAGGGCCTGATTCCTTTCGATGCCGCCTGTCTGGCGGTCTGGCTGCACGCTGCGGCGGGTGAGCGGCTCGGCAGCCAGGGCCGTGGGTTGGCCGCCAGTGATCTGATTCCGCTGATCCGTCAGTTGCTCGAGGAGCAGTCGCCATGCCTGAAGTGACACTGTACGCCGAAGACGAGGCAAGGATGCTGGCCGTGGGCGCGCGCATCGCCCGGGCGACCGGTGGTCGCGGCGTGATCTATCTGCATGGCGATCTCGGTGCCGGCAAGACCACGCTGTCGCGCGGGCTGATTCGCGGTTTCGGTCATGAGGGCAAGGTCAAGAGCCCGACCTTCACCCTGGTCGAGCCCTACGAGATCGACGCCCTGCGCGTGTTCCATTTCGACCTCTACCGGCTGGTCGATCCGCAGGAGCTGGAATTTCTCGGCATCCGCGACTATTTCGAAGGGGATGCGCTGTGTCTGGTGGAATGGCCGGAGCGCGGGGTCGGCATTTTGCCAAAGGCCGATATGGACATTACCATTACGCCGCATGAGGCCGGCCGTACGCTGCGCCTGTCGCCCCACACCGCGCGGGGCGATGCCTGGTGTGCCGCCCTGACCGATGGAGAGCTATGAATAACATGGGGTTGGGTATGCGCATTCGCGCCCTGGTTGGTGGTCTGGCGCTGTCGCTCATGGCGGCGGACCTCTTCGCCGCCAGCGATGTGCAGAGCGTGCGCCTGTGGCGTGCGCCGGACAACACCCGCCTGGTGTTCGACCTGTCCGGGCCGGTCGAGCACAAGGTCTTCACCCTCACCGCGCCGGATCGCCTGGTCATCGATGTCACGGATGCCGCGCTCAAGGCCCGGCTCGATCAGTTGCCGCTGAAGAACACGCCGGTGGCCGCGTTGCGCGCCGGGCAGCACGACGCCAATACGCTGCGGGTGGTGGTCGATCTGCATGCGCCGGTGTCGCCGAAGAGCTTCAGCCTGACGCCCAATCAGCAGTACGGCCATCGCCTGGTGGTCGATCTGTTCGACCAGGGCAGCGCCGCATCCAGGCCCGCCGAGCCTCCGGTCACCGCCACGGCGGCGACGCCCGCAGCCCCTGTTTCGCCGACACTGCCGGCGGTGAAGCTGCCGGCGGTGCCCAGCAGCAAGCGCGACATCGTCATCGCCATCGATGCCGGCCATGGCGGCGAGGACCCCGGTGCCATCGGCCCGGGCAAAGTCTACGAGAAGAACGTGGTGCTGCAGATTTCCAAGGAGCTGCAGCGCCAGATCAATGCCGAGAAGGGCTTCCGCGCCGAACTGGTGCGCACCGGCGACTACTTCATCCCGCTGCGCAAGCGCACCGAGATCGCGCGCAAGAAGGGCGCCGATCTGTTCGTCTCGATCCATGCCGATGCCGCGCCACGCTCGGCGGCCTATGGCGCCTCGGTATTCGCCCTGTCGGATCGCGGCGCCACCTCGGAGACCGCGCGCTGGCTGGCCGACAGCGAGAACCGTTCGGATCTGATCGGCGGCGCCGGCAACGTCAGCCTCGGCGACAAGGACCAGATGCTCGCCGGCGTGCTGCTGGACCTGTCGATGACCGCCTCGCTGTCATCCAGCCTCAACGTCGGGCAGAAGGTGCTGAGCAACATGGGCCATATCACGCCGCTGCACAAGCGCCGGGTCGAGCAGGCCGGCTTCATGGTGCTCAAGTCGCCGGACATCCCGTCGATCCTGGTGGAAACCGGGTTCATCTCCAATCCCTCCGAGGCGCGCAAGCTGCAGACCGCCAGCCACCAGCAGGCGCTGGCGCGCTCGATTCACAGCGGGGTGCGGCAGTTCTTCCACGAAAACCCGCCGCCGGGCAGCTACGTCGCCTGGCTGCGTGATTCGGGCAAGATCGCCAGCGGCCCGCGCGAGCATGTGGTGCGTTCGGGCGAGAGCCTGGCGCTGCTCGCCCAGCGCTATCAGATCAGTCTGGCCTCCTTGCGCAGTGCCAACAACCTGAGCAGCGACGTGATCAAGATCGGTCAGACGCTGAGCATTCCCGCCACCACCCTGGCCTCGCAGCCATGAGCGATATGCCGCGCATCCAGCTGCTGAGCCCGCGGCTGGCGAACCAGATCGCCGCCGGCGAGGTGGTCGAACGTCCGGCCTCGGTGATCAAGGAGCTGCTGGAAAACAGCCTGGACTCCGGCGCCCGGCGCATCGAGGTGGACGTCGAGCAGGGCGGCGTCAAGCTGTTGCGGGTGCGCGACGATGGCTGCGGCATTTCGCCGGACGACCTGCCGCTGGCCCTGGCGCGCCATGCCACCAGCAAGATTCGCGACCTCGAAGACCTCGAACGGGTGATGAGCCTCGGCTTTCGCGGCGAAGCGCTGGCGTCCATCAGTTCCGTCTCGCGCCTGACGCTGACCTCGCGCACCGCCGAGGCCGGCGAGGCCTGGCAGGTGGAAACCGAAGGCCGCGAAATGGAGGCGCGGGTGCAGCCGGCGGCGCACCCGGTCGGCACCTCGGTCGAGGTGCGCGACCTGTTCTTCAACACGCCGGCGCGGCGCAAGTTCCTGCGCACCGAGAAGACCGAGTTCGATCATCTGCAGGAGGTGATCAAGCGCCTGGCGCTGGCGCGCTTCGACGTCGCCTTCCACCTGCGCCACAACGGCAAGGGCGTGCTGGCGCTGCATCAGGCCGCCGACGATGCCGCGCGGGCGCGGCGGGTGGCGGCGGTGTGCGGCCCGGCCTTCCTCGAACAGGCGCTGCCCATCGAGATCGAGCGCAACGGGCTGCGGCTGTGGGGTTGGGTCGGCTTGCCGACTTTCTCGCGCAGCCAGGCCGACCTCCAGTACTTCTACGTCAACGGGCGCATGGTCCGTGACAAGCTGGTCGCCCACGCGGTGCGCCAGGCCTATCGCGACGTGCTGTTCAACGGCCGCCACCCGACCTTCGTGCTGTTCCTCGACGTCGATCCGGCGGTGGTGGACGTCAACGTGCACCCGACCAAGCACGAGGTGCGCTTTCGCGATAGCCGGATGGTGCACGATTTCCTCTACGGCACGCTGCACCGCGCGCTGGGCGACGTGCGGCCGGAAGATCAGCTGGCGGCGCCGGCCAGCGTCGCGCCGATGACCCAGGCCACGGGATTGGCCGCCGGCGTATTCGCCGGGCAGAACGAGATGAGCCTGTCGGCCAGCGTGCTCGAAAGGCCCCAGGGCGAGTCGCCGGCCTGGCGTGGTGCCGGGGCCGGCTACCAGGCGCCGCGCCCGACCTCCGGCGGCTATACCGCCGAAACCCAGGGTGCCTATCGGGAATTCTTCTCGCCACTGGCCGAGCCCGGCCCCGCACCGCTGCCGGCGAGCCAGGACGACGTCCCGCCGCTGGGCTATGCGCTGGCGCAGCTCAAGGGCGTCTACATCCTCGCCGAGAACGCCCAGGGCATGGTGCTGGTGGACATGCATGCCGCCCACGAGCGCATCACCTACGAGCGGTTGAAGACCGCCATGGCCAGCGAGGGATTGCGCGGCCAGCCGCTGCTGGTGCCCGAATCCGTCGCAGTGAGCCAGCGCGAGGCCGATTGTGCCGAGGAGCACGGGCAGTGGTTCCAGAAACTCGGCTTCGAGCTGCAGCGGCTCGGTCCGGAAACCTTGGCGATCCGCCAGATTCCATCATTGTTGAAACAGGCCGAGGCGACCCAACTGGTCCGCGACGTGCTCGCCGATCTGCTGGAATACGGCACCAGCGACCGCATCCAGGCGCACCTCAACGAGCTGCTGGCGACCATGGCCTGCCACGGCGCGGTACGCGCCAACCGGCGCCTGACGGTCCCCGAGATGAACGCCCTGCTGCGCGACATGGAACATACCGAGCGCAGCGGCCAGTGCAACCATGGCCGCCCGACCTGGACGCAGCTGGGCATGGACGAGCTGGACAAGCTGTTCCTGCGGGGGCGGTAGGAGCAGCGGCAAGCCGCAAGCCGCAAGCTTCAAGTAAAAGCGAGAAAGCAGCCTCAAGCGGCAAGCAGGTAGCCGGGTAGGGTGGGCTTCAGCCCACCAAGGCTCGCCGCCACTGTCGGTGGGCTGAAGCGGAGCGCCGCCCGGCCCACCCTACGCTCGCTTGCAGCTTGCAGCTTGCAGCTTGCAGCTTGAAACTATGCGGCCGCATGCAGTCGAGCTCGCCGATGTCCCGTCTTCCCCCCGCCATCTTCCTCATGGGGCCCACCGCCTCCGGCAAGACCGATCTCGCCCTGGAGCTCGCCCGCGTGCTGCCCTGCGAGCTGATCAGCGTCGATTCGGCACTGGTCTATCGCGGCATGGACATCGGTACGGCCAAACCGTCGGCGGATGTACTGGCGGCGTTTCCGCACCGGCTGGTGGACATTCGCGATCCGGCGCAGAGCTATTCGGCGGCCGAGTTCAGCGAGGATGCGTTGGCGGCCATGGCCGAAATCACGGCGGCGGGGCGCATTCCGCTGCTGGTCGGCGGGACGATGTTGTATTACAAGGCATTACGCGACGGGCTCGCCGACATGCCGGGCGCCGATCCGGCGGTGCGCGCCGAACTCGAGGCGCAGGCCGCGGCCGAGGGGCTGCAGGCGCTGCATCGGCAGCTCGCCGAGGTCGATCCGCAATCGGCTGCGCGGATTCACCCGAACGATCCGCAGCGGCTGGTGCGCGCCCTGGAGGTCTACCGGGTCAGCGGTCTGAGCATGAGCGAGCACCGCGCCCGACAAAGGTCGGAAAAAGCCGTTGCAGACGCACCGGGGGCGGGAGTCTTGCCTTATACTGTCGCGCACTTGTGCATCGCGCCGGCGCAGCGTCATATCCTGCATCAGCGTATCGAACAGCGTTTCAACCATATGGTTGAACAGGGCTTTGTCGAAGAGGTCGAAGCCTTGCGCGGTCGTGGCGACCTGCATCCCGGCATGCCGTCGATGAGGGCAGTGGGCTATCGGCAGGTCTGGGAATATCTGGACGGCTCGATCTCCAGGGACGAAATGATTCAGCGCGGCATCATCGCGACTCGGCAATTGGCCAAGCGGCAGTTCACCTGGTTGCGAAGCTGGGGGGAGGTGCACTGGCTGGATAGCCTGGCCTGCGACAATCTGCCGCGAGCATTGAAATACCTGCGATCGCTCACCATATTGAGCTGACATCGCTAATTGACCGTCTATTCTCAGACAAGTGGATCGTCGGTTGTACTTTTAAAAACTAATGAAAAACAGATCCCCTAAGGAGTGCGGCACATGTCAAAAGGGCATTCGCTACAAGACCCTTACCTCAACACACTGCGTAAGGAACGCGTCCCGGTTTCCATCTATCTGGTCAATGGCATCAAGCTGCAGGGCCAGATCGAGTCCTTCGACCAGTTCGTCATTCTCTTGAAGAACACCGTCAGTCAGATGGTCTACAAACACGCGATCTCCACCGTCGTTCCGGGCCGTCCCGTGCGTCTGCCGACCGCTGGCGACGCCGAGCAATCCGAGTCGGGTAACGACTGAGGGGGGGGCTTCCTTGTTCTTCGAACGTCCCGGTGGTGGTGAGCGGGCTATCCTGGTGCACCTGGATGGCCAGGACCCCGCGGCGCGCGAGGATCCCCAGGAATTCCAGGAGCTGGCCCGCTCGGCGGGTGCCGAGGCGGTTTGCTTCGTCAATGTGGCCCGCCACCAGCCATCGGCCAAGTTCCTGATCGGCAGCGGCAAGGTCGAGGAGTTGCATGATCTCGTCAAGGAGGGCGAGGTCGAGCTGGTCATCTTCAACCACACGCTGACACCCAGCCAGGAGCGCAATCTCGAGCGTGCGCTCGAATGCCGCGTGCTCGATCGAACCGGGCTGATCCTGGACATCTTCGCCCAGCGTGCGCGAACCCATGAAGGCAAACTGCAGGTCGAACTGGCGCAGCTCGAGCACATGAGCACACGGCTGGTGCGTGGCTGGACCCACCTGGAGCGACAGAAGGGCGGTATCGGCCTGCGCGGTCCGGGGGAAACCCAGCTGGAGACCGACCGGCGCCTGTTGCGGGTGCGCATCCGTCAGATCAAGCAGCGCCTGGAAAAGGTTCGCGGGCAGCGCGAACAGGCTCGGCGTGGCCGGCGGCGCGCCGACATTCCTTCGGTTTCCCTGGTCGGTTACACCAACGCCGGCAAGTCCACGCTGTTCAATGCGCTGACCGAATCCGAGGTCTACGCCGCGAACCAGCTGTTCGCCACCCTCGATCCGACCTTGCGCCGGCTGGAGCTCGAGGATGTCGGCCCGGTAATTCTCGCCGATACCGTGGGTTTCATCCGGCATCTGCCGCACAAGCTGGTGGAGTCTTTCCGTGCGACGCTGGAGGAGTCCAGCAATGCCGATCTGCTGCTGCACGTCATCGACGCCCATGAGCCCGAGCGTGATCAGCAGATCGAGCAGGTGCTGGCGGTGCTGGGCGAAATCGGCGCGCAGGAGCTGCCCATGCTGGAGGTCTACAACAAGGTCGATCTCATGGACGGCATCGAGCCGCAGATCCAGCGCGATGCCGATGGCAGGCCGCAGCGGGTATGGGTTTCCGCGCGCGAGGGGCTGGGGCTCGACCTGCTGCGTCAGGCGGTCGCCGAGCTGCTCGGCGACGATCTGTTCGTCGGTACGCTGTGCCTGCCACAGAGCCTGGGACGCCTGCGAGCACAGTTTTTCCAGCTCGGCGCGGTGCAGCGTGAAAGCCATGATGAAGAGGGTGGCAGTCTGCTGGAGGTCCGCCTGCCACGCATCGAATTGAATCGCTTGATCAGTCGCGAGGGGTTGCCGTTGAACGCATTTCTCGAGCAACACACTTTGCAATAAAGCCTGTATCGGCAATTTTGCCGGGCACTCAGGGCTTTCTGTAGCATTGGCGGGCGCGCCGTGGGCGCGCCTTTAGCTTTATTTGAATGGAGAGCGCTATGGCTTGGAATGAGCCGGGTGGCAACTCGAACAACCAGGATCCCTGGGGCAGTGGTGGCGGCGGCCGTCGTGGTGGCGGTGGTGGCGACCAGAAAGGCCCGCCGGATCTCGATGAGGCGTTCCGCAAGCTGCAGGACAGCCTGAACGGCATGTTCGGCGGCAAGAAGCGTGGCGGCGGCAATAACTTCGGTGGCGGCGGCAAGCGCGGCGGTTTCGGCCTGGTCTGGATCGCCCTGGTCGTGCTGCTGGTTGTTTGGCTGTTCAATGCCATCTACATCGTCGACGAGCAGGAGCAGGCCGTGGTGCTGCGCTTCGGCAAGTACCACGAGACGGTGGGGCCGGGCCTGAACATCTACATCCCGCCGATCGATCGCAAGTTCCAGGAGAACGTCACCCGCGAGCGTTCCTACAGCAAGCAGGGGCAGATGCTCACCGAGGATGAGAACATCATCGAGGTGCCGCTCACCGTTCAGTACAAGATCAGCAACCTGCAATCTTTCGTGCTCAACGTCGATCAGCCGGAAGTCAGCCTGCAGCACGCCACCGACAGCGCCGTGCGCCACGTGGTCGGCTCGACCGCGATGGATCAGGTGCTGACCGAGGGCCGCGAGGCCATGGCCGGCGAGGTCAAGGAGCGCCTGCAGCGTTTCCTCGACAACTACGGCACCGGCATCATCGTCACCCAGGTCAACCTGCAGAGTGCGGCGGCCCCGCGTGAAGTCCAGGAAGCCTTCGATGACGTGATCCGCGCCCGCGAAGACGAGCAGCGCGAGAAGAACCAGGCCGAATCCTACGCCAACGGGGTGATTCCGGAAGCGCGCGGTCAGGCCCAGCGCATGCTGGAAGAGGCCAGCGGTTATCGTGACGCGGTGATTTCCCGCGCCCAGGGTGAGGCCGATCGCTTCAGCAAGCTGGTCGCCGAGTACCGCAAGGCCCCGGAGGTCACGCGCGAGCGTCTGTATCTGGAAACCATTCAGGAAGTCATGAGCAATACCAGCAAGGTCATGGTCACCGGCGAAAGCGGGCAGAACCTGCTCTATCTGCCGCTGGACAAGATGGTCAACGGTCGTGGCGCCAGCACGCCGGCGCCTGCCGGGGTGGCTTCGGGTGCCGCGGCGCAGGGCACGCGTCTGCCGCAGGAGCTGGATCCGCGTGAAGTTCGTACGAGGGAGAGTCGCTGATGAGCAATAAATCCCTTACGGCCCTGATCGTGGGTGTGGTGCTGGCGCTGGTTCTGTGGAACAGCTTCTATATCGTCTCGCAGACCGAACGCGCCGTGCTGCTGCGCTTCGGCCGGATCGTCGAGCCTGACGTGAAGCCGGGCCTGCACATGAAGATTCCGTACGTGAACAGCGTACGCAAGTTCGATGCGCGGCTGTTGACGCTGGATACCAACACCTCCCGCTTCCTGACCCTGGAGAAGAAGGCGCTGATGGTGGACTCCTATGCCAAGTGGCGGGTGGACGATGCCGAGCGCTTCTACACCGCGACGTCCGGCATGAAGCAGATCGCCGACGAGCGCCTGGCACGGCGCCTCGAGGCGGCGCTGCGCGACCAGTTCGGTAAGCGCACCCTGCACGAATCGGTGTCCGGGCAGCGCGACGAGCTGATGGCGCAGGTCACCAACAGCCTGAACCGCGCTGCGCAGCAGGAGCTGGGCATCGAGGTGGTGGACGTGCGGGTCAAGGGCATCGACCTGCCGCGCGAAGTCAATCGCAGCGTATTCGAGCGGATGAGCTCCGAGCGCGAGCGTGAGGCGCGCGAGCACCGCGCCAAGGGTAAGGAGCTGGCCGAAGGTATTCGTGCCGATGCCGATCGCCAGCGTCGCGTACTGCTTGCCGAGGCCTTCCGCGAGGCCGAGGAGATGCGCGGTGACGGCGATGCGCAGGCCGCGTCGATCTATGCCGCCGCCTACGGTCAGGATCAGGAGTTCTACTCCTTCCACCGCAGCCTGCAGGCGTACCGCGAAAGCTTCGCCAGTAAGGAAGACGTCCTGGTGCTCGATCCCAAGAGCGATTTCTTCCGCTATCTGGAGAACAGCAAGTAGCGCTTCGTGGCGCCTGGCAGGGCCACCCGGCGGCGCGATGCCGCCCGCCGGGTGACCCGTCGGCAAAACATTGCTATGATCCGCCAGCCGGGGAAATCCCGGCTTTTTTGCGTCTGTACCCCTTGGGGTGCGGGCGATCCCAGGCATGCAGTGGCCATGCCGATCCCCCTGCGGGCATGGCTCGGATGCCATGGTTCGAATACAACTGCACGCAACCGGAGGCCAGCCCAGGCTGCTGCCGCGGTTTTCGTCTGGGCTTACCGGAACGAGAGGTGATTTCGCGAATGGCAACGGTAGACCGCTGGCTTCTGCCAGATGGCATCGAAGAGGTGCTGCCGCCGGAGGCGGCGCGTATCGAAACCGCACGGCGTCGCGTGCTGGATCTGTTTCAGCGCTGGGGCTATGAGCTGGTCATCACCCCGCACGTGGAGTTTCTCGAATCGCTGCTCAGCGGTTCCGGCCAGGATCTGGATCTGCGCACCTTCAAGGTGATCGATCCGCTTTCCGGCCGGCAGATGGGCCTGCGCGCCGACATCACGCCGCAGGTGGCGCGGGTCGATGCGCATACCCTGCGCCGCGAAGGTCCGAGCCGCCTGTGTTACGCCGGCAGCGTGCTGCACGCCAAGCCGCAGGCGCTCTCCACTTCGCGCAGCCCGATCCAGCTCGGCGCCGAACTGTACGGCGACGGCTCGGCGTCCAGCGACATCGAGGTCATCAGCCTGATGCTGGAAATGCTCGAACTGGCCGATGTGCCCGATGTGCACATGGACCTCGGGCATGTCGGCATCTATCGGGGGCTGGCCAAGGCGGCCGCGCTGAGCGGCGAGGCCGAGCAGCGTCTGTTCGATGCGCTGCAGCGCAAGGCGATGGACGAGATCGCCGAGCTGACCGCCGCGCTCGAGCCCTCGCTGGCGAGCATGCTGCGGGCACTGGCGCGTCTGTGTGGCGGTCGTGAAACGCTCGACGAGGCCCGCGCCGCACTGGCTGGCGCGCCAGCCGAAGTGCAGGCGGCGCTCGCTACGCTGAGCCTGATTGCCGAGCAGCTCGCGGCGCGCTATCCGCAGCTGCCGCTGTACTTCGACTTGGGCGAATTGCGTGGCTATCACTACCATACAGGGGTGGTGTTCGCGGTATTCGTGCCGGGCGTGGGGCAGTCGATCGCTCAGGGCGGACGCTATGACGATATCGGCGCCGATTTCGGTCGCGCACGGCCGGCAACCGGCTTCTCCACCGATCTGAAGACGCTGGTCGGCCTGGGTAATGCCGATCTTTCGACGCCGCTGTCGGGTATCTGGGCGCCGCATGGTGACGAGTCCGGGCTGTGGCAGGCGATCCGCGAGCTGCGCCGGGCGGGCGAGCGTGTGGTGCAGGCGCTCGATGGGCAGGCGCAGGATGATGCAGCGAATCTTGGTTGCGATCGGCAACTGGTGTTGAGCAAGGGTGTCTGGACGATAGCGCCGCTGGCGCTCTGACGGCTGTTCGCACCGCATGGCGGTGCCAGCCTGGTTTCGATTTTCGCCGGTTGCGGCCGGTATGCTTCGCCGAAGAGGACAAAGGGTTATGGGTAAGAATGTCGTGGTCCTGGGCACCCAGTGGGGTGATGAGGGCAAGGGCAAGATCGTCGATCTGCTGACCGATCAGGCGGCTGCGGTTGTGCGTTACCAGGGCGGCCACAATGCCGGTCATACCCTGGTCATCGACGGTGAGAAGACCGTGCTGCACCTGATTCCGTCCGGCATTCTGCGCGACAACGTGCAGTGCCTGATCGGCAATGGCGTGGTGGTCGCGCCCGATGCGCTGATGCGCGAGATCACCAAACTGGAAGAGAAGGGCGTGCCGGTGCGCGAGCGCCTGCGCATCAGCCCGTCGTGCACCCTGATCCTGCCGTACCACGTGGCGCTGGATCAGGCGCGCGAAGCGGCGCGTTCGGAAGGCAAGATCGGCACCACCGGTCGCGGTATCGGTCCGGCCTACGAGGACAAGGTTGCGCGCCGCGGCCTGCGCATCGGCGACCTGTTCAATCCCGAGCGTTTCACGGTCAAGCTGCGCGAGCTGCTGGAGTATCACAACTTCATTCTGCAGAACTTCTACAAGGTCGAGCCAGTCGACTTCCAGAAGACCCTCGACGAGGCGCTGGCCTACGCCGAGATTCTCCGGCCGATGATCGCCGACGTCAGTGCGCGCCTGCACGAGCTGCGCAAGCAGGGCGCCTGCATCATGTTCGAGGGTGCCCAGGGTTCCCTGCTGGACATCGACCATGGCACCTATCCGTACGTGACCAGCTCCAGCACCACCGCCGGCGGCACCGCCACCGGTTCGGGCTTCGGCCCGCTGTACCTGGACTATATCCTCGGCATCACCAAGGCCTACACCACGCGCGTCGGCTCAGGTCCGTTCCCCACCGAGCTGTTCGATGACACCGGCGCCCGCCTGGCCGAGCGCGGCCACGAGTTCGGCTCCACCACCGGTCGTGCCCGTCGCTGTGGCTGGTTCGATGCGGTCATCCTGCGTCGTGCCATCGAGATCAACAGCATTTCGGGTATCTGCCTGACCAAGCTGGACGTGCTCGACGGCCTGGAGACCATTCGCATCTGCGTCGGTTACAAGGATCGCAACGGCGAAGTGCTGGTCGATGCGCCGACCGATGCCGACAGCTACGATGGCCTGCAACCGGTCTACGAGGAAATGCCGGGTTGGAGCGAATCGACCGTGGGCGCCAAGAGCCTGGACGAGCTGCCGGCCAATGCGCGTGCCTACATCAAGCGCATCGAGGCGCTGATCGAGGCGCCGGTGGACATCATTTCCACCGGGCCGGACCGCAACGAGACCATCGTGCTGCGCCACCCGTACGCCTGATGTAGGTTGCCGTCTGCACGGAGACCGCCTTCGGGCGGTCTCTTGCTGTCTGGGATATGAGAAGGAGGCGTCCGCCATGGCGGGCGGCAAGGTGCAGGATGGTGCAAGGGCTCGTAGAGTGGACTTCAGCCCGCCGGCGGCGGTCAGCGTGGGCTAAAGCCCACCCTACAGTACTAGTGTTGGGGTGGCCAGGAATCCGTAGGGTGGGCTTCAGCCCACCAGTGGCGGCCAAGCATGGGCCTAAAGCCCGTGTCCCCGGCAAGGCAAAAGCATTGCCCTGTGTCGGATAAACCACGGCGCAGCGGGCTTCACACCAGAACCTGGCCCTGCACGTTGCCTTGCGGCCAGCTACGCAATCGGCGGGCATAAAAAAACCGAGCCAGAGGCTCGGTTTTTCTTGAAGAGTGGTGCCCAGGAGAAGACTCGAACTTCCACGGTGTTGCCACCGCTAGGACCTGAACCTAGTGCGTCTACCAATTCCGCCACCTGGGCACGGGAAACGATGATACTTGGCCGTTTCCGTGTTACAACGTCTACCAGACATTGTGGGCGCGAACTATACGGCCGAGGTTTGACCTTGTAAACCCCTGATGATGAAAAATAATTCGCGTGAAAGCTGCCGCCAGGGAGCGATTCGCGCTTCAATAGATATAGGACGTTCTGTCTCTATAAATGAATGAAAGGTGACATCTCTTAATGGCCGATTGGCAATCCCTCGATCCCGAGGCCGCTCGCGAAGCGGAAAAGTACGAAAACCCCATTCCCAGCCGCGAGCTGATCCTTCAGCACTTGAGCGAGCGCGGCTCGCCCGCCGCCCGTGAGCAGCTGGTCGAGGAGTTCGGGCTTGTCTCCGAAGAAGACATCGAAGCGCTGCGCCGCCGCTTGCGGGCCATGGAGCGCGATGGCCAACTGATCTATACCCGGCGCGGCACCTATGCCCCGGTGGACAAGCTGGACCTGGTCTGCGGTCGCGTCAGCGGCCATCGTGACGGTTTCGGCTTTCTGATTCCCGACGACGGCAGCGACGACCTGTTCCTCAGCCCGGCACAGATGCGCCTGGTCTTCGATGGCGACCGCTGCCTGGCGCGGGTTGCCGGCCTGGATCGACGCGGTCGCCGCGAGGGCGCGATCGTCGAGGTGATCAGCCGCGCCCATGAGAGCATCGTCGGGCGCTACCACATCGAGAGCGATGTCGGTTTCGTCATCCCCGACAACCCCAAGATCCAGCAGGAAGTGCTGGTCACGCCGGGGCGTGCGCTGAACGCCAAGCCCGGCCAGTTCGTCGAGGTGAAGATCACCCATTGGCCGACCCAGCGCTTCCAGCCGCAGGGCGACATCGTCGAGGTGATCGGCAACTACATGGCGCCGGGCATGGAAATCGACGTGGCGCTGCGCAGCTTCGACATCCCGCATGTCTGGCCGCAGGCGGTGCTCAAGGAGGCGTCCCGGCTCAAGCCCGAGGTGGAGGAGAAGGACAAGCTCAAGCGCGTCGACCTGCGCCACCTGCCCTTCGTCACCATCGACGGCGAGGATGCCAGGGACTTCGACGACGCGGTCTATTGCGAGAAGCCCGGCGGCTGGAAGCTGCTGACCGGCGGCTTCCGCCTGTACGTCGCCATCGCCGACGTTTCGCACTACGTCAAGGTCGGTTCGGCGCTGGACAAGGAGGCCGAGGTGCGCGGCAACTCGGTGTACTTCCCCGAGCGGGTGGTGCCGATGCTGCCCGAAGAGCTGTCCAACGGCCTGTGTTCGCTGAACCCCCACGTGGATCGCCTGGCGATGGTCTGCGAGATCACCCTGAGCAAGTCGGGCAAGATGACCGACTACCAGTTCTACGAGGCGGTGATCCATTCCCATGCGCGGCTGACCTACAACAAGGTCAGTTGCATGCTCGAGCAGCCCCGCTCCGCCGAGGGCAGGCGACTGAGCGCCGAGTACGCCGAAGTGCTGCCGCACCTCAAGCAGCTGTACGCGCTGTACAAGGTGCTGCTCAAGGCGCGCCATACCCGCGGTGCGATCGATTTCGAGACCCAGGAGACGCGCATCGTCTTCGGCGCCGACCGCAAGATCGACGAGATCAAGCCGACCGAGCGCAACGACGCGCACAAGCTGATCGAAGAGTGCATGCTCTGCGCCAACGTCGCCACCGCGGCGTTCCTGCAGAAGCACGACATCCCCGCACTGTATCGCGTGCACGACGGGCCGCCGCTGGAGCGCCAGGAAAAACTGCGCGCCTTCCTCGGCGAGCTGGGGCTCAGCCTGCACAAGGGCAAGGAAGGCCCGACGCCGAAGGATTACCAGGCGCTGCTGGAGCGCATCCAGGGGCGGCCGGATTTCCACGTGATCCAGACGGTCATGCTGCGCTCGCTGAGCCAGGCGGTCTACAGTGCCGACAACCACGGCCATTTCGGCCTGAACTACGAGGCCTACGCGCACTTCACCTCGCCGATCCGGCGCTATCCGGACCTGCTGGTGCATCGCGCCATTCGCAGCGTCATCCGTTCCCGGCGCGATACCCCGCACGTGCGCCGCGAAGGCGCGACGAGCATGCCCAAGGCGCGTATCTATCCGTACGACGAGGCCGCGCTGGAGCAACTGGGCGAGCAGTGCTCGATGACCGAACGCCGCGCCGACGAGGCGACGCGCGACGTGGTCAACTGGCTCAAGTGCGAGTTCATGAAGGACCGCGTCGGCGAAACCTTCCCGGGCGTGATCACTGCGGTGACCGGTTTCGGCCTGTTCGTCGAGCTGACCGACATCTATGTCGAAGGCCTGGTGCACGTCACCGCGATGCCTGGCGATTACTATCACTTCGATCCGCTGCACCATCGCCTGTCCGGCGAGCGCAGCGGTCGCAGCTTCCGCCTGGGCGACAGCGTCGAGGTGCGCGTCATGCGGGTGGATCTCGACGAGCGCAAGATCGATTTCGAGCTGATCAGCGGCGGCAGCAAGGCCTCCGGCGAGGATCGCAAGCGTGACGGCAAGGCTGAGCGGCAGCCGGGCGGTCGCGGCGCGCGGGCGACTCAGGAGTCCGGCAATGCCGATGTCCGCAAGAGTCGCGAACTGAAGAAGGCGCTGCTGGACGAGGCCAAGAGTGCCAAGGGCGGCAAGGCGTCGGCCGGCAAGCCCAGGCGTGGCGCAGCCAAGCCCAAGGCGGACGGCAAGTCGGCGAGCAAGCCGGTCGCCAGCGGTTCGGGCCCCAGAAAGCGCAAGGCCAAGTCATGAGTCAGCTGGAGAAGATCTACGGCCTGCACGCCGTGGAGGCGCTGCTGCGCCATCATCCGAAGCGCGTCAAGCAGGTCTGGTTGGCCGAAGGGCGGGGCGATCCGCGGGTCCAGGCCGTGCTGGAGCTGGCAGCCCAGGCGCGTGTGCGGGTCGGGCAATGCGAGCGGCGCGAAATGGACGCCTGGGTCGAGGGCGTGCACCAGGGCGTCATCGCCGAGGTCAGCCCCAGCCAGGTCTGGGGCGAGGCGATGCTCGAAGAACTGCTCGATCGTGCCGAGGGGCCGCCGCTGTTGCTGGTCCTCGATGGTGTCACCGACCCGCATAACCTCGGTGCCTGCCTGCGTACCGCCGATGCCGCCGGCGCGCTGGCGGTGATCGTGCCCAAGGACAAGTCCGCGACGCTCAATGCCACGGTGCGCAAGGTCGCCTGTGGCGCCGCCGAGGTGATTCCACTGGTGGCGGTGACCAATCTGGCGCGCACGCTGGAGAAGCTGCAGCAGCGCGGCCTGTGGATCGTCGGTACCGCCGGCGAGGCCGAGCAGGAACTCTATGCGCAGGACCTCAGCGGTCCGATCGTGCTGGTCATGGGTGCCGAGGGCAAGGGCATGCGGCGCCTGACCCGCGAGCACTGCGACTACCTGGTGCGTCTGCCCATGGCTGGCAGCGTCAGCAGCCTGAATGTTTCGGTCGCCACTGGCGTCTGCCTGTTCGAGGCGTTGCGCCAGCGCAAGGCGGGTGCGGCGCCGGTCTGATCATCCGCGTTCGTCCCGGCGGGCGGCAGGCGTTCGCGCCGGCTGAAACGGATCGCCCTTTTCGTGGTCAATCGCTGTCCAGTGCCTGGCCGCTGGCAGCGGCTTCTCCTGTTTGCTGGAACAGTTC
This sequence comes from Pseudomonas lopnurensis, assembly GCF_015070855.1. Lineage (GTDB taxonomy): Bacteria > Pseudomonadota > Gammaproteobacteria > Pseudomonadales > Pseudomonadaceae > Stutzerimonas > Stutzerimonas lopnurensis. Next base: position 128,234 of record NZ_JADDIX010000098.1, read on the forward strand.
CCGGATGCTGCCGGAGCCGTCCGGAGTGTTCGTTACGTGGCGTCAGGCTCGTACCATGGAGGTTGTATGCGGCAACGCCCGTCTTTCGAAAGCCTGTTTCGGCATTCCCCCAATGCTTATGTGCTGCTCGACCCGGAACTGGTCATCCTGGATGCCAATCCTGCCTACCTGACGCTCACCGGCCGTCAGCTCGAAGACATTCGCGGCCAGCGCCTGCACGAGGCGTTCGCCGCCGACCCGCAACATCCGGAGTCGACCCATGTCCAGGAGTTGCTGGATTCGCTCGCCCGCGCGCTCAGCCGCAGGGCTGTCGACTCGCTGCCGGTCATTCGCTATTCCCTCGTGCGCCGGACGCCGCACGGGCCGGTCAGCGAGGATCGCTACTGGAGCGCCACCCACACGCCGATCCTGGGCGAGCAGGGCGAGGTCGTCGCGATCCTGCAGCATACCTCGGATATCACCGAGCTGATGAAGGATTCGCTGCGCCGCCCCGGCGCTGGCCGGCAGCCGGTGCAGCAGCTCGAGCAGGGCGTGATGTCGCGGGCCAGGCTGTTGCAGGCCGAAGGCATCCAGTTGCGGCGGCTGTTCGCCCAGGCGCCGGGCTTCGTCTGTTTCCTGCGCGGGCCGGGGCATGTCTTCGAGCTGGTCAATGATGCCTATCGACGCCTGATCGGCCCGCGTCAACTGCTCGGCAAGACGGTCCGCGAAGGGCTGCCGGAACTCGAGGCGCAGGGAATCTTCGAGCTGCTCGATGAGGTCTACGCCACGGGCGAGCCTTATATCGGCAAGCAGGTATCGCTTTTGCTGCAGCGCCAGCCTGGCGCGGCGGCGGAAAAGGTGATCGTGGATTTCGTTCTGCAGCCGATCATCGAGCGTGATGGCGAGGTTTTCGGCATCTTCGTCCAGGGCCAGGACGTGACCGAGCAGCAGCGTAACGAGCAGGAGCTGCGCGTCTATCGCGAGCACCTCGAAGAGCTGGTGCGCGAGCGAACCCGGGCATTGCAGCAGAGCGAGACGGAACGCCAGGCGACCGAAAAGGCGCTGCTGCAGGCGCAGAAGCTCGAGGCGGTGGGCAAGCTCACCGGGGGCATCGCCCATGACTTCAACAACATGCTGCAGATCATCGGCGGCAACCTGCAGTTGCTGCGACGCAGCCTCGGCAGCGACGAGACCGCGCTACGGCGCCTGGACTCGGCGGTCAGCGGGGTGGAGAGGGGCGCGCGTCTGGCCTCGCAACTGCTGGCATTCGCCAGTCGGCAGCCCTTGCAGCCGCAGCCGGTCCAGATGGACCGCTTGCTCGGGCAGATGCACGAGCTGCTCAATGGCGCGCTGGGCTCAGCCGTTCGGGTCGAGCTGGACGCCGCAGACGACCTTTGGCCGGTTTTCGCCGATGTCGGCAACCTGCAGAGCGTCGTGCTCAATCTCGCAGCCAATGCGCGTGACGCGATGGCGGGCAGCGGCACGCTGCTTATCCGGCTGGCCAATTGCACGCTGGATGATTCCGGGCTTCCGGGGGCAGAGGTGGAGGCGGGCGATTACGTGCGGTTGAGCGTCGTCGATCAGGGCGGTGGCATGAGCGCCGATGTCCGTGTCCGCGCGTTCGAGCCGTTTTTCACCACCAAGCGGCAGAGCAATGCCTCCGGGCTCGGGTTGAGCATGGTCTACGGCTTCGTCAGGCAGAGTGGCGGCTTCGTCACGCTGGAGAGCGAAGAGGGTGGGGGAACCGCCGTGCATGTCCATTTGCCGCGCGGCGCTGCCGCGGCGGATCGGGCCAACGGCCAGCCAGCCGGGCAGCGTATGTCTACCGAGGAGAGCGACGAGACAAGCCATTCGGTCCGTGAGCCGGTTGGTGCGCAGAGCGGTGCGGGCTTGAGGATCCTTTTCGTCGAGGACGATCCGACGCTGCGCATGCTGACCGGCGAGGTGATGCTCGAGCTCGGCCACCAGGTGGAGCTCAGCGAGACGGCCGAGGAAGCGCTGCAATGCCTTGAGCGGCAGGCATTCGATGTACTGCTGACCGATGTCGGGCTGGCGGGCATGGACGGGGTCGAGCTGGTGAAGCAGGCGGGGGCGCGCCATCCGCAGCTCTCGCTGGTGATCGCCTCGGGTTATGCGGTGGATGCCGCCGAGATTGGCCTGAACCGGCTGCGCACGATGCTCAAGCCCTATGATATCCATCAGGTGCGCGATCTGCTCGACGCGATCCAGGCCGAGCGCGTCGAATCGGGCGGCGAAACGACTGGTTAAATATTCACCAATTCGCCTTGCGCCGCTGTCGGCCCTTCTCTAGAATGGCGCCCCTTGCCCGGATGGCAGGCGTTTGCGCGTCCCTTCAGCCGGCAAGACAACAAGTCATTCACTCCTTGCCTGACCGCATCGTCGGCAGGCTGCAACCCGTAAGGAGCAGTTATGCGTCATTACGAAATCATCTTTCTGGTTCATCCGGACCAGAGCGAGCAGGTCGGCGGCATGGTGGAGCGTTACACCAAGCTGATCGAAGAAGACGGCGGCAAGATCCACCGCCTGGAAGACTGGGGCCGTCGTCAGCTGGCTTATGCCATCAACAACGTGCACAAGGCTCACTACGTGATGCTGAACGTCGAGTGCAGCGGCAAGGCCCTGGCCGAGCTGGAAGACAACTTCCGCTACAACGATGCCGTCATCCGCAACCTGATCATTCGTCGCGACGAAGCCGTGACCGAGCAGTCCGAAATGCTCAAGGCTGAGGAAAACCGTAGCGAACGCCGCGAGCGTCGTGATCGCCCTGAAAACACTGACGGCTCCAGCGAGAGCGACAGTGACAGCGATAACAACGCTGACGAGTAATCCACGGATCTATTGAGGAGCCTATTTCATGGCACGTTTTTTCCGTCGTCGTAAGTTCTGCCGTTTCACCGCCGAAGGCGTGAAAGAGATCGATTACAAGGATCTCAACACCCTGAAGGCCTACATCTCCGAGACCGGCAAGATCGTTCCTAGCCGCATCACCGGAACCAAGGCTCGTTATCAGCGTCAGCTGGCCACCGCTATCAAGCGCGCCCGCTACCTGGCCCTGCTGCCCTACACCGACAGCCACGGCCGTTGATCCGGCTGGTCGACAGAAGTAAAGGATAAATCGCATGCGCGCCCTGGCCGAGTTCATCATGCGTGGCCGCATGCAGGCCATCTTCGTGGTGGCCGGCGCTGCGGCGCTGCCGATGCTGTTCTGGCTGAGCGCTGCTGCAGGTAGCCTGGTGCTCCTGCGGCGTGGGCTGAACGATGCGCTGGGGGTCCTGGTGTGGGCCGTATTGCCGGCGCTGGCCTGGTGGTATTTCGGCGATCCGCGCACCCTGCTGGTGTTGCTCGGCTCGCTGGGGCTGGCGCTGCTGTTGCGCAGCCAGGCATCGTGGTCGCGGGTGATGTTGTGCAGCGTAGGTCTCGGACTGCTGTATGTCTGGGCTCTCGGTGCCGTGTTTGGCGAGCCCATCGCGGCGCTGGCCAGTGAGCTGCAGAAAGTGTTGCCCGACGCCTTGTCGGACGCCTATCGGCAGCTCTCGGTGGATGAGCGCGCGCGGCTGGATTCGCTGCTGGCACCGGTGTTGACCGGCCTGCTGGCGGCATTGCTGCAGATCGTCACCCTGCTGAGCCTGATGCTGGGGCGTTACTGGCAGGCCGCGCTGTACAACCCGGGCGGTTTCGGCAGCGAGTTTCGTGCGCTGCGGTTTCCGCCGATGCTGGCGATCCTGCTGCTGGTGGGCATGCTGCTGGGGCCGAATCTCGGTGCACAGCTGGCCGTGCTGACACCGCTGTGCAGCGTTCCGCTGGTGTTCGCCGGCGTTGCGCTGATGCATGGGCTGGTGGCTCAGGGGCGCTTGCCGCGATTCTGGCTGGTGGGGCTGTACGTCACGCTGGTGCTGTTCATGCAGTTGATTTATCCGCTACTGGCCGTATTGGCCATTGTCGACAGTCTGTTTGATTTTCGCGGTCGCTCTGCCGGTAAGAACGGCGCGGGACCTGCGAACGGTGAAGGTTAAAAGTTAAGAGGTAAGACTCAAATGGAAGTCATCCTGCTGGAAAAGATCGCCAACCTGGGCAACCTGGGCGACAAGGTAAACGTCAAGGCCGGTTACGGCCGTAACTACCTGCTGCCGCAAGGCAAGGCTACCGCTGCGACCCAGGCCAACATCGCCGAGTTCGAAGCCCGCCGCGCCGAGCTGGAAAAAGCCGCTGCCGAGAAGAAGGCCTCTGCCGAAACTCGTGCTGCTCAGCTGGCCGAGCTGGAAGTCACCATCACCGCCACCGCGGGCGATGAGGGCAAGCTGTTCGGTTCCATCGGTACTCACGATATCGCTGACGCACTGACCGCCTCCGGCGTCGAAGTGGCGAAGAGCGAAGTTCGCCTGCCGAACGGCACCATCCGCCAGACCGGCGAATACGACGTGGCCGTGCACCTGCACACCGACGTCGAAGCGACCGTCAAGCTGATCGTCGTAGCCGGCTAAGCCATCGTCTGGCACCTCTGGTGCCTGACGCGTAACATCGGGCACGCTTCCACGCGAGTGGAACGTGCCCTTTGTTTTTTCCGTTTCGAATCCCGAATGCCATGAACGACATCAGTGTCCCCCAGCAATACGACCTGGAAACCGCCGCGCTCAAGGTGCCGCCACATTCCATCGAGGCCGAGCAGGCGGTGCTCGGCGGTCTGATGCTGGACAACAATGCCTGGGAGCGCGTGCTCGACCAGGTGTCCGATGGCGACTTCTACCGCCACGACCATCGCCTCATCTTCCGCGCCATCTTCACCCTGGCCGAACGCAACTCGCCGTTCGACGTGGTGACCCTGTCCGAACAGCTGGACAAGGAAGGGCACCTGTCGCAGGTCGGCGGCCTGGCCTATCTCGGCGAGCTGGCGAAGAACACGCCCTCGGTGGCCAACATCAAGGCCTACGCGCAAATCATTCGCGAGCGGGCCACGCTGCGCCAGCTGATCGGCATCAGCAACGAGATCGCCGACAGCGCCTACGCACCGCAGGGGCGTACCGGCGAGGAGATTCTCGACGAGGCCGAGCGGCTGATCTTCCAGATCGCCGAGGCACGACCGAAGACCGGCGGCCCGGTGGGCATCAACGACATCCTGGTCAAGGCCATCGACCGCATCGACACGCTGTTCAACCTCGGCGAGGCGATCACCGGCCTGTCCACCGGGTTCAACGACCTGGACGAAGCCACCAGCGGTCTGCAGCCGGCCGACCTGATCATCGTCGCCGGGCGTCCGTCGATGGGCAAGACCACCTTCGCCATGAACCTGGTGGAGAACGCCGTGCTGCGCACCGACAAGGCGGTGCTGGTGTTCTCCCTGGAAATGCCCGCCGATTCCATCGTCATCCGTATGCTCGCCTCGCTCGGGCGCATCGACCAGACCAAGGTGCGTGCCGGTAAGCTCGATGACGACGATTGGCCGCGGCTGACCTCGGCGGTCAACCTGCTCAACGACCGCAAGCTGTTCATCGACGACACCGCCGGCATCAGCCCCTCGGAAATGCGTGCGCGCACCCGGCGCCTGGCCCGCGAACACGGCGAGATCGCCATGATCATGGTCGACTACCTGCAACTGATGCAGATTCCGGGCTCCAGCGGCGACAACCGGACCAACGAGATCTCCGAAATCTCCCGCTCGCTGAAGGGCCTGGCCAAGGAATTCAACTGCCCGGTGATCGCCCTGTCGCAGCTCAACCGCTCGCTGGAACAGCGCCCCAACAAACGCCCGGTCAACTCCGACCTGCGCGAATCGGGTGCGATCGAGCAGGATGCCGACATCATCATGTTCGTCTACCGGGACGAGGTGTATCACCCGGAAACCGAATACAAGGGCGTCGCCGAAATCATCATCGGCAAGCAGCGGAACGGCCCGATCGGCACCACCCGCCTGGCCTTCCTCGGTCGCTACTCGCGCTTCGAGAACCTGGCTCCGGGCAGTTACCAGTTCGATGACGAATAAGGCAGCTTGAAGCCGGAAGCTTGAAGCTGGAAGAAAAAGCCTCTATCCCTGGCGGCAATGGCGTGTGCTTTTTGTAGGAGCCCGCTTGCGGGCGATGCTGCGAAATGCTGATTGCCCGCAAGGGGTCGGCGTCCCCCGGGCTCCTACACAAGGGTGTGCGGCTTTACCCTCGACAGGGATGAACCCCGCCGCCGACGCTTTTCCAGCTTCCAGCTTCCAGCTTCCAGCTTCCAGCTTCCAGCTTCCAGCTCCTGCGCAAACACTTCGACAGGAGTAAGATTCCACTCTCCCTCCGCTGTACAGGAACCCTCCCATGCGTCCCCTGGTTGCCACGGTCGATCTGACCGCGCTTCGCCACAACTATCTTCTTGCCAAGCGATGCGCCCCGGGGCGCAAGGCGTTCGCCGTGGTCAAGGCGAATGCCTACGGGCACGGTGCGCGCGAGGCGGTCGTGGCGTTGCGTGAGATCGCCGACGGCTTCGCCGTGGCCTGTCTGGAGGAGGCTGAAGAGGTCCGCGCCTGCGCGCCCGATGCGCGCATCCTGCTCCTCGAGGGTTGCTTCGAGCCCGCCGAGTACCTGCGCGCGGCCGAGTTGGGCCTGGACATCGCGGTACAGGACCGGCGCCAGGCCGACTGGCTGCTGGCGGCCGATCTCGTGCGGCCGCTGAACGTCTGGCTCAAGCTGGATTCGGGCATGCACCGCCTCGGCTTCAGCGTCGCAGGGCTACGCGAGTGTCATGCCCGGCTCAAGGGCGCGGCGCCGGTCGGTGAGCTGAACCTGATCAGCCATTTCGCCTGTGCCGACGAGCGCGGCCATCCGCTGACCGACACCCAGCTGGAGCGTTATGGCGAGCTGCTGGGGCTGGAATTCGACAACTGCTCGCTGGCCAACTCCGCTGCGGTCCTGACTCTGCCGCAGGCACACATGGCCTGGGTCCGCCCCGGGATCATGCTCTATGGCGCCACGCCCTTTGCCGAGTTGAGCGCCAGGGAGCTGGGACTCAAGCCGGTGATGACCCTGACCGGCGCGCTGATCGCGATCCGCGAGCTGGCCGCGGGCGAAAGCGTCGGCTACGGCGCCGGCTGGGTGGCGCAGCGACCGTCGCGCATCGGCACCGTCAGCTGCGGCTATGCCGATGGCTACCCGCGAACCGCGCCTTCCGGAACCTCGGTGGTGATTCATGGCCGGCGCGTGCCCTTGGCCGGACGGGTATCGATGGACATGCTCGCCGTCGACCTGAGCGATCTGCCGCAGGCGCAGCTTGGTGACGCGGTGGAGCTGTGGGGCGCGCAGATGCCGATCGACGAGCTCGCCCAGGCCTGCGGGACCATCGGCTACGAGCTGCTGACCAAGGTGACCGGCCGGGTGCCACGCCGCTACGTCGGCTGACCCGGAGCGTTGATCGAGTCGCCCGGGTGTAGGCGGCTGCAGGATATCTGCGCGCGCCTGTCGCAAGGGCGAGTAAAGACCCTGTGCAGTGGTCGGGCTTGATCATTTTTTGTGCTATATTCCGCGCCCGTTTTCGTTGCCCCGGTTTCCCGCCATGCATGCCGCCAAGCCGCTGTTCGACTACCCCAAGTACTGGGCCGAGTGTTTCGGCCCGGCGCCGTTCCTGCCGATGAGCAGGGAGGAGATGGATCGGCTCGGCTGGGATTCGTGCGACATCATCATCGTCACCGGTGACGCCTACGTCGACCATCCGTCGTTCGGCATGGCGATCATCGGTCGGTTGCTGGAGGCCCAGGGCTTTCGCGTCGGCATCATCAGCCAGCCCGACTGGCAGAGCAAAGACGACTTCATGAAGCTCGGCGAGCCGAACCTGTTCTTCGGCGTCGCCGCCGGCAACATGGATTCGATGATCAATCGCTACACCGCCGACCGCAAGGTGCGCTCCGACGATGCCTACACGGCTGGCGGCCTGGCCGGCAAGCGCCCGGATCGCGCCAGCCTGGTCTATAGCCAGCGCTGCAAGGAGGCCTACAAGCACGTGCCGGTGGTGCTCGGCGGGATCGAGGCTTCGCTGCGGCGTATTGCCCATTACGACTACTGGTCGGACAAGGTACGCCGCTCGATCCTGATGGATGCCACGGCGGACATCCTGCTCTACGGCAACGCCGAGCGGGCCATCGTCGAGGTGGCGCAGCGCCTGGCCCGCGGCGAGTCGATCGAGGCGATCACCGACGTGCGCGGCACCGCATTCATCCGCAAGGACACGCCCGAGGGCTGGTTCGAGATCGACTCCACGCGCATCGACCGTCCGGGCAAGATCGACAAGATCATCAACCCCTACGTCAATACCCAGGATCTGTCCGCCTGCGCCATCGAGAAGGAAAAAGGGCCGCAGGACGATCCGAACGAGGCCAGGCCGGTCGAGCTGTTGCCGCACCCGAAACTCGAGCGCGAGCGCACGGTGATCCGCCTGCCATCCTTCGAAAAGGTGCGCAACGATCCGGCGCTGTATGCCCACGCCAACCGTGTGCTGCACCTGGAAACCAACCCCGGCAACGCCCGCGCGCTGGTCCAGCGGCACGACGACCGTGAGTTGTGGCTCAACCCGCCGCCGATTCCGCTGACCACCGAGGAAATGGATTACGTGTTCGCCGCGCCCTATGCGCGCGTGCCGCATCCGGCCTACGCCGGGGCGAAGATCCCGGCCTACGAGATGATCCGCTTCTCGGTGAACATCATGCGCGGCTGCTTCGGTGGCTGCACCTTCTGCTCGATCACCGAGCACGAGGGACGCATCATCCAGAGCCGTTCGCACGAGTCGATCCTGCACGAGATCGAGGAAATGAAGAACGTGCCGGGCTTCACCGGCGTGGTGTCCGACCTGGGCGGGCCGACCGCCAACATGTATCGCCTGGCCTGCAAGAGCCACGACATCGAGAAACACTGTCGCAAGCCGTCCTGCGTGTTCCCCGGCATCTGCGAGAACCTCGACACCGACCACAGCTCGCTGATCGAGCTGTACCGCAAGGCCCGTGCGCTGCCCGGCGTCAAGAAAATCCTGATCGCCTCGGGCCTGCGCTACGACCTGGCCGTGGAGTCGCCGGAGTACGTCAAGGAGCTGGTCACCCACCACGTCGGCGGCTATCTGAAGATCGCCCCGGAGCACACCGAGCGCGGCCCGCTGGACAAGATGATGAAGCCGGGCATCGGCACCTACGACCGCTTCAAGCGGATGTTCGAGAAATACTCGAAGGAGGCGGGCAAGGAGCAGTACCTGATCCCGTACTTCATCGCCGCGCACCCGGGCACCACCGACGAGGACATGATGAACCTCGCCCTGTGGCTGAAAGCCAACGGCTTCCGCGCCGACCAGGTGCAGGCCTTCTATCCGTCGCCGATGGCCTCGGCCACGGCGATGTATCACACCGGCAAGAACCCGCTGCGCAAGGTGACCTACAAGAGCGAGGGCGTGACCATCGTCAAAAGCGAGGAGCAGCGCCGCCTGCACAAGGCCTTCCTGCGTTACCACGATCCCAGGGGGTGGCCGCTGCTGCGTGAGGCGCTAGTGCGCATGGGCCGCGCCGACCTGATCGGCAACGGCAAGCATCAGTTGATCCCGGCGCACCAGCCGGCGGTCGATGGCTACCAGAGCGCGCGGCGCAAGAATTCCACGCCGGTGGGCAGCAAGAAGGCCGGGCAGGGCGGCAAGGTCCTCACCCAGCACACCGGGCTGCCGCCGCGCAGCCACGACGGCAATGCCTGGGACAAGCGCGAGCAGGCCAAGGCCGCTGCCGAGGCCCGGCGCAAGGCCGCCAACGGCGGCAAGCCGGCGGGCAAGGGGCGCAAGCCGCAGCGTCCGGTCGCACCGCGATAGCGGCGAGTAGCGGTTGATGAACCTGCATGCCCGCATTCCGGCTCGGTGTGGCATGCGCCTGCGTCGTGCCTAGAACCTGAACGCCTGTGTCGCCTGGTCCAGCTCGTTGCCCAGGCGCAGCATGCGTGCGCTCTGCTCCCGGCCGCGGCTGATGTGGTTCAGGTTGGCATCGCCCAACTGATGGATGCGTTCGCTGTGCCCGCGGATTTCGCTGACCGCCTCGCCCTGTTGCGCGGTGGCCTGGGCGATCTGTTCGGCCATGCGGCTGATGGTGGCAATGGTCGCGACGATCTCGTCCAGCGCCTGGTCGGCACTCTGCGCCAGGTTTGCCGTGCCTTCGGCGTGGGCGACCTGGCTGCGCATGGCGTCGACCGACTGCCGGGCGGCCTGCTGCAGGCGGCCGATCAGTTGCTGGATCTCCTCGGTGGCGCCGCTGGTGCGTTGCGCCAGCGAGCGCACCTCGTCGGCCACCACGGCGAAGCCTCGCCCATGCCCGCCGGCGCGGGCGGCCTCGATGGCGGCATTCAACGCCAGCAGGTTGGTCTGCTCGGCGATGGAGCGGATCACCGTCAGCACATTGCCAATGGTGGTGGTTTCGTCGGCGAGGTGTTCGATGGCGGCGGCATTGTCCTGCACTTCGCCGACCAGGCCATGTAGCCCGGTCAGGCTTTGGCCGATCACCTGCTGGCCATGCTGGACGGCACGTGCCGCCGCGCGGCTGGCTTCGGCCGCTTCGCCCGCGCCATCGGCCACTTGCTGGATGGTGGCTTCCAGTTCGCCCAGCGAATCGCGGATCTGGGCGGTATCGCCGGTCTGGCGCTGGGCGCCGTCATGCAGGTCGCTGTTCATCTCGTCCAGGTTGCGGCTGCTGGCGGCCACCTGCTCGGCCTGCTGGCGCAGGGTGCCGACCAGTTGCAGCAGGTAGCTGCGCAGGCGGTTGAGCGAGGTTTCGATGTCGGTGATCTCGCGGATCTTCGAATCGATGCGCGCATCCTTGCTGAAGTCGCCCTCGGCCCAGGCCGAGAGTGCCGGCACCAGCTGGCCGAGGGTGCGGGTCAGCTGGCGTTGCAGGCGATCGATGGCCAGCGCGATGAGCAGGATCAGGGCGATGATGGCGCCCTGGATGAGCCGCACCTCGCCCTGGATGCGCCCGTGTTCGGCGCGTACTGCGGGTTCCAGTTCGGCCAGCGCCTGCTGTACGGCGTCGACCCGGCGTGCGCTGCTGTCGAGCAGCTCGCTGCGTTGCCGGATCAACTGGCGGGTGCGCTGCAGCTCGGCCGGGTAACGCTTGACCAGGCTGGTGAGTTCGCGCTTCAGGGCGGTGCCGCGATCTTCGCTGTTCTGCTGCGGGCCCGTATCGCTGTCCAGCTCGAGCAGGGCGGCGAAGCTACTGGCGGTCGACTGCTGGGCGGCCAGCACGCCGAGCAGGGGCAGGGCATCGAGCCGCGAGGCTTCCTGCTCCAGGGCATGCAGCGCCTGTTCGACTTCGCCGGCCAGCTCGTCGCGGCCACTGCTCACCAGCTTGCCGCGCGCATGGCTCAGGCGCAGCAAGTGCTGGCTGGCGGCGAACAGCGGCTGTGGATAATCCCGCGCGTTCGGGTGGTCGGCCTGGGCCCGGTAGTCGTCGAGCTGGGACAGTGCCCCGGCCATCTCGCGTTCCGCCTGCAGCAGCAGGCCTTGCGGGTCGCCGGCCAGCTTGCCGGCCGCGAGCAGGTCGTTGGCGCTGAACTGGATCAGTTCGTCCAGGCTGGGACGCAGCCTGTCGGCGAAACCGCTGGGCAGTTCGGCGATGTCCTGCCGCAGAGCCTCGAGTGCCTGCTGCGCCTGGCTATGGCGCAAGGCGTCGCCGCTGGCCAGGTAGGCGCGGATGTTGTCCGCGGCCTGGTGCTGGAACTGCTGGGACAGGCCGAGATAGCGGGCCATCAGCAAGTAGGGGCGTTCCATGGCGCGCTCCGACCACCAGAGCGTGGCGCCGAGCGCCAGGCAGACCGCGATGAGCAGCAGGGTATTGAGCGTGGTGAGCGACTTCAGACGCATCATCGCCTCGCAGGGGCAGTGCAGGAGGCTAGGAATCTATGGCAGTTTGATGTCAATCGCATGACAGCCGGGGCGTGGCTAGGAGCAGCCGGAGGAGGTGAGCTAGGTTGAGGAGGCGCGTAGGTTGGGTTGCGGAGCGAAGCGACAAAGCCCAACTCTCACCGAAGCGCTGGCCGACATTCCCCTCGTTGGGCTTCGCTACGCTCAACCCAACCTACAAAAGCGTCGGATCACTGGAAACGCTCGACGCGGTTGCGTCCGCCGTGCTTGGCGCGATAGAGCGCTTCGTCGGCCTGCCGGGTGAGCGTCTTGACGTCGGCATCGGCGGTCAGCTCGCTGATGCCGCAGCTGAAGGTGCAGCTCAGGTCCTGCGGCTGGGCGGGGTAGCGGATTTCGGCGAAGCGCTGGCGGATGTCGTTGAGCACCTTGCAGGCCGCTTCCGCCGGGGTGTCCGGCAGCACCACGGCGAATTCCTCGCCACCGTAGCGGCCGATGTGGTCGGTCTTGCGCAGGCGCTGCTTGAGAAACAGCGCCAGGCTCTTGATCACCCGGTCGCCCATGGGATGCCCATAGGTGTCGTTGACCCGCTTGAAATGGTCGATGTCGAGCATGGCGAAGCTCAGCGGGCGGTTGTCGCGCCGCGCGCGGAAGCGGGCGTCTTCGAGTAATTGCAGGCTGTGGGTGTGGTTGTACAACCCGGTGAGGCTGTCGCGCACGATGCGTGCCTTGAGGCTTCGGGCGCGGGCGGCGCGGGTGCGCACGGTGGCGATCAGATGGCTCGGCTTGATCGGCTTGGTGAGGAAATCGTCGCCGCCTTCACCCATGGCGTCGAGCTGCTTGTCCAGGTCGTCTTCGGCGGACAGGTAAATGATCGGCACGCTGACGTAGCGTTCGTGCTGGCGGATTACCTTGGCCAGCTCCGTGCCCAGGCAGTCGGGCATGTACATGTCGAGGATGATCAGGTCCGGCTGGAATTCGGCCAGGGCGCCGATGGCCTGGATCGGTTCGATCAGCGTCTGGGTGACGATGCCGGCGTTGTTCAGCACCCGCTCGGTATGCGTCGCCTGCGCGCGCGAGTCGTCGATGATCAGTACGCGGATCGGCTCGTAATGCGCCGTGCGGGTGAAGATCTCGATCTTTTCCAGCAGGCTGGAGGCGTCCAGGGTGCCGGTGAAGAACTCCAGGCCGCCGGCGCGTACGGCCGCCAGGCGGGTCGGGGTGTCGGTATCGGCATGGCTGAAGAACAGCATCGGCAGCTTGTCTTCCAGTCCCTGCTGAATTTTCTCGGCCAGCCGCAGGCCCTCACCGGGGCCGTTGAAATCCACTTCCATGACGATGGCGGCCGGGTGGCGCTGGTGCATCGCGGCGCGAAAGGCGCTGTCGCTGCCGAAGGCCTGCGCCGACATGCTGAAAAAATCCAGCTGGCGCACCAGGTGTTCGGCGCGCTCGTGGTCCTGCAGGGCGATGTAGACCGGCTTGCCCAGGGGCAGCAGGATGGACTGGCTCTGTGGATCGCTGTGGCGCAGGCCGGTACGGGCGAGGCGGTAGATCAGTTGGCTGAGGGTCGAGATGGTGTCGCTGGAGAGACGTCCGCGATTGTCCTGGATGTCGCCCAGACAATCCTCGATCCCCTGCGCCAGTTCGCTGTGCTCGGTCTGTTCGAAGCGTTCGGCGAAGCGCCGCAGGCGCAGCGTGGCTTCGCTCAGGGCAACGTGGTAGCTGTCGTTCCATTCGCTGCGCTGCAGCTGTTGCCAGACTTCCAGTACTTCACGGGCCTGGTGGATCACCCGCTGGGCGAAGTACTGCTTGAGCTCTTCCTGTTCCGACATCGTGCGCTTCCCGGTACGCCAGGTTCGCGTCCGGGCGTTTTTAATGGCCTCATGCTATCACTGTGGGAGCGGTTTGGAAGTCGCGGGGCCGGTAGTGGTTCTCAATTTGGCGCTGAGTATGCCTAGGCACCATTACCTGCGTCCCGCGCCTGCGGAACGCCGCCCGACCTGGCGCCATTTGACGCGGCAACGCGGCCTGCGATGAAACGTCAACAGACCCTAGGGTCTGCGTTATAGTGAAAAGCCGTCGCCGCAACGTCCCAGACGCCTTGCGGTCGAACCCCTGAATTCGCGAGAAGGACATACAACCCATGCTGGACTGGAAGAATCGCTTCGCCCGTCTCGGTCGTTCGAACGGCGCCTCGGGGGTGGCCGATCACCGGGCTGGCAACCCGCTCCTGGCGATTCTTGCCGGCCTGCTCGGGCTGTACCTGCTGGCGACGTTGGTGCTCGGCTGGTACTGGAGTCGCGAGCCGGACCTGTTCCCCGTCCAGCAGAACGCCCGCCAGGCGGCCGAGGCGGCGCAGCGCCAGCTGGTCAACGGCTACACCACGGTGGAAACCCTCAAGCGCGTTGCCAGTACCCTGCTGGACAAGCCCGGCGGCTACCTGAGCAACGACATCGCGCCTCCCGGCCTGTGGCTGGACAACATGCCCAGCTGGGAATACGGGGTATTGGTGCAGGTCCGCGATCTGAGCAGGGCGCTGCGCAAGGATTTCGCTCGCTCGCAATCGCAGTCCACCGAGGACACGGACCTGGCCAAGGGCGAGCCGCTGTTCAATTTCGACAACCGCAGTTGGGCATTGCCGGCCTCGGAATCCGAATACCGCAATGGCATCCGGGCGCTGGACCGCTACCTGGCGCGGCTCAGCGATCCGGAGCCGAAGGCGCTGTTCTATACGCGGGCCGATAACCTCAACAACTGGCTCGGCGATGCCGCGACCCGGCTGGGGTCGCTGTCGCAGCGCCTGTCCGCCAGTGTCGGCCGGGTACGCCTGGATACCGACATCGCGCCCGAGCAGGAGCGGGCGGGTATCGTCCCGCAGGTCAAGGAACAGGTGGTGGAAACGCCCTGGCTGCAGATCGACAACGTCTTCTTCGAGGCGCGCGGGCAGGCCTGGGCGCTGTCGCACCTGCTGCGCGCCATCGAGGTGGATTTCGCCGACGTGCTGGCGAAGAAGAACGCCACCATCAGCGTCAGGCAGATCATTCGCGAACTGGAAGCCGCGCAGGAGCCGCTGTGGAGCCCGATGGTGCTCAACGGTAGTGGTTATGGGGTACTGGCCAACCACTCGCTGGTGATGGCCAACTACATCTCCCGCGCCAACGCGGCGATCATCGACCTGCGCAATCTGTTGTCGCAGGGGTAAAGGCAGCTTCAAGCCTCAAGCCTCAAGCCTCAAGCCTCAAGCCTCAAGCGGCAAGTAAAAGCGCAAAGCGGCGCAGCAGCGTAGGCCGGGTCACGCTTCATCGACCCGGCGAGCGGGTAATGGTGGATGTAAAAAACGACATCCACCCTACGCTGGCTTGCAGCTTGCAGCTTGCAGCTTGCAGCTTGCAGCTTGCAGCTTGCAGCTCAATCCAATCCCAGCTTCTTCAACCGATAGCGCATCGAGCGGAACGTCAGGCCGAGGCGCTGGGCGGCGGCGGTGCGGTTCCAGCGGGTTTCCTCCAGCGCCTGCATGATCAGCTTGCGCTCGATCTCTTCCAAGTGGTCTTCCAGGTTGTCGATTTGCGCCAGGCGGGTGTCGCCGTTTTCCGGCAGTCCCGGGCTGTCCGCCAGGCGCAGGTCGCCGGCCTTGATTTCGTCGCCGTCGCAGAGGGTATAGGCGCGTTCGAGCATGTTCTCCAGTTCGCGCACGTTACCGGGGAAGCGGTAGTTCTCCAGCTTGGCGAGGGCGTCCGGATGCAGGCGTGCGCTGCTGTCGCCGCATTCCTGCGCCAGGCGCCGGAGCATGACGTCGGCCAGCAGGCCGATGTCCTCGCGGCGTTCGCGCAGCGGTGGTACGCGCAGCTCGATGACGTTCAGGCGGTAGTAGAGGTCCTGGCGGAAACGACCGGCCGCGACTTCGTTGGTGAGATCCTTGTGGGTGGCGCAGAGGATGCGCACGTCGACCATCACTTCCTGGGCGCCGCCGACGGTGCGCACGGCCTTTTCCTGAATGGCTCGCAGCAGCTTGACCTGCATCGGCAGCGGCAGGTCGGCCACCTCGTCGAGGAACAGGGTGCCGCCATGGGCGGCCTGGAACAGCCCGGGCTTGTCCTCGATTGCGCCGCTGAAGCTGCCTTTCCTGTGGCCGAAGAATTCGCTTTCCATCAGTTCCGACGGAATCGCGCCGCAGTTGACTGGCACGAACGGCCGCTCGCTGCGCGGACCCTGTTCGTGGATCAGGCGCGCCACCAGTTCCTTGCCGCTGCCGGACTCGCCGCTGATGTAGACCGGCGCCTGGCTGCGGGCGAGCTTGCCGATCTGCTTGCGCAGCGTCTTCATCGGCGGCGAGCCGCCCAGCAGGCGGGTGTCCACCGGTAGTTCCTCGGCCGCGGGCGCGCGCAGGCGCAGGGCGGTGCCGACCAGCTCGCGCAGGCGGTTGAGATCCACCGGCTTGGTGAGGAAGTCGAACGCCCCGGCCTTGAGTGCGCCGATGGCGGTATCCAGGCTGCCGTAGGCGGTGATCATCGCCACCGGCAGTTGCGGGTGCTGCTGCTGGATGTGCTGCACCAGCTCCAGGCCGCTGCCGTCGGGCAAGCGCATGTCGGTCAGGCACAGATCATAGCGCTCGCGCGCCAGCCATTCGCGGGCTTCCTTGAGGTTGCATGCGCTGCGGGTATCGAGCTTCATGCGGCCGAGGGTGATTTCCAGCAGCTCGCGGATATCCGGCTCGTCGTCGATGATCAGTGCTTTCTGGCGCGCGGTCATGGTCCTGCTCTTGTTGGCTGAAACGGCGGTCACCCGGCGTTCGGGTCGCCGGCCATGTTAACTCCGCGGCAGGCGGGCGTGCCTGCCGCATTGGTCGATGTGTGATGCGTTGCCGGCAAGCGGGCCGCCACCGCTCAGCCCAGTTTGCGCGGGTGTGCGAAGACGATGCGAAAGCAGCTGCCGCCCTCGGCGCGCTCGCGATAATCGAGGCGAGCCTGGTTGCTTTCGCACAGCTCGCGGGAAATGTACAGGCCCAGCCCGGTGCCCTTGTTCTCGGTGGTGAAGAACGGCTCGAACAGGTTCTGCAACTGCTCGGCGGCGATGCCGGGGCCGTCGTCGAGCACTTCCACCACCGGCAGGTCGCTGGCCTCGTCGCGGAACAGGCGCAGCCAGACCTGCGCCTGAGGGTGCTGCTGACCGCTGTAGCGCAGGCCGTTCTGCACCAGGTTGGTGAGCACCTGGGTCAGCTGGTTCGGGTCCATGCGGGTCTGCAGCGAGCTGCCGATGGTTTCCAGGTGCACACTCTGCTGCGGGCCGAGCCCCTGGCGGAACTCGCTGACGAAACGGTGCAGCCAGTACTTGAGGTCCAGCAACTGCGGTTCGGCCTGGCGCCGGCGCGACAGCTGCAGGATGTTCTCGATCACCAGGTTCATCCGTCGCGAGTGATCCTGGATGATCGTCGCCAGGCGGCGGTCCGGTCCGTCGAGCGCTTCGGATTCCTGCAGCAGCTGGGCGGCGTGGCTGATGGCGCCGAGCGGGTTGCGAATCTCGTGAGCGATGCTGGCCGTGAGCCGGCCGAGGGAGGCGAGCTTGAGCTGCTGGGCCTTCTGGGCGATCTGCGAGATGTCTTCGAGAAAGACCAGGGTGTCGAGCTTGTCGCCATGCTGCAGGGCGGCGAAGCTCGGCTGCAGGATGGGGCCGCCGGGGGTGGCCTTGAGGTTCTGCGGGCGCAGGGTCGGATTGTCGCGCCACTGCTGCAGGGCCTTGAGCAGCTCCGGGCAGCGCGGCGCGAGGCGTTCGCCGGCCAGGGAAGTCTGGCCGAGCAGATGCAGGGCGCTCTGATTGGCCAGCAGGATGCGTTGCCGTGAATCCAGTACCAGGATGCCGGTGCGCATGCGCTGCAGGATCAGCGCATTGAGCGCCTCGAGGTTGGCGACGTCCTCGGCGCGTTGGCGCGCCAGGCTTTCGCTGGCCTGCAGGCGGCGGGTCAAACCCTGCACCAGCAAGGCGGCGGCGAAGCAGAGCGTGCCCAGTGCGCCGGCCTGGACATACTGGCTGCTGGCGCTCGGGTGGCTGATGCTGAGGTAGAAGGTCAGGTAGATCAGGCCGATCGCCGCCACCGCCGCGATGAAGAAGCCGACGCGGCCGCGCAGGAGTATGTTGGCGATGGCGACCGCGATGATCAGCAGGTTACCGATGCCGCTGGGGGTTCCGCCGCCGAAATAGAACAGCCCCGACAGCAGGATCACGTCCATCAGCGCCAGGCCGAGCACTGGAATGTCGCGCCGCGGGTTCTGCACCAGCACGGCGACGACGATGTTGAGGATCAGGTAAAGCCAGGCGCCATACTGGAACGCCTGCGGATTGCTCATCTGCAGCAGGTCGTTGTGCAGATCGCTGCTGATCAGCAGGACCAGCGCCAGGCCGATGGTCAGTCGATAGAGGTGGTACAGGCGGAGGATGCGCTGTCCCTGGTCGCCCAGGAAGGTAAGGCTCTCAGTGCCCACCAGGCTTGCTGCCCTGCTCGAGATGAGCGCGGCTGCAATACCACTGCTCGCCGGCCTGCAGCGCCTGGTCCTGTGGCACATGGATACCGCACTGGGCGCAGCGGACCATCGGCAGGGTGGTCTGCTGGTTTCTGGGCGAGGCCTTCTTGGACGACAGACGTCGCCAGAGCCAGAACGCGGCGGCGATCAGGGCGATCCAGAACAGCAGACGAAACAGACCCATATCTTTCTTCCTGATTAAAGCGTGCCGGCTACAGCCGGATCGCCGGGGCGCCTGCCGGGCCGATCCGGTTGTGGCCGGGCAGGGTACTTCTCATCGCCCATGGCGCCGCGACTGTCTAACTAGCCGGCCTTGCGCTCAGTCGAACAGGCCGAAGGTCAGGCGGCTCCACCAGGAGCGCTTCTCGCCCTGCTGCTCCGCTTCCTTGAGTACGGGGCGCAGTTCCTCGGGCAAATCCTGGGCCGCGCTCTCGTACTGGCGCAGCACGTCGCGGTTCGCACGCGAGGTGTCCGGGCGCGGCGCCTCGCCTTCGATCAGGCCCAGGGTGGCCTTGCTCAGCCAACTGCGGGTGTCTTCCTCGCGCTCGACGGGGGTGAATTTTCCGTCTTCCAGTGTCGCGTGATCCGGGTAGTTGAGCTGCAGGGTCTGCAGGCTGCTGTCGGCGAGGTCGTCGAGGCCCAGGCGCTGGTAGGCCTCGGTCATCACCGCCAGGCCATCGGCCACCGCTGGCGTGCCCTGGAAGTTCTCCACCACGTAGCGTCCGCGGTTGGCGGCGGCGACGTAGGCCTGGCGCTTGAGGTAGTAGTGCGCCACGTGGATTTCGTTGGCCGCCAGCAGGTTGCGCAGGTAGATCATGCGCGCCTTGGCGTCCGGCGCGTAGCGGCTGTTGGGGTAACGGCTGGTGAGCTGGGCGAACTCGTTGAACGAGTCACGAGCGGCGCCCGGGTCGCGCTTGGTCATGTCCAGCGGCAGGAAGCGGGCGAGCAGGCCGCGGTCCTGGTCGAAGGAGGCCAGGCCCTTGAGGTAGTAGGCATAGTCGACGTTCGGGTGCTGCGGGTGCAGGCGGATG
This sequence comes from Pseudomonas lopnurensis, assembly GCF_015070855.1. Taxonomy (GTDB): domain Bacteria; phylum Pseudomonadota; class Gammaproteobacteria; order Pseudomonadales; family Pseudomonadaceae; genus Stutzerimonas; species Stutzerimonas lopnurensis. Next base: position 147,615 of record NZ_JADDIX010000098.1, read on the forward strand.
AAGCGCTCGGCCGAGGAGCGAGCGGCTTCCGGCTCGAGGTTCCGGTAATAGGCGTAGATCAGTTCCAGCTGCGCCTGCTCGGCGAAGCGGCCGAACGGATAGCGCGATTCCAGGGCCTTGAGCTTTTCGATGGCGCTGGTATAGCTCTTGTTGTCCAGGTCGGCCTGTGCTTGCTGGTACAGCTCGACTTCACCCAGGTTCTCGCTGACCGGCTCCTTGGACGAACAGGCGGCGGTAAGGGCGAGGATGGCGATCAGCAGCAGGTGTTTCACTTGCATGGCGGCTTGCGTCCCTGTGACGGCTGGCTGTCTCGCGCGGAGCCGTCCTGTTATGATGAGCGCCCCGGTGCGCCGGGACAAAGACGCCGTATTTAAACACAAGCGTGTAGCCGAAACCAAAGGCCGCTCCGCCGCCTGCGGTCCAGGGACCCGTCCACTGCCGCTGGACGCTGCCCACCTCTCTCAGACGAATCCACTCCGCGTATGTCCACGACTTCCAAACAGGCCATCCAACTTCGCGCCGAGGTGCCGTTCGACCTCGGCGGGCAACGCCTCGATCAGGTCGCGGCGCAGCTCTTTTCCGAGCACTCGCGCTCGCGTCTCGCCGCCTGGATCAAGGACGGCCTGCTGACCGTGGATGGCGCCGCGCTGCGTCCGCGCGATACCGTGCATGCCGGTGCGGTGCTCGAACTCTCCGCCGAGCAGCAGGCGCAGGGGGAGTGGGTGGCGCAGGAGATTCCGCTGGATATCGTCTACGAGGACGAGCACATCCTGGTGATCGACAAGCCGGCCGGCCTGGTCGTGCATCCGGCCGCCGGGCATGCCGACGGCACCTTGCTCAACGCCTTGCTGCACCATGTGCCGGACCTGATCAACGTGCCGCGCGCCGGCATCGTGCATCGCCTGGACAAGGACACCACCGGGCTGATGGTCGTGGCCAAGACGCTGCAGGCGCAGACCCGCCTGGTCGAGCAGTTGCAGGCGCGCAGCGTCAGCCGCATCTACGAAGCCATCGTCATCGGCGTGATCATCACCGGCGGCACCGTCGACGCGCCGATCGGCCGCCACGGCCAGCAGCGCCAGCGCATGGCGGTGGTGGAGGGCGGTAAGCCGGCGGTCAGCCATTACCGGGTGCTCGAACGCTTCCGCTCGCATACCCATGTGCGGGTCAAGCTGGAAACCGGCCGTACCCACCAGATCCGCGTGCACATGACCCATCTCGGCTATCCGCTGGTGGGCGACCCGCTCTACAGCGGGCGCTTCCGTATTCCGCCAGCGGCCAATCCGACGCTGGTGCAGTCGTTGCGCGAATTCCCGCGGCAAGCGCTGCATGCGCGCTTCCTCGAACTGGACCACCCGGCCACGGGCCAGCGGATGAAGTGGGAATCGCCGCTGCCGGACGATTTCGTCTGGCTGCTGACCTTGCTGCAGCAGGATCGCGAGGCCTTCATCGGGTGAGCGCCCGGGCCGACGACTGGCTGGTGCCCGACTGGCCGGCGCCGGCCGGGGTTCGCGCCTGTGTGACGACGCGCAGCGGCGGCGTCAGCGTCGCGCCGTTCGACCGCTTCAATCTGGGCGATCATGTCGGCGACGAGCCGACCGCGGTCGCCTGGAATCGCCGCTACCTGCAACAGACGCTCGGCTGCCGTCCGGTGTGGATGTCGCAGGTGCATTCGAGCGTGGTGATCGAGGCCGAGCCGGGCATCTGTGCGGTGGCCGATGCCAGCTGGAGCGACAGGCCTGGCGAGGCCTGCGCGGTGCTCACCGCCGATTGCCTGCCGGTGCTGCTCTGCGACCGCGCCGGTACGCGGGTGGCGGCGGCCCATGCCGGCTGGCGCGGGCTGGCCGGCGGCGTGCTCGAAGCGACGCTGCAGGCGCTGGCGGTGCCGGCCGACGAGCTGCTGGTCTGGCTGGGGCCGGCCATCGGGCCCGGGGCGTTCGAGGTCGGGCCCGAAGTGCGCGAGGCCTTCCTGGCGCAACACGCGGCCTGCGCCGAGGCATTCGGGCCGAGCCGCAATGCCGGGCGTTTCATGGCCGATCTCTACCGGTTGGCCCGTATCCGCCTGGCGGCTCGTGGCGTGAGCGCGGTGTATGGCGGCGGCCTGTGCACCTTCGGCGATCCGCGTTTCTACTCCTACCGCCGCGCTCCGCGTACCGGTCGCTTCGCCAGCCTGGTCTGGCTGGAGCGCTAGCTCCGGAGTGATCTCCAGGCGTGACTGTCGGGTCCGGGCATGACCTGCATCAATGTCATCCGCCTTGAATCTCCAACAATCATCCTCATCTATGCTGCATCTCGCAGGTTTCTGTAACGGCGGTTCAGTGCGCCGGCCTGCCTTTACCTTGAGGATGAACGTCCATGCGTATCGATCGTTTGACCAGCAAGCTGCAGCTTGCGCTCTCCGATGCCCAATCCATCGCCGTTGGCCTGGATCACCCGTCCATCGAGCCGTTGCACCTGATGCAGGCGCTGCTCGAGCAGCAGGGCGGCTCGATCAGGCCGTTGCTGATGCAGGTGGGCTTCGACATCAACGCCCTGCGTCAGGCGCTGACCAAGGAGCTCGACCAACTGCCCAAGCTGCAGAACCCCACCGGCGACATGAACCTGTCGCAGGACCTGGCGCGCCTGCTCAACCAGGCCGACCGCCTGGCCCAGCAGAAGGGCGACCAGTACATTTCCAGCGAGCTGGTGCTGCTCGCTGCGCTCGACGGCAACACCCGCCTGGGCAAGCTGCTGCTGGCCCAGGGCGTGAGCAAGAAGGCGCTGGAGAATGCCATCGCCAACCTGCGCGGCGGCGAGGCGGTCAACGATCCCAACGCCGAGGAATCGCGCCAGGCGCTGGACAAGTACACCGTGGACATGACCAAGCGCGCCGAGGACGGCAAGCTCGACCCGGTGATCGGTCGTGACGACGAGATCCGCCGCACCATCCAGGTCCTGCAGCGGCGCACCAAGAACAACCCGGTGCTGATCGGCGAGCCGGGCGTCGGCAAGACCGCCATCGTCGAGGGCCTGGCCCAGCGCATCGTCAACGGCGAGGTGCCCGACGGGCTCAAGGACAAGCGCCTGCTGGCGCTGGACATGGGCTCGCTGATCGCCGGCGCCAAGTTCCGCGGCGAGTTCGAGGAGCGCCTGAAGGCCGTGCTCAACGAGCTGTCCAAGCAGGAAGGGCGGGTGATCCTGTTCATCGACGAGCTGCACACCATGGTCGGCGCCGGCAAGGCCGAGGGCGCCATGGACGCCGGCAACATGCTCAAGCCGGCCCTCGCACGCGGTGAGCTGCATTGCGTGGGCGCCACCACGCTGGACGAGTACCGCCAGTACATCGAGAAGGACGCCGCGCTGGAGCGGCGCTTCCAGAAGGTGCTGGTGGACGAGCCGAGCGAGGAGGATACCATCGCCATCCTGCGCGGCCTCAAGGAGCGCTACGAGGTGCACCACGGGGTCAGCATCAGCGATGGCGCGATCATCGCCGCGGCCAAACTGTCGCACCGCTACATCACCGACCGCCAACTGCCGGACAAGGCCATCGACCTGATCGACGAGGCGGCCAGCCGCATCCGCATGGAAATCGACTCCAAGCCGGAAGAGCTGGACCGCCTCGACCGTCGCCTGATCCAGCTGAAGATCGAACGCGAGGCGCTGAAGAAGGAAGATGACGAGGCGACCAAGAAACGCCTGGCCAAGCTCGAGGACGATATCGCCAAGCTGGAGAAGGAATACGCCGATCTCGAGGAAATCTGGAAGTCGGAAAAGGCCGAGGTGCAGGGCTCGGCGCAGATCCAGCAGAAGATCGAGCAGGCCAAGGCCGACCTGGAGGCCGCGCGGCGCAAGGGCGATCTGGCGCGCATGGCCGAACTGCAGTACGGCATCATCCCGGACCTGGAGCGCAGCCTGCAGATGGTCGACCAGCACGGCAAGGCGGAGAACCAGCTGCTGCGCAACAAGGTGACCGACGAGGAAATCGCCGAGGTGGTGTCCAAGTGGACCGGCATCCCGGTCTCGAAGATGCTCGAGGGCGAGCGCGAGAAGCTGCTGCGCATGGAAGACATGCTGCACCAGCGGGTGATCGGCCAGCACGAGGCCGTGGTCGCGGTGGCCAATGCCGTGCGCCGTTCGCGCGCCGGCCTGGCCGATCCGAATCGTCCGAGCGGTTCGTTCCTGTTCCTCGGTCCGACCGGGGTGGGCAAGACCGAGCTGTGCAAGGCGCTGGCGGAATTTCTCTTCGATACCGAGGAGGCGATGATCCGCATCGACATGTCCGAGTTCATGGAGAAGCATTCGGTGGCCCGCCTGATCGGCGCACCGCCGGGCTATGTCGGCTACGAGGAGGGCGGTTATCTGACCGAGGCGGTGCGTCGCAAGCCTTATTCGGTCGTCCTGCTCGATGAGGTCGAGAAGGCCCATCCGGATGTGTTCAACATCCTCCTGCAGGTGCTCGAGGATGGGCGCCTGACCGACAGCCACGGGCGTACCGTGGACTTTCGCAACAGCGTGGTGGTGATGACCTCGAACCTCGGCTCGGCGCAGATCCAGGAGCTGGTGGGCGATCCGGAGGCCCAGCGGGCGGCGGTGATGGATGCGGTGGCGCATCATTTCCGCCCGGAGTTCGTCAACCGTATCGACGAAGTGGTGGTCTTCGATCCGCTGGGTCGCGAGCAGATCGCCGGTATCGCCGAGATCCAGCTGGGACGTCTGCGCAAGCGCCTGGCCGAACGCGAGCTGAGCCTGGAGCTCACCCAGGAGGCGCTGGACAAGCTGATCGCCGTCGGCTACGACCCGGTCTATGGCGCGCGGCCGCTCAAGCGCGCCATCCAGCGCTGGATCGAGAATCCGCTGGCGCAGCAGATCCTCTCCGGCCAGTTCGCGCCAGGCAGCACGGTCAAGGCGCGGGTCGAAGGCGAGCAGATCGTCTTCGACTGACGTTGGCTGATGCCGACCTGCGTGCCGCCGAATGGCTGGCGCGCAGGTCGCGATCCATTGAATGGGGCATTCCGAGCGTTGCGCTGGGGGAACGCAAAGTATTGTCAGGAATCGCATTTCCAGGCTTGACAGCGTTGCCGGGAACCGTAAAATGGCGCGCCTCTGAAGCGGGAACGTAAGTGACGCTGAAGAGCTGGAATAGATAGTTGTTCCGCGATAGCTCAGTCGGTAGAGCAAATGACTGTTAATCATT
>NZ_JADDIX010000098.1:152846-172354 GCF_015070855.1 Pseudomonas lopnurensis
GCTTTTAACCAATTGGTCGTAGGTTCGAATCCTACACGACCCACCATACGAGGCTTCCGCGGGAAGCAGAAAAAGCTGGATGATCCGAAAGGGCATCCGGCTTTTTTTTATGTCCTCGTTTTGTGTTGCAGGGCTTGCTGGACGTGTCGGGTTCGGATTCTGGCCCGGACGTTCACAGGTAGGTTGGCGCTGAGCGTAGCGAAGCCCAACAGGGGCGATGAACGTGTTGGGCTTCGTCGCTGCGCTCCTCAGGCTGCGCGCCCCGACCCAACCTACGCTACGCGCCCCGGCCCAGCCTGTGCGCCTCAGGCTATGGGCTCCGACCTGACTGTGCACGGGGCCCCTCAGTGCAGCTTCAACCGCGGTTCGGTACTGCGACTGAGCTTGTCGCCCAGCATCATCAGCAGCGTGCGAGGGACGCCGTAAAGGGCGATCTGATGCATGCGGTACAGTGAGATATAGAACATTCGCGCCAGCCAGCCTTCGAGCATGACGTTGCCGGTGAGGTTGCCCATCAGGTTGCCCACCGCCGAGAAGCTCGACAGCGAAATCAGCGAGCCATAGTCCTTGTAGCGGTAACTCGGTAGCGGCTTGCCCTCCAGCCGCAGGCGAATCGACTTGGCCAGCAGCGAGGCTTGCTGGTGCGCGGCCTGTGCGCGGGGCGGCACGTTGCGTTCGCTGTCCGGCTGCGGACAGGCGGCGCAGTCGCCGAAGGCGAAGATGGCATCGTCGCGAGTGCTCTGCAGGGTGGGATGCACCACCAACTGGTTGATCCGGTTGGTCTCCAGGCCATCGAGCTCGTGCAGGAAGGCCGGTGCCTTGATTCCCGCTGCCCAGACCTTGAGACTGGCCGGAATGAACTGGCCCTGTTGGGTATGCAGCCCTTCGGCGCTGACATCGCTGACCGCGGCTCCGGTGAGCACCTTCACCCCCAGGTCGAGCAGCGTCTGGTGGACGGGCTGGCTGATACGCTCGGGCAGCGCCGGCAGCACCTTCGGCCCGGCCTCGATCAGGGTGATCCGCACGTTCTCCGGCTTGATGCCATCCAGGCCATAGGCGGCCAGCTCCTTGGCGGCGTGAAGCAGTTCGGCAGCGAGCTCGACGCCGGTAGCGCCGGCTCCGACGATCGCCATGCTGATATCGCTGGAGCCGGTCTCGCCTGCGTGGGCGCGCATGTAGTGGCTCAGCAATTGCCGGTGGAAGCGTTCCGCCTGCTCGCGGGTGTCGAGGAAGATGCAATGCTCGGCAGCGCCCGCCGTGCCGAAGTCGTTGGTGGTGCTGCCGACCGCGATCACCAGGGTGTCGTAATGCAGCGAGCGGGCAGGAACTAGTTCTATGCCGAACTCGTCCCGGGTGGCTTCCAGCCGGATGCATTGGTTGGCGCGATCCAGGCCCGCCATGCGCCCCATCTGGAACTCGAAATGGTTCCATTTTGCCTGGGCCACGTAGTTGAGCTCATCGGCGGAGGAGTTCAGCGAACCAGCGGCGACTTCGTGCAGCAGGGGCTTCCAGATGTGCGTGAGATTGGCGTCCACCAGGGTGACGCGGGCCTTGCCGCGCTTGCCCAGGGATCTACCCAGGCGGGTGGCAAGCTCCAGTCCGCCGGCGCCGCCGCCGACGATTACGATTCGATGTGACATGGGGATGACTCATAGGCTGCAAGGAAATCGGCGGCGCGGTCGGGCGAGCGAGGCTCATGACGCCAGACGGCTCAGGAGGCGGCTCAGCAGGCCAAGGCCGATTACCACAACCAGCACGAGCAGCAGCAGGAGCCAGGGCCGGAACGGCCGGCGCTCGACCTGATGCTGGGGGGCGCGCAGGTATTCGTCGACGCGCTGCTGGTCTTCGGGGTTCAGGCGGCTGGGCATAAGCACCTCGAGGGGAATGCAGGCATTCTAACGGCGCAGGACCAAAAGCCAAGCGCGGACCATGGGCGGTTCCGGCGAAGGTTCGTCAGGTGTTCTTCAGCTTGCGCAGGTTGCCGATGACCGATTCCAGGGCGCGGTCGAACAGCAGCGTGTCGTTGAGCAGGCGAATGGCGCCGCGCTGGAATTCGGTCGCCAGGCCCATGCGGGTCTTTTCCAGGACTTTCATGCCGGTACGGTTGACGAAGATGTACTTGCCGGTGGGCTTGATCACCGCGGCGAGCTTGCAGCGCAGCTTGTGCTCCTCGTCTTCCTGGAATTCGACCCAGCTGCCGACGCGCAGGTTGTCGACCTGGACCAGGGCTTCGTCGTTGTCCGGCAGGCTGATTTCCGGCTCCGGGTTGCGGCTTTCGCCGGGCGCCAACAGCACGATCTGTTCGACGACTTCGACCATGGCCGGCGCCGCTTCGGCCGCTGCCGGGGCCTCGGGACGGGCTTCCGGATTGGCCGCGGGTTGCACTTTTTCCGGCGTGCTTTCCGCCTGCTGGAAACGTTGCAGGGTCTGGACGTGAAGTGCTTCGAGCTGGGTGAAGAAGTCGCCCGTGGAGAAAGGATCGAAGGCGGCGCTGACCAGCCCTTCGCGCAGGGCCTTGAGCAGGCTCGGCACCAGTTCCAGCAGGCGCGCCCGCGATGCCTCGTCCTCGTGCGGGGTCACGCTCCAGACCAGGTCGTCCATGGTGTCCAGAGCGGCTTGCCATTCCGGGGAGTGGGTGCCGTGCTTCAGGCAGGTCAGCAGCAGAACCTTGCTCCAGGCCTCCTGCAGCAGGCGTACCACGACCTCCGGCAGGGTCTTGCCGAGCAGGCGCTGGTTCAGTGCGTGTTCCACTTCCTGGCGGGCGATCTCGGCCTTGGCGCGGCCTTCCTCGGCGTCGCGGGTGCGCTGTTCGAGCAGTTCGCTGCGGCGGCGCTCGTCGCCGACGAAGGCGAGAAAGTCGGCCAGGAGTTCGGAGAAGATGGTCGGGTCGTCGACGAAGTCGTTGAGCAGGCGAGCCACGATCTGCTCGATCTTCTGATAGAGGCTGTCGCGCTGGGTTTCGTCCTGATCGCCCCAGCCCATGGCGGCGGTCGCGATCTCGTTGAGCAGGCGGCGGGCCGGGTGGCTGCCGCGGCTGAAGAAGGTCTTGTCCAGCACCGCGACCTTGAGCAGCGGGATCTGCAGGCGGCCGATCAGGGCCTTGAGCGAGTCCGGCAGGGAGCGGTCGTCGAGGATGAACTCGAACAGCATGGAAACGAGGTTGATGACGTCGTCATCGATCTCGCCGACCACCCGCGACCTGCCGCTCTTGGCGCTGACGCGGTTCAGCAGGCTGCCGAGCTGCTCCTGCAGGTCGAAATCGTCGACGGTCTGCGGGGCGCGGGTCTGCATGTGCGAAAGCAGGCGCAGCAGATCGTGGCTGGAAATCGGAATGGCGTCGTTGGGAATGCTGCGGGCGGGCAGGGCGCTACTGCCTCGCAGTTCCGACAGCAGATTGTGCAGGGCGCTGAACGCGGCTTCCTGCAGGCCCTCGTCGGCATGGGCAGCCTGGCCGAGCGGCGCGGCCGACGCATGGCTGCCGGCCGGCATGCCGGGGCGCTGCTGGCGGCGCGGCGGCGCGGATTGGAGTTCCGGCAGGATGCCGGCGGCGACCAGGGTCTGGTTGGCCTCGGCATACAGCTGGTCGAGATCGGCCAGCACGTATTTTTCGAAAAGCTTGAAGATGATCAGCTTGACCTTGATCCCTACGCCGAGGCTGCTGCAGGCCTCGATGAAGCAATCGCAGAGTGCGTGCGGGCCGAGCGGGTTGCTCTTGTCGTCGAGCTTCTTGCTGATCAGTGCGTTCATGCGGGTGGTCAGGTGCCCCAGCGGCTGTGCGGCGCGGCTCATGACCTTGGCGACCATGGTGTCGATGGCGACGGACTCTTCCAGTTCGTCGTTCTGCACCAGGGACAGGTTGTCGGCGGATACGCTGTCGAGCGCCGGCGGCTTGCCGATCTCGTACTGATTGAGGGTGGCGAAGGACTCGAACAGCTGGTGCAGGAAGCCGCGCTCGATGTTGCGCCGCTTCATGCGCAAATCGCGCATGGCCTCGAAGAAGGCGTTCTGCTCGGCGTTGCTGGTGGCGCGGTCGGCGATCTCGAAGAGCGAGTCATCGGCGTTGTCGAAAAGCGACTGCAGGGCCTGGCGCAGCTGCTGGGCAGCCTTGTCGCGCACGCTGATGAGCGCCACGGGCAGTCTTCCCGCCGGTGAAGAAGGCTTGCGCTCGGGGGCGGCCTTGTTCAGGTGCACCACTTTCGCATCGGTTCGCATCGAGACTCTCCTGCGGTCGCCGGCTTAGGGGCGGTCACAACGCTTTGTTCGGTCAGCGTTCTTATAAAGGTAACCACGGTGGCAGAGCAAGGCGGAAGGCATCGGGCGAGCCCGCGATCCAGTGCGGGATTCTCTTGTCGAACCGAAGTCCATGCGCAGCATAGTCGAGCGCTTCGGTTTTACAACGTGCCCGCCGCCGGGTCATCGTCATTTGTGTGGCGTCAATTTTCTTGGGTTGATTATAAGCATCATGATCGCTTGCCAACCCCAGTTTTTCATTGGACATGACTTGGCTCACAGATACTCGCGGCTTTTCCGCCGAGCGGTAAAGAACCGATGGCAGGGCGCTTCGCGGGCGCGAGCCGGCTTGTCGCTGCGCCCGTTCGGCGCAGCCCTTATAATCCCGGCAACCTTGAGGAGCCCGTCATGCCGAATCTGACCCTTGCTGATCTGACTGCCGAAATCGACGCCAACGTCCGCCGGGCCCTGGCCGAGGACATCGGCAGCGGCGACATCACCGCCCAACTGATCCCCGCCGAGCGCCTGGGGCATGCTTCGGTCATCACCCGCGAGGCGGCGGTGATCAGTGGCGTGGCCTGGGTCGATGCGGTGTTCCGCCAGATCGACCCGCGGGTGGCCGTGCACTGGCAGGTCGCCGATGGCGACCGGGTCGAGGCGGGCCGCGTGCTGTTCCATCTCGAGGGCCCAGCGCGCGCGCTGCTCACCGGCGAGCGCAGCGCGCTGAACTTCCTGCAGGCGCTGTCCGGCGTCGCCACCCGCTGCCGCCACTATGCCGACATGGTGGAAGGTACGGGGGTGCAGTTGCTCGACACGCGCAAGACCATCCCCGGGCTGCGATTGGCGCAGAAATACGCCGTGACCTGTGGCGGTTGCCACAACCACCGCATTGGCCTGTACGACGCCTTCCTGATCAAGGAAAACCATATCGCGGCCTGTGGCGGCATCGCCGCTGCCATCTCGGCCGCGCATCGCATCGCACCGGGCAAGCCGGTGGAAGTGGAAGTGGAAAGCCTCGACGAACTCGAGCAGGCGCTGCAGGCGGGAGCCGATATCGTCATGCTGGACGAGCTGAGCCTGGGCGACATGCGTGCGGCCGTCGGCATCGCCGCCGGCAAGGCCAAGCTGGAGGCGTCGGGCGGGATCAGTGACGAGACGCTGCGCAGTGTCGCGGAAACCGGGGTGGACTACATCTCCATCGGCGCGCTGACCAAGCATGTGCGTGCGGTGGATCTGTCGATGCGTCTGCGCCAGTAGGAGCGGGCCATGCCCGCGATGCGCTGGCGTGGCCGGGTTCGCGAGCATGGCTCGCTTCTACAGGGGCGTGCGGGGACGCCGAGTCCATGCCCGCGATGCTTTGGCGTGGCCGGGTTCGCGAGCATGGCTCGCTCCTACAGGGGCGTGCGGGGACGCCGAGTCCATGCCCGCGATGCTTTGGTGTGGCCGGGTTCGCGAGCATGGCTCGCTCCCTACAGGAGCGTGCGGGGACGCCGAGGCCATGCCCGCAATGCGCTGGCGTGGCCGGGGTTCGCGAGCATGGCTCGCTCCTACGGGAGGCGTGCGGCGTAGGGCGGGGCGGTCAGTGGCGGCTCTTCAGGCCGAAGTTCTCGTGCAGGGTGCCGGGGGTGTCGTCGCTTTTCGGCGCATAGTCCTTCGGCGGCTCGGTGAAGGTTGGCGAGGACAGGCGCTCGCGGGAACCATGGTTCTCCTCGTTGTGCAGCGAGGCGAGCAGGCGTTGGCGGGTCTGCTCGTCGAGCGCCAGGCGGCTGGCCCCGTCGGACAGGTGATCCTGGATGTCCTGGTAGTTGCTGGTGAGCTTGCGCAGCAGGCTGGCGGTGGTGTTGAAGTGGGTGACCACTTCACTCTGATAGGTGTCGAAGCGCTCTTGCAGGTCGTCGACCTGGCGCTGTGTGCGGTTCGGTGCGCTGCTGCGAGCCACCAGATAACCGATGGCGATGCCGGCGATCAGGCCGACGATCGGGAGCAACCAGGTCGCGAGGGTCTGTTCCACGAGTCCTTCCTCTATATAAACGGCTGTGCTTACGTTAACGTCTCGTACCTGCTCTGTATACCGCGGCGCGAGGCGGCGGTCACCGGCAGCTAGTTAGCAAGACGAGTCGACTCGTCCCAAGGTCACGGAGTTCCTGCTTTGTTGAAACGTGAAATCCCTCTTTCTCTCGACGGCCCCTGCGGGGTGCTGGAAGGTCTGTACTTCGAGCAGCCGCAGGCCAAGGGGCTGGCGCTGATCTGCCACCCGAACCCGGTCAAGGGTGGCACCATGTTGAACAAGGTCGTTTCGACCCTGCAGCGTACGGCGCGCGATGCCGGCTACAGCACGCTGCGCTTCAACTATCGCGGCGTCGGCGGCAGCGCCGGTGAGCACGACATGGTCGACGGCGAAGTGGACGATGCCGAGGCGGCGCTGCGCTGGCTGATGGCGCAGCACCCCGGGCTGCCGCTGACCCTGCTGGGCTTCTCCTTCGGTGGCTTCGTCGCCGGCAGCCTGGCCGCCCGCCTGGAGGCCGAGGGCGTAGCGCTGCAGCGGCTGTTCATGGTCGCGCCGGCGGTTTCCCGGCTCGTCGAACAGCCGCTGGCGGAGCGTTGCGAGCTGACCATCATCCAGCCGGAGCAGGACGAAGTGATCGATGCCGAATCGGTTTATGCCTTTTCCGCCGGCCTGCAGCGCCCCCATGAGCTGTTGAAAGTGGCAGAATGCGGCCACTTTTTTCACGGCAAGCTGGTCGAGCTGAAGGAGCTGGTCGCTCCGCGGCTCTAGGAACTGTTCCGGCTCCGGCTGCAATGAGCGAGACGTACTGCACATGAACACCCGAATTCTTACCGGCATCACCACCACCGGCACGCCGCACCTGGGCAACTACGCCGGGGCGATTCGTCCGGCGGTCCTGGCCAGCCGCGACGCGGCGGCGGACTCCTTCTACTTCCTCGCCGACTACCATGCGCTGATCAAGTGTGACGACCCGCTGCGCATCCAGCGCTCGCGCCTGGAAATCGCCGCGACCTGGCTGGCCTGCGGGCTGGATGCCGAGCGGGTGACCTTCTACCGCCAGTCCGACATTCCCGAGATCCCCGAGCTGACCTGGCTGCTGACCTGCGTCACCGCCAAGGGCCTGCTCAACCGCGCCCACGCCTACAAGGCGTCGGTGGACAAGAACGTCGAGAACGGCGAGGACCCGGATGCCGGCGTCACCATGGGCCTGTACAGCTACCCGGTGCTGATGGCGGCGGACATCCTGATGTTCAACGCGCACAAGGTGCCGGTGGGGCGCGACCAGATCCAGCACGTGGAGATGGCGCGGGACATCGCGCAACGCTTCAACCACCTGTTCGGCAACGGCAAGGAGTTCTTCACCCTGCCCGAGGCGGTGATCGAGGACGGCGTGGCCACGCTGCCGGGGCTGGACGGGCGCAAGATGTCCAAGAGCTACGACAACACCATCCCGCTGTTCGGTAGCGCCAAGGAGCTGAAGGGCGCCATCGCGCGCATCGTCACCGACTCCCGGCTGCCGGGCGAGCCCAAGGACCCGGACAGCTCGCACCTGTTCACCCTCTATCAGGCCTTCGCCACCCCGGCGCAGCAGGACGCGTTCCGCCGCGAACTGCTCGACGGGCTGGCCTGGGGCGATGCCAAGCAGCGCCTGTTCCAACTGCTCGACAACGAGCTGGGCGAGGCGCGCGAGCTGTACCACACCCTGATCGCCAGGCCCGCCGAGCTGGAGGACATCCTCCAGGCCGGCGCGGCCAAGGCCCGGCGGATCGCCACGCCGTTCCTCGGCGAACTGCGCGAGGCGGTGGGCCTGCGCAATTTCCGCAGCGAAGTGAAAGGCAGCGCGCCGGCAAAGAAGAAGGCCAGCAAGGTGGCGCGCTTCGCCAGCTTCCGCGAGGCCGACGGCGCTTTCCGCTTCCGCTTCTTCGCGCCCGACGGCGAGGAACTGCTGCTGTCGCGGCCGCTGAGCAATCCGAAGGCGATCGGCGCCCTGACCCAGCGCCTGATCGCCGGCGGCCCGGATGCCCTGGAACTGCGCGAGGACGAGGGCGATCAGTTCACCCTGTGGCTGGACGACGAATGCATCGCCGACAGCCCGCACTACGAGAACGCCGACGCCCTCGATGCCGCCATGCTGCGCGTGCGCGAGGCGCTGGCCACGCTCGTCGAGTAACGACGGCGCCCGCCGGGCTGCGCGTGGCGCGGCCCTGGCGCATTGCGCCCTTGCACGGCAGTCCCGGGAGGACCGACGCTTGAACGACCTGAGTAAATTGCCAACCACCGAGGGCGCGGCTAAAGTGTCGGCCCCGTTTCACTACCCAGACTCCGCCATGACTCCTCTTGAGCGCTATCAGGCCGACCTGAAACGTCCTGACTTCTTCCACGATGCCGCCCAGGAAAACGCGGTGCGCCACCTGCAGCGTCTGTACGACGACCTGGTGGCCGACGACCGCAGCAAGAGCGGCCTGCTCGGCAAGCTGTTCGGCAAGAAGCAGCAGGCGCCGATCAAGGGCATCTACTTCTGGGGTGGAGTGGGCCGCGGCAAGACCTATCTGGTCGACACCTTCTTCGACGCGCTGCCGTTCAAGCAGAAGATGCGCACGCACTTCCACCGTTTCATGAAGCGCGTGCACGAGGAAATGAAGACCCTCAAGGGCGAGAAGAACCCGCTGACCATCATCGGCAAGCGCTTCGCCGACGAGGCCCGGGTGATCTGCTTCGACGAATTCTTCGTCTCCGACATCACCGACGCGATGATCCTCGCCACCCTGCTAGACGAGCTGTTCAAGAACGGCGTGAGCCTGGTCGCGACCTCCAACATCGTGCCGGACGGCCTGTACAAGGATGGCCTGCAGCGTGCCCGGTTCCTGCCGGCGATCGAGCTGCTGAAGAAGCATACCGAGATCGTCAACGTCGACAGCGGCATCGACTATCGCCTGCGCGCGCTGGAGCAGGCCGAGCTCTACCATTTCCCGCTGGATGCCGAGGCCGAACAGAGCCTGGAGAGGAGTTTCCGCAGCCTGCTGACGGAAAACTGCACGGTGCTGGAGAACGAGGCGCTGTTGATCGAGAACCGCGAGATCATGGCGCGCAAGGTCGCCAACGATGTCGCCTGGTTCGAATTCCGCGCCCTCTGCGACGGGCCGCGCAGCCAGAACGACTACATCGAGCTGGGCAAGATCTTCGATGCCGTGCTGGTTTCCAACATCGAGCAGATGAACGTGGCCAAGGACGACATGGCCCGCCGCTTCATCAACATGGTCGACGAGTTCTACGATCGCAACGTCAAGCTGATCCTCTCCGCCGAGGTGGAACTCAAGGACCTCTACGCCGGCGGCCGCCTGGAATTCGAATTCCAGCGCACCCTGAGCCGCCTGCTCGAGATGCAGTCCCACGAATACCTGGCGCGGCCGCATAAGCCCTGAAGGCAGCTATAAGCCGCAAGCTGCAAGTAGAAGCCGGAAAAACCTGCGGGGCGTTCCACGCTTGTAGCTTGTAGCTTGTAGCTTGTAGCTTGTAGCTTTCAGCTGCCCTTATGCCGATACTGCTGCCGATACCGATTCGGTGACAGCTCGGTGTGCTGGCGGAACAGGCGGGCGAAGAAGCTGGCGTCGTCGTAGCCCACTTCGTAGCTGATCGTCTTGATGCTCTTGCCGGTGGTGGCCAGCAGGCTCTTGGCCGTTTCGATGCGCAGACGCTGCAGGTAGTGCAGCGGCTTGTCGCCGGTGGCGGCCTGGAAGCGGCGCATGAAGTTGCGGATGCTCATGCCGTGCTGGCGCGCCACGTCCTCGAAGCGGAATTTCTCCGCGAAGTGGGCCTCCAGCCACTCCTGGATCTGCAGGATCCGCGTATCCAGATGCAACTTCTGCCCACCGAAGCCGAGCCGGCCCGGACTGTAGCTGCGCTGCAGCTCGAACAGTACGTCGCGGGCCATGCCCTGGGCCACGTTCGCGCCGCAGAAGCGCTCCACCAGATACATGTAGAGGTCGCAGGCCGAGGTTGTGCCGCCGGCGCAGTAGAGGTTGTCGCTGTCGGTGAGGTGCTTGTCGGCGCTGAACTGCACCCGCGGGAAGCGCTGCGCGAATTCGCCGCAGAAGCGCCAGTGGGTGGTCGCTTCGCGGTCATCCAGCAGGCCCGCCTGGGCCATCCAGAACACCCCGGTGGCCTCGCCGCAGATCGCGCTGCCGGCGGCGTGCCGTTCGCGCAGCCAGGGGACGACCTGCGGGTAGCGCCGGCACAGCGCATCGAAATCGCCCCAGAACGCCGGCAGAATGATCAGGTCGGCGCTGCTCAATGCGCCATCCACGTCGATGACGGTGCCGCTGAAGGTGGTCACCGGCTTGCCGTCCGGGCTGACCAGGCGGGTCTCGAAGGCGGGCGTCAGGTCCAGGCCGAGCTGTTTGCCGTGGCGCAGGCTGGCCATGTGGAAGAAGTCCTTGGCCTGCATGAGCGTCGAGGCGAAGACGCCTTCGGTGGCGAGGATGCCGATGTGCTTGAGTGATTCGAGATTGGCCATGCGCATGCGATTCTGATTATTGTGGATGCGGTAAAACTGCCGCCAGGCGGCTGGAGCGTCCTATTTTTTTGCGCGGCTGTCCAGTCCCGCCCTTTCGTGCTGTGCTGAACCGCCCTGGCGACGGGGCGTCGAACGGCTGACAGACAGGAGAAAACCATGAGCGATGCGCAACCTCCCTATCCCGCCGCGCCGTTCGGCGACTGGGACGGCACGCCCGCCGCGGCGCGGCAGATGCAGCAAGCCCTGGCGGCGCAGGCGCGGCTGGAGGACGACTTTGCGTCCTTGCGCCTGATCGCCGGCGTGGATGTCGGCTTCGAAGAGGACGGCGCCATCACCCGCGCCGCCGTGGTGCTGCTGGATGCGGCGACGCTGGAGGTGGTCGCCCAGAGCCTGGCGCGGATTCCCACCAGCATGCCCTATATCCCGGGGCTGCTGTCGTTTCGCGAACTGCCGGCGGTATTGCAGGCCCTCGAGGCGCTGCCGGAAGTCCCCGACCTGATCTTTTCCGACGGCCACGGCATCGCCCATCCGCGGCGCCTGGGGATCGCCGCGCACCTCGGCGTGGTGACCGGGCTGCCGACCATCGGCGTGGCGAAGAAGATTCTCACCGGCGAGCACGACGAACTGGACCTGGCTCGCGGCTCCCGGGTGGACCTGCGCGACAAGCGCACCGGCGAGGTGATCGGCAGCGTGCTGCGCAGCAAGGACAAGGTGCGGCCGCTGATCGTCTCGCCGGGCAATCGCGTCAGCCTGGCCACGGCGCCGCGATTGGTGATGCAGTACGTGACGCGCTATCGCTTGCCGGAGCCGACCCGGCTGGCCGATCGGCTGGCCTCGCGGCGCGACGAAAAGAAGGCGGCCAGCCTGCGGCTAGCCGATAACGAGTGATGCTGGCCGGGCGTCGTCCGAACCCTGGCGGTCGGTCGATGCGTCGAGCGCTCGTGTCTCGATACATTCGTGCGCTTGCAGCTGGCGGTCGGCAGGCGATAGCCTGCGGAACTGCCGTCAGCAAGGGCCCGCACGATGCACCTGGATTCCGCGACAGGCTGGTGCCACGGCATCCGCCACTGTCCGTCACCGAACTTCAATCAGCGCCCGGATGGCGAGGTTTCGCTGCTGGTCATCCACAACATCAGCCTGCCGCCTGGCCAGTTCGGCACCGGCAAGGTCCAGCAGTTCTTTCAGAACGGCCTGTCGCGCGGCGAACATCCGTTCTTCGAGGAGATCGCCGAGCTGCAGGTGTCGGCGCACTTCCTCATCGAGCGTGATGGCGCGATCACCCAATTCGTTTCCTGTCTGGACCGCGCCTGGCATGCCGGCGTGTCCTGTTTCGAGGGGCGCGAGGGCTGCAACGATTTCTCCCTCGGCATCGAACTGGAAGGCACCGACTGCGAGCCCTTCGCCGAGCCGCAGTATCGTTCGCTGATCGAGCTTTGCCGGCTGCTGCAGCGGGCCTATCCGGCCATCACGCCCGAGCGGGTCTGCGGCCACAGCGATATCGCCCCGGGGCGCAAGACCGATCCCGGTCCGGCATTCGACTGGCTGCGCCTGCGCGCGGCGACCATTACCTGCTGACGGAAGGAAGCGAAGATGAGTTTTCTGGTGGTTCTGCTGGTGCTGTTGGTGGAGAAGTTCTCCGACTGGCGACCGCGCCTGCAACGTGACGGCTTCTGGCTCGCGCGGCTGCGCCAGGCCGAAGCCAGTCCACGCCTGAACGGAGCTCCCTGGCTGGCGTTGCTGGCGCTGGTCCTGCTGCCGGTGCTGCTGCTCGGGCTCCTGCTGCTGGCACTGGAGCCACTGGCCTACGGCTGGCTGAGCCTGCCGCTGCACCTGCTGGTGTTGCTCTACAGCCTCGGACGCGGCCACGCCAAGACGGAGCTCGGCGCCTTCCGCGATGCCTGGCGGCGCGGCGACGAGGAAGCCGCGGCGCTGGCCGCCGAGCGCGACGCCGGCCTGCGGGCGGAGGATCCGCCGAGCCTGCTGCAGGCGGCGCAGGCGCACTTGCTGTGGCGAAGCTATGAAGGCTTCTTCGCGGTGGTCTTCTGGTACCTGCTGCTCGGGCCGATGGCGGCGCTGGCCTATCGGCTGCTGGCGCTGTGCATGGAGCACGCGCAGCTGGCCGGCCTGCGCGAGCGGGCCGAGCAGTTGCGGCATGCCTTCGACTGGCTACCGGTACGGCTGCTGCTGGCCAGCTTCGCCCTGGTTGGCAACTTCGTCGCGGTCAATCGTGCGCTGCTGCACCAGTTGCTGAGCTGGGACGTTCCGGCCCCGCGGCTGCTCGCCGATGCAGGGCCGCTGGCGGCCGACCTGCCGGCTGCGATCGATGGCGAAGCCGGCATCGCCCGGCTCGATGGCCTGGCCGCGCTGCTGGTGCGCACCCGCATGCTCTGGTACGCGGTTATCGCCATCTGGACGATCCTGGCCTAGGGCCTGTTGCCGTTCCGGTTCCCGACCGTCGTGGGAGCGGGCCATGCCCGCGAAAAAGCAGCCGTACCGACATTGTCGGCCCTGTTCGCAGGCATGGCCTGCTCCTACATAAGGAGTCAGAGCGCTGCAGGTACGAGCCGGAGTACTCGGCGCGAAACGGCAAGAGATCTGAGTCAGGCAAGTCGCTTTCGGCCGCTCCCTAGGAAAGACTCGTGCACACCGGGCCCTGTGAGCGCACTCGCGGCGATGTGCCCGACCCGCCTGAATGTCGAGACATACGCTCGCTGCATGGTCATTGCGGGCTGCGGCCGTGCAGCCCGCATGCCAGACGCTTCGCCGTGCGGACCTGAGCGCCCGTCGGGCTGGTATCACCTGGCCATTACCTTAAGTTACAAAACACCGAACCGATATCCCGTATAACTCGGCTCGATGCCACCTCTCTGACGAACCCTGCTACGGCCTGCGCCGGTCCGTAAGCACATTCCAATAATATTCGGGAGACGTCGTGTGAATAGCCTGTTATATCCCGCTGTCGCGTTCATGAACCGCCTGAGCTTCGGCATGAAGTTCAGCCTGGTCAGCGTCCTCTTCTTCGTTCCCATGCTGCTGAGCAACTTCTACCTGGTGCGCGATTCGTACCGGGAGTTCGTCGGCACCCGCACGGAGCTGCGCAGCCTCGAGCTGCTCGGCGCGGCGCTGCAACTGCGGCGCAGCATGGAAGACTGGAAGGACCTGGTGCAGATCGAGTCGATCATCGGCCAGACCGGCAACGTCGAGACGCTGATCGCCCGGCTGGGCAAGGTGGAAGGCGAGCTCTCGACGCAGCTGCAGGCGCTCGCGCCGGTGAGCGATGCCGCGGAGCAGGTCGCCGAATTCAACAGCCGGCGCGACGAACTCGTCGCCGCGCTGAGCGCCGCCCAGGCCGAGCAGTCGCTGCAGTCGAAGACGGCCATGGCGCAGGTGCTGCTGGGCCAGTCCCAGGTGATGATCAAGCTGGTCGCCGGGCAATCGGGTCTCAGCCAGGACGCCGACCGCGAGGTGCGCCTGCTTAGCGAACTGCTGACCTCGGTGACCCCGGCCATCAGCGTCCTGCTGGGGCAGGGGCGTGCGGTGGGCTCGTACACCTTCGGCCAGGGCTACCTCAATTCCGATGCCAGCAACACGCTGGACAACCTGGTGCTGGAGCTGGAGAAGCAGCAGGCGCAGTATGCGGCACAGCTGCAGGACGCCATCGGCGGCAGCGCCTCGCTGCGCAGCCAGCTGGACGCGCATGCCAGCGCCAGCCGCGAATCGCTGCAGGCCAGCGCGGACATCTTTCAGGACGAGGTGATCATCGCCGACACCTTCGACCGTCCCTGGGATGCGTTCTACGATCGCGTCAGCGCCGAGATGGCGAAGACCTACCAGCTGAACGACGCCGTTCTCGACGTCCTCGAGGTGCGGCTTGGCGAGCGGCTGGAGCAGAAACGCCTGCTGATGACCTTGCTGCTGGCGGCACTGGCCGTGGTGCTGGGGCTGGTGGCCTACCTCTACGCCGGCTTCTACGCCTCCACGCGTGGCTCGCTGAAGCGCCTGGGCGTGGTCATGGACCAGGTCGCCGCCGGCGACATGACCGCGCGCTACGCGGTGCAGAGCCGCGACGAGCTGGGCGAGCTGGGCCAGGTGTTCAACACCACCGTGGCGCAGATCCGCGAGCTGATCGAGCGGGTCGGCCAGACCGTCGCCGAGGTCGAGCGCCAGGCCGGCCGGGTCGAAAGCGTCTCCGGCGCGAGCAACCAGACGGTATCCGAGCAGCGCAGCCAGATCGAACAGGTGGCCACGGCGATGAACGAGATGTCGGCCACCGCCCAGGCCGTCGCCACCAGCGCCGAGGCCGCGGTGGGCAGCGCGCAGAGCGTCAACGAGGAAACCGTCAGTGGCCGCAGCCTGGTGGTGGCGCAGGTTGGCGGCATCCAGCGGCTGGCCGAGGAGATCGAGCAGTCGGTCGACGTGATCAATCAGCTGGCCGGCGACAGCAAGGCGATCAGCCAGGTGCTGGACGTGATCAAGGGCATCGCCGAACAGACCAACCTGCTCGCGCTCAACGCCGCCATCGAGGCGGCGCGGGCCGGTGAACAGGGGCGCGGTTTCGCCGTGGTCGCCGACGAGGTGCGCGGGCTGGCCCAGCGTACGCAGAAGTCGACCGCGGAGATCGAGCAGATGATCGCGCGCCTGCAGAGCGGCGTCGGCGCGGCGGTCAAGACCATGCACGCCAGCCATGCGCTGGCCGAGGACACCGTCGGGCAATCGGCGCAGGTGGAGCAGGCACTGGAGAACATCCTCGGCGCGGTGGGCCTGATCGTCGACCAGAACCAGCAGATCGCCGCCGCCGCCGAGCAGCAGACCGCGGTGGCGCACGATATCGACCGCAACATCGTCGCCATCAACGAGGCCGGCCAGCGCACCGCCGAAGGCGCCGGGCATACCGAACAGGCCAGCCGCGAGCTGACCCAGCTGGTGGGGCGGTTGCAGATGCTGATCGCGGCGTTCCGCGTCTAAGGGGCCTGGCTCAGTCCCAGCCGAACAGCTCGCAACTGTTGCGATAACTGGCAGCGGCCAGCTCGTCGGCGCCGATGCCCTTGAGCTCGGCCAGGGTCCGGCAGATTTCCGGCAGCAATTCCGGACTGTTGCGCTCGCCGCCGTGGCCGACCGGCGGTATGTCCGGGGCATCGGTTTCCAGGACGATGGACTCCAGCGGCAGTTGCCTGAGCACACGCTGCATGCGCCGCGCCTGCGGCCAGGTGCCGGCGCCGCCGAGGCCGAGCTTGAAGCCCAGGCGCAGGTATTCGCGTGCCTCCTCCCAGCTGCCGCTGAAGGCATGGACGATGCCGCTATGCGCGAGCCGGTGCCGCTTGAGCGTGGCGATCATCGGCGCGTGGGCGCGGCGCACGTGCAGCAGCACCGGCAGGGCGAATTCCGCAGCCATGTCCAGCTGCGCCTCGAGCAGTTGCTGCTGGCGCTCGGTGTCGGGGGTGTCGATGTAATAGTCCAGGCCGATCTCGCCGAGGGCGCAGAGCTTGCGCTCGCCATGCAGGCGCTGCAGCCAGTTGCGCAGCTCGTGCAGGTGCGCGTCGCGGTGCCGGTCGAGGAACACCGGATGCAGGCCCAGCGCGGCATGCACCGCCGGTTGCGTAGAGGCCAATTGCCAGACCCGCTGCCAGTTGCCTTCATGCACGCCGAGCACGACGATGCGTTCGACGCCGGCGGCACTGCAACGCGCCAGGACCTGTTCGCGGTCGGCATCGAAATGCTCGAAGTCGAGATGAGTGTGGGTGTCGATAAGCTGCACGATGCAATCCCGTAGGTCAGCGGCGATCAGCGCAATGCTACCGCGTGGTCAGCGGATTTCCTCTTCGATCTGAATGTCGCTGACGCCCAGTTCGGCCATGCGGCTCTCCTCGCTCGGGCGGATCGGGCTTTCCCACGGCGCATCGATCGCCGCGCGCGGCTCGCGCACGTGCTGCAGGAGGATTTCCAGCTCGGCCTGTTCGAGACCCGGCTGCTCGAAGGAACTCATGACCAGTGAGGCGGGCTCGCCGTTGATGCGGTAGTGGATGCGGTAACGCTTCAGTTCGGTCATGGCGGTCTCGGCATTCTGGCTGGGGCTTACTCCATCCGACCGCCAAAATCCGCTCAGTCTCCCGGCTTGCGCTGCGCCTCGTGCGCGAGCAGTGCCGCCTTGCGTTCCAGCCCCCAGCGATAGCCGGTCAGTGCCTGCTGGCTGCCGACCACGCGATGGCAGGGCACCAGCAGCCCGACCGGGTTGCTGGCGCAGGCGCGCGCCACGGCACGGGCATGACTGCCAAGCGTTTCGGCGAGTTCGCCATAGCGGCGGGTCTCACCGGCCGGGATCTGCTGCAGCGCCTGCCAGACGCGTTGCTGGAAGGCGCTGCCGCGCAGGTCCAGCGGCAACTGCGCGGCGCGATGGGGCTCCTCCAGCTGGCTGACGATCGCCTGCAGCCAGTCGCCCAGCCCTGCCTGGTCGCGCTGCAGCCGGGCGGCGGCGAAGCGTGCGCGCAGTTCCGCCTCCAATGCGGCTTCGTCGTCGCCGAACAGTAGCGCGCAGACGCCCCTGCTGCTGGCGGCAACCAGCAGCAGGCCGAGCGGGCAGGGCGCCAGCGCATAGCGCAGGGTTTCCCCGGCGCCCTTGCGGCGGCGCTGGGCCGGGGTCAGGGCGGCGCTCTCCTCGTAGGGCGCGCGGGTGCCGGAATAGCCGGCGGCGAGGGCGGCGCCCAGCACCGAGGCGGAGTCCGGCAGGTTCGCTTCCAGCCGTTCGCGACGCCGGGCCGCGGCCCAGGCGCGAGGCGTCAGCCCGGTGCGGGCCTTGAAGGCGCGTGACAGATAGGCCGGCGACAGGCCGATGCGCGCGGCCAACTGCTGCAATGGCAGGGGCGCGTCGGCTTCGTCGAGCAGGCGACAGGCGGCGACCACCAGCGCATCCAGTTGCTGACCGGGGCTCTGGCCCTGTGGCGAG
The DNA here is from genome assembly GCF_015070855.1 of Pseudomonas lopnurensis. GTDB lineage: Bacteria > Pseudomonadota > Gammaproteobacteria > Pseudomonadales > Pseudomonadaceae > Stutzerimonas > Stutzerimonas lopnurensis. The sequence goes on from NZ_JADDIX010000098.1 coordinate 170,538, forward strand.
CAGCGTCGGCACGGGCGAAAGCCGGCGGCTTCGGCCGCGGCGGCGCTGTCGTAGAAGTCCACCCGTTCGCGCAGTGGCCGGCGGGCCGGGCAACTGGGGCGGCAGAAGATGCCGGTCGAGCGCACGGCGAAGACGAAGCGGTCGTCGAAGGCGGCGTCGCGTTCGCACAGGGCTTGCCAGCAGCGGTCTTGGTCGAGCATGACGGTGCTCCATGATCCGATGGTTCGATTGTCGGCCCTGGGCTGGTCGTGCGCCAACCCAAAGCGCGCTTTCAAACTCGATGGGGAGCATGGAAGCCGGCTGGAGATTACCGTAACCTGCAATACCGCACTGACGAGAAGGACCTGCAAGCCGCTGATGAAAACGCCTAAACGACTCGAACCGCTGATCGAGGATGGCTTGATCGATGAGGTGCTGCGGCCGCTGATGAGCGGCAAGGAAGCAGCGGTATACGTGGTGCGCTGTGGCGACGAGCTGCGTTGCGCCAAGGTCTACAAGGAAGCCAACAAGCGCAGCTTCCGCCAGGCAGTGAAATACCAGGAAGGCCGCAAGGTACGCAGCAGCCGCGATGCCCGCGCCATGGCCAAGGGCTCCAAGCACGGGCGCAAGGAAAAGGAAGAGAACTGGCAGAACGCCGAGGTTGCCGCACTGTTCCGCCTGGCCGACGCCGGGGTACGGGTGCCCAAGCCCTACGACTTTCTCGATGGCGTACTGCTGATGGAGATGGTCGCCGGCGAGGATGGCGATGCGGCGCCGCGGCTCAACGACGTCGAGCTGCATCCGGACGATGCCCGCGAATTTCATGCCTTCATGATCCACGAAGTGGTCAAGATGCTCTGCACGGGGCTGGTGCATGGCGATCTGTCGGAATTCAACGTGCTGCTCGACGAGCACGGCCCGGTGATCATCGACCTGCCACAGGCGGTGGATGCCGCCGGCAACAACCATGCCTTCGAGATGCTCGAGCGCGACGTCGGCAACATGGCCGCCTATTTCGGCCGCTTCGCGCCGGAGCTCAAGTTCACTCGCTATGCCAAGGAAATGTGGGCGCTGTACGAGCAGGGCAAGCTGACGCCGGAGACCGAGCTCACCGGCGAGTTCGCCGAGCCGGAGGATGCCGCCGATATCGATGCGGTGATGCGTGAGATCAAGGCGACGCTGGCCGAGCAGGAACGCCGCGAGGCGTTGCGCAACGCCGATGAGGCATCGAAGGATGAGCCGCCAGCGCCGCCGTGGATGCGCGGGTGACTGGAAAGTTTTTGGACATGCGAGGATGAAAAGTTTTGCTTTCATGATCACTTGTCGAGTTGCTTGAAAGCTCGGTTTCGCCCTGCTGGGCGAGTCCTTTTTGGCAGTCGCCCGGATGGCCGGCCCCGCCAAAAGGAACCAAAAGGGCTTGCCCCTGCATCCGGCCCCGGCTGCGCCGGGGTTCGTTACTCGCTTCGCTCGCCCTTCGGGCCAGCCTGCGGCTGTTACTCCGCTCCGCTCCGTTTCGCTCCATCGTCGCTCGTCGTACAAGGGCCATCCCTGGCCCTTTACGAGGGGACGCCGAGTCCTCTCGCCGCATCCCTGCGGCTCGCCCCTCTGCGCAACGATTGCGCTCACCCTCCTGAAAGGGGCGTTTGGAGTCGCCTGGCAGTCCGTTCTAAGAATTCAAAGCCAAAGCAAGCATCAACGATCTTCCAGGCGACTCGGACTCCATTCCCGTCAGGTGGCCGGATGTCGGGTGGCCTTCCTTTGGGTTCATGCGCTACCAGAATCCATAAGGAATACCGTGTTTTTCGATATAGGCTCTGGATTCGGGCTCTAATGGCAAG
>NZ_JADDIX010000099.1:0-80996 GCF_015070855.1 Pseudomonas lopnurensis
TGAGAGAACTCGGGTGAAGGAACTAGGCAAAATGGCACCGTAACTTCGGGAGAAGGTGCGCCGGTGAGGGTGAAGCATTTACTGCGTAAGCTCATGCCGGTCGAAGATACCAGGCCGCTGCGACTGTTTATTAAAAACACAGCACTCTGCAAACACGAAAGTGGACGTATAGGGTGTGACGCCTGCCCGGTGCCGGAAGGTTAATTGATGGGGTTAGCGCAAGCGAAGCTCTTGATCGAAGCCCCGGTAAACGGCGGCCGTAACTATAACGGTCCTAAGGTAGCGAAATTCCTTGTCGGGTAAGTTCCGACCTGCACGAATGGCGTAACGATGGCGGCGCTGTCTCCACCCGAGACTCAGTGAAATTGAAATCGCTGTGAAGATGCAGTGTATCCGCGGCTAGACGGAAAGACCCCGTGAACCTTTACTATAGCTTTGCACTGGACTTTGAATTTGCTTGTGTAGGATAGGTGGGAGGCTTTGAAGCGTGGACGCCAGTTCGCGTGGAGCCAACCTTGAAATACCACCCTGGCAACTTTGAGGTTCTAACTCTGGTCCGTTATCCGGATCGAGGACAGTGTATGGTGGGTAGTTTGACTGGGGCGGTCTCCTCCTAAAGAGTAACGGAGGAGTACGAAGGTGCGCTCAGACCGGTCGGAAATCGGTCGCAGAGTATAAAGGCAAAAGCGCGCTTGACTGCGAGACAGACACGTCGAGCAGGTACGAAAGTAGGTCTTAGTGATCCGGTGGTTCTGTATGGAAGGGCCATCGCTCAACGGATAAAAGGTACTCCGGGGATAACAGGCTGATACCGCCCAAGAGTTCATATCGACGGCGGTGTTTGGCACCTCGATGTCGGCTCATCACATCCTGGGGCTGAAGCCGGTCCCAAGGGTATGGCTGTTCGCCATTTAAAGTGGTACGCGAGCTGGGTTTAGAACGTCGTGAGACAGTTCGGTCCCTATCTGCCGTGGACGTTTGAGATTTGAGAGGGGCTGCTCCTAGTACGAGAGGACCGGAGTGGACGAACCTCTGGTGTTCCGGTTGTCACGCCCGTGGCATTGCCGGGTAGCTATGTTCGGAAGAGATAACCGCTGAAAGCATCTAAGCGGGAAACTTGCCTCAAGATGAGATCTCACTGGAGCCTTGAGCTCCCTGAAGGGCCGTCGAAGACTACGACGTTGATAGGTGGGGTGTGTAAGCGTTGTGAGGCGTTGAGCTAACCCATACTAATTGCCCGTGAGGCTTGACCATATAACACCCAAACAATTTGCTGTTTGCGTGTCAGACGGTCGAAGTCGACACAAAGCCGAAGATTTGCAGAGAACACGCAATACCGATATATCACATGCCCAATACGCTGCAGCGGCTCAACCCCGAGGCAGCAACCGAATTGCTTGACGACCATAGAGCGTTGGAACCACCTGATCCCATCCCGAACTCAGCAGTGAAACGACGCATCGCCGATGGTAGTGTGGGGTCTCCCCATGTGAGAGTAGGTCATCGTCAAGCACCTATCCCAAACCCCCGATCTGCGCAAGCAGGTCGGGGGTTTGCTTTTTGCGTCGGAAAATAGGGGCGGGCAAATGCGCAGTCGGCGCTATGCGCCGGCTGCGCTGCAGATGCATGACCGAGCGCGGTCGGTGAGCGGCGAAAACGATGCGCCCAGCCGCGGGCTGAAGGGTATGGAATGGGGCGGAAGAGCGAAGCCGATCTGTGAACGGCTCCTTCTACCAATTTCCTGCCGAGTGGCCGAGCGCGCCGATCCGGGGGAAGCTGCTCGCAGTCGGCGTTGTTCATTCTTGAGAGGCCTTCGACGCGGTCTGTCTATTTCTGTTGCGTCAAATGGCCCCCGCTATAGGTCACGTTTCACCCCAGCATGGTTTCAGGACGAACCCACTGTTCGAATTCATCGTTGCTCAGGTAGCCGAGTTCCAGTGCCGCCTCGCGCAGGGTGCTGCCCTCCGCGTAAGCCTTCTTGGCGATTTCCGCGGCCTTGTCGTAACCGATATGCGGGTTCAGGGCGGTTACCAGCATCAGGCCTCGTTCCAGATGCTCGGCCATGCGCGCAGGATCAGGTTCGAGCCCCGCTATGCAGTGGGTATTGAAGTTGCGGCAGCCGTCAGCCAGTAGGCGGATCGATTGCAGCAGATTGTGGGCGATCACCGGTTTGAACACGTTGAGTTGCAAATGCCCCTGGCTTGCCGCGAAGCCGATGGTCATATCGTTGCCCATGACCTGACAGGCGAGCATTGACAGTGCCTCACACTGGGTCGGGTTGACCTTGCCGGGCATGATGGAGCTGCCGGGTTCGTTGGCCGGCAGCTTCACTTCGGCGAAACCGCCGCGTGGTCCGGAGCCCAGCAGGCGAAGGTCGTTGGCCAGTTTCATCAACGCCACGGCCAGGGTCTTCAGCGCGCCGGACAGCGCGACCAGGGGTTCATGCCCAGCCAATGCGGCGAATTTATTGGGTGCCGAGACGAAGGGTAAGCCCGAAAGCGCTGCAAGCTCTGCGGCAATGGCTTCGGCGAAACCGTGCGGGGCGTTCAGCCCGGTGCCGACGGCGGTGCCGCCCTGCGCCAGTTCGTACACGGCCGGCAGGCTTTGCCGGATCGCCCGCTCGGCGATGTCGAGCTGAGCGACGAATGCCGACATCTCCTGGCCGAAGGTAATCGGGGTGGCATCCATCATATGGGTGCGCCCCGTTTTGATCAGCTTGTTGTGACGCGCTGCCTGCTCGGTGAGCCCACCGGACAATTCGGAGAGCGCCGGTAAGAGATCGGTATGCACGGCCTTGGCGGTGGCAATGTGCATCGCGGTAGGGAAGCAGTCATTGGAGCTCTGCGCACGATTGACATGATCGTTAGGGTGCACCGGGCTTTTGCCGCCTCTGTTGCCTACAGCCAGTTCGTTGGCGCGCCCCGCTATCACTTCGTTGACGTTCATGTTGCTCTGCGTGCCGCTGCCCGTCTGCCAGACCACCAGCGGGAACTGATCGTCGTGCTGGCCATGCAACACCTCGTCGGCGGCCTGTTCGATCAGGCGCGCGATGTCCGGCGGCAGATCGCCGATACGGTCATTGACCCGTGCCGCCGCTTTCTTGATCAGAGCAAGAGCATGCAATACTTCGATCGGCATGCGTTCGGTGCCGATCTCGAAATTGCTCAGCGATCGTTGCGTCTGGGCTCCCCAATAGGCTTGTTCCGGCACCTCTACGGGGCCCAGGCTGTCGGTCTCGGTACGTGTCATGCCGTTGCTCCACTGTTTGATTGCTTGGTTTAGGCTGCCTCGCGGCGCTGCGGGTTCCGTGGCGCTGCGGTCCATCGCTTGAGCCATTGGAACTCCGGGCGCAGAATCTGTCCATTGAGAGCCAGCTATCCCCACCCAAGGTATTTCCAATGTCCATGCACCGCACGCTCCGCTTCTGCTGCGCCATTCTTCTCAGCTGTATCGGCCCATCGGCAATCGCCGACAGCACGACCCACGCGGACAGCGCCGAACGCTTCCTGCAACTGGCCAATGCCGATCGTCTCGCGGTGCCGGTCTACGCCCAGGTCCAGCAGATGTTCGCCCAGCGCTTTGCCGAAACCCAGGCGCCGGATAGCAAGAAGGCACTGCTCGAACGCTATCAGGCCCAGGCCGATGCTGCGTTGGACAAGGCGATCGGCTGGGACAAGCTGAAGCCCGATCTGGTCGCGCTCTATACCGGCCAGTTTTCCGAAACCGAACTGAATCAGTTGATCGATTTCTACCAGTCGCCGCTGGGCAAGAAGATGCTTGCTAAACTGCCGGAGCTCAACGCCCGCTCAGCGCAGCTCACCCAGGCGAAGCTGGAAGCCGCAGTGCCGGAAGTGAACAAGCTGTTGGCCGACATGACGGCCGAACTCGATACCCAGAAGCCTTGAGAGAGCCAGGCATGCCCAAACTCGATTCGATCCAGGACGCCCTGCAAGCACTACAGCCCGAGCACCTCGAAGTGTTCGACGAAAGCCATATGCACAGCCGGGGGCAGGAAACCCACTACAAGGCGGTGATCGTCAGCCCTCAGTTCGCCGGGTTGAATTCGGTCAAGCGCCATCAGAAGGCCTATGCGGCGATGGGGGATTTGATGCCGCAGATCCATGCGCTGGCACTGCATACCTATACGCCGGAGGAGTGGGCGCAGCAGGCGGCGGTGCCGCCGTCACCGGTCTGTGCTGGCGGGCATAAGTAAGCGGGGCTGGCCAATCCGTCGTACCCTGCGCAACATTGACCTTGTTTGTTAGAATTCCCCACTCGCGCCGGCCCATGCCGGCGCTTTCGTTTGTATCCGGTCCGCCCTTTACGCGGGCGACCACTGGTGGAAATACCTTATGACACAGAAGATCGTCGTCGCGGCGCTGTACAAGTTCGTTTCCCTGCCGGACTACGTCGCGCTGCGTGAGCCCCTGCTCGAAACGCTCACCGACAATGGCATCAAGGGCACGCTGTTGCTGGCCGAAGAAGGCATCAACGGCACGGTGTCCGGCACTCGCCGGGCGATCGATGCGCTGCTCGCCTGGTTTCGACGCGATGCGCGACTGGCCGATATCGATCACAAGGAATCCTGCTGCGACGAACAGCCGTTCTACCGCACCAAAGTCAAGCTGAAGAAGGAAATCGTCACCCTGGGCGTGGCGGGCGTCGACCCCAGCCAGCGAGTCGGCACCTATGTCGAGCCGCAGGAGTGGAACGCTCTGATCGCCGACCCGGACGTGCTGCTGATCGACACACGCAACGACTACGAAGTGGCCATCGGCACGTTCGAAGGTGCGGCCGATCCGAAGACCAGATCGTTCCGCGAGTTTCCTGGCTACATCAAGGCGCACTACGACCCGGCCAGGCACAAGAAGGTGGCGATGTTCTGCACCGGCGGCATTCGTTGCGAGAAGGCGTCGAGCTACATGCTGGGGGAGGGTTTCGAAGAGGTCTATCACCTCAAGGGTGGCATTCTCAAATATCTGGAGGAGGTGCCGGAGGCAGAAAGTCGTTGGCGAGGTGATTGTTTCGTATTCGACAACCGGGTCACCGTGCGGCATGACCTGAGCGTCGGTGATTTCGATCTCTGCCATGCCTGCCGCGCTCCGGTTTCCGTGGAAGATCGGCTGTCCGAGCACTACGCTGCGGGTATCAGCTGTCCGCACTGCTGGAATACCCTGAGCGAGAAAACCCGCGCCAGCGCCCGCGAGCGGCAGAAGCAGATCGAACTGGCCCGCCAGCGCAATCAGCCACACCCCATCGGCCGCGACCCGCGGCAACTGGACAGCTGAGCCGGCCGGCGTATTGCCCAGAAGCAGTGGAGTATCGTAGTGGCCCGACTGATTTACGTGATGGACCCCATGTGCTCCTGGTGCTGGGGCTTCGCGCCAGTGCTGCAGGCGCTGGCCGAGCAGGCCGCTGCGCAGGGCGTGCGACTGGAGCTGGTGGTCGGCGGGCTGCGCCGCGAGCGGGCGGCCATGGATCAGGCCGGGCGGGAGCGGACCCTCTCCTATTGGCAGGCGGTACATGCAGCCACCGGCCAGCCGTTCAACCTCGCCGCGGGGCTGCCGCAAGGCCTGGTCTATGACACCGAGCCCGCTTGCCGGGCGCTGGTAGCGGCACGCAGTCTCGACCAGGCCCGCGTCTGGTCGCTGGCGACGTCGATCCAGCGGACGTTCTATGAGCAGGGCCGCGACGTGACGCAGCCTGCGCTGCTGGTAGAGCTGGCCGAGGCGGCCGGTATACCGCGCGGCAGCTTCGCCGAGCGCTACGACTCCCAAGAGGCGAGGGCCGCCACCCAGGCCGATTTCGCCTGGGTGGAAAATCTCGGGATCGCCGGCTTCCCGACCCTGCTGGCCGAGTGCGAGGGCCAACTGGCGTTGCTGACCAATGGCTACCAGCCCGTGCAGGCGCTGGCACCGTTGCTGGGCCGCTGGCTGGAGCGCAATGCCCATGCCTGACCGGCTCAGTTGGGCGGAGATCCGCCGGCTCGCACTGCATCACCGCAAGGCCTTGATCCTGGCCAACCTGGTCGCCGTGCTGGCGACTCTGTGCAGCGTACCGATTCCCCTGCTGCTGCCGTTACTGGTGGACGAGGTGCTGCTGGGCGATGGCGACACTGCGCTGCAGTTCATGGATCGCTTCCTGCCCGCGAGCTGGGAGAGCGCACTCGGCTACATCGGCCTGATGCTCTGCATGACGCTGTTGCTGCGGGCCCTGGCGCTGGTATTCAACGTGCTGCAGGCACGCCTGTTCGCGCGGTTGTCCAAGGATATCGTCTACCGCATCCGCATCCGCCTGATCGAGCGGCTCAAGCGCATCGCGCTGGCGGAATACGAGAGCCTCGGCGGCGGCACGGTGGCGACGCACCTGGTCACCGATCTGGAAACCATCGACAAGTTCATCGGCGAGACCCTCAGCCGTTTCCTCGTGGCGCTGCTGTCGATCGTCGGCACCGCGGCCATCCTGGTCTGGATGCATTGGCAGCTGGCATTGCTGATCCTGCTGTTCAACCCGCTGGTGATCTACGCCACGGTGCAGCTGGGCAAACGCGTCAAACACCTGAAGAAACTGGAGAACGACAGTACCTCGCGCTTCACCCAGGCACTCACCGAGACCCTCGACGCGATCCAGGAGGTCCGGGCTGGCAACCGCCAGGGGTTCTTCCTGGGCCGCCTCGGGCTGCGCGCCCGCGAGGTACGCGACTACGCGGTGGCATCGCAGTGGAAGACCGATGCCTCCAACCGCGCCAGTGGCCTGTTGTTCCAGTTCGGCATCGATGTCTTCCGCGCAGCGGCGATGCTGACCGTATTGTTCTCCGATCTCTCCATTGGCCAGATGCTCGCGGTGTTCAGCTACCTCTGGTTCATGATCGGCCCGGTGGAGCAATTGCTCAGCCTGCAGTACGCGTTCTACGCCGCCGGTGGTGCGCTGGGGCGGATCAACCAGTTGCTGGCCCGCGCCGACGAGCCGCAGTATGCCGGTAGCCGCGATCCGTTCGCGGGTCAGGCGACGGTCGCCATTGATGTGCGTGGGCTACAGTTCGCCTACCAGGACGAGCCGGTTCTCGAGGGGCTGGACCTCAGCATCGCCGCAGGGGAAAAGGTTGCCGTCGTTGGCGCCAGTGGAGGGGGCAAGAGCACGCTGGTGCAGCTACTGCTGGGGCTCTACCAGCCACAGGCCGGGCAGATCCGCTTCGGCGGCGTGCCGCTGGAGGACATCGGGCTGAACACCGTGCGCGACAACGTCGCCGTCGTGCTGCAGCATCCGGCGCTGTTCAACGACACCGTGCGCGCCAACCTGACCATGGGGCGTGAGCGGGACGACGAACGCTGCTGGCGTGCCCTGGAAATCGCCCAGCTGGCGGAAACCATACGCCAGTTGCCGAACGGACTGGACAGCGTGGTCGGGCGTTCCGGCGTGCGCTTGTCCGGTGGCCAGCGTCAGCGCCTGGCAGTCGCACGAATGGTGCTTGCCGATCCGAAGGTGGTGATCCTGGACGAAGCCACCTCGGCGCTGGATGCGGCTACCGAGTACGCCCTGCATCAGGGATTGAATCGTTTCCTCGAGGGGCGCACGACACTGATCATCGCCCACCGGCTGTCGGCGGTAAAACAGGCCGACCGGGTGCTGGTATTCGATGGCGGACGGATTGCCGAGGAGGGCGATCATCAGCAACTGATCGCCGAAGGCGGCCTGTACGCCCGGCTGTACGGGCACCTGCAGCACTGAGCGGAGACGCTGGCGGACGGGACGCGTTGGGTCGGGGCGCGTAGCCTGAGGAGCGAAGTGACGAACCCGACACGTTTGTGCCCTTGCCTGTTGGGCTTCGCTGCGCTCAGCGCCAACCTACCCGCGGGCGCTCGAACATCGACTGTTGCAAGAAATTCGAGCCAGGCCGGCAATACATGGCCTAAAAAAAACCGCCCCGTGGGGCGGCTCAAACCAAAGGTCTTGCGTGCTCTGGCCGCCTAGCGGGGCCGGAGTCCATCAGAAGGACTTGGAAACGGCGACGGTCAGGTTGGAGTCGCAGTAGTCGTCCTTGCCATAGGTGGCTTCGCAGTCCGCAGAGGAAATGTCGGTGTCGGTGTAGGTCAGCGTCACGTCCAGGCCGAAGAGGCTCTTGCCCACGCCGACGGCCCAGTCGTTGTAGTCCTCGCTGCCGCCCTTGGAGTCGGTGTAGCCGTAGCTGGCGAACAGGGTCGTTTCGTAGGGCAGCTCATATTCGTAGCCGGCCCAGGTGTAGGACGGGTGCACACCCGTCTCGACGCCGTACTTGTAGCCCAGGGTGAAGCCGTAGGCGGTGATGCTCGGGATGATTTCGTAACCGTTCCACTCGCTGGCCTGCGGGTAGGCGTACTTGGCCAGCTGCAGGTCGGCGGAGATGTCATCGGTGAAGCCATAGCCGTAGCCGACGTAGTAGTCGACTTCGATGTCGGCGCCGCTGGTGTTACCCGGGAAAGCCGCATCGTCGACGTTCGAGGCCCAGATGCCGGCATAGAGGCCGCTTTCGTGTGCGACGTCCAGGCTGCCCTGGATAGCGGTTTCGCCGGCGGTCTGCGACTGGCCGCGCCAGATGTAATCGCTGGCCAGAGTGGCGGTCATGCTGACGTCGAAATCGCCGAGCGGAGAGGGCACCGTCTCGCTGACGGCCAATGCGCTGAAGCCCATTGCGGACGCTGCGGCAACTGCCACTGTGAGTTTCTTGAACATGCTTTGACTCCCTGTGTCGGTACGCGAGGGTGGGCCCTCGTCCTGGAAAACCTGATTGCAGGATCAGGTGATGGGTCCAGAAGCAGAATGCTTGCCAACTCAGGAAAGTATTTATAAATCAACTAGATATGTTGATTTTTCGCTTGCGGTGGACTCAACGGCGCGCTGCGCTGGGGCGCTTTGCCAGCATTGTGAAGGGTGTGCACCGCTTCGATGCATGGGGCATATCCTGTCCGTCAGTCTTAAGGCGTCAAAAAATCATGTTTAATTGCTCAACTATCAGTACTCTCTGCCGACTTCCCTGTCGTGCCCTTCATTTGTGGAATGTTTCTGATGGAATCAGTGCTGAATTTCTTCTCCAATCTGCCGGTCGGCAAGAAGCTGATCTACGGTTTTGGCGTGGTGCTGCTGCTGACCCTGGGCGTGGCCGGCACCGGCTTCATCGCGGTCGACGAAATCCTCGCGCGGGCGAACCAGATCAATCAATTTTCCACGGTCAATGCCTCCATTCTCGCTGCGCGGGGAGACGAACGTGACTATGCGCTGACGCGCCAGCAGGCCTCGGCCGATGCGCTGCACAGGTCGCTGCAGCGGCTCAACGACGAGCTGGCCACGCTGGCCATCGATTCCAGCGACGTGGAGCAACCCCACTTGGCGCGGATTCGCCAGGCCGCGGATGAATACGGGCGGCAGTTCGACGAATATGGCGTGCTGATCGAGCGCGGCGTGGCGCTGCGCGCGCGGATGCAGGAGGCCGCGCAGGTCAGCCGCGAGGAGTTCGAATTCATCGAACTCGATATGTACGATGCGGTGCGCGTCCTGCGGCTGGAGGGCGATCGCCTCAAGGGCAGCGATCCGCTGACCATCGCCGAGGCCACCTCCGGCTTGACCAAGCAGATTCTCGACATGCGTACCCTGGAGAATGTCTACGTCGGCAACAGCTCCGATGCGGCGGTCGAGAGCTGGAAAGAGCTTCATGGCAACGTGACGGCCGTCGGCGGCAACCTGAAGGTCTGGCTGGACGATGAGCAGAAGGCCTCCATGGACAAGGCCCTGGCTGAACTGGAGAACTACCGCGCGGCCTTCGACGAGTTCCGCCAGAGTCGCAGCAAGCGCCTCGCGCTCGAGCGGTCGATGGCCCAGCAGTCGGAGGTGGTGATCGATGCCGCCCGCGAAGCGCTGGCCAGCGCGACTGTCGCCATGGAACAGCAGCGTCGCAGCACCTATACGCTGCTGGCCGTCATCGGTGCGTTGGCGATCTTCATCGGGCTGCTGGCCGCCGTGTCGATCTCGCGGATGATCGTCGGGCCGCTGCGCGCCATCGTGCAGCAGGCACAGCGCGTCGCCGGCGGGGACCTGACCTATTCCCAGGCGAGCATCCGGCGCGACGAAGTGGGCCAGTTGCAGAACGCCATGCACAGCATGACCGAAAGCCTGCGCACCCTGATCGGGCGTATCGGCGGTGGCGTCAGCCAGATCGCGACAGCTGCCGAGCAGCTTTCCGCGGTCACCGCGCAGACCAGCGCCGGCGTGCAGACCCAGCGCCTGGAGACCGAGCAGGTCGCAACGGCCATGCACGAAATGGCGGCCACGGTGCAGGAGGTGGCGCGTAACGCCGAGCAGGCCTCGAGTGCCGCGCGCCAGGCCGATCAGCAGGCGCGCCAGGGCGACAGGGTGGTGCAGGATGCCGTCGGCCAGATCGGCAACCTGGCCGGCGAGGTCGACCAGTCGGCGCATGCCATCGAAGCGCTGCATGCCGAGAGCGGGCGCATCGGCAGTGTGCTGGAAGTGATCCGCGCGGTCGCCGAACAGACCAACCTGCTGGCGCTCAACGCGGCCATCGAGGCGGCCCGTGCCGGCGAGCAGGGGCGCGGTTTCGCCGTGGTGGCCGATGAAGTGCGCGCCCTGGCGCGGCGCACCCACGACTCCACCGAGGAGATCGAAGGGTTGATCGGCAATCTGCAGCGAGTCGCGCAGCAGGCCGTCGAGCAGATGCGGAACAGCCGCGATCTCACTCAACGTACGGTGGAACTGGCCAACGAGGCTGGCGTCGCCCTGGGGCACATCACCGAGTCGGTTTCCACCATCGAACAGATGAATCAGCAGATTGCCGCGGCGGCCGAGGAGCAGAGCGCGGTAGCGGAAAATATTTCCGAGAGCGTGACCCGCGTGCGCGACATCGGCGATCAGAGCGCCAGTGCCACCGAGCAGACGGCCGGCGCCAGCGCCGAGCTGGCGCGGCTCGGTGTCGAACTGCAGGAGCTGGTCCGGCAATTTCGTACCTGAGGGGGAAAGGCGGCCGGTCCGGGCTTATCGCTCGCCGTCCAGTTCCGCCGCCCAGGCTGCCAGCGGCAGCGGCGGATACTGATGCCAGATGCGCTTCCAGATCTGCAGCAGGCGATCCAGATCGCCGCGGTCGGCCGGCAGGCGCTCGGGCCGGTCGATCAGCTGCCAGCCGTCCTCCGCGCGTTCGGCCAGGGGAAAGCGGAAGGGATGGAAGCCGGTCATGCCCAGACGCAGGTCGGTGACCAGCAGTTGGCCAGCGCTTTCGTCGTAGCGCAACACGTCGTCGGTGAACCATCGCAGTCGCGCATGCTGTGGCGAGTCCTGCAGGGCCGCGGCCAGATGGCTGTCGCGCGGGAGGCGCACCAGCTCTGGCGGCATGTCGTCCAGCCAGCTGACCAGCGCTTCGTGATAGAACTCACCGTCCACCACGATTACCCGCCACAACAGGCTGTTGAACGGCGTCGGCGTGCTGAACAGGTGTTCGGCCTGGATGCCTTCGCGGTCCATGACGTCTCGCACACGCTGCTCGGCCATCTGCTTGCCGGCCAGCGTGGAGCCCAGATACAGCGACGAAACGAGCAATGCTAGCAGCGGCCAGCGCGCCACCCGCCCCTGCAGGCCGAACAGGAGGCCGGCCAGCACCGCCAGGAGCAGCGGCACGCTGTACAGCGGGTCGATGATGAAGATGCTCGACCAGGCGACCGGCGTCATGTGCAGAGGCCATAGCAACTGGGTGCCGAAACTGGTGAAGGCATCCAGCAGCGCATGGGTCGCCAGCACCAGCCAGAGCGTGAGAAACAGGCGCCTGCCGGAATAGCGCGGATCGGGGCGCCAGCGCCGGGCCAGCCAGGTCAGCAGCCCGGCAACCAGGCTGACGACCAGCAGCGAATGGCTGAAGCCGCGGTGATAGGTCATGTTGGACACGGCGTCGCCGTAGTCGATGACCACGTCGAGATCCGGCAGGGTGCCGAGCAGGGCGCCGTAGAGCAGCGCCTTGCGGCCTTGCCAGCGTCCCAGCAGGGCGGCCTGGACGCTGGCGCCGAGTACGGCCTGGGTGATCGAATCCATGGCGTGGTCCGTTCGAAGCGGGGCTTTACCTTAGCCGAATGCGCCTGCGTGCATTCGGCGAAATCCATAAAAAACATGTCGGTGGCTGCCGAGGAATACGACAATATCCCCGCCAATCCGTCCCACAGTGAGTTGCCATGCTGGAAATCTCGAATGCCGTGCAATTGCCGGACACCGAAATCGAGCTGACCGCCATCCGAGCCCAGGGCGCCGGCGGGCAGAACGTCAATAAGGTCTCCAGTGCGCTGCATCTGCGTTTCGACATCAATGCCTCGTCGCTGCCACCGTTCTACAAGGAGCGCCTGCTGGTCCTGCGCGACAGTCGGATCACCAGTGATGGCGTGGTGGTCATCAAGGCGCAGCGTTATCGCACCCAGGAGCAGAATCGCGTCGATGCGCTGGAGCGCCTGGCCGAGCTGATCCGCAGCGTCGCCAAGGTCGACAAGACGCGCCGCCCGACTCGGCCGACGCTGGGCTCCAAGAAGCGCCGGCTGGAGGGCAAGGCCAAACGCGGGGCGGTCAAGGCCGGGCGGGGCAAGGTGGATTATTGAGGGCTGGCGCCCGGCGAGTTGCCCGGCCACGCAGCCATTCAGGCGCCGAGCGTCTCGGCCGGCAATGGCTGATGCTGTTCCAGCGAACTCAGGAATTCATCGCCCCAGCGCCGAATGTCATTGAAGCTGACGATGCCGTACAGCTCGCGCAGCCGCGCGCGGGCTTCGCTTTTCGGCATGTTCAACGCCAGATAGCAGGTTGCCGCGAGATCGGCCGTGTCGTGCGGGTTGGTCAGAAGCGCGCCCTTGAGCTCCGCCGCCGCCCCGGCGAACTCCGAGAGCACCAGCACCCCACAGCCATCCAGTAGCCCCTGGGTGGCGACGAATTCCTTCGCAACCAGGTTCAGCCCGTCGCGCAGCGGCGTGATCCACATGACGTCGGCCATGGCATACCAGGCCACGACTTCGTCGAACGGGTGGCTGCGGAAGAAGAACTGCACCGGGGTCCAGCCGATGCTGGCGAAGCGCCCATTGATGCGGCCCACGGCCTGTTCGATCTGCCCCTGCAGCTCGTCGTAGATCGAGATTTCCTGCGCCGCCGGTACGCAGATGCTGGCCAGGGTGACCTTGCCGTGCAGTTCGGGGTTGCTCGCCAGCATCGCTTCGAACGCCTGGAGCTTCTCCAGCACGCCCTTGGTGTAATCCAGTCGCTCCACGGCGAGAATCAGTCGTACGCCTGCCAGTTCCTGCCGCAGCCGGGCCATGCGCTGGCGCACCGGTTCGCGGGCGAGGGCGTTGCGTACCCGGTCCAGGTCCAGCCCCACCGGGTGGGCGCCGAGCTTGACCCGGCGCATGCCGGTATCCACTTCGGTGGTCACGCTGTCGAGCCCGACGGCGCAGCCATAGGTCACGAAGCGCGGCGCGCAGTTCTGTCGCGCGAGGGTTTCCAGCGGGAACACGCCGCGGGCGACGTCGACGAAGTTTTCCACCTGGCGCGGGATATGGAAACCGATGTAATCGCACTGCAACAGGCTGCCGACGATCTGCCGGCGCCAGGGCACCACGTTGAACACGTCCGCCGAGGGGAAGTAGGTGTGATGGAAGAATGCCAGCCTGAGGTCCGGGCGCAGCTCGCGCAGATAGGCCGGGACCATCCACAGGTTGTAATCGTGCAGCCACACGGTCGCGCCTTCGGCGGCTTCGCGGGCGGTGCGCTCGGCGAAGGCGCGGTTGACCTGCAGGAATACCTGCCAGTCGGCCTCGTTGAATACCGCGCGCTCCCAGAAAGTGTGCAGGGTCGGCCAGAAGGCCTCCTTGGAAAAGCGCTTGTAGAAGGTGTCGACCTCATCCTTGCTCAACGGAACCCGGGCGGCGGTGAGGCGCGGGTAGCGCTCGGCATCGACCGTGGTGTGGCTGTCGAACGGGCCGTCGGCCTCGTCATGTTCGGCCCAGGCCACCCAGGACCCCTTGCGGCCATCGGCGAAGAAGCTCAGCAGCGTCGGGATGATGCCGTTGGGGGATGTCGGCCGGCGGCGCTGGATGCGTCCCTCCACCCGGTGCTCTTCATAGGGCAGGCGGTGATAGACGATGACCAGATCGGCCTGGCCGGGCTCGGCGGCCTTGCGACTCTCGGCGGCGAAGCCGTGTTCGCCGAGGAAGCCGAAGTGGGCGAAGGCCTGGATGATGCCGCCGCAACCGGGGGCATCGGCATGCAGCACGCGGGTGCAGCTGCGCGTCTGCTCCAGCAGGCCGGGCTCGGACTGCCCGACGCAGACGCCCTTGAGTCCGCAGCCGAGCATGCTCAGGTCGTTCAGGGTATCGCCGGCGACCAGCACCTGCTCGGGGTCCAGCCCCAGGGTTTCGATCAGGCGCAGCAGGCTGCTGCCCTTGTTCACGCCGCGGGGGAGGAAGTCCAGGTAGAGGTCGGCCGAATAGAGCAGGTCGCAGCCCAGGCGCTCGGCGGCGATTTTCAGGGCGGGATCGGCGGCCTGTTCCGGCGTGCAGAAGTACGAGCAGCGACGGGCCTGGGGTACATCCTGGCGGACCAGCTCGGGGAAGGCGGTCAGGGCTTCGGCGATGGCCGTTTCGCCGGGCCAGCGGGTTTCGATGTGCTGCTGCAGCGGTTGGATCGGCAGCAGGGTTTCGCCGTGATAGAGGCTGGCGCCGACGTCGGCGATGATGTAGTCCGGCTGCGGCAGCGTGGGGTCCGCCAGCAAGGGCAGCACGGCTTCGAGGCTGCGCCCGGTGACGTAGGCGAGTTGAATGTCCGGATGGGCGGTGATGGTCTGATAGAGGCTGAGACGATCCTGTGGTTCGCCGCCAAGAAAGGTTCCATCGAGATCGGTGGCAAGTAGCATGCGCTGTCTTCCTGTCCATGAGTGGTGCAGTGACGCGCCGACCTGGGCCGACGAGCAAATGGCATCCGGCCTGCCCTGCAGGCGACCGGGTGTATTGGCAGATTTCAGGGCGGCGACGGTGCCGGGCATGGTCCGGTCGTCGACGCGGCGCCAGGGCGTGGTCAGCCGTGGCGCTGGCGGAGCGCAATCATTGTTGCGCCCTCATCGATTCAAAGCGTGCCGGTTCGCTGGGAGCTGGGTTCCTCCTCCTCGAGGGGCGGCTGGTACTCGTCGAGAATGTCCGCTTCGGCGGTTTCCGTCTGTTCCGCAATGGTTTCGGGCGTGTCGGGCATCAGCTCCAGCACGGTATGGCTGGTGCGCAGCATCGGTGTGAAGTGCCCGTGCGGCTCGGTGACCAGATCGACGACGCGCCGTGGCCGCCAGTACGAATAGAGCGCCAGCAGGCCGAGCGTCACGGCGAAGAACAGCGGCAGGGCGACGGCGCCGAACAGATGCATCAGGCCGCCGGCCACCACCGGGCCGAATGCGGCGCCGAAGCCGTTGGCCAGCAGCAGCCCGCTGGAGCCGGAGAGAATCTCGTCTGGGTGCAGTTGGTCGACCATCTGCGCCACGGCGATGGAATAGATCGAGAAGGCCAGGCCGCCCCAGAGGAACATCAGCCCCAGGAGCAGCGGCCCGGCGAGGATCGGTGTGACCACCAGCGCGAGTACCGCGGCGATGGCCACCACCCAGAGCATCACCACGCGGCGGTCGTGCTTGTCGGAAAACAGCCCGATCGGCCATTGCAGCACGGCGCCGCCAAGGATGGTCACGCTCATCAGCAGGCCGACGCCGGCCGCGTCGAAGCCGACCTGGCTGGCATACACCGGCGCCAGGCCCCAGAAACCGCCGAGCGTCAGGCCGGAGATGCCGGCCGCCATCAGCGGCAGCGGCGCGATGCGTGCCAGCTGCAACAGGTCGGTGGCGGGCATGTCCGGCAGGGTGGGCTGCGCCTGGCGGGTCAGGGTGATCGGCATCAGCGCGCTGCAGATGAGAATCGCCGCCAGCGCGAAGAGGGTGAACGTCATCGGGCTGTCGAGATTCAGCAGTTGCTGGGCGGCAGCCAGGGCGCCGAGGTTGACGGCCATGTACAGGGCGAACACCTGGCCGCGCTTCTCGCCGCTGACCTGGGCGTTGAGCCAGCTCTCGATGACCATGTACAGCGTCACCAGCGACACGCCGTAGAGTACCCGCAACACCAGCCAGACCCAGGGGTTGACGATCAGCACGTGCAGCAGCACGGTGACCGCGGCCAGGGCGGCGTAGAAGGCGAAGGTGCGGATATGGCCGATGCGTCGGATCAGCGAAGGGGCCAGCCAGGTGCCGAGCAGAAATCCGCCGAAATAGCCGGACATCAGCAGGCCGATCAGGCCCGTCGAGTAGCCCTCGGCGACACCGCGCAGTGTCAGCAGGGTATTGAGCAGGCCGTGCCCGAGAAGGAGCAGGGCCACGCCGGCGAGCAGCGAACTGATGGGAGCGATTAGAGACCTCATGGCGACCTACCCTAGGCAAATGTGACGGTGATGGCAAGTTGCAGACGGCTCTGACGAGTTCGTTTTATATATATAAATCTTTGATTGCAAAAAGAAATTAAGAGAGAGGCGGTTGTTGCGCAGCGCCGATCCGCTTGTGCCGTTTCTTTGGGCAGTACGAATGCCCGAGGATTCCAAGGCTTCCAGCCCGGCAATCAAGCAGAACGTGACCTGATGGTTCGTCGCTCAGGCGCGTCCCGGCGCCAGGGTGGCGATCAGCGCGCGCACGCTGCCGGGCAGGGCGTCCAGCTCCCTGACCAGGATGCTGCGTTCGCGCACCGCCCAGGGCTCGTCCAGCTCCACCAGGGCCAGCCGCATGGTGCGGCTGTGCCGGCGCGCGGCGGATTCGGGAATGATGCCGATGCCGACGCCGGCCTCGATCATCCGGCACACCGCCTCGAAGCTGGAGACCTGGATGCGCAGCGACAGGTTGCCGCCGAGTTTTTCCACCTGATCGCGCAGGAAGGTCAACAGCGTGCTGCCCTCGTGCAGGCCGATGTGCTGGTAGGCGAGCGTCTGCCGCAAGGTCATCGTCGGTTCGCCAGACAGCGGATGGCCGACCGGCACGGCCAGCAGCAGGCGATCGGTGCTGAAGTGCAACACCTGCAGCCCCGCGGCCTGCACCGGTCCGGCGATGATGCCCATGTCCGTGCTGCCATCCAGTACGCCGCGCACGATGTCGCGGCTCAGCCGTTCCTGCAGGTCTACCGTCACGCCGGGACGCTGGGCGAGAAAGCCTGCCAGCACCTCGGGGAGAAATTCGGTCACTGCCGTGGTGTTGGCGAAGATGCGGATATGCCCGGCCGAGTCGGTGCCGTATGCGGTGAACTCGCTTTTCAGGTAATCCACCTGGCGCATGATCAGCCGCGCATGCTGCAGGAGCTTCTGCCCGGCCGGCGTCAGCTCCACGCCACGGCTGTCGCGGTAGAGCAGGCGGCTGTCGAGCTGGCCTTCCAGCGCCTTGATCCGTGCGCTGGCCGCCGCCGGCGAAAGGTGCGCGCGACGTGCACCCTGGGTCAGGCTGGGCGATTCGGCGATATGGATGAACAGGCGCAGGTCGGCCAGATCGAAATGCATGGCAGAGTTTCCACTGGATTCTTGTAACCGGCTTGCTGGTGATCCGGCTCGAGCTCGGCAACGATCGCCCGCAAGCGGGCTCCTACGGTTTTGGCGTTCAGCTTAGCCGAACGCCGGTGTTGGTAAATACAAATTCTCGGAACGCCGAGTTCGTAGCATGCTGCGGCAAAACAAGACAACACCGGAAGCCCCGCAATGACCGACACCTCCGCCTGGATTGGCCGCCGCGAAGAAGTCCACGACCAGCTCAGCCGCAACCTGCTGATGCGCATCGCCGCCACCTTCGGCGAAACCACTCCCGCCCATAGCGAAGCGTTGCCGCCGCTGTGGCAATGGTGCTTCTTCCAGGAGCCGATCGCCGAAAGCGGACTGGGCGAGGACGGGCATCCGGCCCGTGGCGGGTTCCTGCCGCCGGCGGACAATCGCAACCGCATGTGGGCGGGCGGTCGCGTCGAGTTCTTCCATCCGCTGGAGGCCGGCAGCGAAGCGCGGCGTGTGTCCACCATCAAGCACATCGAGGAAAAGCACGGCCGCACCGGCGCGCTGCTGTTCGTCACCGTGCAGCACGATTACCTGCAGGATGGCCGCCTGGCCATCCGCGAAGAGCAGGACATCGTCTACCGCGAGCCCAGTCCGCCGAAGACCAGCAGCGGCGAGCCGATGATCGCCGGCGACTGGCGCGAGGCGGTGACGCCGACCTCGACGCTGCTGTTTCGCTATTCCGCCGTGACCTTCAATGGCCATCGCATCCATTACGACTGGCCCTACGTCACCGAAACCGAAGGCTATTCGGGGCTGGTGGTGCACGGCCCGCTGATCGCCACGCTCAACCTGCGCGCCTTCTGCCGCGCCAACCCCGAGGCGCGCCTGAAGCGCTTCGCCTACCGTGGCCTGCGTCCGCTGATCGCGCCGCAGCCGTTCGAGGTCGGCGGACGCATCGTCGCGCCGGGCAAGGCCGAACTCTGGGCCGGCGATCACCATGGCCTGGCGCAGAAGGCCGAAGTGGAATTCGACTGAACAGCGAATCGTAGGGTGGATCGGGACGCGCAGTCGTCGCTTTTTTACATCCACCGAAAGACCGACCGGTGGATCGGTAAAGCGTGATCCACCCTGCGTCTGCCGCGACAACGAGAAGTTTTGAGGAACCGAGATGACGCCGCACAAGAATGAAGAACTGAACGCCATCCGCGAAGGCGTGCGCGCCCTGTGTGCCGAATTCCCCGCCGAGTACTGGCGCAAGATCGACGAGGAGAAGGGCTTTCCCGAGGCCTTCGTCACGGCGCTGACCCAGGCCGGCTGGCTGTCGGCGATGATCCCGGAAGAGTACGGCGGTTCCGGCCTCGGCCTGGCCGAAGCCTCGGTGATCCTCGAGGAGGTAAACCGTTGCGGCGGCAATTCCGGCACCGTGCATGGGCAGATGTACAACATGTTCACCCTGCTCAGGAACGGCAGTGAGGAGCAGAAGCGTTACTACCTGCCGAAGCTGGCCAGCGGCGAGCTGCGCCTGCAGTCCATGGGTGTCACCGAGCCCACCACGGGCACCGACACCACCAAGATCAAGACTACGGCGGTGAAGCAGGGCGACAAGTACGTCATCAACGGGCAGAAGGTCTGGATCTCGCGCATCCAGCACTCGGACCTGATGATCCTGCTGGCGCGCACCACGCCGCTGGCCGAGGTGCAGCGCAAGTCCGAGGGCATGTCGATCTTCCTCGTCGACCTGCGTGAGGCCATCGGCAACGGCCTGACCGTGCAGCCGATCGCCAACATGGTCAACCACGAAACCAACGAGCTGTTCTTCGACAACCTGGAGATCCCGGCCAGCAGCCTGATCGGCGAAGAGGGCAAGGGCTTCCGTTACATCCTCGACGGGCTCAATGCCGAGCGCACGCTGATCGCCGCCGAATGCATCGGCGACGGCCGCTGGTTCATCGAGAAGGCCAGCGCCTACGCCCGCGACCGCGTGGTGTTCGGCCGGCCCATCGGGCAGAACCAGGGTGTGCAGTTCCCCATCGCCGAGGCGCACATCGAGATCGAGGCGGCCGACCTGATGCGCTGGCGCGCTTGTGAGGAATACGACAGCGGTCGCAACGCCGGCGCCGCCGCCAACATGGCCAAGTATCTGGCGGCCAAGGCCAGCTGGGAAGCGGCCAACGCCTGTCTGCAGACCCACGGCGGCTTCGGCTTCGCCAACGAATACGATGTCGAGCGCAAGTTCCGCGAGACGCGCCTGTACCAGGTGGCGCCGATCTCCACCAACCTGATCCTGTCGTACGTGGCCGAGCACTTGCTGGAGCTGCCACGCTCGTTTTGACGGCGAACGTAGGGTGGATGGCGCTTTTTACATCCACCGTTTGCATGGTGGAAAACGCTGCGCGGTTTTCCACCCTACGAAAGAGGGACATGCGCCATGAACATCAGCCATCTCGACCATCTGGTCCTCACCGTCGCCGATATCGAGACGACGGTGGACTTCTATACCCGCCTGCTCGGCATGCAGGTGGTGACCTTCGGTGAAGGGCGCAAGGCGCTGACCTTCGGCAATCAGAAGATCAATCTGCACCAGGCCGGGCGCGAGTTCGAGCCCAAGGCCGAGCGGCCGACGCCGGGCTCGGCGGACCTCTGCTTCATCGTCACCACGCCGCTGGAGGAGGTGATCGCCCACCTCGATGCCCAGGGTGTGGCCGTGATCGAGGGGCCGGTGCAGCGCAGTGGTGCCAACGGGCCGATCCGCTCGGTGTACCTGCGCGATCCCGATTTCAACCTCATCGAACTGTCCAATCCGCTGGAGACCATGGCATGAGCCAGCACACCCAGGCCCTCACCGAATTTCTCGCCGGTCTGCGTTACGAGCAGATTCCCGACGCGGTGCTCGCCCGCACCGAGGACCTCTTCCTCGACTGGTTCGGCTCCGCCCTGGCCAGCGCCGGGTCGCACCCGATTCCGCTGTTCGAACGTTACGCCGAACGCATGGGGCCAGCCGAAGGCCGTGCCCGCATCCTGGTCAACGGACGCTCCAGCTCGGCCTACTTCGCCGCGCTGGTGAACGCCGCCAGCTCGCACCTGGTCGAGCAGGACGACCTGCACAACAGCTCCGTGCTGCACCCGGCCACCGTGGTGTTTCCCGCCGCGCTGGCGGCCGCGCAGGTTCTCGGAAAATCCGGCCGCGAGCTGCTCGTGGCCTCGGTCGCGGGCTACGAGGCGGGCATTCGCATCGGTGAGTTCCTCGGCCGCTCGCATTACCGCATCTTCCACACCACGGCGACCGTGGGCACCCTGGCGGCCGCCGTGGCGGTGGGCAAGCTGATGGACTTCGACCAGCAGCAGTTCACTCACCTGCTCGGCAGCGCCGGCACCCAGGCCGCCGGGCTCTGGGAGTTCCTGCGCGATGCCGCCGATTCCAAGCAGCTGCACACCGCCAAGGCGGCTGCGGACGGGCTGCTCGCCGCCTACCTGACTGCCGACGGGCTTACCGGCGCGCAGGACATCCTCGAAGGCGAGCAGGGCCTGGCCGCCGGCATGTCGAGCGACGCCGACCCGAGCAGGTTGTCCGAGCGCCTCGGCAGCCGCTGGGCGCTGGCGGAAACCTCGTTCAAGTTCCATGCCTCGTGCCGCCATACGCACCCGGCCGCCGATGCGCTGCTGGCGCTGATGCAGCGCGAAGGGCTCACGGCAGAGGACATCGCCAGCGTCACCACCCGCGTGCATCAGGGCGCCATCGATGTGCTCGGCCGGGTGAGCGTGCCGCAGACGGTGCACCAGGCCAAGTTCAGCATGGGCACCGTGCTGGGGCTGATCGCCGTGCACGGCAAGGCGCAGCTCACCGAGTTCCGCGATCTGGCGTTGATCGATCCGGCCGTGGCGGCGTTTCGCGAAAAAGTGAGCATGGTCCTCAACCCCGAGGTCGATGGCGCCTACCCGGCACGCTGGCTGGGCCGGGTCGAGGTGACCACCACGGACGGCCGGGCGCTGCACGGCGCCATCGACGAACCCAAGGGCGATCCGGGCAACACCCTGAGTCGCGCCGAGCTGGAAGACAAGTTCCGCCGCCTGCTGCAGTTCTCCGGTGCGCGCAGTGCCGATGAGGCCAGCGCGCTGATCGAGAAGGTCTGGCGGTTGCGCGACACCGACGATTTGAGCGGTCTGGCCTGAGGGGAGACGTAGGGTGGATCGCGCTTCATCGATCCACCGAACGGATTCCGGTGGATGTGAAAGGCGACATCCACCCTACGCCGCTAAGCCTCGCGAGCGGGGCGGGCTCTGGATGTTGGGCTTCGCCGCCCGACCCAACCGGTTGGCTGGAGCCAGATCGTAGGGTGGATCGCGCTTCATCGATCCACCGAGCGGATCCCGGTGGATGTGAAAGGCGACATCCACCCTACGCCGCTAAGCATGTTGAGGTGAACGTAGGGTGGGCTTCAGCCCACCACCACGCGCCGGCGGGCTGAAGGCCCTTACGAACGTGCCATCAGGTTGGCCTGAACCAAATTGCAGGAAAATGCTATGAACGACACCCAAGCCAAACCCCGTCCCCTCGACGGCATCACCGTGGTCAGCCTCGAGCACGCCATTGCCGCGCCGTTCTGCACGCGCCAGCTGGCCGATCTCGGCGCACGGGTGATCAAGATCGAGCGCCCCGGCGCAGGCGACTTCGCCCGCGGCTACGATGAGCGCGTCGACGGCCTGGCCTCGCATTTCGTCTGGACCAACCGTTCCAAGGAAAGCCTGACCCTGGACGTCAAGCAGGACGCCGCCAGCCAGGTGCTCGATCAACTGCTGGGCAATGCCGACGTGCTGGTGCAGAACCTCGCACCGGGCGCCGCCGCGCGCATGGGGCTGTCGTTCGAGACGCTGCACGAGCGCTTCCCGCGGCTGATCGTCTGCGACATCTCCGGCTATGGCGACGGTGGGCCCTATGAACAGAAGAAGGCCTACGACCTGCTGATCCAGAGCGAGGGCGGCTTTCTCTCCGTTACTGGCGGGCCGGGCGAAACCGAGATGGCCAAGGCCGGCTGCTCCATCGCCGACATCGCCGCCGGCATGTACGCCTACACCGGCGTGCTCTCGGCGCTGATGCTGCGCGACAAGACCGGCGAGGGCAGCCGCGTCGACGTGACCATGCTGGAAAGCCTGGTGGAGTGGATGGGCTACCCGCTGTACTACGCCTACGACGGCGCGCCGCCACCACCACGCGCCGGTGCCGCCCACGCCACCATCTACCCCTACGGGCCGTTCCCCACCGGCGATGGCGGCACGGTGATGCTCGGCCTGCAGAACGAGCGCGAGTGGCTGCTGTTCTGCGAGAAGGTGCTGCTGCAACCGGAACTGGCGCAGGACGAGCGCTTCTCGGCCAACTTCAAACGTTCGGAAAATCGCGAGGCGCTGCGCGCCATCATCATCGAGCGCTTTTCCCGGCTGAGCGCCGAAGAAGTGATCGCCCGCCTGGACGCCGCGCCGATCGCCAACGCCCACGTCAACGACATGGCCGGCGTCTGGGCCCATCCGCAGCTCGCGGCACGCCAGTCCTGGGGCGCGGTGGACAGCCCGTCGGGGCGTCTGCCGGCGTTGCTGCCGCCAGGGCGCAACAGTGCCTTCGCGCCGCGCATGGACCCGATCCCAGCCCTCGGCCAACACACCGATGCGCTGCTCGCCGAGCTGGGCTATGCGCCGGGCGACATCCAGCGCCTGCACGAGCAGGGCGCGGTGTGACGTGCCTGAAGAATTCAAGGAGCTATCGATGAATCCGAGCATCATCCGCACCGCGCTGTTCGTCCCGGCGACCCGTCCGGAGCGCATTCCCAAGGCGCTGGCGAGCGGTGCCGACGCGGTCATCGTCGATCTCGAGGATGCCGTTGCCGAAAGCCTGAAAGCCGAAGCGCGGGCCAGCCTCGATGCGTTTCTCCAGGCCAATCCCGACGCCCGCGTGCTGGTGCGCATCAATGCGCCGCTCCACGCGGGGCAAGCCGAGGACCTGGCGCTGTGCGCACGCCATGCCGGCGTCGCCGGGGTGCTGCTGCCGAAGGTGGAAAGCGCGGTGCAGGTGGCCCTGGCGGTGGCCTGCGGCAAGCCGGTGTGGCCGATCGTCGAGAGCGCTCGCGGGCTCGCCAGCCTGGCGGAAATCGCCAGTGCCGAGGGCGTCGAGCGGCTGTCCTTCGGCGCGCTGGACCTGGGCCTGGATCTCGGCCTGGCCAGCGGCAGTGCGGCCGCCGAGCGCATCCTCGACCAGGCGCGCTACGCCCTGCTGCTGCATTCGCGGCTGGCGAACCTGGCGCCGCCGCTGGACAGCGTGTTCCCCGATATCAAGAACCTGCACGGCCTCGCCCGGGCGGTTGCCGATGCCCGCGACATGGGCTTCGGCGGGCTGCTGTGCATCCACCCCAGCCAGGTCGCTGTGGTGCATGAAACGCTGATGCCCAGCGCCGAAGAGCGGGACTGGGCACAACGCGTCCTCGCCGCCGGTGCGTCCGGCGACGGGGTCTTCGTGGTGGACGGACAGATGGTCGACGCTCCCGTCGTCGGTCGTGCCCGCCGCCTGCTGCAACGTGCCGGGCAAGCGATCCCCTGATCGCACCCATCACGACAAACGTACCAACCGACAAAAACAAGAGGGGTACCACCATGCTGAAAACCACCGTCAAGGCGCTTGCCTGCGCACTGTCGCTATCCATCGCCGGGCTCGTGCATGCCGATCCCGTGACCATCAAGTTCGCCCATGTGGTGGCGGACAACACACCGAAAGGGCAGGGCGCGCTGCTGTTCAAGAAGCTCGCCGAGGAACGCCTGCCGGGCAAGGTCAAGGTCGAGGTCTACCCGAACTCGTCGCTGTTCGGCGATGGCAAGGAAATGGAGGCGCTGCTGCTCGGCGACGTGCACATGCTGGCGCCATCGCTGGCCAAGTTCGAGCACTACGCCAAGGCCATCCAGATTTTCGACCTACCGTTCCTGTTCGACGACCTGGCCGCCGCCGACCGTTTCCAGAGCAGCCCCGAGGGCCGTTCGCTGCTCACCGCGATGGAAGACAAGAACATCACCGGCCTGGCCTACTGGCACAACGGCACCAAGCAACTGTCGGCCAACAAGCCGCTGCGCGAACCCAAGGATGCGCGCGGGCTGAAATTCCGCGTACAGGCGTCGGCGGTACTCGAGGAGCAGTTCAAGGTGGTGCGCGCCAACCCGCGCAAGATGAGCTTCGCCGAGGTCTACCAGGGCTTGCAGACCGGCGTGGTCAATGGCACCGAGAATACCTGGTCGAACTACGAAAGCCAGAAAGTCCACGAGGTGCAGCCGTACATGACGGCCTCCGATCATGGCCTGATCGACTACATGGTGATCACCAACACCACGTTCTGGAAAGGCCTGCCCGATGACGTGCGCAGCGAGCTGGAAGCGATCATGGACGAGGTGACGGTCGAGGTTAACCGCCAGGCCGATGAACTCAACCAGAAGGCCAGGCAGGCCATCGCGGCGTCGGGCAAGACCGAGATCATCGAGCTGACCCCGGAGCAGCGCGCCCAGTGGCGCGAAGCGATGCAGCCGGTATGGAAGAAGTTCGAGGGCGAGATCGGCGCCGATCTGATCGAGGCGGCACAGGCGGCCAACCAGCGCTGAGTCGCCAGGCACTGCCACGGGCGAACGTCGCGCGACCGCAACGGGTGCGCGACGCATAGCCCCCTTGTCGCTCGGCAATGTGACGCCGTGCCGGTTCCCGCCGGCGCGTCGGCGCAGCGCTGGCGCATATGAAGGGGGGCCGCGTTTTTTTGCTCGGCCGAACGCCTATGCTGATGATTCGAACAATCGTCAGGAGACGTCGGCATGAGCCATTACGCCTTCGTCAGCACCCCGGTGCTGAATATCGCCTATCTCGAATGGAATCCCCGTGGCCGTCAGGTGGCGGTGCTGGTGCACGGCTGGCCGGATGGCCCGGAGAGCTGGAGCGCCGTCGCCGAGCATCTGGTCGCCGCCGGTTATCGTGTGCTCTGCCCGACGCTGCGCGGTTTCGGGCAGACGCGTTTCATCGACCCGCTGACCCCGCGCAGTGGCCAGTTGGCCGCGCTGGGACGTGATCTGCTCGACTTCATCGATGCGCTGCGCCTCGATCAGCCGGTGCTGGTCGGCCACGACTGGGGCGCGCGGGCGGTGGCCAACGCCTGTGGTCTGCGCCATCACGCGGCCGCGCGGCTGGTGATGCTTTCGGTGGGTTATGGCAGCAACGATCCGAGCCAGCAGATTTCCCTGATCCAGGCGCGCAACTACTGGTATCACTGGTACATGGCCACGCCGCGCGGCGAGCGTACGCTCGTCGAGGATCGCGTGGCCTTCACGCGCTTGCTCTGGGATATCTGGTCGCCGGCCGGCTGGTACGCCGAGGCGGATTTCGCCCAGGCTGCCGAAGCGTTCGACAATCCGGACTGGGCCGCGGTGGTGCTGCATTCCTACCGGCACCGCTGGGGCTTCGTCGAGGGCGATCCGGCCTATGTGCAGGACGAGGCACTGCTGCAGCCCACGCCGGTGCTGGCGGTACCGACGCTGGTGCTGCACGGCGAGGCGGATACTTGCAACGCACCGGACAGCTCGGCGGGGCGGGAAAGCTTCTTCAGCGGGGCGTACCACCGCCGGCTATTGCCGGGCGTCGGCCATTTTCCCCAGCGCGAAGCGCCCGATGCGGTGGCCGATGCCATTCTGACGTTCTGCCAGGGCGTCTGAGAGCCCGCGTGCGCTAGCGCGCGAACCCGGTCGGAAAGCCGCCGGGCTCGAGCTCTTCAGCCAAACAGGGTGTGGACGGAGAGACTCGAACGCTCAGACCGGATTGTTGAGCCCCGCACGGCATTCACTCGCGAGAACGGAAAAAGCCGGCTCAGGCGCCTAAGTAAGCACAGAGAGTACGTTGTAGGAGCGCGCCATGCGCGCGAATCGCGGGCGTGGCCCGCTCCTACATAATCCTGCAACCAGCTTTTGGCATTAAGCATTAGGCTCAGGCGCCGGCTTCCTGCATCCACTTCGGTTTCGGATAGCGGCGATCCGCCTTGCCGGCCTTGAGCACGGCTCCCGGCACCTCGTGGCCGACCAGTTGCGGCAGGTCGGCGGCGCACTGCAACAGCCGGTCGAGATCGACGCCGGTTTCCAGCCCCATGCGCTGGAACATGTGCACCAGGTCCTCGCTGCAGATATTGCCGCTGGCACCCGGCGCATAGGGGCAGCCACCGAGGCCGCCGAGCGACGCGTCGAAGCGGTCGATACCGGCATTCAGCGCCGCCAATGCGTTGGCCAGGCCCATGCCGCGGGTATTGTGGAAATGCGCGGTGAACACGGCTTCGGGCCAGCGCTGCAGCGCCGCACGACAGATGCGCTCGACCTGCGTCGGATCGGCCATGCCGGTGGTGTCGCAAAGGGTGATGCCCTGCACGCCGATCTCCAGCAGGCGCTGTGCCAGTTCGTAGATGCGTTGCTCGGGTACCTCGCCCTCGAACGGGCAACCGAAGGTGGTGGACAACGAGGCGTTGACGAACACGCCGCTGCCACGGGTGACTTCGATGATCTCGCGGAACTGCGCCAGCGACTGCTCGGGCGTCATGCGCAGGTTGGCCAGGCCGTGGGTATCGCTGGCCGACATCACCAGGTTGATCTCGTCCACCGCGCAGGCCAGCGCGCGTTCGCAGCCCTTCACGTTGGGCACCAGCACAGTGTATTCGACACCCGGCACGCGGCGGATGCCGCGCATCACCTCCTCGGCGTCGCGCAGGTTCGGGATGGCCTTGGGCGAGGTGAAGGAGGTGACCTCGATCTTCGCCAGGCCGGTATCCGAAAGGCGGTCGATCAGCGCGATCTTGACCTCGGTCGGCACGAAATTCGATTCGATCTGGAAGCCGTCACGGGTGGCGACTTCCTGGATGTACAGGCGTTTGCTCATCGGTGAATCCTGTCGGTTATGGGCGGTAGGGTGGATGACGCTCCATCCATCCACCGTTTCGGCAATGTCACGGTGGATGAAAAAAGCGTCATCCACCCTACGTTGTTGGCTCGAAGCTTGTGGCCTGTAGTTCGTAGGGTGGATGACGCTCCACCCATCCACCGTTTCGGCAATGTCACGGTGGATGAAAAAGCGTCATCCACCCTACGCGGTACGCTGTTGGCTTGAAGCTTGTGGCTTGCAGCTTGGCGCTGTTTTCTCAGATGATCCCGCGCTCGCGCAGGCCCTGCCGTTGTGCGTCGGTGAGGCCGAGCCCGGCCAGCACGTCGTCGGTGTGCTCGCCCAGCTGCGGGCCGCCGTGGCCGATGCGCCCCGGTGTGCGCGACAGCTTGGGCAGCACGCCCGGCACCTTGAGCGGGCCGGCGAAGGTCTCGACCTGCTCGATCATCTGCCGTGCCAGGTAATGCGGGTCCTTGACGATGTCGGCGGCGGTGTAGGGATAGCCGGCCGGTACGCGGGCGCCCTTGAGGGCCTCGATCACTTCGTCGCGGTCATGGCCGATGGTCCACTCGCCGATGGCTGTATCGATCAGCTCGGCGTGCTGGGCGCGGCCGTCGTTGTGGGCGAAGCGCGGATCGTCGGCCAGGTCCTGGCGACCCATCAGGCACATCAGGCGCTTGTAGATGCTGTCGCCGTTGCCGGCGATCAGCACGTAGGCGCCGTCCTTGCACAGGTAGGAGTTGGACGGCGTGATCCCCGGCAGCGCACTGCCGGCCGGCTCGCGCACATAGCCGAAGGCGTCGTATTCGGGCACCAGGCTTTCCATCATGGCGAACACCGATTCGTACAGCGCCACGTCGATCTCCTGGCCCAGGCCGCTGCGGCTGCGCTCCTGCAAGGCGAGCAGCACGCCGATGACGCCATACAGCGAGGACAGCGAGTCGCCGATGCTGACACCGACGCGCACCGGCGGCTGACCCGGATAGCCGGACAGGTGGCGCAGGCCGCCCATGGCTTCGCCGATCACGCCGAAACCCGGCAGGTCGCGGTAAGGGCCGGTCTGTCCGTAGCCGGAGATGCGCAGCATGATCAGGCGCGGGTTGAGTTTCGACAGCGCGTCCCAGCCCAGGCCCCATTCTTCCAGCGTGCCGGGGCGGAAGTTCTCGATCAGGATGTCGGCCTCGACCACCAGCTGGCGGACGATGGCCTGGCCTTCGGCAGCCTTGAGGTCCAGCGTCACCGAGCGCTTGTTGCGCGACTGCACGTGCCACCACAGCGAGGTGCCGTCCTTGAGCTTGCGCCATTTGCGCAGCGGATCGCCGACCTTCGGCGGTTCGATCTTGATCACCTCGGCGCCGAATTCGCCGAGCAGCTTGCTGGCGAAGGGGCCGGCGATCAGCTGGCCCATCTCGATCACCTTGAGGCCTTGCAGCGGCAGGTTCTTCTCGGTCTGTTCGTTCATCGCAACACCTGTGTCGGGTCGATTCATGAGCGCAGGATGACCGAGAGCCACGCCGTGGACAATTGCCGAATAGCCAAGGATGGTTTCGTGTTTCGCGAAGCTGTTCTACGAGAGCCCTTTGCGGCGGCAGGTCGTTCGGTGCATCCTTCGCCGCCTGCGAATATGGGAGAGCCCCCACATGCGTCGCATCGATTTCATTACCCTGAGACTGTTCGTCGCCATTGCCGACGAGCGCAGCCTGACCCGCGCCGCGGAGCGCGAGCACCTCGCCCTGGCGGCGGTGAGCAAGCGCGTCAGCGATCTGGAAGGCCAGCTCGGCGTCAGCCTGCTCTATCGCCAGCCCAAGGGCGTCGAGCTGACGCCGGCCGGCCACGCGCTGCTGCACCACGCGCGCAGCCTGCTGGACAACCTGCAGCAGCTGGACGCCGACCTCAGCGAATTCAGCCAGGGCGTGAAGGGCCATGTGCGCATCCACGCCAACACCTCCGCGGTGATCGAGTTCCTGCCCGAGGACCTGAGCGCCTTCGCCCGCCAGCATCCGGAAGTGAAGATCGATCTCGAGGAGCGCGTCAGCGGCGACACCCTGCGCGCCCTGCGCGAGGGGCTGACGGATATCGGCATCTTCGCCGGGCACCTGCCGATCGAGGACCTGCAGGTATTCAACTACCGCGAGGACCGGTTGGTGCTGGTCACCCCGCGCGAGCATCCACTGGCGGCGCGCGAGCGCATCGCCCTGCGCGAGGCCACCGGCTTCGACTTCATCGGGCTGCAGCAGGACGCCTCGCTGCACGCGTTGCTGCAGCAGTCGGCCCAGCAGATGGGCACTCCGCTGCGCCTGCGCATCCAGGTGCGCAGCTTCGAGGCGATCTGTCGGATGATCCATACCGGCATGGGCGTCGGCGTGCTGCCCGAACAGGTGGTGCGCAACTACCTGCCGGCGCTGGACGTGTCGATCGTCCAGTTGAGCGATCCCTGGGCGCGACGCGAGCTGAAGATCGGCGTGCGCAACCTGGACGGTCTCTCGGTCACCGCGCGGCAGATGCTCGAATACCTCACCGCTCGCGAAGGCAAGGGCCGGGAAACGGCGGGATAGGGCGACAGCAGAGCGCGGCCTTCGCCAACAGCGAAGTCGATCTTGGCCAAATAGCAATTCAGCGAGGGCAGGTGCCGGAGTAGAGTCGACCGGGATACATGGCTCACACAACTACAAAACGGAGCTCCTCATGACGCGACTCACCCGTGGCATCACCCGTCTGTTCGCCGCTTCGGCCTTGTTCACCGTCCTTGCGGCCCAAGCCGATCCGATTCTGATCAAGTTTTCCCACATCACCGCCGACAGCACGCCCAAGGGGCAGGGCGCCCTGATGTTCAAGAAGCTCGTCGAGGAGCGCCTGCCGGGCCAGGTCGAGGTGCAGGTGTTCGCCAACTCTTCGCTGTATGGCGACGGCAAGGAAATGGAAGCGCTGCTGATGAACGAGGTGCAACTGCTCGCACCGGCGCCCTCCAAGCTCGAGCAGTACACCAAGCAGCTGCAGCTGTTCGACCTGATGTTCCTGTTCGACGACATGGCCGCCGCGCAGCGCTTCCAACAGTCGGAAAAGGGCCGTGCGATGCTCAAGTCCATGGAGGACAAGGGCATCACCGGACTGGCCTACTGGCTCAACGGCATGCGCCACTTCACTGCCAACAAGCCGCTGCGCGAGCCGGCCGATGCCCGCGGCCTGAAATTCCGCGTGCAGCCCTCGGACCTGCAGGCGGCCCAGTACACCGCGCTGCGTGCGGTGCCGCGCAAGATGGCCTTCGCCGAGATCTACCAGGGCCTGCAGACCGGCGTGGTGAATGCCCAGGACAACCCCTGGTCGAACATCTACAGCCAGAAGTACCACGAAGTGCAGAAGTACGTGACCGAGTCCGATCACGGCATCGGCAACTACCTGCTGATCACCAACACCCGATTCTGGAACGGCCTGCCGGCGCCCGTGCGTGGCGAGCTGGAGGCGATCATCGAGGAGGTCACGGTCGAGGTGAACCGCCAGGCCGAGGCGCTCAACGAGAAGGCCAAGCAGGGCGTCATCGATTCGGGCAAGAGCGAGATTCTGGTGCTCACCGACGAGCAGCGCGCCAAGTGGCGCGAAGCGGTGCAGCCGGCCTGGAAGAAGTTCGAGGACGAGATCGGCAAGGACCTGATCGAGGCGGCGCAGGCGGCGAATTCCGGAAGCTGAAATTCCCGCAGGGACTCCTCGCGCCCGGGGGGTGCAACGGAGCCCCTCGATCGTCCGTGATCGGGCACGCGCGCAGCGCGAACTCTGAAGAGCGGCCCATGGCCTAATGCCGTTCAGATAAGCACAGAGAGTACTTCATAGGAGCGGACCATGCGCGCGGATCGCGGGCATGGCCCGCTCCTACACGAGATCCTGCACCCAGCTTGTGGCTTTAAGTGAACAGCAGTAGCCCATGGCCGCTCTTTTTCGTTGCGCCGCAGCAAGGCGCCCGGGCGCAGGGTCTATGCTTCACGGTAACCTGATCGCAGGGCGGTGGAACGCCTGCCGCCGCGATGGGTTCGAATGCAACGTCTGCCAGGCGCTTGGGTTGGTTGTTCGGTTCGCCTGTTGGACAGGGCTCTGTAAACCAACAAGACAGACGAGGTATCTGCCATGAGTGCTGCGTCCCTATATCCGGTACGGCCCGAGGTGGCCGCCCAGTCCTTGACCGACGAGGCCGGCTACAAGGCCATGTACCAACAGTCGGTGGTCAACCCTGACGGCTTCTGGCGGGAACAGGCGGCGCGCCTGAACTGGTTCAGGCCCTTCACGGAGGTCAAGCGCACTTCCTTCGACGATCATCACGTGGACATCAAGTGGTTCGCCGACGGCACGCTGAATGTCTCGTCCAACTGCCTGGACCGGCACCTGAAGGCGCGCGGCGATCAGGTGGCGATCATCTGGGAGGGCGACGATCCTTCCGAACACCGCGAAATCACCTACCGCGAGCTGCACCTGCAGGTCAGCAAGTTCGCCAACGCGCTGCGCGGCCAGGACGTGCACCGCGGCGACGTGGTGACCATCTACATGCCGATGATCCCCGAGGCGGCCATCGCCATGCTCGCCTGCGCGCGCATCGGCGCGATCCATTCGGTGGTGTTCGGCGGCTTCTCGCCGGAGGCGCTGGCCGGACGCATCATCGACGGCAACTCGAAGGTGGTGATCACCGCCGACGAAGGCATACGGGGCGGCAAGCGCATTGCGCTGAAGGAAAACGTCGACGAGGCGCTGACCAATCCGCAGACCCGCTGCGTGCAGAAAATCATCGTGGTCCGCCGTACCGGCGCCGACATCCGCTGGCACCCGCATCGCGACATCTGCTACGACGACCTGATGCGCGTCGCCAGCGAAGTCTGCGCGCCGAAGGAAATGGGCGCCGAGGAGCCGCTGTTCATCCTTTATACGTCCGGCTCCACCGGCAAGCCGAAGGGCGTGCTGCACACCTGTGGCGGCTACCTGTTGTACGCCGCGCTGACCCACGAGCGGGTCTTCGACTACCGGCCCGGCGAGGTCTACTGGTGCACCGCCGATATCGGCTGGATTACCGGCCACAGCTACCTGATCTACGGCCCGCTGGCCAACGGCGCGACCACGCTGATGTACGAGGGCGTGCCGAACCATCCGGACGTCACCCGCGTCGCCCGGATCATCGACAAGCACAAGGTCAACATCCTCTACACCGCGCCGACGGCGATCCGCGCGATGATGGCCGAGGGCGCGGCGGCAGTGCAGGGCGCCGACGGCTCCAGCCTGCGCCTGCTCGGCACCGTCGGCGAGCCGATCAACCCCGAGGCCTGGCACTGGTACTACGAAACCGTGGGCCAATCGCGCTGCCCGATCGTCGACACCTGGTGGCAGACCGAGACCGGCGGCATCCTCATCAGCCCCTTGCCGGGCGCGACCGCACTCAAACCGGGGTCGGCCACCCGGCCGATGTTCGGCGTGGTGCCCGGGCTGGTGGACAACCTCGGCAACCTGCTGGAAGGACCGGCCGAGGGCAACCTGGTGATCCTCGATTCCTGGCCCGGGCAGATGCGCACCATCTACAAGGACCATGACCGCTTCGTCGACACCTACTTCAAGACCTTCCGCGGCATGTACTTCACCGGCGACGGCGCACGGCGCGACGAGGACGGCTACTACTGGATCACCGGGCGGGTCGACGACGTGCTCAACGTATCCGGCCACCGCATGGGCACCGCCGAGATCGAGAGCGCCATGGTCGCCCACGCCAAGGTCGCCGAGGCCGCGGCGGTCGGCGTGCCGCATCCGCTCAAGGGCCAGGCGATCTACGTCTACGTGACGCTGGTTTCAGGCGTGCAGCCGTCGGATGCGCTGCGTCAGGAACTGCAGCAATGGGTGCGCCGGGAAATCGGTCCGATCGCCGTGCCGGACGTGATCCAGTGGGCGCCGGGGCTGCCGAAGACGCGTTCGGGCAAGATCATGCGTCGGCTGCTGCGCAAGATCGCCACCAACGAATACGACGCACTCGGCGATACCTCCACGCTGGCCGACCCGGGCGTGGTGGACCAACTGATCGACGCTCACAAGGCCATGGAGCGTGCCTGAGGCGGCCTCCCTGGACAGCGGCAGGCACACACCGAACCCGTGGGATGCGCGCCCTCGCAGCGTTGCCTCGACTCGGGAGAAGCGCACGAGCCTAGGAGCCTGGGGGACGCCTAGTCCTTGCTGGCGATCCCGGTCACCATCGCCGATGATCGCCAGCAAGCTGGCTCCTACAACATAATGTGAGTCAACACGCTAACCAAGCAGGCCACTAGACCCCGGCCGGCGGCGTCTTCAGCGTGTCGCTACCGACCACCGTCGCGCTGCCGGTGGCGGCCTGGGCACTGGCGTTCAACTGCTGCTGCTCGGCGTCGGAACGCTCCAGCGGCAACTGATGGGAGCGGCCTTCGGCCATCCCCGCCTGTTCGTTGATTTCGTTGAAGACACGCTTGGCTTCGCAATGGCCGGAGACTCCGCGCGCCAGCGCCATGCCGCCCATGGCCAGCTGCAGCAGACCGCCCAGGCCGCCGCGGCGCAGGCCCTTGCCGAGAAAATACAGGCCACCGGCGAGGGAGACGGCGCGCTCCCAGCCATGGACGTTCTGTGCGGATCGGTTCGAAGAGGTGTGGTTCATTGCGTGGGCTCCGACAAGGGCATTCCCAATGACTGACTCTCGCCGACGGAACCCGTTCGCTGCCACAGGTCGGCAGCCCGCGGATGTCATCCGGCAACCGTAGGTTGGGTTGAGCGAAGCGAAGCCCAACAGGCGTGGTAATGGGCAATGGATTTGGCCCCGGTTGGCGTTGGCGTGGCGTTGGGCTTCGGCGCTGCGCACCTCGACGGAACGCCGCCCGACCCAACCAATGTGCGCGCCCCGCGCTGTGCCCCGACGCTACTCGGCCATGCCGAACACCTTGAGCAGGAACGCATATTCCAGCGCCACGTCCTTGAGCGCCTGGTAGCGTCCGCTCATGCCGCCATGGCCGGCGCCGAACTCGGTCTTGAGCAGCAACAGGTTGTCGTCGGCGCGGGTGGCGCGCAGCTTGGCTACCCATTTGGCCGCTTCCCAATATTGCACACGGCTGTCGTTGTAGCCGGCCACCGCCAGCAGAGGCGGGTAGGCCTGGGCGCGGACGTTCTCGTAGGGCGCATAGGCCTTGATGCGCTCGTGCACTTCCGGATGGTTGGGATCGCCCCATTCGTCGTATTCGGTCACGGTCAGCGGCAGGTCGGCGTTGAGCATGGTGTTGAGCACGTCGACGAAGGGCACCTCGGCGATGGCCGCGCCGAACAGTTCCGGGCGCAGGTTGAGCACCGCGCCGATCAGCAGCCCGCCGGCGCTGCCGCCGCTGATGGCCAGGCGCTGCGGCGTGGCGTAGCCGTCGGCCAGGAGCTTCTCGGCGCAGACGATGAAGTCATTGAAGGTGTTCGGCTTGTGCTCCAGCTTGCCGGCGCGGTACCAGGCCTCGCCAAGATCACCGCCGCCTCGCACATGGGCGATGGCGAAGACGAAACCGCGGTCGAGCAGCGACAGCCGCGCATGCGAGAACCAGGGATCGAGACTGTGGCCGTAGGCGCCATAGCCGTAGAGGTAGAGCGGGGCCGGTTTGCCGAAACTGTCGCGGCGCGCCACCAGGCTGATGGGAATCCGCGTGCCGTCTGCGGCCGTGGCCCAGATCCGCCGGCTTTCATAGGCGTCGGCGTCGAACGGCCCTTCCACCGGGGTTTCCTTGAGCACGGCCTGGGTGCCGTCGGCCAGGGTCAGCTGGCGGATCTGCGCGGGGCGGTTGAGGGCCTCGTAGCGCAGGCGGATCACCGTGCTGGTGAACTCCAGCGAATTCTGTACGTGCAGGCTGTAAGCCGCATCGGGCAGCTGCAGGCGATAGGGCTGGATGCCCTGAGGGCGTACCTCGATCACCGGCAGGCCGCTTTCACGCAGGGTCAGGGTGATCGCCTCGGCGTTCAGGCTGACGTCCTCGAGCATCACCGTCTCGCTGTGCGGCACCAGTGCCTGCCAGTGCTCGCGGCCCGGCTGCGCCTCGCCGGCGCGGTAGAGGGCGAAGTTGATCCCGGCCTGGTTGCTGCGGATCAGCCAGCTCCACTGGCCCTCGTACAGACCGTGATCGGGAAAGTACTCGTGGTCCTCCTGACGCGGCGCCAGGCACGTCCAGCGACCCTGCGGCTCGTCGGCCGAAAGTATCCAGGCTTCGCTGGTGGTCTTGCTGTGGGAGAGGATCACCAACTGACGCTCGGAGCTGGAGCGGTAGCAGTGCACGAAGAAACGCCCGTCCGGGTCGTGGAAGACCTCGCTGCTGCCGCTCTCGCCGAGGCGATGACGGTATATCTTGTGTGGCCGGTGGGTCTCGTCGAGTTCGCCGTAGAACAGCGTCTGGCTGTCGTTGGCCCAGGTCATGCTGCCGTCGCAGTCGTCGAAGGGCAGGGCGCTGACCTCGCCGTTGGCCAGGTCCTTGACGAACAGCTGGTAGATCTCGTCGCCCTCGCGGTCGAGGCTGTAGGCCAGCTTGCCGTGATCCTGGCTGATGCTGAAGGCCCCCAGCGAGAGAAAGCCGCCGCCGGCCAGTTCATTGGGATCGAGCAGCAGCTGCTCGGCACTCTCGTCGACGCTCAGCGAACCGTCCAGCGGGCGCGGGCAACGATAGTGACGCGGATATTCGTCGCCAGCCGTGGTGCGCTGGTAGTACAGCCACGGGCCCCAGGGCGAGGGCAGGGAAAGATCGGTTTCGCGGATGCGGCCCTTGATCTCCTGGAACAACGTTTCGCGCAGTTCGGCCTGATCGGCGAGCTGTTCTTCGAGGTAAGCGTTTTCTGCCTTCAGGTAGGCCAGTACGTCTTCGGCGTCGCGATTCTCCAGCCAGCGATAGGGATCGGTGCCGGTGTCGGCGCGGGCAATGGGGGCTTGGGACATGCAGTACTCCGGATTCGATTCAGCGACCCGATGGCGGTGGGCGCAGGGGGCAGCGAGATGCAGCAGTGTACCTGCTCGGCTACGTCTAGGATTGACTCAGTGGGTGCGGTGCGGTTTCAGCCGCTCGGTCGGCCCGGCGTGGCGATCATCGACGCAATGAATGCAGGCAAATCGGCGCTGTCGATGATGACCGGACGGTCGCGCAATGTCCGCTTGCAGGCCCCTTTCGGTTAGACAAGACAGCCGATTGACAATGGTGCGCTTTTCCCCGAAGGTGTGCCGACCCAAATCAAACGGGCGTATGAATCGAGCGTTTGCCAGAGCAGATGCCGGTCACCCGGATTATCGTGTCGGTGGGTGTCGTTCGCCGCAAGGCGCGGCCGAGTCAGGGCCGAAGACGTGAGACACGTAACGTTCAGCTTCCATACCTGGAGATCAGTTGATGATTTACGAAGGTAAAGCCATCACGGTTAAGGCTCTTGAGAGCGGCATCGTCGAATTGAATTTCGACCTCAAGGGTGAGTCCGTCAACAAGTTCAATCGCCTCACGCTCAACGATCTGCGCCAGGCCGTCGATGCCATCAAGGCCGACGCATCGGTCAAGGGCGTGATCGTCACCAGCGGCAAGGACGTGTTCATCGTCGGTGCCGACATCACCGAGTTCGTCGACAACTTCAAGATGCCCGACGAAGAACTGGTCGCCGGCAACCTCGAAGCGAACAAGATCTTCAGTGATTTCGAAGACCTGGGCGTGCCCACCGTCGTCGCCATCAACGGCATCGCCCTGGGTGGCGGTTTCGAAATGTGCCTGGCCGCTGACTATCGGGTCATGTCCAGCGCAGCCAAGGTCGGTCTGCCGGAAGTCAAGCTGGGCATCTATCCGGGCTTCGGCGGTACCGTGCGCCTGCCGCGCCTGATCGGTGTCGACAATGCCGTCGAGTGGATCGCATCCGGCAAGGAAAACCGCGCCGAAGACGCGCTCAAGGTGCGCGCCGTGGATGCCGTCGTCGTTCCGGAGAAACTGCAGGAAGCTGCTCTGGATCTGGTCAAG
This sequence comes from Pseudomonas lopnurensis, assembly GCF_015070855.1. GTDB lineage: Bacteria > Pseudomonadota > Gammaproteobacteria > Pseudomonadales > Pseudomonadaceae > Stutzerimonas > Stutzerimonas lopnurensis. Next base: position 37,453 of record NZ_JADDIX010000099.1, read on the forward strand.
CGCGCCCTCTCCGGCGAGCTTGACTACAAGGCCAAGCGCCAGCCCAAGCTGGACAAGCTCAAGCTCAACGCCATCGAGCAGATGATGGCCTTCGAAACCAGCAAGGCCTTCGTCGCCGGCCAGGCCGGGCCGAACTACCCGGCCCCGGTGGAAGCCATCAAGACCATCCAGAAGGCCGCCAACTTCGGTCGTGACAAGGCGCTGGAAGTCGAGGCCGCCGGCTTCGTCAAGCTGGCCAAGAGTTCGGTCGCCGAAAGCCTGGTCGGCCTGTTCCTCAGCGACCAGGAACTGAAGAAGAAGGCCAAGGCCTACGACAAGCAGGCGCGCGACGTGAAGCTCGCCGCTGTGCTCGGCGCCGGCATCATGGGCGGCGGCATCGCCTACCAGTCGGCGGTCAAGGGCACGCCGATCCTGATGAAGGATATCCGCGAAGAGGGTATCCAGATGGGCCTGGACGAAGCCTCCAAGCTGCTCGGCAAGCGTGTCGAGAAGGGGCGTCTGACTCCGGAGAAGATGGCTCAGGCGCTCAACGCGATCCGCCCGACGATGTCCTATGGCGATTTCGGCAATGTCGACATCGTCGTCGAAGCCGTGGTCGAGAACCCGAAGGTCAAGCACGCCGTGCTGGCCGAGGTGGAAGGGCATGTCCGCGAAGATGCGATCATCGCTTCCAACACCTCCACCATCTCCATCAGCTACCTGGCCCAGGCGCTCAAGCGTCCGGAAAACTTCTGCGGCATGCACTTCTTCAACCCGGTGCACATGATGCCGCTGGTGGAAGTGATCCGCGGTGAGAAGACCAGCGAAACCGCCATTGCCACCACCGTCGCCTATGCCAAGAAGATGGGCAAGAGCCCGGTCGTGGTCAACGACTGCCCGGGCTTCCTGGTCAACCGCGTGCTGTTCCCGTACTTCGGCGGCTTCGCCCGCGCCATCGCCCACGGTGTCGACTTCGCCCGCGCCGACAAGGTGATGGAGAAGTTCGGCTGGCCCATGGGCCCGGCCTACCTGATGGACGTCGTCGGCATGGATACCGGCCACCACGGCCGTGACGTGATGGCCGAAGGCTTCCCGGATCGCATGAAGGACGACACCAAGACCGCCGTCGACGTCATGTACGAGGCCAACCGCCTCGGCCAGAAGAATGGCAAGGGCTTCTATGCCTATGAAATGGACAAGAAGGGCAAGCCGAAGAAAGTGGTCGACCCCGAGGCCTACGAGCTGCTCAAGCCGATCGTCGCCGAGACGCGCGAGCTGTCCGACGAGGACATCGTCAACTACATGATGATCCCGCTGTGCCTGGAAACCGTGCGCTGCCTGGAAGACGGCATCGTCGAGACCGCCGCCGAAGCCGACATGGGCCTGATCTATGGCATCGGCTTCCCACCCTTCCGTGGTGGTGCGCTGCGCTACATCGATTCGATCGGCGTCGCCGAGTTCGTCGCGATGGCCGACCAGTACGCCGACCTGGGCCCGCTGTACCACCCGACCGCGAAGCTGCGCGAGATGGCTGCCAACGGCCAGCGCTTCTACGGTTAATCGAGGGAGAGAGAATTCATGAGCCTGAATCCAAGAGACGCAGTCATCGTCGACTTCGGCCGTACCCCGATGGGGCGCTCCAAGGGCGGCATGCACCGTAATACCCGCGCCGAGACCCTGTCCGCACAGCTGATCGACGGCTTGCTGGCGCGCAATCCGAAGATCGACCCGGCCGAAGTCGAGGACGTGATCTGGGGCTGCGTGAACCAGACCCTCGAGCAGGGCTGGAACATCGCCCGCATGGCCTCGCTGCTGACCCGCATTCCGCACACCAGTGCCGCACAGACCGTCAGTCGCCTGTGCGGTTCGTCGATGAGCGCCCTGCACACCGCCGTGCAGGCGATCCAGACCGGCAACGGCGATGTGTTCGTCATCGGTGGTGTGGAGCACATGGGCCACGTCGGCATGATGCACGGCGTCGACCCGAACCCGCAGCTGTCGCTGTACGCCGCCAAGGCCTCCGGCATGATGGGCCTGACCGCCGAAATGCTGGGCAAGATGCATGGCATCAGCCGCGAGCAGCAGGACGCCTTCGGTGAGCGTTCGCACCGTCTGGCGCACAAGGCCACCGTTGAAGGCAACTTCAAGGACGAGATCATCCCGATGGAAGGCTACGACGAGAACGGCTTCCTGAAGGTCTTCGACTACGACGAAACCATCCGTCCGGATACCACGCTGGAAAGCCTGGCGGCGCTGAAGCCGGCTTTCAACCCGAAGGGTGGCACCGTGACGGCGGGTACGTCTTCGCAGATCACCGACGGCGCTTCCTGCATGATCGTCATGTCCGCCCAGCGCGCCAAGGATCTCGGCATCCAGCCGATGGCCGTGGTTCGTGCCATGGCGCTGGCCGGTGTCGACCCGGCGATCATGGGTTACGGTCCGGTGCCGTCCACCCAGAAGGTGCTCAAGCGCGCCGGCCTGACCATGGACGACATCAGCCACGTCGAGCTCAACGAAGCCTTTGCGGCGCAGGCTCTGCCGGTGCTCAAGGACCTCAAGCTGCTCGACAAGATGGACGAGAAGGTCAACCTGCACGGCGGCGCCATTGCGCTGGGTCACCCGTTCGGCTGCTCCGGTGCGCGTATCTCCGGCACTCTGCTGAACGTGATGAAGCAGAACGGCGGCACGCTCGGTGTCGCCACCATGTGTATCGGTCTGGGCCAGGGGATCAGTACGGTCTTCGAGCGCGTCTGACAGACAGATGCAAATGACTGCGCTAGGCTGACAGCCATTCCGCTAGCTTGCGGGAACATGTTCAGCCGGTGCATGGAAGCCGGGGCCTGGTGCCCCGGTTTTTCTTTTTTGTGTTTGCGGGGAGGTAGGCATGCAGTTGCAGCCGGGGCGTTATCGCCATTACAAGGGGCCTGAATATCGCGTATTCGCCGTGGCGCGGCATTCCGAGACCGAGGAGTGGATGGTGTTCTACCAGGCGCTCTACGGGGATTACGGCCTCTGGGTGCGCCCGTTGTCGATGTTCAGCGAAACCGTCGAGGTTGACGGCGAAACCGTTCCGCGGTTCGCGCTGATCGAGGCCGAACCGAGCCTCTTTGAGGGCTGAGCCGGCATGCGGCCAGCAGCCTCGCGCTTGACCTCAGCTCCATCGCCACTATATATAGCGGTGCTTTTTAGACAGAGCGAAAACTTCAGCGTCCGGTTCACGGGCATTCAGTGGTGCTGATTCGCGCCAGGCGTTATCGGGGAGAACGAGTGGGCTTGTGGGCCGCCGTTCGCAAATTCCACGCTAGCGTTCGCTGATGCCTTGCCGACTGCCGCTGGCATTGGTATTCGAACTGCCGAAAGGCGCCGCCTCTGTTCACCTCTCGATTCAGGAACTCTCCTCTCCATGGGTAAATCGCTGGTCATCGTGGAATCACCGGCCAAGGCCAAGACAATCAACAAGTATTTGGGCAACCAGTACGTGGTGAAGTCGAGTATCGGCCATATCCGCGACCTTCCCACCAGCGGCTCGGCCAGCAAGGAGCCGGTCAAGCGCGGCAAGGCCGCCGCCGAGGCGCCTGTGCTGTCGCCCAAGGAAAAGGCCAAGCGCCAGCTCGTCGCGCGCATGGGCGTCGACCCGGAGCACGGCTGGAAGGCCAAGTACGAGATCCTGCCCGGCAAGGAGAAGGTGATCGAGGAGTTGCGCCGCCTGGCCAAGGAAGCCGACACCATCTATCTCGCGACCGACTTGGATAGAGAGGGGGAGGCCATCGCCTGGCACCTGCGCGAGTCCATCGGTGGCGATGACGGCCGCTACAAGCGCGTGGTGTTCAACGAGATCACCAAGAAGGCGATCCAGGAAGCGTTCTCGCAGCCTGGCGAACTTGATCTGAATCGAGTCAACGCGCAGCAGGCTCGTCGCTTTCTCGACCGCGTGGTCGGCTACATGGTGTCGCCGCTGCTCTGGCAGAAGATCGCCCGTGGCTTGTCCGCCGGCCGTGTGCAGTCGGTGGCGGTGAAGCTGGTGGTCGAGCGCGAGCGCGAGATCCGCGCCTTCGTGCCGGAAGAATACTGGGAAGTGCATGCCGACCTGGCGACCGCGCAGCAGGCCAAGGTGCGTTTCGAAGTCGCGCGCGAGAACGGCGAAGCCTTCAAGCCGCTGAACGAGGCGCAGGCCACTGCCGCGCTGGAGAAGCTCAAGGACGCCCGCTACAGCGTCAGCAAACGCGAAGACAAGCCGACCAGCAGCAAGCCGTCCGCACCCTTCATTACTTCGACGCTGCAGCAGGCGGCCAGCAATCGCCTCGGCTTCGGCGTGAAGAAGACCATGATGATGGCCCAGCGTCTCTACGAGGCGGGCTACATCACCTACATGCGTACCGACTCGACCAACCTCTCGGCCGATGCGATCGGCATGGTGCGCGGCTTCATTGAGGACGAGTTCGGCAACAAGTACCTGCCCGAAAAGCCGAACGTCTATTCGAGCAAGGAGGGCGCCCAGGAGGCGCACGAGGCGATCCGCCCGTCCGACGTCAATCTGCGGCCCAACCAGCTGTCCGGTATGGAGCGTGACGCCGAGCGCCTGTACGAGCTGATCTGGCGCCAGTTCGTCGCCTGCCAGATGCCACCGGCGCAGTACCTGTCCACCAGCGTGACGGTCAGCGCCGGTGACTTCGAGCTGCGCGCCAAGGGCCGCATCCTCAAGTTCGACGGCTACACCAAGGTCATGCCGCAGCAGAGCAAGTCCGGCGAAGACGACGTACTGCCGGAGATGAACAAGGGCGACGACATGAAGCTGCTCAAGCTCGACCCGAGCCAGCACTTCACCAAGCCACCGGCACGCTATTCGGAAGCCAGCCTGGTCAAGGAGATGGAAAAGCGCGGCATCGGCCGGCCATCGACCTACGCGGCGATCATCTCGACCATTCAGGATCGCGGTTATGTCTCGCTGCACAACCGTCGCTTCTATTCCGAGAAGATGGGCGACATCGTCACCGAGCGTCTTTCCGAAAGCTTCAACAACCTGATGGACTACGGCTTCACCGCCGGCATGGAAGAGCACCTGGACGACGTCGCCCAGGGCGAGCGCGACTGGAAGCACGTGCTCGACGAGTTCTACGGTGATTTCCGCAAGAAGCTGGACGTCGCCGAGGCCAGCGAGAACGGCATGCGCGCCAACCAGCCGACGCTGACCGACATTTCGTGCAAGGTCTGCGGTCGGCCGATGATGATCCGCACCGCCTCGACCGGCGTGTTCCTCGGCTGCTCCGGCTACAGCCTGCCGCCGAAGGAGCGCTGCAAGTCCACCGTCAACCTGATCCCCGGCGACGAGATCGCCGCCGACGACGAGGGCGAATCCGAATCCCGGGTGCTGCTGGGCAAGCATCGCTGCCCGATCTGCAGCACCGCGATGGACGCCTACCTGCTCGACGAGACGCACAAGCTGCACATCTGCGGCAACAACCCGGATTGCTCCGGCTACGAGATCGAGGAAGGCCAGTACCGCATCAAGGGCTACGAAGGCCCGAGCCTGGAGTGCGACAAGTGCGGCAGCGAGATGCAGCTCAAGACCGGCCGTTTCGGCAAGTTCTTCGGTTGCACCAATGCCGAGTGCAAGAACACCCGCAAGCTGCTGAAGAACGGCGAGCCCGCCCCGCCGAAGATGGACGCGGTGAAGATGCCGGAGCTCAAGTGCGAGAAGGTCGACGACACCTACGTGTTGCGTGACGGCGCGTCCGGCCTGTTCCTGGCGGCCAGCCAGTTCCCGAAGAACCGCGAAACCCGCGCGCCGCTGGTGCAGGAGCTGATTCCGCACAGGGACGAGATCGATCCCAAGTACCACTTCCTGCTGGACGCACCGCAGCAGGATCCGGAAGGCCGCCCGGCGGTGATCCGCTACAGCCGCAAGACCAAGGAACAGTACGTGCAGTCCGAAGTCAGCGGCAAGCCCACCGGCTGGAAGGCCTTCTACGACGGCGGCAAGTGGAAGGTCGAAGACAAGCGCTGATGGCTCTTGCGGAGCCTATCCGGCTACGGGGCGGCGTCGCGGTTGTGCTGTCGTGGTCTGGCGCGACGCCGCGCGAGGGTTCATTCTTCGCAACAACCCCGGGGCAATCGCGCCATGTGCTCGAAGAGCCGGAAACAGCGCTGGAGGCTGGACGACAAGCGGCCCGGGGCTGGGCGAACACCGGCTCCGGTTTCCAGCGCTTTTCTCGAGTGGCCGTTGCGAAATGACGCCATAGGCGCGATTGCCCTGGCAACACCCCCCTTTCGGAGAGCATCCCATGGCTTACGAGCTCTACACCCGCACCAACCAGAAGATCTTTTTCGCCGGTCTGTCGCTGGATGGCTGGCGCAAGGCCGAAGAGGCCGCGTCGCTGAATTCCCAGGGGTTGATCCAGGCCGAGCGCGAGGCCTGCCTGTTCCACCTCTATGGCGCCTTGCTGGGGCTGTGCCACGAAATCGCCGGGTACTATCGCACGCCCGGCGCGGATGCCCGCGCGGTGGAGGCGTTCCTCGCCCGTGGCATGCTCGAAGCGGCACCGAGTCCTGAACTCGCCGAGCTGGTGGAACTGTCCGAGCAGCCGGACACCTGGCTGTCCCGGTTGCTCGGCGCCTACGGCGCGCTGTTCGCGGCGCCGCGTCCGCCTGCGAAGGCCAAGAGCGATCCGCGCCAGCCGCTGATCGAGGCGGTCAGCCTCGAAGAGGATATTCCTCCCTTGCCACGGGCCGAACTGGAAGCCTGGCGGCAGAACCTGAAAGGGCTGGCGTTGCGTTTTCGCGAATCGCTCACCGAGTGGTGAGCGCTTCGCGGGGGTGCCGCTATCACGACCTTGGAACGGCCAGTTTCAGTTCGACAATAGGCCCGGCAATGCCGCTCATTCCTAACCTCGCGGCCTGATCAGCAATACCAGCGCGATGCCGCCGAGGATGGCCGCGCCGGACACGATCAGCGTCGCCGTCACGGGCTCGCCCAGCAGCAGGGCACCGGCGAGAGCGGTAAGCAACGGCACGCTGAGCTGTACGCTGGCGGCCTGTATCGCTGCCAGACCAGGCATGGCCGCATACCAGATGGCGTAGCCGACTCCGGAAGTCAGCGCGCCGGAGAGTAGCGCATAGATCACGCCAGCCGGGTCCCACTGCCGTTGCGTCATCAACGCCAGGCACAGCAGCGCGGCGAGCGGAGCGGCCCTGACGAAATTGCCGGCGGTTGCCGCGAGCGGGTTGCTGGCTGCGCGCCCCCGCAGTGAATATACGCCCCAGGCCACGCCGGACAGCAGCATCAGCATGGCGCCATCGAGCGCCGGCGCGCGGCTGCCCGGCAGCAGCAGTACCAGTAGTCCGCCGAGGGCGAGCAGCAGCCCGCCTATCTGTCCAGGACTGAACCGTTCGCCCCGCAGCGCCCCCCAGGCCAGCATGCTCAGCTGTACCGCACCGAACAACAGCAATGCGCCGGCGCCCGCGTCCAGACTGAGATAGGCGAAGGAAAAGCTCGCGGCGTAGACGAACAGGGCAAGCGCGCTGAACCAGTCCCCGCGCAGAGGTTCGCCGGCCTGGCCGATACGCAGCAACAACCAGAGTGTCAGCGCTCCGGCGAATAGGCGCAGCCCTGTGAAGCTGGCGGGGTCTATGCCGGTGTCCCTCAAGGCGATGCGACAGAGTATCGAGTTGCCCGCGAATGCAAGCATGGCGAGGGCGGTGAGCAGCAGGGTACGAGTCGTCATGGGCAGTCCTTTCGGGGCGCATCCATACGCCCGTTTTTTGCTACATGCTACGTTGTCGACATCCCGACTTGCATGCTGCTTTTCATTGAGCGCTTTCATTCATTCGTATCAAGAGCGCATGGTTGTCGGATGGCTCAGGGCCTGCTTCGGTCGGCCAAAAGCTGTTCTGTCGGTACTCGGCTGTTACAATGCCGCCTTTCACGCGGAGCTGATCCATGCCTACATCTTTTCTGGAAATCGTCGAGCTACCGGACGGGCGCATCGTGCTTCGTCGCGCCGAGGACGAGGAGGTGCTGGTCACGCTGGATTTCTCCGATGATGCCAAGCTGTTCCTGCAGGGGCAGCATGTGGAGATCGCCAAGGCAATGTTCAATGTCGGGGTGCAGATGGCCGGCCGCATGACGGAAGGCGATTTCGAACGGGAGGACGAGCAACCGCGCGTTCTGCATTGAGCCGGTGGCGGTCGGTGGCAGCAGGTCGAGGGCCTGCTTCGGGGGAGGGGCAGCACATTCCCTGTGCTTTGCGGCTCAACAACCCAGGCGGATATTGAGGCTTTGCGCTTCGCCAAGCGCGGCGGCCGTGCGCAGCCTGTAGCGGGTGGCGGCGTCGAGTTGCCCGAGCCAGCTGATGACGGTATGGCTGCAACCCGAAGCGAGTGCCTTGCAGGCAAGGGCCAGTGCACCTTCGGCATTGCGCGGTTGCAGCAGGATGATGCGTTCACGGTTCAGCCCGCACTTGCGCAGCCAGTTCTGCGAGAGAAAGGCGGGCGGGGCGATCAGGGTCAGCCAGCGGCTGTCCGCCGCATCACCGAGTTCGCGCAGGATGGGCGCGAGCAGCAGGTGGCAATGTTCGCTGCTGCCGCTGAGGCTCAGCTCGCTCAGGTATTCCTGCTCGGGCTTGCTGCGTGGCTTCATCTCGCCGAAGGGCGTCAGGCTATGGGCGATGATGCCATCGAACAGGGAAAGTTGTGGTCGGGAAGTGCTGGTCTGATACTGCATGAACTTCTCCTTAGCGGCGTATGACGCCGACGCTCAAGCCTTCTATCACCAATTCCTGATGTTCGAGATCGACCTCGATGGGGGCAAATTCCGGGTTTTCCGCCAGCAGCCAGACTTTCTTGCCGTCGCGCTTGAAGCGCTTCACGGTGACCTCGTCGCCGACCCGCGCGACCACGATTTGGCCATTGCGCGCTTCACGGGTGGTATGCACGGCCAGCAGATCGCCATCGAAGATGCCGATATCCTTCATGCTCATGCCACGAACGCGCAGTAGATAATCGGCGCGTGGATGGAAAAAAGCGGGGTTGATCTGGCAGGATTCCTCGACATGCTGCTGGGCCAGGATCGGCGCGCCAGCCGCGACGCGACCGATGATCGGCAAGCCGGAATCCTGGGTGGCGGGTTCGAAGTCGGGAATACGTATCCCGCGCGAGGCGCCGGGCGTCATCTCGATGGCGCCTTTGCGAGCGAGAGCCTTGAGATGCTCCTCGGCCGCGTTGGGGGACTTGAAGCCGAGCGCCTGGGCGATTTCCGCGCGGGTAGGCGGATAACCGTTGTCTTCCAGGCAACGCTTGATGAAGGCGAGGATTTCCGACTGGCGAGGCGTCAGCTTGATCATGGCGGTCTCTGTTCTTTTATACAGTGACTGGGATTATATACAGTGATCCGGCCTTGGCAATGACTGTTTCGCCGGGCGCGTCGCTACACGGTCGGGGAGGGCCCTGCGACGATGATGCTAGTGTCGCGGGGGCTTTCGTGGTTGACTTGCGGGTGGGTGAAACGTAAGTTTCAAACAGGTGTTTGTCTTTCGGAGGGGGCATGGCGCAGTCGGAAACAGTTGAGCGCATTCTTGATGCAGCGGAACAGCTGTTCGCGGAAAAAGGCTTCGCCGAGACTTCGCTTCGCCTGATCACCAGCAAGGCTGGGGTCAACCTGGCGGCGGTGAACTACCATTTCGGATCGAAGAAGGCGCTGATCCAGGCGGTTTTCTCGCGGTTCCTCGGGCCCTTCTGTGCCAGCCTCGAACGCGAGCTGGACCGCCGCGAGGCCTTGACGAGCAAGCCGGACACGCTGGAAGAGCTCTTGGAAATCCTCGTCGAGCAGGCGCTGGCGGTCAAGCCGCGCAGCGGGGATGACCTGTCGATCTTCATGCGCCTGCTGGGATTGTCCTTCAGCCAGAGCCAGGGCCACCTGCGGCGTTATCTCGAAGACATGTACGGCAAGGTGTTCCGTCGCTACATGCTCAAGGTGCACGAGGCGGCACCGGCGATTCCGCCCATCGAACTGTTCTGGCGCGTGCATTTCATGCTCGGCGCCGCGGCCTTCAGCATGTCGGGTATCAAGGCGCTGCGAGCGATCGCCGAGAACGATTTCGGCGTCAGGACCACCATCGAGCAGGTCATGCGCATGATGGTGCCTTTCCTCGCGGCGGGCATGCGTGCCGATAGCGGGGTCGAGGATCCCTCGCTCGCGCAGGCGCAGCCGGTGGCCAGGCGCAACGCGGTGGCGATGCCGACCAAGGCTTGAGCTACAAGGCCGGCGGCCTATCGGATAAGCTAGCCGCTATGACTCTCGATCTGCTGCACGTCTCCATCGCCGACCAGCGGCTGTACGGCTTCGCCGAAGGCCGGCTGCGCCTTCGCCTGCCGGTTTCCACCGCGCGCAACGGCGTCGGCGAGCGCAATGGCTCCGGTTGCACGCCGCGCGGTCTGCATCAGGTGCGCGCGCGTATCGGTGACGGGCTGCCGGCGGGGGCGGTGCTGCGCGGACGGCGCTGGACCGGCGAGGTCTGGTCCGAGGCGCTGCACGCGCAGTTTCCCGGCCGCGACTGGATTCTCACCCGGATTCTCTGGCTCAGTGGCTGCGAACCCGGTGTGAACCGGCTCGGCGGGGTCGACACCTTTCGCCGCTATATCTACCTGCACGGCACGCCGGACCCCGAGCCCATGGGCGTGCCGCTGTCCCACGGCTGCATCCGCCTGCGCAATGCGGATCTGTTGGCTCTCTTCCCATTGGTGCCGGCCCACTGCGCAGTGCGCATCGAAGAGGCCGCCTGCCCGGCCTGGGCCGCTGCCCAACTCGACTGAGGATTCGCTCATTTCATGCAAGGTTCATTGATGCTGGATATCGGCGGCACCTGGCTGACCGCCGAGGATCGCCACCTGCTGCGCCAGCCGGAAGTCGGCGGATTGATCCTGTTCGCTCGCAATATCGAGCATCCGCGGCAGGTGCAGGAGCTGTGCCGGGCGATTCGCGCGCTGCGCCCCGATCTGCTGCTGGCGGTGGACCAGGAAGGCGGCCGCGTGCAGCGGCTGCGCCAGGGCTTCGTCCGGCTGCCGGCGATGCGCGAGCTTTCCCGCCGCGCCGATGGACGCCAATTGGCCGAAGCCTGTGGCTGGGTGATGGCGACCGAGGTGCTGGCGGTGGGCCTGGACTTCAGCTTCGCGCCGGTGCTCGATCTGGATCACCAGCGCAGCGCGGTGGTCGGCACCCGGGCCTTCGAGGGCGATCCGCAGCGCGCAGTGGAACTGATCAAGGCCTTCATCGCCGGCATGCACGCCGCCGGGATGGCGGCCACCGGCAAGCATTTCCCCGGCCATGGCTGGGCCGAGGCCGACTCCCATGTGGCGATTCCGCTCGACGAGCGCAGCCTGGACGCGCTCCGCGCATACGACCTGATTCCCTTCCGCGCATTGAGCGCGACGCTCGATGCGGTGATGCCGGCCCACGTGATCTATCCGCAGGTCGACGAGCAGCCGGCCGGCTTCTCGCGCCGTTGGCTGCAGGACGTCCTGCGTGGCGAACTCGGCTTTCGCGGCGTGATCTTCAGCGACGACCTGTCGATGGCCGGCGCGCACGTCGCCGGTGACGCGGCCGAGCGCATCCAGGCCGCACTGGGCGCCGGTTGCGACATGGGGCTGGTGTGCAATGATCGCGCCGCCGCCGAATCGGCCCTAACCGCGTTGCAGCGCCTCGGAGCCCGGCCTTCGCCGGCCCTGGCGCGGATGCGCAGTCGGGCGGCCGAGGCGCTGGACTACAAGCAGCATCCGCGCTGGCTCGCATCCCTCGGTGCGCTGAAAGCCGCCGGTCTCGTCGAATAACGCACTCTCTGCCAAAGGAACATCCATGACTGTCCATGCCATCATCGGCGGTACCGGCCTGACCGAACTGAGCGGTTTCGTCCTGCACGAGGCCCAGCACATCGACACGCCGTACGGGGCGCCCTCGGCGGTGATCCTGCGCGGTGAATACGCCGGCAGGGAGGTTCTGTTCCTCGCCCGGCACGGCCATCCGCACCGGATTGCGCCGCATCAGGTCAACTACCGCGCCAATCTCTGGGCGCTGAAGCAGGCCGGCGCCGAGGCCGTGCTGGCGGTGAACGCGGTGGGCGGTATCCACGCGGCGATGGGCTCGGGGCATTTCTGCGTGCCGCACCAGTTGATCGACTACACCTACGGCCGGGCGCACACCTTCTTCGAGGATGACCTCGAACATGTCACCCACGTCGATTTCAGCTACCCCTACGACGAGTCGCTGCGCGAGCGCTTGATCGGGGCGCTGGCCGCCGAGCGCTTCGCCTTCAGCAGTCATGGCGTGTACGGCTGCACCCAGGGGCCGCGCCTGGAAACCGTCGCCGAAATCGCACGGATGGAGCGCGATGGCTGCGATATCGTCGGCATGACCGGCATGCCCGAGGCGCTGCTCGCCCGCGAACTCGAACTGCCCTATGCCTGCCTGGCGCTGGTGGTCAATCCCGCGGCGGGCAAGTCGAGCGGCGTGATCACCATGGACGAGATCGAGGCCGCGTTGCGCGAGGGCATCGGCAAGGCCCGTGCGGTGCTCGCCCGGGTACTGGCGGGGTAGGTGGCGGGTTCGCCACGATCCTTGCCGGCGCAACTGGCGGGATCATGGCAACCTGTTTGTCATACTGCAGCCCGAGACTGGTAATTTTGCGATGGGCCCCATTGCGGCAAGCATGTTGCTTGCTACACTTGGCCGTCCTATGGAGTACCGGAATGTTTTGCCAGGCACGCACGATAAGAATAGTGAAAACGGTGGTGTTGCTGAGTCTGCTTGGCGGCCTGGTGGGCTGTTCCACCTGGTTCAGCGGTGATTTCAAGGACCCCGAGGTCCAGCTCACCAAGGTCGAAGTGATCCGGGCCAGGCTGTTGGAACAGCAGTTCATGCTGCGCTTTCGCATCGACAACCCCAATGCCCGCAGCCTGCCGGTCCGCGGCCTGGTCTATACCGTGCACCTCAACGACGTCGAACTGGCCAGTGGCGAGTCCAGTGGCTGGCTGACCGTGCCGGCCAACGGCTTCGAGTATTACGAGGTGCCGGTGCATACCAACCTCTGGCGCCACATGAAATACATCGTGCGGCTGTTGGAGAAGCCCGACCGGCCGATCCACTACCGCCTCGATGGCGAGATCAAGACCGGGTTGATGCTGGGCCGGCGCGTGCACATTTCCACCGATGGCGAGATAATCCCGGGCAACTTTATTCCGGAGTAGTACCCCGATGAACCATGAAGCCCACGTGCATGGTCCCGACTGCAACCACGACCACGACCACGATCACCACCATGTCCATGGCCCGCATTGCAGCCACGGCCAAGAGCCTGTGCGCAATCCGTTGAAGGACGTCGGCCGCAACGATCCCTGCCCCTGCGGCAGCCAGAAGAAGTACAAGAAGTGCCACGGCGCCTGAGCCCGCCATGACGCCCCTGACGCTGAGCCTGTTCGTGATCGGAGCGCTGCTGATCGTCGTGCTGGGCGGTTATGCGCTGTATCTCTGGCGCCGCGTCTGGCGCAACGAGCGCTTGCAGGCGCAGACCCGCGCGCAGCAACAGCTGGCGCTGGCGGAGGACCTGCGGATTCTCGCCAGCTGCCTGCTGGATGAACAGCTGCCGTTGATCGAAGGCGCGATCCGCATCAAGGTGCTGCTCGACAACTACGACGCCAGCCTTGGCCAACACCCGCGCTGCCAGGTCTTCCAGCTGCTTTTCGAGGCGACCAGGGAAGTGCCGACCCATGCTGCCTGGAAGGCGCTGGACAAACGCGAGCGGCGCCACCACGAAGCCAATTTCAGCGCGCTGGAATTGCAGCACAAGGCCGAAGCCCGTCGCTCGGCCCGTTGGCTGCTCGACGAGGCTCTGCCAAAATTCCGCGACGCCGCCTGATCGTTCGATCATCATCGCTGCGCGCCCTCTAACCTGATAGCTGCTTTTCCCTGCACGCTCGCACAGGAGCCGTCGATGTTTTCGCGTCTGCCATTCCCCCTGCTTCGCCTGGCCCTGGGGGCCGCATTCGGGGTCGCCAGCCTCGCCGGTTGCCAGGCCTACCTGGATAACCGCTACAGCGCCAGCCTGCCGCCGGAGCAGGGGATTCAGCCGCTCACCGGCTTGGCCGGCAGTGCCAGCATCCGCCGCAATGCGCTCGGCATGCCGCTGATCGAAACCTCCTCGTTTCATGACGCGCTGTTCACCATGGGCTACGTGCATGCCACCGACCGCCTCAGCCAGATGGTCGGCCTGCGCCTGATGGCGCAGGGGCGCCTGGCCGAGATGCTCGGTCCCGGCGTGCTGGAGATCGACCGCTTCATGCGCGCGGTGAACCTGCGCCAGAGCGCCGAGGTGCTCTATCGCGAAGCGTCACCGCGCATGAAGCGGTTCTTCGAGGTCTACGCTCGCGGCGTCAACGCCTATCTGTTCCGCCATCGCGACAAGCTGCCGATGGATCTCGCCGCGTCCGGCTACACGCCCGAGTACTGGAAGGCCGAGGATTCGGTGCTGGTGTTCTGCCTGCTCAACTTCGGCCTCTCGCAGAATCTGCAGGAGGAGGTCGCCGCGCTGCTCCTGGCGCAGAAAGTAGGCAGCGACAAGCTCGCCTGGTTGCTGCCGATCTACCCGGACGAGGCGCTGCCGTTCGACGAGGCGGGCAAGCTCGAGGGGCTTGCGCTCGATGCCAAGGTGCCGGGGCTCGCGGCCATCGAGCAGGCTGCCCGCCAGGTGGCCGAACTGAGCCCGCTCGGCGTGGCCGCTTCGAACAACTGGGCGATCGCCGGCAGCAACAGCCGCAGCGGCAAGCCGTTGCTTGCCAACGACACCCATCTACCGCTGTCGATGCCCTCGTACTGGAATTTCATGCAGATCCGCTCGCCGAAGTTCCAGGCGGCCGGCGTGACCCTCGCGGGCGTGCCCGCAGTGGTGGCGGGTTTCAATGGCAAGCTCGGCTGGGGCATGACCATGGTCATGGGCGACGGCCAGGATCTGTACCTGGAGCAGACCCGTCGCGAGGGCTCGCGGCTGATGTACCTGGCCGACGGCAAGTGGCTGCCGGCTCGCGAGCGCCACGAAACCTACTTCATCAAGGGCGAGCGGCCGATCCGCGAGACCGTCTACGAAACCCGCAACGGCCCGCTGTTGAACACGGTGCTCGGCGAGCGCAAGCATCCCTTGCAGCCGCTGCAACTGAGCAGTGGCTATGGCATCGCGCTGAAGACCACGCAATTCGAGGCGGATCGTTCGCTGGACGCCTTCTTCGAGCTGTCCCGCGCGCAATCGGTGGACCAGGCGTTCGAGGCGACCCGCGAGATTCGCGCGGCGGCGCTGAACGTGGTGTTCGCCGACCAGCAGGGCATCGGCTGGCAGGTCACCGGGCGTTTCCCCAATCGCCGCGAGGGGCTTGGCCTGGTGCCTTCGCCGGGCTGGGACGGCCGCTATGACTGGGACGGCTTCGCCGATCCGATGCTCCATCCCTATGACCAGGACCCGCTCCAGGGCTGGCTCGGCAGTGCCAACCAGCGCAGCGTGCCGCGCGGCTACGGGATGCAGCTGTCCAGCTCCTGGTACGGCCCGGAGCGTTACGAGCGGCTGGCGGAACTGGCCGGGCGCGGCAAGCACGACACCCGCAGCATGATCGCCATGCAGTACGACCAGGTCACGCCGTTCGCCGCCAAGCTCAGGACCATGTTCGAAGGCCCGGGCATGGCCGGGCCGCTGCGCCAGGCGATCGACGCCTTGCCGGCCGGCGAGCGGGAGAGGGCGCGCGAAGCGCTCGACAGGCTCATGGCCTTCGACGGCAGGCTCGCGGCCGATTCGGCGGATGCCGCGCTGTATGGCGCATTCCTGCATGAAAGCGCGCGGCAGACCTTCCTCGACGAACTGGGGCCGGAGGACGGTCCGGCCTGGGGTGCGCTGGTACAGGCCGGCAATACCTCGTACTCGGCGCAGGCCGACCATCTGCTCGGGCGTGAGGACAGTCCGTTCTGGGACGACCAGCGCACCGCGCAGCGGGAGGACAAGCCGACGATCCTCGCGCGCAGCCTGGCTGCGGCGGTGAGCCTGCTGGAGAGCCGTCTCGGCAGCGACCGCGGCGCCTGGCAATGGGGCAAGCTGCACAGCGCCACCTGGACGTCCGGAGCGACGCAACTGGCGCCTTACATGCCGGCCGGGCAACGCCGCGGCATCGACGCCCTGCGCGGCTACCTCGACCGCGGGCCCTACGCCATGGGCGGCGATCACAGCACGCTGAACGCTTCGGCGTATCGCCTGGGCATGGACTTCGATACCTGGCTGATCCCGGCGATGCGCATCATCGTCGACTTCGGTCGTGACGAGCCGATGATCGGGCTGAACAGCTCGGGGCAATCCGGCAACCCGGCCAGCCCGCATTATGCCGACGGTATCGAGGCCTGGATGAAGGCGCAGTACGTGAGCTTCCCGTTCAAGGTCCAGAATCTCGACAAGGTCTATGGCAGCAAGCGGCTGTTGTTGACGCCGGCCGGCCAGTAGGGCACTGGCGTCAGTCGGGCTGTGGCATCGTCCGCGCCACTTCGAGCACGCGAATCCGTCCGGGCGCGGGGTAGTGCCAGCGCACGTCCACGTCCCAGAACTGCGCGCCGTAACGCCGCTCGGGCTCGGGCTTCTGGTAGGCCGGGCGCGGGTCCTGCGCCAGGCACTGTTCGACGAGCTCCACCAGCGGCTCACCCAGGCGTAGCGCCTCGCTGCGCGCCTGGCGCAAGCCGGCCTGCGACCACTCGATCGCGATGGTTTCCGGGGCAGCGCTGGCCATCTCGTTGCGCGCGTCGGTCAGGGCGTCGGCATAGGGCACGTAGGGTTTGATATCGAGCACCGGGGTGCCGTCCAGCAGGTCGATTCCGGAGAGGAGCAGCCGTCCGGGCTCGACCCCGTCGAGCTTGACCACCGACTGGCCGATACCGTTCGGCCTGTGGGTCGAGCGGGTGGCGAACACCCCCACCATGCGATTGCCGCCCAGGCGCGGCGGGCGCACCTTGAGGCGGGGTTCGCTCTCCAGGGCCTGGTGGAAGAGAAACAACAGCCACACATGGCTGACCTGTTCGAGCCCAGCCACGGCATCGCCACTGTCGAATGGCGGCAACAGCTCCAGCACGCCCCGTGCGGCCG
Source organism: Pseudomonas lopnurensis (assembly GCF_015070855.1). Classification (GTDB taxonomy): domain Bacteria; phylum Pseudomonadota; class Gammaproteobacteria; order Pseudomonadales; family Pseudomonadaceae; genus Stutzerimonas; species Stutzerimonas lopnurensis. The sequence continues at coordinate 54,579 of NZ_JADDIX010000099.1, forward strand.
GGGCCAGGCGGGGCTGGCGTGGTATGGCGAACTTCTCCTTGAAGCAGGAGCGGACGTAGCCGATGGGTGAGACGCTGTGCGGCATTGAGGCGGCCTGGATACGGACGGGGCGGGCGGCAAATCTTACCCGTTAAGGCCCTTCAGGGGCATCGGGCCGGCAAGGGTCCGGTGTAACGCCCGTTGCGCTTGCCGAACATCGGGCAGGGCCGGGACGGATTATCGGGTCGTTGGGTGAGCGCAGCGAAGCCCAACGAGCGGATCGTCAGGCTCGCACCCGATATGAGTTGGGCCTCGGCGGCGCGCCCGCGGATCGCTGCCCGGCCAACCTGCGAGCGGCAGCCGCAATGCCGAGCGGGCGCCACAACGAAAACGCCCCGCGGGTGCGGGGCGTCGGATGGCAGGGTCAGATCACTTCGGCCCAGAGGTCGTATTCGTCGGCGTGGGTTACCCGTACGCGGACCTTGTCGCCGGGCTGCAGCGGCCGTTCGCTGTCGACGTAGACCATGCCGTCGATCTCCGGGGCGTCGGCCCAGGAGCGGCCGATGGCGCCGTCCTCGTCGACTTCGTCGATCAGCACGTCCATTTCCTGGTCGATCTTGCGCTGCAGGCGCGCGGCGCTGATCGCCTGCTGGTGCGCCATGAAACGCTCCCAGCGCTCCTGCTTGATCGCGTCCGGTACCGGTTCCAGGCCCATGACCTCGGCCGGTGCGCCGTCAACCGGCGAATACTGGAAGCAGCCGACGCGGTCGAGCTGGGCTTCGGTCAGCCAGTCGAGCAGGTACTGGAAATCTTCTTCGGTCTCGCCGGGGAAGCCGACGATGAAGGTCGAGCGGATGGTCAGCTCCGGGCAGATCTCGCGCCACTGCTTGATGCGCGCCAGGGTCTTGTCCTCGAAGGCCGGACGCTTCATGGCCTTGAGCACCTTGGGGCTGGCGTGTTGGAAGGGGATGTCGAGGTACGGCAGGATCTTGCCTTCGGCCATCAGCGGGATCACGTCGTCGACGTTGGGGTAGGGATAGACGTAGTGCAGGCGCACCCACACGCCCATCCTGCCCAGCTCCTCGCACAGCTCGAGCATGCGCGTCTTGACCGGCTGGCCGTTCCAGAAATCGAGCTTGTACTTGAGGTCCACGCCATAGGCGCTGGTGTCCTGGCTGATCACCAGAATTTCCTTGACCCCTGCCTTGACCAGCCGCTCGGCCTCGGACAGCACGTCACCCACCGGGCGGCTGACCAGCTTGCCGCGCATCGACGGGATGATGCAGAAGCTGCAGGTGTGGTTGCAGCCTTCGGAAATCTTCAGGTAGGCGTAATGGCGCGGGGTGAGCTTGATGCCCTGCGGCGGCACCAGATCGACGAAGGGATCGTGCTCGATGTTCGGCGGCACCACTTCATGTACGGCATTGACCACCTGCTCGTACTGTTGCGGACCGGTGACCGCCAGCACGCTGGGGTGCACACCGCGGATGTTGTTCTCGTCCACGCCCATGCAGCCGGTAACGATGACCTTGCCATTCTCGGCGATCGCCTCGCCGATGGCATCCAGCGATTCGGCCTTGGCGCTGTCGATGAAGCCGCAGGTGTTGACCACCACCACGTCGGCATCCTGATAGGACGGCACGATCTGGTAGCCCTCCATGCGCAGCTGGGTGAGGATGCGTTCGGAGTCGACGGTTGCCTTGGGACAGCCTAAGGATACGAAACCAATACTTCCAACTTTCTTCGACATTGCAGGCCGCCTCGGCTAACGGCATGAAAAAAATAGCGCGCGAGTATACAGCTATCTGAGGTTTTCCGGTCTCTGCCAAGCGACTGGGAACAGGCCGGTCGTCAGCTGCGGTACACGCAGCGATGGGGAAGGCGGACGACTGACGGGACAGGTTCGCTGCCTGGATCGAGCCAGTCTGTCGGCGGCTACTGCTTCACTACGCGGGGGCGACCTATCTGTTCCATGAGCCCGGGATGGGTGATCTCCAGCTGTGCTTCGATTGTTCGTATCAACTGAAAAAGCTCGGCATGGGACAGTGATGTCCCGCAAGGGATGTCGCTCAGGGTGCAACTCACCCTGGCGTCGTCTCGGATGATCACCGTGATGGAGGCTGGTGAGTCCAGCGCAGCATAAAAGCTGAGGGGGCGAAAATACGCCCGAAGAGCATCGAACGCCTCGGGCAATCGCAACGACTTCATCGCCGAACTCCCATGGCGGGCACGCATTCTCGATTCCGCGGGAGAGCTACTGAAATATCCGTTCTCACCGATGCAACCTGTCCTTTAAACCCTGTCGGTAAATATCGGCCGCAGGTCGGAGCCCGGGTTCGCGCCAGGCTGGAAGTTTCTTTTACCTCAGCCGAGTCGGCGGATCGATGCCCTATTCGCTCATTGCCGCGCGTGCTTCTCCATTGGCTGCGCACGCGGAAATGCGTCCGATGGTATGTCGCAACGCCAATAAGCGAAAGCCCAAGGCACGAAAGCTTAGTGAGTTTGCGGGGAACTTGTGTGTGGTTCCACGATTCTTCCAGCGGCCCATTGTTTCTGGATGAAACATATCCGACGAGTGGGGCAAGGCTGCGTAACCCCCTTCAGCCAAGCGGCGAAGCGAGCAATCCTGCGACCCGTGACGGCGGGGCAGGCCCGTCCGGCGTCCCATCCCAGTCCTGCCGGTTCCGAATGCTCTGCCGCCGGGCGGGAACTGTTGAATTCTCCGTGCGGCTCTCCGGTCACTTTTAAAGGTCGCCCAATTGGTGGCGGCGACCTCCTGATTACCTGATATCCACATATGACAACGGAGGCTCCATGGAGACCATTTCCGGGATTTTCGACAACAAAGGCACGCCCTTGGAGAAACAGAAATTCACATGGAAGGAAATGGCCGGCAAGCCGATCAGCAAGCTGGATGACGATGCGTTCACCCGTGTGCGCATCATCCTCATGAATGGGGTGGAGACCGATTCGCTGCGCCTCAAGCATGGCATCGCCCGCTTCAACAAGGAGCTGCGCCTGCCGCTGGCCGAGATCCGCCGCACCGAGCAGCACCAGGCCACCATGATCAACTGGTTGATCGGTGCCGACCATTCGCCGCTGGAAACCACCGTCGCCTACGAACAGGTGGCCATCGAGGTCACCGCCGCGGTGGCGCAGAGCGAGCCCGACCCTTACCAGGCGCAGACCTACCGCTTCGGCTTGCTGGAAGACTTCGACCACCTGTACCGCTACTCGGCCATGCTCGACCGCCTGGAAGGCAAGGATGCCAACAACATCCTGCAGGGCTATACCGACATCGTCCCGGGGCGCAAGAGTTCCGAACACCATCGTCATCCGGAAAACGACATCCGCGACAACTACGAGAAGAACACCGCCGCCCTGATCACCAAGATTCACGCGGCGCTGATCACCGGCGCGGAATACCAGACCCATGACTATTACCAGAACATCGGCCCACTGTTCGCCGACCCCCTGGCGCGGCAGCTCTATGCCGAAATCGCCTCGGTGGAAGAGCAGCACGTCACCCAATATGGCTCGCTGTCCGACCCCAGCGAGAGCCATATCGAGAAGTGGCTGGTGCACGAGGCGATGGAGGTCTACATGTACGCCAGCTGTGCCGAGCAGGAAACCAACCCGCGGATCAAGGCGATCTGGGAGCGCTTCCTCGACTACGAACTGGGCCATCTGAACGTCGCCTGCGATTGGTTCAAGCGGATCGAGGGCCGTGACCCGGCGGAGATCCTGGCCGGCCCGCTGCCGAAGATGGTGGAGTTCAAGAGCCAGCGCGATTTCGTGCGCCAGGTCCTGGCGGCTGAAGTCGATCTGCGCAGTGCCGGAACGGCCTACGTCGGCAAGGACAAGGAGCCGAAAAGCTCGCTCGACTATCGCAACCACCTGGCTTCGGAAGGGCTCGCATCGGACATCGTGTCTGCGGGTTACCAGTGGGCGCCGGGTGGCGAACTGTTCCGCAAGGTTTCCTGAGGAGAACGAACATGGCGACTGCAGCAAAGCTTGGCACCAACTTTACCGGTGTGCAGATGTCCCCGAAAGATACGCAGCGGCTGATGGAGGCCGTCGAACATACGCATCCCGACGTGGCCGGTGACGACCGCATGCTCATGGTCGAGCGCAGCAAGCACAATGAAGAAGCTGAGCGCATCGGCTCGGTGCCGATTCCCGGCTCGGTCAAGGGGATGCTCAAATCCACCTTCGATATGATCAAGGGCAAGAGCCCTGAAGTGCTGATCGACAAGCTGGGTGAGCGCCTGGCATTCGAACGCAGCGGGGTTCGCCTGTACGACGCGATGATCGCCAAGGTCAAGGCGATGAACATAGTCGGCTCGGACCTGGTGAAGGAGCTGCAGCATATTCGCGACGAAGAGTTCGAGCACATGGTGATGGTCGAGGATGCCATCAAGACCCTGGGTGCGGACCCCACTGCACAGACGCCCTGCGCCGATGTCGCCGCGGTCAAGTCCATCGGCGTGATGCAGGTGCTGACGGACCCGAGAACCAACGTCGCACAGGGGCTCAATGCACTCTTGACGATCGAGCTGGAGGACAATGCGGCCTGGGAGCTGCTTATCGAACTGGCCGAAGCTGGCGGCCATCCGGACCTCGCCGAGGGCTTCGGCAAGGCCAAGGCTCAGGAGGACGATCATCTGATCAAGATCAAGACCATGGTGCGTCGGGATTTGATCAACGATATCAAGTAGGGCAGTCACTTTATTTGGCGTACCTTCGGGTACGCTTTTTTTTAGGCTATGTCTGAGCTGGCTGTTGCGGATAGACGTACCCCCTGTAGGAGAGGGCGGGGACGCCGAGTCCATGCCCGCGAATATTCCAGCGCGCAAAGCTTCGCGGGCACGGCCCGCTCCTACGGACGCTCAGAACACCTCGACAATTCGAGCAATACGCAATTGGGACAGAGCCTTTTTTGACTTGCCGGTTTTACTTGATCCGGCTTTCGGTAAAAACATGGCTGTTATTACGGGAAATCAACTCTGGGGAATGATGGATATCTTTCCATCCTTCTCGAGGATTGCGAACTTGATCTGGTTGATGCTCTCCAGTCCCTGCGTGCTGCGAGCCGCTTCGAGAATGTCGCTCTCGTCCACTCGTGCGCGTACCAGCCGGGACTTGATGGTCTTCCCGTATTCGACCAGGATCATCGGCTCTCCATCGAGGTACTTCGCCACGGTCGGCGACCATTGCTTGATGAGCGAGAAAAGGATGTTCATCATCACCAGCGAGCAGATGACCAGCGTGGCGTTGGTGATGGAGAAGTCGTCGCCCAGCAAGGCCTGCTGGGTCGCTTCGCCTATGATCAGCAACAGGACGAAGTCGAAATTGGTTATTTCCGATAGCGTCCGACGCCCCGCGATGCGAAAGAGCACCAACAGAATCAGGTAGATCGCAGCGGCGCGTAAAACCGAATCCATATTCCACCCTACGGGTAGATCAGTTGCCAGAAACTGACGCGCTGCCCGGCCGACTTCACCGAAGTCGTGGACGGGCCTACGGTGTCAGGGCGGATGGTGAAGTAGGCCTCGATCCAGCCACTGTCGTCGGCCTTGAACTGCAGATTCAGACCGGACCCCGTGCTGTGGGACTTCGTCGGCTGGGGCTGGATCGTCTCGATCGTGAAGGTGCCCAGGAACTGGCCTTCGATATTCAGCCAGACCTCGCCAGCAGCGTCGGCTTTGGCGCGCACCTTCATATTGCTGGCGGCGGCATTGCGTTCGAAGCGCTGGTACTCGACCTGCAAATCCCTGGAAGGGGTGGCGGCCAGGCTTCTGCTCAGAGGGCCGGTACTGAACAGGCCCAGCAGCGTCGCGAGAACGAGGAAGCCGAGCAGTATCCATCCCAGTCGCTCCACGCGCCATAGTCTGATCTGGAACTGCATATCTTCCTTGATCGGGTGACTTCTGTTTTCCATGGAGTCATCGATAGCTGCCATACGCCCCTCCAACCCATGCTAGGGTCTGTTGACGTTTCAGCGCGGGCGCGAACGAATGGCGACAGACCCTGACATGGGACGCCGCGCCTGGGGTCCGGGTTCCACACCTGCACAAACGAGGGCAGGGTGCGACCCGTCTCGGCCAATCGGGTATCGACGAAAGTCTCTAAGTGAAAAGCGTGACAGGCTTCACAAAACGCTACTATCATAATGCCACTACACGCGACCGCCGCTTCCCCTCTCGGCCGCAGTTGTGGTTCCTGCCCGCCGCGTGCGGGCTTTTTTTATATGGCCATGCCCATGCCTGTTGGGCTTCGCTGCGCTCAGCGCCAACCTACCCGTGTGCGTTGCAACACGTAACGGGGCCTGAACCTTTCTATTGCCGTGAACTGCGCGGGTCTTAGCGATTCGGCGCGGCCGCCGCGGCGCTGGCGTCTGGCGTGCGCTTGGGCAGGTAGCGCTTCAATGCCAGCGCCGGCGCTTCGATGAGATGCCAGGAAAGCACCGCCATCAGGATGCTGGCGAGCAGGCCCAGCGCCATGAACAACGGCAGCGGGATGCTCGGCCCGGTCCAGTGCATGATCAACTGCTGGATCGGAAAGCTGAAGATGTAGATGCCGTAGGAGAAATCGCCGTACTTGCCGAAGCCCGACAGGCGTGGAATCTTCAGGTGCGCGACATAGAGGGTGAGGTATGGCAGCGTCAGCGCATGCAGGGGCTGCCACAGTTCGGTGCGGGCGCTGAGCAGGGTCAGGGCGAGCAGCGCCAGGGCGATCCGCCAGTTCCACGGGACGTACCAGCGGTACAGGTAGAGCACCACGCCGAAGTAGAAGAAGATGCCGAGCCGGGTGAATTTCCAGAGCAGGTCGTTTTGCAGATCGAGCCCGGGGATCAGATAGAAGTGCACCGCGAACAGCACGAGCAGTACCAGCAGGGCCACGCGGCCGCCGAACAGTTTCAGCAGGCCGAGCAGTAGCACCGTTGCGTACATCAGGGTTTCGTAAGGCAGCGTCCACACCGAGCCGTTCACGGTGTCGGGAAAGGGGTTGGCGGTGAACACGCCCGGCAGATGGAACTGAGTGAACAGCGCCATGTTGCCGAGATAGCCGAATGTCTTGCCGCTGCTCAGGTACTGGCCCAGCGGCAGGTTGGTCGCCAGAGGACCGACCACCAGCACGCTGAACAGTACCGCGACGATGAGTGCGGGGAAGATCCGCAGCGCCCGCTTCGCGGCGAAGTCCAGGGCGCTGCGGCTGTTGAGCCAGGAGCCGGCGATCAGGAAACCGCTCATCACGAAGAACAGGTGCACCGCGATGTCGGCGGTGTCGTAGCTGCCGCTGAACAGGCGTACCGGTTCGACCATGCCGCGGCCGGAGAGCCAGTAACTGTGCCCGACCACCACCAGCGATGCGGCGAAGAAACGGAGGAAGTCGAAGTTGTTCCCGCTGCGCTGCAGGGGTCGCGTCTGCATCGGCATGATCCTCTCGATCGGGTTCGGGCCTGGATCGCTTGTGATCAGGCGGGGATGTCACTGCAGCGGGAAGGTTTTGCTCATGCCCAGGCTGCGGGTTTCGCCGTCGCGGATCGCCTGTTCGATGAGCTCCAGGCGTTGCGGCGTGCGGTGCCGACGGGCGAACTGGCGCAGCAGAAAGAGAAAGATCGAGCGGTTGAGGTGATACATCCAGGGCCTGGCGACCCAGATGTACGTGTCGAACCAGGCCTGATTGCGCGCCGTGTAGTAGGCGCGAAAATCCGAATTGCCGAGCAGGAAAGCCTCGTAGATGTTGCGGGTATGCGCCTTGATGTTCCAGGACTGCTCCAGTTCGTCGATCACCGCCTCGGTGAGCAGGCAGAGCTTGCCGCCAGCGGCGGTGATGCGTCGGGTGTATTCGGTATCGTCGGCGTAGAGCACCAGTTCGCGTAGCGGTAGGCCGATGCTCTGGTAGAGGCTGCGGTGCGCCAGCATGCCGCCGTAGGGGGCGAAGGGCAGGTCGATGCTGCGCGGTGGCTTGCCCGTCGGCTTGCCCCAGGGCAGGCGCCGCCAGAGCTTGTAGGGCAGTTGTGCGACGTGGAAGCCGAAGTAGCTGGAGCGCAGCTGGATGACGAACCGCGCCGGCACGCCGGTGGCGATGTCCGCCTGCTGGGTCGGGCGAAACCCCAGCACCGCGACCCGCGCCTGGCCATGTTGCTGGCCGAGCCGTTCGATTTCGCGGTGCAGTATCCGCACCGCCGAGGCGGTGGGCGCATTGTCGTCGTCCATCATCCAGATGTATTGCGCGCCGCCCTGCAACGCGGCCTCCAGCCCCACGGCGTAGCCGTTGGCCGAACCGGTGTTGCGCTCCAGCGGGATGATCCGGACCCGCCCCGGCCAGCGTTCGAGCAGTTGCTCCAGCGGGGCGTTGGAGGCGTTGCTGACCACCAGCACCTGGCCGATCTGGTCGAACGCGAAGGCCTGCTCGATCATGCGTTGCAGGTAACCCAGGCGGTCACCGTAGGTCACGGTCACTATGGTGGTCTGCCGCCTCACCGGTTCCTCGCTGGGCATGAAGTCGATGATCTGGGCGCTCTGGCGGCGGTGTCGGGCAAGTGGCTGGATCTGCACGGGAAGTGGCCTCAGGTGTTTTCGGGGGTGGTGAGCGGCGGGCGGGACATGTCGGCCGCCGGTGCCGGGGCTTCTTCGTCGGGGCCGAAGAAGGCATGGAAAATGCGGATGAAGCCGCCTCCCGGCGTGCCGTCCGGGGCGTCCGGGCAAGGGATGAGTTCCGTGTAGGAGTAACCGTCCGCCAGGATCAGCGAAACGCCGATCTTTCCTTCTGTGCTCATGCTGTGTGCTCCCTCCGTATCCGGCGATACGGCCCTGATCAAAATGAATATCGTCTGCTGTCGATCGGCTGGCCCAGGAACGCGCCCGAGGTCGGTTCGGCGAAGCGGCGTCCCTGGTAACTGGGTGGTCGGGGCGTCGTCTGGTTGCCGGAGGGCGAGGCGCAGTTGCGCGTGGCCTGGGCGGACGACCCGCTGAAGGCGATCACGCTCGGGCCGCCGACTGCATCGCAGCCGGCAGTGTCCGCTGCGTCGCGCGTATGCGGAAAAGGCGGGCTGGCGGCCAGTGCTTCGGCCACAGGGGTTGCCCAGGCGGGCCCGGCGCTCAGCAACAGGGCGAAGCCCAGTGTGCCGATGGCTCTGATCCATAGGGTTGCGGTATTCATCCTTGATGCCTCATAAACGTACGGTTGTGGTTCAGGTGTGTTTCACGGCGACACTGCGGCCGGGTAGACCTGCACGCCGGGTATCCGGGCGGGTAGCGAATCCTGACTTTCATGGAGCGCGGCTTCCCTGATGCGCGCTTCTACGAATGCCTCGATCTCCTGTCGAAAGCGTTCGGTGGCGAAGCGCTCCGCGTTCCGGCGGCAGTTCTGCGGGCTGATGCGCTGGCGCTGCTCCTCGAACCGGGCCACGGCCGCGACGATCGACGCGGCGCTCTGCTCGGGGTAGAACACGCCGGTCGGCTGGGGCTGGTCGAGCCCGCGCACGGTCTCCAGTACGCCACCGCGGCCGAAGGCGATGACCGGCGTCCCGCAGGCCTGTGCCTCGATCGGTGCAATGCCGAAATCCTCCTCGGCGGCGAAGACGAAGGCCTTGGCGCGCTGCATGTGGTGCAGCAGCACGTCGAAGCTCTGGTAGCCGAGCAGGATGACGTTGGTGCCCGCGGCCTCCCGGGCCTTTTCCATCTCGGGCCCGGTGCCGATCACCACCAGGCGCTTGTCCGGCATGGCCGCAAAGGCCTCGATGATCAGCGGGATCTTCTTGTACGGCACCATGCGCGAGGCGGTGAGGTAGAAGTCCGCCTTGTCTTCATGGAGGAGGAACTGGCGGGTATCCACGGGTGGGTAGATCACCGTGGACTGGCGTCGATAGCTCTTGTTGATGCGCCGCCCGATGAAGTGCGAGTTGGCGATGAATTCGTCGACGCCGCTGGCGGTACGCTGGTCCCACATGCGCATGTAGTGCAGCAGCATGCGCGCCAGCTTGGCCTTGATGCCGCGATCCAGGCTGGCCTCGTGCAGGTACTGGTGCTGCAGGTCCCAGGCATAGCGGATCGGCGAGTGCACGTAGCTGACATGCAACTGGTTGGGTCCGGTCAGCACGCCCTTGGCCACGGCATGGCTGCTGGAGATGACCAGGTCATAAGGCGACATGTCCAGTTGCTCGATGGCCAGCGGCATCAGCGGCAGGTATTTCTGGTAGTGCGTCCTGGCCTTGGGCAGTTGCTGGATGAAGGTGGTGGTCGCGCGCTTGCCGCCGAGATGGGCGCGATCCTCGTCGGAGAGAAAATCGATGACCGCGAACAGATCGGCCTCCGGCCAGATCGCGCACAGGCTGGCGAGTACCCGCTCGGCTCCGGCGTAAGTCACCAGCCAGTCATGAACGATAGCGATTTTCATTGAATGACCTTCCTTGTTCGAATGTGTGGGATAGCGAATGCCTGCGGCTGCAGGCCAGGCGCGATGTTCCGTCAGCGCGAGTGCAGCCGCATGAGCGGCTGCGCGTTGCGCCGGCCAGCCAGGCGTTTGCCGAGGTGAATGAAGGGTTGCTCGACGAGGCGGCGGCACAACTGCGCGGCAGCCAGTGCCAGCAGCGTGCCGAGTACTGCGCCGAGCAGGGCGTTGGTGCCACCGGCGAGGTCCAGGCCGGCTGTCAGTCTGTGCACCGCCGGCTGCAGCGTGGGCAGCAGCAGATAGAGCGAGTAGCTGATGCCGCCGAGCCAGATCAGCAATGGGCTGCTCAGCGGCAACCGGCTGCTCAGCAGCAGGAACCCGCCGATGGCCAGGACGTAGGTGAACAGATAGCGCGACCCGCTCTCGCCCGGCTCCAGGCCGCTGGCCCAGCCCGCGAGGAAGATCACCGGCAGTACCAGCCCGTAGAAGCGCAGCGTATGCCGCGCATATTCCCTTGCCCGTCGGCGGGCATAGCTGCTGTCTTCATGCTGCGCCTCGTGCCACACCGAGGCGAAGAACATCAACGACAGCACCAGTGGCAGCGTCACCGGCAGGCTCATCGCGAACAGGTATCGGGCCAGCGCCAGCAGCAGGGCGAGCGCGAGCAGCAGCAGGGCGCAGCCGGAGCGCAGGCTCACGCTCTGCAGCAGCCCGCTCCACTGAAACCCCAGGCACAGCAGGTAGAACACCAGCACCACAGGCAACGGTCCGCAAGCCCCGAGCACCTCGAACGGAGGGCTGGCGACGGTCGCCGTGGCGTCTGCGAACAATCCGGCGGACGCGGGCCCGAGCACGGCGACAACGAGCAGCGTCGCCACGGCACCGGCCGGAAACAGGCGCAGGCAGCGGCGCGTGACGAAATGGCGTGCGTCGGCCCGCAGGCTCGCCGGCACCACGAAACCGCTGATCAGCACGAACCAGAGCATGCCCAGCAGTCCCGGGTCCAGCGCGTGCTGCAGCAGCCAGGGCTGGCCGAGCAGCGGCACGAACAGGGCCTGGAAAACCACCAGCATCACTGCGCTGCCGCGCAGCGCGTCGATATGCGCCAAGCGTTCCATGGGTCGCCTCGATAGATGTGGGATGAGACCGGAAGGTCGTCGTGCCGACTCGCTGGCGACCCTAGGGACGATCGGAGGACCAGGCTGCGAGCCGCGGCTGGCCGCTCTTGCCGATCAGGGCCCGGTCGATCAGCTGCGAAACGCCCTGGGCCGAACGTTTCCATGAATAGCGCTCGACGTTCGCCAGCCCCAGGGTGCGCAGGTCGTTGCGCAGGGTGGCGTCCTGCAGCACGCGGCCCATGCAGCGGGCGATGTCCTCGACGCTCAGCGGCTCGAAATACAGCACGCTATCGCCGAGCACTTCGGGAATCGACGCCGTGCGTGCGGCGATCACCGGGCAGCCGCAGGCCTGGGCTTCCAGCGGCGGTATGCCGAAGCCTTCGTACAGCGAGGGAAAAACGAATGCCGTGGCGCCCTGGTATTCCTCCACCAGTTCCTCGTCGCTGAGGCGGCCGAGCATGCGTACACGCTGGTTGCCGTTGACGCTGTAATCGGAGCCCGAGAACACCGAGTGCGAGTCGCCGACGATGCGCAGTTCGATGTCGTCGAACCCCTCGAGGCTGAGAAACGCCGCTACCATGCGCGCGAAGTTCTTGTGCGCGTTGGGCGAGGAAACGGCCAGCAGATAGCGCGTGGCGTGGCTTTTGCGGTCGTTGGCATAGAACGGGCGAAACGTTGGCGCGACCGCATTGGGGATCACGCAGATGTTCTCGCTCGGGTAGCCGTAGTGGTGCGAGATTTCCCTGCGGGAGAAATCGCTGACCGTGATCAAGGCCTTGATGCGCTTGAGCAGCAGGGGCGTGATGGCTTTGTAGAGGCTGCGAAAGACGCGCGAGTAGCTTTCCGGATGGCGTACGTAGGTGATGTCGTGGTGAGTGGCGATCTGGTTGCGATACAGCAGTGGTGCGGTGTTGCACAACGAGAGCAGTGGCGGATTGCCGTTGCGCGCCAGCCACAGCGGTAGGTCCAGTTGTTCCCAGAGATGGCCGCCGTTGCGGCCGATGCGGCGAACCTGCAGCCGGTCGGCGCTTTCGCGCATGCGGATGGCATGCGGTGCGACGAACACCAGGTCCTTGCGCAGGGTCCCGAGTTCCAGGCAGACCTGCTCGGCGAAGCGTTGCACGCCGCGGGTTTCCTGGGTGAGGAAACGTGCGTTGATGACGATCATTGTCGATGTTCTCCCTTGGTGAGGCATGGGCGGTCTGGGGCTTGGCCCAGGCGTGTCGAGTGAAAGTCTCGGTTTCAGCGCGTTGTCGAGTGGCCTGATGGCGCGGGTTTCGGCCCCCCGGCCGAGTCACTGTCCCTTTGCTCCGGATCGCCGGCCGGCGCGAAAGAGAAAGTAACCAGAAAGCACGCCCGACATCCGGCCCCCGCTACGCCGGGGTTCCCTCGCTCCGGTGCCGCTCCGGGCGCCGTCACGAAGGGACGTGCCTACCTCGGTGGTCCGTCCTTCGTTCCTTGTTCGGCGTCCTGCCTCGTATCACCCTGCGCGGCAGCACCAAACGCCCCTGCAGGAGGGGGAATGGAATCGTTGTGTAGGGGTGAGCCGCAGGGATGCGGCGGAAGGACTCGGCGTTCATGCTTAAAGAGCCAGGGATGGCCCTGTAAGCCGCCCCCCGGAGCGGCGATGGAGCGAAACGGAGCGTAGTGGAGTAACAGCAGCACGGCCCGAAGGGCGAGCGAAGCGAGTAACGAACCCCGGCGCAGCCGGAGCGGATGCAGGGGCAAGACCTCTTGGTTCCTTTTGGCCGGCCATCCGGACGATTGCCAAAAGGGCCTCGCCCAGCAGGGCGAAACCAAGCCATCAAGCGACTCGCTAATGGCTTTGAAAATCAAACATCCAACCAGCAGCATCAACCCCAATTCCCATCAACGCTCCTCAAGCTCCACCCCCGCCGCTCCCCGTTGCTCGGCCGGCACCGGCCGCATGCTGACGATCTTGGGAAAGCCGTCGAGCTTCACCGTCACGCTACAGGCGCCGCCGCTGGCCGGGCACGTCCAGCGAGTATCGGTGGTAACCCGCCCGTGCCGGGGCTGTGCGGTATCGATCAGCGCAAGCCGGCCAGCCCCGCTCTCGGACTGCAACTCGATCGAACGCGGTTTGCCGGCGCTCCAGGCCACCAGCAGGTCGTCATCGCCACGGGCGAAACGCAGCAGCACCACATCCGCGGCGGCATGCTCGACACGCCCGCGAAACGCATACTGGCTGACGATCTCGCTGATGGCCGCGAGTACCGGGTAGGCCGGCTTCTGTGTGAAGTCCTGGCGGACCAGGCCGAAGTTGTGTTCGCGTTCGCGCGGGTCGGTGCCGTCGTTCCTGAAGTCGTACCACCACATGCCCTTGATGTTGGGCAGCGTCCTGGCCAGGAAGAAGCTGCGTGCCAGGTAGGCCGCCTGCAGGGTCTCGTCGATGCCGCAGGCGCCTTGGTGCGACGGCCAGGCCATTTCCGTCAGGTAGAGCGGCACCGGCCGCCCGGCGGCGCGGGTCAGCGTCTTGTCGACTTCGGCCATCCACTCGATCCAGGCTTCCGGTGTGTTATGTCGCCAGCCCCGGCAGTGCACGTAGGGGTGCAGGGACAGGCCATCCAGCGACTGCATGACGCCATTTTCCAGGAGGCGCAGGGCGAAGCCCGATTCGATGCCCTGGGTGGTCACGGCCCCGGCGAGCACCTTGGCGTCCGGGTCGCGCTGGCGGATGATGCCCGCCGCATCGGCGATCAGGCGGGCATAATCCTGGGTGAACTGTGGGTCGTGCGGGTCTTCCACGTCCCACTCGTTCCAGACCTCGTAGTACGCCACCTGGCCCTTGAAGGTGTTGGCGATGAAGTCGACGTAGCGGTTGAAGGCCACCCTGACCGGCTCGCTGCGCGGCTTCTCGCCCTTGCCGTGGTGCAGGTTGCCGTAGCCGAGGATGAACTGGGTGTTCAGGCCATGCCTGGCGGTTTCCTTCAGATAGCGCGGCCAGGACGGGTCGACCTTCAGCCGGTCGCGTTGGCGCTCGACATAGGCCCAGTGGGCATCGGTGCGCACGGAGGTGATGCCGGCATCGCGCATCATCGCGTAGGCGCGACCGCTGGGGTCGCCCTTGTGCAGTTCGTGGGCGCAGACGCCGACGGTGAAGGGTTCCTCGAGAGGCTGGGCCTGGCCATCCAGGGCCAGCCCGAACAGCCCGCCGAGCAGCGCTGCGTGCAGGGTAAAACGTATCGTCATGTGAACCATCCGTGACTGTTCGTTCTCAGTTCAGGCGCTGCAGTTCGGGAAGTCGCTGCGCCGCCAGAATGCCGGCCGGCGCCCGTGCCGGTGTCAGCACATGGGAAATGGCCAGGCCGAGGAACAGCGTGGCGGTCGTCACCTCCAGGACATCGGTGGCCCAGGCCACCAGGCAGATGCAGAAGACGATGGGCAGCAGCGCGTTGCGCAGACGCGGACCACGCTCATGCAGGCGCAGCAGCAGCGGAAATGCCAGCAGGTACAGCAGCACGCCGAATACGCCGAGCATTCCCCAGAGATACAGCGCGGTGTTGTCGGCGATGTTCAGCAGCGCCAGGCCCGGCACCGGGTAGACCTGGCCGGCGCTGCCCACCGCACCGAAGCCGGCGCCCCACCAGCCCCAGCCTTCGCCGGTGATCACTGCGATGAAGTTCGGCCAGCTGTTGATCAGCCGGTCGGCGAAGGACGCCAGCAGCGTGCCGTTGTTGGCCGCGTTGGCATCCAGGCTCAGCACCAGGCTGGTGGCCGGCAGCAGCAGGCCGATCAGCACCGCGACGAGAAACGCCGAGGCGCTGGCGAAGCGGTACGCCGTGACGATCAACATCAGCAGGGTCAGCACATAGGCCGCCGCGGTGGATTTGTTGGTGGTCAGCACGATGGCGATCAGCGCCGCCACGTACAGCGCCAGCCTGAGCGGTCGCGAGCGGATGAAGGCGGCGAGGAACAGGCTGTAGACCGCGATCATCACCGACAGGGCGGTGGACATGCGGGCGAAGCCGCCGATGCGGTCGATGTCGTCGAACGTCCAGGAACGGTTGGCGCTCAGCTCCACCTCGCCGACCATGTAGCTGTAGCCCTTCCACGGCACGCTGGTGAGCAGGTCGAGGGCGATACCGACGAAGGACGCGAGCAGGCAGAAACCGATGACCCTGCGTAGCAGGGGCAGGCGCAGTTCCAGATGGCGGCCGCAGATCAGGCCGAACAACAGCGGAATGTAGATGAACAGGCTGAAGCCGATGTTGCGCAGGTCCGCGCCGTGCATCAGCGCCAGCTGGCTGGAGGTGACCAGCCCGAGCAGCACCAGCCAGAACAGCGGCCAGCCACGGTAGCGCAGCAATTCCAGGCTCAGCGCGGCGAGACAGGCGACTTTCGGCAGGTACAGCAGCCAGGAGATGCCCAGCATGTCGAAGTAGTAGCGCAGCGCGCCGGAGAAGGTCTCAGTCAGCAGCAGCGAGGCGACGACCAGCGTCAGCAGCGTCGGCTTGTCGAATTCCAACGGGTTCGAGTCGCGGCGTCGCGGGGTGATCAGCAGGCTCTGGTTCATGGTGGGTTCTCGTTCCCTGAAGAGTCTCGCGCAGGATGGCCTGGTACTGGTCCAGCATGCGTTCCATATCCAGCATCGGCAGGACGCTGGCACGGGCCTGGCTGGCCAGCTTCTGGCGCAAGGCGCCATCGATGTATAGCCAGAGCATGGCGGTGCCGAGCGAATCCGGATCGTCCGGCGAACAGAGCAGGCCATTGAATTCGTCGCGGATGATCTCCGGCAGCCCGCCCATGTTGGTGGCGATGACCGGCAGGTGGTTGGCGCAGCCTTCGACGGCCACCAGGCCGAACGGCTCGGCCCAGCGCGAGGGCACCACCAGCACGTCGATGCTGCGCATGAATCGGTCGGTGTCGCAGTAGCCGAGGAAGCTGACCTTGGCCGGGTCGGCCATGGCCTTGAGCTCGGCCTCATAGTCCAGCTTGCCGCGCCCGGCGATGTCCAGCCGCGCGTCTATCCCCAGCCGTTGGAATTGCTCGATCAGCCAGCCGACGCCCTTGTTCTCGGAAAGCGTGCCGATGTAGCCGAAACGCAGCGGGAAGTTGCTGCGCTTCTTCGGCGTGTCGTCCTGGGCGGGATTCGCCGGCGTGCAGTTGTGCACCACGTGCTGGCGGGCACGGGCGAAATAGCCCTGGTCGACGAGGCGCTCGAGCACGAAACGGCTGACACCGATCACCGCCGACACCTGCGCCGAGGCGGCGGCATGGCCGAGGCGCAGGGCCGAGCACAGGCCGCACTGGCGCTGGCAGCTCTTGCCGTGGTTGTACATGGTGTCCTTCGGGCAGAGCAGGTACAGGTCATGCAACACCTGGACGATGGGCAGGCCGGCGGCGCTGACTTCGTCCCAGGTGGAAATCGACCAGCCGGTGAGGTTGTTGCCGACCACGATGTCCGGTTTTTCGCGGGCGATCACTTCGCGCACGTAGCGGCGCATGCCGGCGTTGTAGCGGTCGCGGTAATGCCAGACGAGTCGGGCGAGGCGCGGCGGGCGCTGCTGGGTGTAATGCCAGTAGCCGTTTTCCAGTCCGGCGCGGTAGACCGGTACACCGTCCTGAATCTGCAGGTGCAGGCCCGCTTCCGGTCCCGTGGCCAGTACCACCACCTTGCACCCGCGGCGTTGCAGCCCCTCGACCAACCGGCGAAGGATGACTTCCGCGCCACCGCCGATATGCGGGGCGTAGAACGCATTGAGGAATAGGATCTTCATCGTTTGACTCGCTGTTTGAGCCTTTCGGAGAGCTCTGGAGCGTTTGTCGGTGCTCCGCTTGGGTCAGGCGAAGCAGTGGAGATAGCGGGTCGGCACCCGGACCTTCTGCTCGCGCTGCAACAGGTTGAGCAGGATGACCGAGCGCTCCTCGCCGTCGCTGCTGACGAAGATGGCCTCGATATCGCTGAAGCTGCCGCCGCTTATCTGTACCCGCTCGCCGGGCTTGAACGCCGCGGCCGGCGTGCCTTGGGGCTGCGCGAGGCGACGGCGCAGCTGCTCGATCAGTTCGTCCTGTACCGGTATCGGCTGGCCACCGAAGGTGACCACGCGGCTGACGCCGCGTGTCGAACGGATCGGATACCAGTTGTCCTGGACGCAATCGAGGCGGATGAACAGGTAGCCGGGGAACAGCGCTTCATCGGTCCTGGCATGCTGTCCGGGGCGTAACGGCGGATGGCTCTTGAGTGGCCGGTAGCATTCGAAGTGCTGGCGGCGCAGGTGCTCCTCGGCGCGGGCTTCCTGTCGTGGTTTGGTCTGGATCAGGTACCAGCGTGGCGCATTGTTCGGTGACATGAGGCGCTCCTTTCCCTAGGGTCTATTGACGCTGCAACACGGCTCGCGATGAAACATCAACAGACCCTTGTTGGCCTGCCGAGTCTGCATGGCGATCACGCCGGGCTCAGTGTGGCTCTCTTCTCCTGGCCTTCCACCACGGAAAAGCGCTGGAGAAGTTCCTTGATCTCGTTGCGACTGTTGAACATCAACACGTCGATGATCGACAGCGAGGGCACGAATGGATGCTTGAACTGCGCATAGGTGATGTCGTCCATGCGCAGGAAGCGCAGCAACAGGCCCGCGGCGCGAAAGCGAGCGGGGCAATACAGCTCCAGGCCGCCGATGGGGTTGAGGTACAGCTCGCCGTCCATGCGGTGGACGATCTGGATGACCCGCTCCTGCATGTCCATCCTGGCCGGAAGCCCGAGGCTGGAGCCGCTGTAGATCGGCGTCTTGATGTCCAGGTAGGCGCAGAGGCTGCGAATCGAATGTTCGGTGAACAGCGCCAGGTTGCGCTCGGGGTGGTGCAGGATGCCGCGAAGCAGCGGCAGCACCTGATCGCGCTGCGGTGCCTTGGCGTAGCAGCGTTCGAGCATCTTCATCAGTATGTCGGCCTCCCGCTCGAAGTCGTCGCAGAGCCAGCGCCGATTGATGCATTCGGTCAGGTGGCCCTTCTTCAGCGGGAAGGTGATCAGCTTGGGCTGGCCATTGACCAGCACCCGGTTGCGGTTCATCCATGAGCCCTTCACGTATTGCAGGTCGTCGCCCAGCACGAAGACATCGCTACGGGCGATCAATTGAAAGTAGCCCAGATATGGGAAGAGGTAGGGCTGCATCATCGCGACGGTTCTGAGCACGGCACATCTCCTTGGCGGGTGGTTCCTTGATTCAGGCTTTCGGGGTGTAGCTGTAGTAACCGTAGGCCCCGCTGTCGTAGGGCGAAGTCGATGCCTTGCGCCTGACGGCATTGAGAATCACGCCCTTGAGCAGTACGCCGTTCTGCGCGAGGCGGCGCTTGGCGGCCTCGATCTGCGCGCTGGTGCTCAGGCCGAAGCGGGCGACCAGCAGGTTGGTGCCGGCCTGCTGGGCGACCAGCACCGCATCGGTGACCGCCAGCGCCGGGGGCGTATCGATGATGACGAAGTCGTAGAGCTTCTCCGCTTCCTTGAGCAGCTTGGCGAAGTTGTCGTGCATCAGCAGTTCGGAGGGGTTCGGCGCGGCGAACCCGGCAGGTATGAAGTGCAGATTCTGCTGCTCGGTGCGGTTGATGATCTGGGCGAGGCTCAGGCCGGAGGCCAGTGCGTCCGACAGCCCGTTGCGCGGCGACATGCCGAACAGGGTGTGCAGGTAGCCGCGGCGCATGTCGGCGTCGATCAGCAGCACCCGCTGGCCGGTCTGGGCGATGACCGCCGCGAGGTTGCTGGAAACGAATGACTTGCCTACCGAGGGTGTCGGGCTGGTGATCATCAGCACGTTGTTGCGCGCCTCGAGCATGGCGAACTTGAGGCTGGTGCGCAGGCTGCGCAGCGACTCGATGGCCAGGTCGCCGGGTTCGACGAGGCTGAGCAGCTTGGTCTTGCCGTCGCGCACCTTGCGGATCCGCGCCAGTTGCTCCTGCCTGCTGCTGTAGGGCAGGCCGGCATACACCGGTACGCCGAGCTTCTCGATCGCGTCCGGGCTTTCCACGCCGCGGTAGAAGGTCTGGCGCAACAGGATCACCATCGCCGAAACCAGCAGGCCGACGAAGGTGGCGAGCGCCACCACCAGCGGGCGCACCGGCTTGGAGGGTTTCTCGATCATCGAGTAGGCGTTGTCGATGATCCGCACGTTGCCGATGGTGCCGGCACGCACGATGTCCTGCTCCTGGGCCTGGTTCATCACCAGCGTATAGGTCTGGGTGGTGACTTCCATGTCACGCTTGAGGCGCAGCAACTCCTGCTGCGTCATGGGCAGGGCGTCGACTTTCTTCAGCAACTGGGCCTTCTGTGCCTGCAACTCGTTCATCTGAGTCATCAGCGTGCGGTAAATCGGATGCTCGCGTGTGTACAGGCGGTCGTACTCCACGCGCTTGAGGGTCAGCTCGGAGAGCTGTGTTTCCAGCGCGACGATCTGATCCAGCACGCCCTTGGTCTCGATGCTGATATCCACCGACTTGGCGCCGGTCTGGTAGGCATTCAGCGCGGCCTCGGCCTTTTCCAGTTCCTTGCGCACCTGGGGCAGTTGCGAACGAAGGAACTCCAGGCGCTGGGCGGCCTCGGCAGAGCTGCGCTGGATGTTCTGGTGGACGTAGAGCCGGCCGATTTCATCCAGCACGCGGTTGGCCAACTGCGGGTCCGGGTCTTCCAGGGACATGTAGATGATCCCGGAGTCCTTGCCGGCTTCGCCGACCTTCAGGCGGTCCTGGTAGTCCAGCGCGGTGGTCTGCGGGCGATTGCGCATCAGCTCGAACTCGGTACCGGGACGCGCGGCCAGTTCGGCGATCTGCACCTTGAAACCCTTGCTGTCCACGGCCTGGTTGACCTGGCCGCGGAGGATCAGTTGCCCTTCGTCGTCATGGAGGCTGTAGTTGCCCGCATCGCCGGCAACCAGGGTCAGTTTCTCGCCGAGATAGTCCTCGGGAACGTCCAGCTGGAACACCTCGAGCTTCTCGCCGCCCCAGGCGTAGCCGTCCAGGCCGAACAGCGGCGCAGCCAGGGCGCCATCGGTGGCCGGGTCGTGCCTGCGCGCCAGGTAGGCGCCGATCAGGGGGAAATGGCGAGGCTTGGCGGTGATGTACAGCTTGAGCTCCTCCACCGCCTTGCCCAGTACCGCACGGGATTTCAGCAGGGAAATTTCGGTGGTCGCCTGGGATACCGAGTCGGGTCTGGGAACGATCTCCGGGACCCCGGTGATGGCGCCTTTCTTCGGCTCGATCTGGATCATCGCGCTGGCCTGGTAGATCGGCGTGGCGACGATGGCATAGGCGATGCCCAGCGCGGCGAACAGTCCGGTGATGGCGACGATCAGGGCCTTGTGGTCGTAGGCGGTGCGCATGATGCCGGCGAGATCGATGCGATTATCCGCGTCGTATTCCAGCGAAGAGCGGGTCAGGGCAGTCATTGGGCGTCCTTCCTCATGGTGCGATGGCGGTGGGCTTCGTTGCGGGCTCAGCTTCTGGCCGGCTTCGGGCTCAGCCTGCGCAGCAGGTTGAGGCCGATGTTCTGGGCGATGCTGGAAAGCGCCTGGAGCTTGCTGAGCGGGGAAACCAGCGAGAGGCATTCGCCGAATACCTGGATCAGGAAGTACTCGTAGAGCGCGCGGTTGCCGATGCGGTTGTAGTAGCGGGCCAGCGAGTAATGGGCATGCATGGCCATCTGGATGCGCTGCTTGCTCGAACGCATGGAGAAGATGCCGCCTTCGTGGACACGGTAGGCGGCCGGGCTTATCTCTTCCATGAACTTGCCCTTGCCATAGGCGCCGAGCAGCGACCACCAGCAGATGTCCAGCACCTCCACGCCCAGCAGTTCCGGCGGCAGCTCCTGGATCAGGTTGCGAAAGCACACGGTCAGCGTCGACACCGGGCGACCCTGCATCAGCTCCAGCGCGGTGGCGTCCTTGCGGTACTTGCCGGTGAGCTGCGGCGTCTGGATGATCCCCTGACTGTTGAATATGAAGGCATCGTGATAGGTCATCACGTAGTCGCGGTGCCGTTCGAGGAAGTCCACCTGCAATTGCAGTTTGCGTGGGTCGGTCCAGTAGTCGTCGCCCTCGCAGTAGGCGATGTACTTGCCGGCGGAGCGGGCGAACAGCCGGGTGCTGAACGGCACGCCGAGGCTGTACTGGTTCTGCGTCTGGTAGATCGGCTTGATGATGGCGGGATAACGCGCCGCGTAATCGGCGATGATCGCGGCGGTGGCATCGGTCGAGGCGTCGTCATGGACGATCACCTCGAAGGGGAAATCCGTTTCCTGCTGGAGGAATCCCTCCAGCGTCTTCCTTATGAAAGGGGCGTGGTTGTAGGCGAGGCAGACGATGCTCAGCAACGGCTCGGTCTTGGCGCCCCATTGTTCCATCAAGGCTTGCTCGTTCTTCAATTCCATTTTTCAGACGCTCGGTTTGGTTATCAGTACGTACAATTTCGTGACGAGGGGTTTTGAACTGGCAGCCACCAGCGACAGGCAGACCAGCCCGCTCGCAGCCAGCGCCACCAGGATGTCGAAACGGTCGTCGCTGACGAGCAGGGCGAACAGCGGCTCGCCGAGCGCGAGCCCGAGGGCGGTCATCGCGCCGATCCGCAGCAGGTCCAGCAGCCAGATGCGCTGCAGGCCGGGGGCGAAGCGCCGGTGCACCACCGGCGGCCAGGCCAGGAAGGTCGCCAGGCGCAGGAAGAACCACGCCAGTGCGGCCCCATGGGCGCCGTGGGCGAGCGTCGCGTAGACCACCAGCGGAATGCTGAGGGCGGTGGAAATCACGCTGTACCAGATATGCAGTCGCAGCTGCCCATAGGCGTACTGCAGGTAGAACTGAAAGGAGCCTACGGCCATCAGGGCGCTGCCCAGCACGTACCAGGCCAGCACGGATTCGCTCCAGTCGGCGGCCAGCGGGTCGCCGGTCCAGGCGAATATCAGCGCTCTGGCGTGGTAGGCGATCACCGCCGCCAGCGGGAACAGCAGGCTGCAGACGAAGCGGCTGGCGTTGAGGTAGAGCGCCTCCATGTCGGCGATCCGTCCCTCGGCGACCAGCATGGTCATGCGTGGCAGCAGTGCCTGCACCAGCGGGTTGGTCAGCGTCATGATGCCGGTGGTGATCAGCGCCACCAGCGAGAAGTAGCCGTATTCCTCGAGCAGCAGCACCCTGGACAGCAGCACCTTGTCCAGCTGGGTCAGGGCGATCCACAGCAGCGAGGTGAAGAACATGCCGCCGGCGAACGGCAGCACCGGCTTGACCACCCGCCAGTCCAGGCCGCCGAACAGACCGGGATTGGGCAACTGGGCGTAGGCCTTGGCGGCGAAGGCGAGGACTTCCACCAGGGCAACCACGGCCTGGAACACGAAGAAGTCCAGTGGCTCCTGGGACACGTAGGCCACCAGCAACAGCCCGCCGAAATAGCGCAGGGTGGCGATCAGCATGTTCGTCGCGTTCAGCCAGCCGTGTAGCTCCACCCCCTG
Organism: Pseudomonas lopnurensis; assembly: GCF_015070855.1. GTDB lineage: Bacteria > Pseudomonadota > Gammaproteobacteria > Pseudomonadales > Pseudomonadaceae > Stutzerimonas > Stutzerimonas lopnurensis. The sequence continues at coordinate 77,514 of NZ_JADDIX010000099.1, forward strand.
CAGGCCGCTCTTGTACAGGGTTGCATACAGGCGCATGCCGACCATCAGGCCCATCAGGCTGATGCATTGCCCGATCGTATCGGTATCCAGCTCGCGGGCCTGCAGCCAGGTCTGGGCAATCCAGCCGCTGGCCAGATGGATGGCGAGGCAGGCGGTCAGCACTATGGGCAACAGCAGCAGTTCGAACGAGCGCAGCAGGCGGCCGGCTTCGCCGCCGCGGGCGAGGTCCTCGTGCTGGCCGCGGTAGTGCGCCACCTGCCGCACCAGTGCCGGCGACATGCCCGCATCGAGCAGCAGCAGCCAGGCCTGAAGCACGGCGAAGAAGCCGATCAGGCCATAGGCTTCGGCACCCAGGTGCCCCAGGTAGAACGGCAGGATCAGGATGCCGATCAGCAGGGCATAGGCCTGGCCGAGATAATTGAGGCCGGTGTTGCGTAACACCGACAACCGCTTGGGATCGGACATGGCGCGATGGCTTACCTGGATTGGTCGGGAAATGCGTCGGCGCTCACGCTGGGCAGGTGCTCTGCGACGGTCAGCATCCCCAGTGCCTCGACGAGCGGCCGCAACAGGATTCGGCTGGACTGCGTGCTGTGGATCGATTCCTGGATCAGCGTCTGCATCACCTTTTCCTGTACCTTGCGAGGCAGCCCGGGGTAGATCGGCAGGCACAGCACCTTCCGGCTCAGCGCCCGCGAGCGTGGCTGTGGCAGTTGCGGCTGCAGGTACTCCAGGGTGTCCAGCGAGGGGTAGAAGTAGCGGCGCGGGTTGATACCGTTCTCGTTCAATTGGCTGCGGCAGTGCAGCAACTGCTTCTCGTCCGCCAGGGCAACGGGGAAATAGCTGTAGTTGCATTGCGCGTGCGGCTGCGGCTTCTGCAACTCGAAGTAGTCGCCGAGGCGCCTCTCGTAGCGGTGGCCGATTTCGGCGCGGCGTTCGAGGATCAGCTCGATATCGTCGAGTACGCACATGCCCATCGCGGCGGAGAACTCGTTGAGCTTGGCATTGATGCCGATGCCTTCGATCCTGTCAGTATCGACGATGCCGAAGTTGCAGAGCAGGCGCACCCGCTCGGCGAGAGCGTCGTCATTGGTGACGATCGCGCCGCCTTCGATGGTGTGGAACAGCTTGGTCGCATGGAAGCTCAGGGTGCTGATGTCGCCCCAGTTGTAGACCGATCGGCCCCTGTGGCGTACGCCGAAGGCATGAGCACCGTCGTAGACGACCTTGAGGTTGTGCTTGCGGGCGATCTGTTCGATGCGCTCGACGTCGCAGGGGTTGCCGAACACGTGGGTGGCGACGATGGCGGTGGTGTCGCTGGCCATGTTCGCCTCGATCTGGCTCGGGTCGAGGTTCCAGGTCGCCGGATCGATGTCGGCGAAAATCGGCCTGATGCCTTCCCACTGCAGCGAGCTGGTGGTGGCGACGAAGCTGAACGGTGTGGTGACCGCGCTGCCGGTTATCTCCAGCGCCCGGTAGGCGATCTGCAGGGCGATGGTTCCGTTGTTGGTGAGAATGATGTTCCGGACCCCGAGGTAGTCTTTCAGGCGCTGCTCGAGGGCGGTTACCAGGGGACCGTGATTGGTGAGCCATCCGGAGTTGTAGATCCCATCCACGTAAGCCTTGAACTTGTCTTTGTCGCCCAGGTAGGACTTGGTCACATTGATCATGGGGATTTCCTTATCGGAGATTCATCACGGTCGGGCCGGGCTAAGCAGCCCGATCAGACCGGCTGCTGTTCGCCAATGGTGCTGGCCCGCCGCGCCCGGCGCTGGTTGTGCGCGAGGATCATGCGGGTCAGCAGGCTGCCGGCGTGGGGGTCGCCGTAATGGAAGATGGCGGTGGCCCGGAGAGTGGCCGGGTTGCAGGGCTCGTTGGCGTGCAGGGAGCGGTAGCCCCAGAACAGATAGAGGTTGCCTGGAATCAGTTGCAGACGCTGTGGCTTGAGCAGGCCGCGGTGGATCGCCCGGGTGATCAGCCTGCGGCTCAGGCGGTTCTGCAGCAGGGCCTTTTCCAGCACGTTGAGCAGCGCATTCGAGCGGATCCGGCGCAGGTTGGGGAAAAGAAGCAGGTCGCCGCACTCGTCCCCCTCCTGGGGAATTTCCACCGGCAGCAGGGCCGTGACCAGCGAGGCGTCGAAGTGGAAGCAGTTCGATTCCTTGCGTCCCGTCTGGCCTTGTACGCAGCGCATCACCAGGTAGATCCTGTCGCTGTGTGCCGGCTCACCCGCGCCGAGCTGATAGATGTCGGCCAGCAGGCCCTGGAACTCCGGCGCCGCTCCCAGCACGGCCAGCAACGAACTGGCCACTTCCGCGCCGCCGTGGTGGGCGAAATATTCGCCCCGATGAAGACATGCCTGTTCGGCTACTTGCTCGCGCAGTTGTGATAATTGCTGGGGAGTTAAATACTCGGGAAGGCAGGCATAGCCCTTCCGATTCATCTCCCAGGCAATCAGTGCCTTTTCTTTATATTCAAGGCTGCGAAATATAGATAACACGATTATCTCCCTGCGCGAGGGCTGGGTGAAACGGTTGGTGGGTCGGCAGATGAGGTCGTCACTTATGGCAAAGTGCGCCTCCTGCCGTTCCTATCTGGCTGTATTTGAAGGGTAAATTCGTTCCGAAGCGACGCAGGCGGAATCGGCCGATTAGCGCAGGCCATGCAATGACTGGAGTGGCGGTATTCTGAATTGAAAAAGCTTCAGGAAAAGCTACCGCCATCGACATGTATATGTCGTACTGGATAGTTCTTGTGACAGCCTGTCTCGTTGCTATTTCGGCGGGACTCTATAACCCGTGTCCGTGACAGCTTTTCGGACCGTTTGGGCAAAGCTACCGCACTCTGGATACTTGCCCGAGGTCGTTATAAAAGCTGCTGGTGAACGAGCCCGCTTCAGCACACTTCGATGGCTGCTTTATCAGGCAGGAGATTTAATTCTTTCGCTACAAAACTCGACCTTTCCCGTTGGTCTTAAACTGCTCTGCAACGTATTGCTCCCTGTGGGCGATAGGTATCCGTCATAACGAAACCGAAGTCAAGATGGTCAGCCAAATTTTTGTTTGCTTCCTGCTTTTCGGTTTTTTATTCTTTATAACTTGTTGATTTTAAAAGGCGTTAAATTTTTGACGGATCGCTCATGCCCAAGAGCTGACCAGTCTGGCACTTGTCGTTGACAGTATTTATCTTTCGTTACCGCAAACGCTAAGTTGAGCGCCATGCTCGGTTAATGTCTCGCTTTATAAGGCGCTTTTCTTGCGCCCAGACGTAATAACCCGCATCCAGGGTTCTATGGCGAGAAGACTCGCGGATTTAATTCATTCGCATGAGGCCAGGGGGGGGCTTGGCTTATTTGCCAGCGGACGCACGGCCCTGATGAGGCTGGGCGGTAGGCGGAAACGAAAAAGGCCACTCGATCGAGTGGCCTTTTTCGTGAAGTGGTTGCGGGAGCCGGATTTGAACCGACGACCTTCGGGTTATGAGCCC
>NZ_JADDIX010000099.1:81046-171011 GCF_015070855.1 Pseudomonas lopnurensis
CGCTGCAGATGCATGACCGAGCGCGGTCGGTGAGCGGCGAAAACGATGTGCCCAGCCGCGGGCTGAAGGGTATGGAATGGAGGCGGGAGAGCGAAGCCGACCTGCCGGAGCGGCTTCGTGCTGCGTTTCGGGTTGCTTAGTTGCCCCGGTACTCGCAGCCGCTCGTACAGGTTTCATGGATACGGATGCGAGATAGCTCCGGGAGCAGAGGCTTGAGCTCTTTCCAGATCCATTTCGCCAGATTCTCGCTGGTCGGGTTTTCCAGGCCGGGCAGGTCATTCAGATAGTTGTGATCGAGCCGCTCATAGAGAGGCTTGAAAATGGCCTTGATCTCGCCGAAGTCGCGAATCCAGCCGGTGTGAGGATCGATTTCTCCGCTGATGTACAGGGCAACGCGGAAAGAGTGGCCATGCAAGCGTGCGCATTTATGTCCTTCCGGGACATTCGGCAGCCGGTGTGCTGACTCGAAAGTGAATTCTTTGAATATTTCCACTGAATGGACTCGCAATTTGGTTTTCTAGAATCAAGGGGTGATTTTACGCTCTTTGCCAGGTCGGTACATCGCGGGAAAGTTTTCCTTTCGATAACCAACTCAGTAGTGTGGCTGCGCAATACAGAGCATTGGTGCATAACGCTAGCGCCCCTGATATGAATGCGAAATGAATGGCAGCTCGGGCCGACGTTCTGACTGTCATCGAAGCGGAATCCATTCATTGCGGGGTCGCCTCCAAAGCCTGCGCATTCTCCCCGAGGATCTATCATCCTGAGCTTTGACACCAAGACGTCCTTGCTGCAGAGTACGGCGCTTTTCAAAGCGGCTTCGGTCCGTTTACATGGGAGTTCAAATGAACGCAGTTGTTGCAGCGGTTGGCATCATGCTGATCCTCAGTCTTTGCCGCGTGCACGTCGTTGTCGCGCTTATTGCTGGCGCCATGGCCGGCGGATTGATTGGTGGGCTGGGAGTTGAAGGGAGCCTGGCTGCTTTCAATAAAGGCCTGGGAGGCGGCGCGACGGTAGCTCTTTCGTACGCGTTGCTGGGGGCATTCGCGGTTGCCATCGGCAAGAGTGGCCTGGCTCATGCTCTGGCGGACAAGGCCCTGGCCTTGGTCGGCAAGCAAGGGGCTCAGGGTGGCGAAGCGGTGAAGTGGATGATGATTGCTCTATTGCTCGCGGTGGCGATTTCTTCTCAGAACATCCTGCCAATCCATATTGCCTTCATCCCGCTTCTGGTACCGCCATTGTTATACGTCTTGTCCAGGTTGAAGATCGATCGACGCTTGATCGCCTGCGTACTGGCCTTCGGACTGATTACGCCCTATATGTTTCTTCCGATAGGGTTCGGCAATATTTTTCTGAATGAAATCCTGTTGGCCAATGTCGCCAAAAGCGGAGTCGATGTCACGGGCATCAGCATCACGCATGCCATGTTCATTCCCGCTCTGGGTATGCTTGCCGGGCTGCTGTTCGCCTTCTACAGCTATCGGAAGCCGCGCGAATATGATCTGGCTTTGATCGAACAGGTCGAGAGGGTCGATACCGGCTACAGTCCTCTTACCCTGCTGGTCGCCGGGTTGGCAGTGGCCGCCGCGTTCGTGATTCAGCTATGGCTGGATTCGATGATCATCGGGGCGCTTTCGGGATTTGTGATCTTCTCGGTGTCGGGTGTGGTGCGCTGGCGCGAGGCGGATGATCTCTTCACCGAAGGGATGAAGATGATGGCCATGATCGGCTTCATCATGATCGCTGCCGCGGGCTTTGCCGAGGTCATGCGCGAAACGGGCGAAGTGAAGATGCTGGTGGATGCGTCGGTCCAGTGGATCGGCAACAGCAAGGCCGTCGGCGCATTGCTGATGCTGCTGGTTGGCTTGCTGGTGACCATGGGTATCGGTTCTTCCTTTTCCACCGTGCCAATCATCGCGGCGATTTTCGTACCGCTCGGCGTGGAACTTGGGTTCAGCCCGTTGGCCATCGTGAGCCTGGTCGGCACTGCAGGTGCCCTGGGTGATGGCGGTTCCCCTGCGTCGGATTCCACGCTTGGCCCGACCGCCGGCCTGAATGTCGATGGTCAGCACAACCACATCTGGGACACCGTCGTGCCGACCTTCTTGCACTACAACCTGCCGTTGCTGGCGTTCGGTTGGCTGGCCGCCATGACCCTTTGAGATCGATCACGTCGTTATCAGGGCGCGGATCGCCCTGATAACGGAACTCCACCTGTTGCTACCCGCACTCGCGCCCCTGATCGTTGACTAAACAGGAGGCAATACAGCGACAGGACGAACGATGGTCAATTCGACGCTTGAGCAGAAGGTCTTTCTTTCGCTGCTGGTTGTGGTTTCGATCGCCTTCGGTTGGATCCTGCTGCCGTTCTATGGAGCGGTGTTCTGGGCGGTGATACTGGCCATCATTTTCGCGCCCTTGCAGCGCTATCTCTACAATCGTTTCAGTCAGCGCCGCAATCTCACGGCGTTGTCCACTCTACTGATCTGCTTGTTGGTGGCGGTTTTGCCGGTGATCCTGATTACCGGAATGCTGGTCCAGGAAGGCACGACGCTCTACAGGCAGATCGAGAGCGGAGAACTGGATATTGGTAGCTGGGTAACCCGCGCCAGAGAGCTTCTGCCGCAATCGCTGCAGCTGCAGCTCGAGCGTTTCGGCCTGGGTAACGTGGAGGCTATGCGAGAGCGCCTGGCCAACAGTGCTCTCGAGGGTAGCCAGTACCTTGCTACCAAGGCATTCAGCTTTGGTCAGGGAACCTTTCAGTTCTTCATCAGCTTCTTTGTGATGCTTTACCTGCTGTTTTTCTTCATACGTGATGGTCGCGAACTGGTTGCCCGCATCAGAAAGGCAATTCCCTTGAGTGATGCGCAAAAGCGGCGGCTGTTCAGCAAGTTCACTCGTGTGGTACGCGCAACGGTAAAGGGCAATATTGTGGTTGCGGCTACCCAAGGGGCGTTGGGTGGCATCATCTTCGCCATTCTGGGGATTTCCGGGGCATTGCTCTGGGGTGTTCTGATGGCGTTCCTGTCCCTGCTGCCGGCGGTAGGCGCAGGACTGATCTGGACGCCCGTCGCGATTTATTTCCTGATGACCGGCGCGATCTGGCAAGGCGTGATTCTCACGCTCTACGGTGTGCTGGTGATCGGCCTGGTCGATAACGTGCTGCGCCCGATCCTGGTCGGCAAGGACACGAAGATGCCGGACTACGTGGTCCTGATCTCGACACTCGGCGGGTTGGCATTGTTCGGGTTGAACGGCTTCGTCATCGGTCCGCTGGTCGCGGCGCTGTTCATATCGACCTGGGGGTTGTTCACTTCGCCCGAAGAACCCGTTGAATAGAGCCGTGTGGCCGGATCTCCTGATGGTCGAGAAGCGAAGCCCAACGCGTCGTGCCAGTGCCTGTTGGGCTTCGCTGCGCTCAGCGCCAACCTACGATCGCCCGAACATCGGCTGTTGCACGTAAAATCCGCGGCAAATACGTCCAACAAGACCCTGCAACAACATATTCCTCCCTTCAAAAAAAGAGCCCCGGCGAATGCCAGGGCTCTTTTGTAACACCGCAGCCGGTTCAGGCTGGGAACCGTTCCTTAGTGGAACTGGTTCATGGTGTTGTCTTTACCGCTTGCCTTCAGAGCAGCCTCACCAGCGAAGTACTCCTTGTGGTTGTCACCGATGTCGGAGCCAGCCATGTTCTGGTGCTTGACGCAGGCGATACCCTGGCGCAATTCCTGACGCTGAACGCCCTTGACGTAGGCGAGCATGCCTTCTTCGGCGAAGTAGCCCTTGGCCAGGTTGTCGGTGGACAGTGCGGCGGTGTGGTAGGTCGGCAGGGTGATCAAGTGGTGGAAGATACCGGCATGAGCCGAACCGTCGCGCTGGAAGGTACGGATCTTTTCGTCGGCGATCTGAGCCAGTTCGGTTTCGTCGTACTCGACGCTCATCAGCTTGGCGCGGTCGTAGGCGGAAACGTCCTTGCCTTCGGCGACGAACGCATCGAATACCTGCTGACGGAAGTTCAGGGTCCAGTTGAAGGACGGGCTGTTGTTGTAGACCAGCTTGGCATTCGGAATGACGTCGCGGATGCGGTCGACCATGGCCTTGATCTGGCCAACGTGCGGCTTCTCGGTTTCGATCCACAGCAGGTCGGCGCCGTTCTGCAGCGAGGTGATGCAGTCCAGCACGCAACGGTCTTCGCCGGTGCCCTTGCGGAACTGGAACAGGTTGGACGGCAGGCGCTTGGGACGCAGCAGTTTGCCTTCGCGCTTGATCACGACGTCGCCGTTGCCCAGCTCGGCTTCGGAGATTTCTTCGCAATCCAGGAAGGAGTTGTACAGGTCGCCCAGGTCGCCCGGCTGCTTGGTCACGGCGATCTGCTTGGTCAGGCCGGCACCCAGGGAGTCGGTACGCGCGACGATCACGCCGTTGTCGATGCCCAGCTCGAGGAAGGCGTAACGAACGGCAGCGATCTTGGCGAGGAAGTCGGCGTGCGGAACGGTCACTTTACCATCCTGGTGGCCGCACTGCTTCTCGTCGGACACCTGGTTCTCGATCTGGATGCAGCAGGCGCCAGCTTCGATCATGCGCTTGGCCAGCAGATAGGTGGCTTCGGGGTTACCGAAGCCGGCGTCGATGTCGGCGATGATCGGGACGATGTGGGTTTCGTAGTTGTCGATCTGGTTCTGGATATCGGCAGCCTTGGCCTGGTCGCCGGCTTCGCGAGCGGCATCCAGCGCGGTGAACAGCAGGTCCAGTTCGCGGGAATCAGCCTGGCGCAGGAAGGTGTACAGCTCCTCGATCAGATCGGAGACGGCAGTCTTCTCGTGCATGGACTGGTCCGGCAGCGGGCCGAACTCGGAGCGCAGTGCAGCGACCATCCAGCCGGACAGGTAGAGGTAGCGCTTGTTGGTGGTCTTCAGGTGCTTCTTGATGGAGATCAGCTTCTGCTGGCCGATAAAACCGTGCCAGCAGCCCAGGGACTGGGTGTAGACGGATGCGTCGGCGTCGTACTCGGCCATGTCCTTGCGCATGATGTCGGCGGTGTACTGAGCGATTTCCAGACCGGTCTTGAAGCGGTTCTGGGCGCGCATGCGAGCCACGGATTCAGGGTTGATAGCGGCCCAGCTGTTGCCGTATTGCTCTTTCAGGGCGGCAACGGCCTTGATGTCGTCTTGATATGCGGACATGTTCAATCCTTCAAAAAATAAGTGTGGTTGAGCACCGACTTTTCCCACCGAAACCTACGTGCTATCGCTGATCAGTGCGGCCAACACGCGGCAGAGCGTCGAAATATCGACTGGGACGAGGATTGAACCTGGAGAGGGGGTGGATACGATCGCCGGGCTGGCTCCGGTTGCTGCACCCTCAGCCGGCATGGTTGCCGTGGGGGCGACTCAACAACGAGAGCAGTCAGTCTGGCTGATGCGCTAATCGCTTCCCCGTCCCTCAGGACGACTCGTTCCAGTCGCAACCTCGTCAGGGCAGTACAGTCACGGAACGGCTCGGCTGGTTGGCTTGAGCGCGCTCCGGAGACCCTTGCCAGGGCCCCTGGTTAGCGGGAGCGGGGCCATGATGCTCTGCTGGAAAAGTGTCGTCAATGGTTTTGTAGTGTTTTTTTCAAGGCACTACATTTTATTCGGATAACCCGCTGACGGGGCGACCATCACTCCAGGACGTCCACTTTCAAACGGATCGAGACATCCTGGCTGCCCTGCGTGGAGTAGCGCCGGAGGGTTCCGCTGTGCTGGGAACTGGCGCTTTCATCGATGCCGCCGAGCGAGATCCATTCGCCGACCCTGCCGCTGACACGGGTGTCGGCACTCTGGATTTCGACGACGCCGGGACGGTTCCGGTCGAGGCGATCGCGGGTGCTGCTGATGGTGATCTGCACGCGGTCGCCGTGTACGGTCGCGGTGGCGTAGAAGCCACGCATGACGTCGCGGTATTGGGTCTGCTGGTAGATCTGGCCGTAGCCGTCTGTGCCCTGGGTGATCAGCGGCACGCTCTGGCCGACCTGGATCAGTGCTGGATAGCCTTCGTTGGCCTGGATCTGCTGGATGCCGCCGTCCCGGCTACTGGTGCTGCGGCGGATGATGCGCACCTGATCGCGCCCGCCCGTTTCACCTCGGCCAACGCCGAACTCGACATCGCCGGCGCGTGCCGAGCCGTCAACCCGGTAGCCGCTGCTGCTGCCGCTAGCCGAGTCCTGGGTATCGACGCTGATCAACAGGCGTTTCGGCTCGGTATCCAGCTGGTCGAGCACCTGGCGCAGCTCGGCGATCAGCGAATCCGGCGCGTTGACGATCAACTGGTTGCCGTAGGCGGTCACCCGGCCCTGATCACCGACCACCGACTCGGCCACCGCAAGCACATCCTCGGCCATGCGGTGATTGAGCGATATGACTTCCGTGGCGGCATGCAGCGGCAGGCAGACGCCGAGAGTGATGGCCAGCAGCAGGGTACGTGAGGTCATAGCAGGAAGCTCCGCAGGTTCGCATCGGACAGGCCATGATCCCAGGCTTTGTCGAATCGTGCCTGGTGCAGGCGCACACCGGCGAAATCCCGATAGAGGGCGTAGCCGATGTATTGGTCCGCCTGGGGACGTGAAAGCAGGCCGCAATCGTCGACAATGATGTAGGCGCCGCCTTCTTCGGGATATGCGGGATTCAGCCTGCGGACATGCAGGTTGCTGGTCAGCCGCCGGGCCAGCTGCAGCAGGCGATGGCCTTCCTTGGTGGCGCGTGCGGGATCGCCCACGAGAATACGCAACTGGTTGCGCGGATGAGCCAGCAGCAGGCGTGTGCAAGCCTGCTGGATACTGCTGTGGTGATACAGCCAGGGCTCGAGATCCGGAGTGTAGATGCACAGGCTCCGCTTCGCCTGCTGCAGCATGGCGAGCGCATGCTGGCGAATCGCCGATGGCTCGCTGAAACGCTGCAGTTCGGTGGCTTCGCCGAGCCGGAGCGGGGCCGGCTCCCAGGGGAGGGGCTGCGGAAGATCGCTTTGCGGATTGTGCACGACAAAACGCCCCGGCGATCGGAAGTCGATGGCCGGGTGTTCGGCGCGTTCGCTTCGTTCGTCCGGGGCGTCATCGTTCATGACGACCTCAGCGGCTCTGGCGCAGCATGTCGACGTGGGGGATGCCGGCTTCGAGGAATTCGTCGCTGACGACCTTGAAGCCCAGGCGTTCATAGAACGCGGTAGCGTGAACCTGGGCAGTCAGTTTCTGCTCCTTCAGGTCGCGCTGTTCCGCTTCGGCAATCACGGCGCGCATCAGTGCATCGCCGACGTTCATGCCGCGCCAGTCGCGCAGCACCGCTACCCGGCCAATCTGGCCGTCGGCCAGCAGCCGCGCGGTGCCGATCGGATAATCGTCTTCCAGGGCGAGGAAATGCACGGCCTCGGCGTCGTCGGCGTCCCACTCCTGCTCCGGGGGCACGGCCTGCTCGGCGATGAAGACGGCTTCCCGGATGCGTCGCAACTCGGCATTGTCCTCTTGCCAGTCGGCGATGCGGACCTGAATGTTATTCATCTGCAAACTCCAGACTTCCTTGTTTGACCAGTTGCCACAGAAGATTACGCCCATCCTCGTCGCTCAGCCATTGGCCAAGGTTTTCGATGTGCAACGCGTCGGCCGAGCAGATCAGTTTCAGCAACTCCCGCAGATGCGCGGGCAGCAGGCGGCTCTGGCCGCTGGCGAACAACAGCAGGCCGATATCCACCTCGCTCCAGGCCAGGCGGGCCGCGGGGTTGCGGACCAGCACGGCGCCGTCTTCGAGGGCGGGAAGGAATTCGCTCTCATCGAGCTCCGGGCCTTCGACACGATCCGGATAGCGCGGCTCGGTCATGAACTGGCCGAACCAGGTGAGCAGCAGGCGTTCGTCACCCATGTGCTCGGCGAGCAGCGTCTTCAGGCGGTCCAGCGCATCGCTCTGGATCTGGAAGGGATCGTCGAGCGGCTGCAGATCGGCGTCGCTGTAGCGTTCCTCGTCCGGCAGGAACTGTGCGAGGAAGTCGGTGAAATGGGTCAGTACCTCGGCCGCGCTCGGCGCGCGGAAGCCGACGGAGTAGGTCATGCAGGCATCCTCGGCGGTGCCGAAGTGGGCCAGGCGCGGCGGCAGGTAGAGCATGTCGCCCGGCTCCAGAACCCATTCGTCGGTGCCCTGGAAGTCCGCCAGGATGCGCAGTTCGTCGTGCGCGAGCATTGGGCTGTCGCTGTCGCACATCTGGCCGATACGCCAGCGCCGCCGTCCATGGGCTTGCAGCAGGAAGACATCGTAGTTGTCGAAATGCGGGCCGACGCCACCGCCCGGCGCGGCATAGCTGATCATCACGTCGTCGATGCGCCAGTTGGGCAGGAAGCGGAAGTGCTCGAGCAACTCGGCAACTTCCGGCACCAGCTGATCCACGGCCTGCACCAGCAGGGTCCAGTCGCGTTCCGGCAGTTGCTGGTAGGTGTCTTCGGCGAAGGGGCCGCGCCGCAACTCCCAGGGGCTGTCGCCGTGCTCGACGACCAGGCGGGATTCGACTTCTTCCTCCAGGGAAAGGCCGGCCAGCTCGTCCGGGGAGATCGGGCTCTGGAAATCCGGGATGGCCTGGCGGATCAGCAGCGGTTTTTTCTGCCAGTAGTCGCGCAGGAATTCCCGCGCACTGATGCCGCCCAGGATTTGAAGTGGAATATCAGAAGTCATGCGTAATACCTTGCTCCGTATACAGAGCTGCAAATAAAAACGCCCGGCACAGCCGGGCGTGCGTACATGAGGTCGATCAGATGCGCTTGGCCTGGGCGACGGCGTTGCCGATGTAGCTGGCCGGAGTCAGCTGGCGCAGTTCGGCCTTGGCTTCGGCCGGGATGTCCAGGCCATCGATGAAAGCCTGCAGGGCATCGGGCGTGATGCCCTTGCCGCGGGTCAGATCCTTGAGTTTTTCGTAGGCGTTTTCCACTGCGTAACGGCGCATCACGGTCTGGATCGGTTCGGCCAGCACTTCCCAGCAATTGTCCAGGTCTTCGGCGATGCGCGCGGCGTTGAGCTCAAGCTTGCCGATGCCCTTGAGGCTGGCTTCATAGGCGATGACGCTGTGAGCGAAGCCGACGCCGAGATTGCGCAGCACGGTGGAATCGGTCAGGTCGCGCTGCCAGCGGGAGATCGGCAGCTTGCTGGCCAGGTGCTGGAACAGCGCGTTGGCGATGCCGAGGTTGCCTTCGGAGTTCTCGAAGTCGATCGGGTTGACCTTGTGCGGCATGGTCGAGGAGCCGATCTCGCCGGCGACGGTCTTCTGCTTGAAGTAGCCGAGGGAGATGTAGCCCCAGACGTCGCGGTCGAAATCGATCAGGATGGTATTGAAGCGCGCGATGGCATCGAACAGTTCGGCGATATAGTCGTGCGGCTCGATCTGGGTGGTATAGGGGTTCCAGGCAAGGCCCAGGTCGCCTTCGATGAACTCCCGGGCGTTGGCTTCCCAGTCGATGTCCGGGTAGGCGGACAGGTGCGCATTGTAGTTGCCGACCGCGCCGTTGATCTTGCCCAGCAGCGGTACAGCCTCGACCTGGGCGATCTGGCGCTGCAGACGGTAGACCACGTTGGCCAGTTCCTTGCCGAGGGTGGTCGGCGATGCCGGCTGGCCGTGGGTGCGCGAAAGCATCGGCACGTCGGCGAACTGCACGGCCAGGGCGCGGATCGAATCGGCCACCTGGCGCATCAACGGCAGCAGCACGCTGTCGCGGCCGTCACGCAGCATCAGCGCATGGGACAGGTTGTTGATGTCCTCGCTGGTGCAGGCGAAATGGATGAATTCGTTGACCTTGGCCAGCTCCGGCAACTGCCTGGCCTGCTCCTTGAGCAGGTACTCCACGGCTTTGACGTCGTGGTTGGTGGTGCGCTCGAATTCCTTGACGCGCTCGGCATGTTCCAGTTGGAAGTTCTCGGCCAGTTGGTTCAGCAGCGCGTTGGCTTCGGCGGAGAAGGGCGCGACTTCCGGGATGCCCGGATGGGCCGCCAGGCGCTGGAGCCAGCGGACTTCGACCTGGACCCGGCAACGGATCAGACCGAATTCGCTGAAGATCGGGCGCAGGGCACTGGTTTTGCCGGCGTAGCGGCCATCGACGGGGGAAACCGCCGTGAGCGAGGAAAGCTGCATAGAGGGCATTCTCGGACAGTCGGGCAACGAAAAGAGGGCGCAGATTATACACGAATGCATCGCCTGAGCCCGGTTCCATGAGCGGGACGTCATTGTCGCATGTGACAGCGGTCGGACGGCTGATTGCTGAGCGCCCGCCGTAGCGGTCATTGACCCCCGCTGGGCGCTGGTAAACACTGCAGGGCATAATCGCCGGCCGACAAATGGTCGCTCGCCAGCGCGTCATTTCGTCCTGAGGGGCTTTTCCGCCAGGTTTCCGGGTACGCATGAGCATGACCACACCTCCGCTGTTCCAGGCGCACGGCCTGACCAAGATCTACGGCGCCGGTGAATCCGAGGTCCGGGCCCTGAATGGCGTCGATCTCGAACTTTTCGCCGGCGAACTGGTGGTATTGCTGGGCGCATCCGGAAGTGGAAAGTCCACCTTGCTGAACATCCTCGGCGGACTCGATGTGCCGACCGAGGGCTCGCTGCACTACGCCGGCGAGGATCTCACCCATGCCGACGAGAAGCGCCTGACCCAGTACCGTCGTGACTCGGTGGGCTTCATCTTCCAGTTCTACAACCTGATCCCCAGTCTCACCGCTCGCGAGAACGTCGCGCTGATCACCGAACTGGCCGAGAATCCCATGAGCCCGGAAGAGGCGCTGACGATGATGGGCCTGGGCGAGCGCCTGGACAATTTCCCGTCGCAACTCTCCGGCGGCGAGCAACAGCGCGTGGCTATCGCCCGAGCCATCGCCAAGCGGCCACAGGTGCTGCTGTGCGACGAGCCGACCGGTGCGCTCGACGTCAAGACCGGCATCGCCGTGCTCGAAGCCATCGAACAGGTCAACCGCAGTACCGGTGCGCTCGTGGTAATCATCACTCACAACGCGGTGATCGCGAGCATGGCGGATCGGGTGATCCGCTTCTCGGATGGCCGGGTGGCGAACATCGAACAGAACAGCCAGCGGCAGCCCGCCGCGGCATTGTCCTGGTAGCCGCCACCGAATGCGTCCGCTCGACCTCAAGCTGGTGCGCGATCTGAGCCGGATGAAGGGCCAGATGATCGCAGTGGCGCTGGTGATGGCTTGCGGGTTGGCGGTGATGGTGATGGCGCGCAGCCTGGTGCTGTCCCTGGGCGGCAGTATCGACGAGTACTACCAGGCACATCGCTTCGCCATGGTGTTCAGCGAGCTGAAACGGGCGCCGAACACCTTGCGTACGCAACTGGAGCGGATTCCCGGCGTCGCGGCGGTGGATACCCGGATAACCGGCGCCTTGCGGCTCGATCTGCCAGCGATGAAAGAGCCTGCCGACGGGGTGATTCATTCGCTGCCGGATGATCGGCCGCAGCAGCTCAACCTCTTGTTTCTGCGCGAAGGTCGGTTGCCGGAAATCGGCGATCGCTACGAGGTGGTCGTCAGCGAGGCGTTTGCCCGGGCTCACGGTTTTCGGCCGGGCGACAGTGTGGAGGCGGTGATCTATGGCGCGCGCGAGCGTCTGCATATCGTCGGGGTGGGGCTGTCACCGGAATTCGTCTACGAGTTGCAGCCGGGGCAGATGATCCCGGATCCCAAGCGCTTCGGGGTGTTCTGGATGAACGAGCGCAAGCTCGCCAGCGCCTTCGACCTCTCCGGGGCCTTCAACAGCGTGGTGGTCGACATCGCGCCGGGTGCCAATGCCCAGGCGGTGATGGCTGCGCTCGATCGTCTCCTGCTGCCCTATGGCGGGCAGGTCGCCTACGATCGCAGCGGCCACGTCGCCAGCAAGCAGATCGCCGATGAGATCAGGCAACTGGTTCAGTTTTCCATCGCGTTTCCGGTGCTGTTTCTGAGTGTCGCCGCCTTCATGACCAGTGCGGCGCTGACCCGGGTGATTCGCCTGCAACGCGAGCAGATCGCACAGCTCAAGGCGTTCGGCTATTCGTCTGCGGCGGTCGGCTGGCATTACCTGAAATTTGCGCTGGTGATCGTGCTGCTCGGCAGCGTTCTGGGCAGCCTGCTCGGTTTGTGGATGGGGCAGTCGATGACCGAGGTGTACAAACGCTTCTTCCAGCTGCCGGGGCTGCCGTTCCGGCCGGACTGGCTGGCGCTGGCGCTCGGTTTTCTGGGCGCCGCAGCGCTGTCCCTGCTGGGCGTCATCGGCGCGGTATGGCAGGCGGTGAGGCTGCCGCCGGCCGAGGCCATGCGTCCGGAGCCGCCCGCGGCGTTTCGCGCGTCGTTGTTCGAACGCCTTGGTCTGCAGCGACTGGCTTCGCCGACGCTACGCATGGCCCTGCGCAATCTCGAGCGCAAGCCGTGGCAGGCGCTGTTCACGGTGTTGGGCTTGACGCTGGCGACGGCCATACCGATCCTGCCCGGTGCCATGAGCGACAGCATCGACTACCTGATGGATTTCCAGTGGAACCAGGCACAGCGCCAGGATGTCACGCTATCGCTCATCGAGCCCGGCTCCGCCTCGGCGCTCAGCGCCATCGGGCAATTGCCCGGGGTGATGCACGTCGAGCCGTTTCGCAGTGTGCCGGCGCGGCTGCGTTTCGAACATCGCGAACGGCGCGTGTCGTTGACCGGGATGGGCCGCGACAGCCAGCTGGGCAGGGTGCTGGATGTGCAGGGACGGGCGGTGGCCATGCCGTTACAAGGCATGCTGCTGTCCGAGAAGCTCGCCGATGTGCTCGGTGTGTCGCCCGGCGACACGGTGCTGGTCGAGGTGCAGGAGGGACGCCGGCCAGTGCTGGAAGTGATGGTCGTTGGCAGCATCACCGACTTCGCCGGACTGGGAGCCTATCTCGATATCGACGTGCTGCGCCGGCACATGCGCGAAGGCGGCACGCTGAGCGGGGCGCACCTGACGGTGGATAAGGCCTATTGGGATGCGTTCCTGGCGAAGGTGAAGGAGGCGCCACGTATCGCCGGTTTGAGCATTTCCGCCAACGTACGCGCCAGCTTCGAGGAAACCACCGGCGAGATGATGGGCATCATGCAGGGCATCTACCTGCTGTTCGCCGTGATCGTTGCCTGTGGTGTCGTCTACAACGGGGCGCGCATCGCCCTGTCCGAACGCAGCCGGGAGCTGGCGACCCTGCGTGTGGTGGGTTTCACGCCACGGGAGGTGACCGGTGTGCTGCTCAGCGAACTCGCGATGTTGACGGTGCTGGCGCTCCCTTTCGGCCTGTATGCAGGCAATCAGCTGACACAACTGATGGTCGAGCTGTCGAGTACCGAGACGGTACGCTTCCCGCTCTTGTTCACCACGCGAACCTATGCCAGCGCGGTGCTGGTCATTCTGCTTTCCTCGGCGCTGTCGTTTATCGTGATCGGCCGCCGCATCCGACAACTGGACTTGCTGGGCGTATTGAAGGCGCGGGATTGAACTGCTCATGAAGAAGAATTCGAAAGGCTGGAAAAGAGGGTTGCCCTGGGGATTCGCCGTATTGCTGCTGGCGCTCTTGGTGGTGAGTTTCTGGCCCAAGCCGATTCCAGTGGAGACCGCTGCTGTTGACGTCGGGCCGCTTACCGTCAGTGTTTTCGAGGAGGGCAAGACGCGTGTACGCCAGCGCTACGTGGTATCGCCACCGATAGCGGGCTTTCTCGAACGCATCCCATTGCGTGCGGGGGCGACGGTAATCGCCGGGCAAACCGTGCTGGCGGTGCTTCACCCCGAGCCGTCCGGTTTTCTCGATCCGCGCAGCAAGGCGCAGGCAGAGGCGGCGCTGCAGGCGGCGCGGCGGCTCAGGCAGCAGCGCCAGGCGGAACTCGAGCGCAGCGAAGTCGTACTCGACCTGGCGCAGAAGCAATTCGCGCGTGCCGATGCGTTGCGCAAGAGCGGTACCGTTACCGAGCAGGCCTGGGATGAGGCGAGCAGCCAGCTGCAGGTGCGCAGACGCGAGGCGAGTGCTGCGCGCTTTGCCCTGGACGTTGCCGGATTCGAGGTCGAGCAGGCGCAGGCTGCACTGATGCAGGCCGTCTCGCCAGCCAGCGAGAGCATGCCGCTGCCACTGGTCGCTCCGGTGAGCGGCCATGTGCTGAATGTATTCGAGGAAAATGCCCGGGTCGTCGCAGCCGGCCAACCACTGCTGGAAGTGGGAGACCTGCAGGACCTGGAGGCCGAGATCGAGCTGCTGTCCAGCGATGCCGTCGGCGTGGCGCCGGGTGCCGAAGTGATCATCGAGCAGTGGGGCGGCGATCGGCCGCTACGCGGCAGGGTCGCGCTGGTCGAGCGGGGCGGCTTCACCAAGGTTTCCGCGCTCGGCGTCGAGGAGCAGCGCGTCAAGGTGCGGGTGGATTTCCTCGAATGGCCGGCCCAGGTGCTGGGCGATCGCTACAGGGTCGAAGCGCGCATCGTCACCTGGCACGGCGATCAGGTACTGCAGGTGCCCACCGGGGCTCTTTTCCGTCGTGGCAATCGCTGGATGGCCTTCCTGGACGACGAGGGGACGGCGCGCTTGCGGGAAGTGGAGATCGGTCGCAGCAACGGTATCCACGCCCAGGTACTGGCAGGTTTGAGCGAAAAGGACCGGGTGATCGTCCATCCGCCGGACAGCATCACCGACGGAGCCGCGGTGGAAGAAGTGAAAACCGCGCGATAGCGCGGTTCGTGGTTGCTCAGCGATCCTCGTCCTGGGTGGGACGCAGTTTCGGATAGAGCGCATCGAGCAGCTTGCGGCGGCCGAAGACCAGCTGCCAGCGGTGCCCGCCGAGCTGGCGCCACAGTCGCGCCGAGCGAATGCCCGCGAGCAGCAGCGCGCGAATCTTGGCGGCATTGTCCGTCTGCTGCAGGTGGCGCATGTCGCCCTGTACCTGGATGCGCTGGCGGAAGGTGCTGAGGGTGTCCTGATACAGGCCGCCGAAGGACGCGACGACATTCTCGTGGGTAATGCCGAAATGCTCGACCTGCTGCTGGATCTGGTCGAGCCGGTTGCCGATCACCTGGAGCATGTCGTCGCGCTTGGCCAGTTGGCGTTCCAGCCCGATCATCGCCAGCGCATAGCGCAGCGGCTCGCGTTGCAGGGTGCTGCTGTCGCGCTCCAGCGCGCCGACCAGCGCCCGGTAGCCGTCGCGCAGGTTGAGGTCGTCGCCGCCGTAGATCTCCAGCGTGGTCTGAGGGTCGCGCACCAGCAGGCTGCCGAGCATGCAGCCGAGCGCAGCGGAGGGCACCTGGCCGGTGCGGGCGATCCGGTCGACCAGCGTTGCGGCCTCGAATACCGCGCCCAGGGCGATCAGTTGCTCGTTCAGCGTGCTCATGGGCGACCCTCGAACCACGGTTCCGCCTGTTCGATCACACCGCCGCCCAGGCAGACCTCGCCATCGTAGAACACGACCGATTGCCCGGGCGTTACCGCGCGCTGTGGCGCGTCGAACAGGACGCGGTAACCGTCAGCGGTCTTCTCCAGGCTGCAGGCCTGATCGCTCTGGCGATAGCGCACCTTGGCGGTCAGCTTCAGTGGCTGGCCGATGTCCAGTGGATTGACCCAATAGATTTCCGAGGCCAGCAGGGCGCGCGAGAAAAGCCATGGGTGATCGTTGCCTTGGCCGACCACCAGCACATTGCGTTGCAGATCCTTGCTCAATACGTACCAGGGTTCATCGCCGGCATCCTTGAGGCCGCCGATGCCCAGGCCCTGGCGCTGGCCGATGGTGTGGTACATCAGGCCATGATGGCGGCCGATCACCTCGCCATCGACGGTTTCGATATCGCCTGGCTGGGCCGGGAGATACTGTTTGAGGAAGTCGCTGAAGCGGCGCTCGCCGATGAAGCAAATGCCCGTGGAGTCCTTCTTCTTCGCCGTGGCCAGGCCGTACTTCTCGGCGATGGCACGCACTTCGGGTTTCTCCAGCTCGCCCACGGGAAACAGCGTCTTGCCCAGCTGCTCACCGCCGACCGCGTGCAGGAAGTAGCTCTGGTCCTTGTTCGGGTCCAGGCCCTTGAGCAGCTCGCTGCGGCCGTCCACGTCGCGGCGGCGCACGTAGTGGCCGGTGGCGATGAGGTCGGCGCCGAGCATCAGGGCGTAATCGAGGAAGGCCTTGAACTTGATCTCGCGGTTGCAAAGGATGTCCGGGTTGGGCGTGCGCCCGGCCTTGTATTCGGCGAGAAAGTGCTCGAAGACGTTATCCCAGTACTCGGCGGCGAAATTGGCGGTATGCAGCTTGATGCCGATCCGGTCGCATACGGCCTGGGCATCCGCCAGGTCTTCCTTGGCGGTGCAGTACTCGGTGCCGTCGTCTTCTTCCCAGTTCTTCATGAACAGGCCTTCGACCTGATAGCCCTGTTCGAGCAGCAGGAGGGCGGAAACGGAAGAGTCCACGCCGCCGGACATGCCGACGATGACACGTGTTTTTTCCGGGGCGGTGAGGATCGAGACAGGCATAGGACTTCGCTGAGGCGGCTGCAAAAGGACGAATTCTAACAGGCTGTCGGCGCCAAGACTAAGCCGCGTTCAATCGCGGATCACCTGCAGCGGGTGCGGCGGGTCGCGAAGGTAATCGTCGATGCAGCGTGGCACCAGTTCGCTGCGCCAGCGTTGCGGCTGCGCGGCCAGTTCCTCGCGGCTCAACCAGACAGCGCGGACGATGCCCGTGTCGAGGGGACGTTGCGGATCGTGGCGTAGCGCCTTGGCGGCGAAACAGACGCGCTGGTAGGTCACGCCGTTGCTCGGCGCGGTATACAGATAGACGCCGACCACGCCGGTGAGCTCGACGTCCCAGCCGGTTTCCTCGAGGGTTTCGCGCACGGCGGCCTGACGCAGGGTCTCGTTGGCTTCCAGGTGCCCGGCGGGCTGGTTGAGCACCAGGCGTTCGGCCTTGAGCTCTTCCACCAGGAGGAAGCGCCCCTGGTCCTCGACCACGGTGGCGACGGTGATATGGGGTTGCCAGTCCATCGGAGTTGCCCTGCTTGCTTTGCGGAAGGTCGCGATGATAGCAGCCGCAGGAGGCCTGAAAACACGAACCCCGGCGCGGGGCCGGGGTTCGAGATGACGCTTCAGGTGTCGACTCAGGCGTTCAGCGCTGCCAGGGCGGCGTTGAAGGTGGCGCTGGGGCGCATCACCTTGCTGGTCAGCTCCGGGTTGGAGCGGTAGTAGCCGCCGATGTCCACCGGCTTGCCCTGGACCGCGGCGAGCTCGGCGACGATGGCCGCTTCCTGCTCGGTCAGGGTCTTGGCCAACGGGGCGAACTGTGCCTTCAGCTCGGCATCCTCGTTCTGGGCGGCCAGGGCCTGGGCCCAATACAGCGACAGGTAGAAGTGGCTGCCGCGGTTGTCCAGCTGGCCGACCTTGCGCGCCGGGGACTTGTTGTTGTCCAGCAGCTTGCCGGTGGCCTGGTCGAGGGTCTTGCCGAGGAGCTTGGCCTTGACGTTGCCGGTCTTGATGCCGGTCTCTTCCAGGGAAACCGCCAGGGCCAGGAATTCACCGAGGGAATCCCAGCGCAGGTAGTTCTCTTCGACCAGTTGCTGCACGTGCTTCGGTGCCGAGCCGCCGGCGCCGGTTTCGTACATGCCGCCGCCCGCCATCAGTGGAACGATGGAAAGCATCTTGGCCGAGGTGCCCAGTTCCATGATCGGGAACAGGTCGGTCAGGTAGTCACGCAGCACGTTGCCGGTCACGGAGATGGTGTCCAGGCCGCGGATCAGGCGCTCCATGCTCAGGCGAATCGCTTCGTTGTAGCCCATGATGCGAATGTCCAGGCCGCTCAGGTCGTGTTCCTGCAGGTAGGCTTCGACCTTCTTCTGCAGCTGCTGATCGTGGGCGCGCTCGGGGTCCAGCCAGAAGATGGCCGGGGTGTTGGACAGGCGGGCGCGGGTCACGGCGAGCTTGACCCAGTCGCGGATCGGGGCGTCCTTGGTCTGGCAGGCACGCCAGATGTCGCCTTTTTCGACTTCGTGCTGCATCAGCACGGTGCCGTCGGCCAGCACGACGCGCATGATGCCGTCGGCCTGCATTTCGAAGGTCTTGTCGTGGGAGCCGTACTCTTCGGCCTTCTGCGCCATCAGGCCGACGTTCGGCACGCTACCCATGGTGACCGGGTCGAAGGCGCCGTTGGTCTTGCAGAAGTTGATCATCTCCTGGTAGATGCGGGCGTAGGTGCTCTCCGGCATCACCGCCTTGGTGTCCTTCTGCTTGCCGTCCTTGCCCCACATCTGGCCGGAGTTGCGGATCATCGCCGGCATGGAGGCGTCGACGATCACGTCGCTCGGGATGTGCAGGTTGGTGATGCCCTTGACCGAGTCGACCATCGCCATTTCCGGGCGCTCGGCGTAGCAGGCGTGGATGTCGTGGAGGATTTCTTCCTGCTGGGAATCCGGCAGGGATTTGATCTTGTCGTAAACGCTGCTCAGGCCGTTGTTCGGGTTGACGCCGATCTCTTCGAACAGCTTGCCCCACTTGTCGAACACGTCCTTGTAATAGACGGTGACGGCATGACCGAAGACGATCGGGTGGGAGATCTTCATCATGGTCGCCTTGACGTGCAGGGACCACATCACACCGGTTTCCTTGCAGTCCTGCAGGGTTTCCTCGAAGAAGGCCCGCAGCTTGTTGCAGCTCATGAACATGCCGTCGAGCACTTCACCTTCCTGCAGGGCGAGCTGCTTCTTGACCTCGACCTGGCCGTCCTTGCCAACGAACTCGATGCGCACGTCGCCAGCCTTGTCCATGGTGATGGATTGTTCGCTGGAGAAGAAATCACCGCCGCGCATGTAGTCGGCGTGGGACTGCGAAGCCTTGCTCCACTTGCCCATGGAATGCGGATGCTTGCGGGCATAGGCCTTCACGGCCGCCGGTGCGCGGCGATCGGAGTTGCCTTCACGCAGCACCGGGTTGACCGCACTGCCGAGGACCTTGCTGTAGCGCGCACGGGTTTCCTTTTCGGCGTCGGTCTGCGGGTCTTCGGGAAAGTTGGGGATGTTGTAGCCGAGGGCTTGCAGTTCGGCGATGGCCGCCTTGAGCTGGGGAACGGAGGCGCTGATGTTCGGCAGCTTGATGATGTTGGCATCCGGCTGGGTGGTCAGCTCGGCCAGCTTGGCCAGGTCGTCGTCCACTCGTTTGTCGGCATCCAGCTGGTCGGCAAAGCTCGCAAGGATGCGCCCTGCAAGAGAGATGTCGCGTGTTTCGACGGCTATGTCGGCTGTGGCTGCGAAGGCTTCTACGATGGGAAGAAGCGAATAGGTGGCCAGGGCGGGAGCTTCGTCGGTGAAGGTATAGATGATCTTCGAAGGGTTGGACATTTAGCGTTAACTCTCTTCTTGCTGAGCGTGCACAGAATCCCGAATGCGCAGGTAGGCGCTCTGGCTTTCCGCCAGAAGCCGGGATTCGCCGCGGTGATGATGGATGCACCATATAGAGTGTCTAGCATTTTGATTCCGATGAGTCCCGGTAAGGGCTCGACGGTTTCAAGAGGCGGGTCTTGTACAAGACAGGCTCGTCCCTTATGACTTATGAGTCATCGGCGCAGTATACCATCGCGTCGGCATCTCGCAGAATGGCCTTGCGCATAAGACGAACGAACATATAGTTACAGCCAATTCGAGTGGGTTACTCTCAAAGACGACGATGTTCAACCACGAAGACGGAGTCCAGCATGGGATACCAAAAGATCCAGGTGCCTGCCAGCGGTGACAAAATCACCGTCAATGCCGATAACACCCTGAATGTTCCCGACAATCCGATCATTCCCTATATCGAGGGCGACGGCATCGGCGTCGACATCAGTCCGGTGATGATCAAGGTCGTGGATGCGGCTGTGCAGAAGGCTTACGGTGGCGCGCGCAAGATCGCCTGGATGGAAGTCTTCGCTGGCGAGAAGGCCACCCAGGTCTACGATCAGGATACCTGGCTGCCGAAGGAAACCCTGGAAGCCGTCCGTGATTACGTGGTGTCCATCAAGGGGCCGCTGACCACGCCGGTGGGCGGCGGCATCCGCTCGCTGAACGTCGCCCTGCGCCAGGAACTGGATCTTTACGTCTGCCAGCGCCCGGTTCGCTGGTTCACCGGGGTGCCGAGCCCGGTCAAGAAGCCGGGTGACGTGGATATGGTGATCTTCCGCGAGAACTCCGAGGACATCTATGCCGGCGTCGAGTGGAAAGCCGGTTCCCCCGAGGCGGAAAAGGTCATCAAGTTCCTCACCGAGGAAATGGGGGTCAAGAAGATCCGCTTCACCGAGAATTGCGGTATCGGCATCAAGCCGGTCTCGCAGGAAGGCACCAAGCGCCTAGTTCGCAAGGCGCTGCAGTACGCGGTGGACAACGATCGCAGCTCCGTGACCATCGTCCACAAGGGCAACATCATGAAGTTCACCGAAGGGGCCTTCAAGGAATGGGGCTATGAGGTCGCACGTGACGAGTTCGGTGCCGAGCTGCTGGATGGCGGCCCGTGGATGCAGTTCAAGAACCCGAATACCGGCAAGAACATCGTGGTCAAGGATGCGATCGCCGACGCCATGCTGCAGCAGATCCTGCTGCGCCCGGCGGAGTACGACGTGATCGCCACGCTCAACCTGAACGGAGACTACCTGTCCGATGCCCTGGCGGCAGAAGTGGGCGGTATCGGTATCGCCCCGGGCGCCAACCTCTCCGACACCGTGGCCATGTTCGAGGCCACCCACGGCACCGCACCGAAGTACGCCGGCCAGGACAAGGTCAATCCGGGCTCGCTGATTCTCTCCGCCGAAATGATGCTGCGGCACATGGGCTGGACCGAAGCGGCCGATCTGATCATCACGGCGACCGAGGGCGCCATCGCGGCGAAAACGGTCACCTACGACTTCGAGCGCCTGATGGACGGCGCGCAGCTGATGTCCTGCTCGCAGTTCGGTGACGCCATGATCAGCCATATGTAACCCGGCTGACGACGATAAAAAGGCCGATCATGCGATCGGCCTTTTTATCGTCTCGCGCAAATCAGGCGTCCACCGCCGAGGCCGTCTGGGATGCTGGGGCTGCAGCTTCGGAGCTGGTCTGCTGCGGCCTGATGTCGGTCGCGTGAAGGCCTTTCGGACCCTGCAGAATATTGAACATGACCGCTTGCCCAGCCTTGAGAGTCCGGTAGCCTTCCATCTGGATGGCCGAATAGTGGGCAAACAGGTCCTCATCGCCGCCATCTGCTACGATGAACCCGTAGCCTTTGGCGTTGTTGAACCACTTGACCTTACCGCTTAGCATGCTGTTATCCCTCTGCAAAGGAGTCCATTACTGGAGTAACATCCATTCCATTCCGCGCTTATGCAGCCCGAGGCCTCATGTTGCGCAACCCGTTTGCCCTTGTAGGCACATACTGTTTGTATCACCGTTTTGCCGATAGTCAAGGCGACTCGTCAGCTGGCTGCGAAGCTGTCCACTTTATATCTGGCCCCGACGCCACGACCTAGAACCGTTATGCGTATGCATGCAATTGCTCAGATTCGACTAACATTCAATCAGGATCGGCCTTTAGGGGACGAGGACGACGCCTCCGGCCTGGCGGTGCAGGAAGCCAAGCCGGAATTGAAGGCACCTCCGATGTACAAAGTTGTCATGTTCAATGATGACTACACGCCCATGGATTTCGTCGTCGAGGTGCTGGAAGGCATTTTCAACCACAGCAGGGAGCAGGCGACCAAAATCATGCTGGCCGTTCATACCGAGGGGCGAGCGGTCTGTGGGATGTATACGCGCGACGTTGCCGAAACCAAAGCGATGCAAGTCAATCAATATGCAAGGGAATGCCAGCACCCGCTGCTTTGTGAGATCGAGAAGGACGGTTAACGCCCGATTGCTGGGGAAGAGGTGAAGCTATGTTGAACCGTGAGCTCGAAGTCACTCTGAATTTGGCTTTCAAAGAGGCACGTACCAAGCGCCATGAATTCATGACGGTCGAACACCTCCTGTTGGCCCTGCTGGACAACGAGGCGGCGGCGACCGTATTGCGTGCCTGTGGCGCCAGCCTGGACAAACTGCGGCACGATCTGCAGGAGTTCATCGATTCCACCACGCCGCTCATCCCACAGCACGATGAGGAACGAGAGACGCAGCCCACCCTGGGCTTCCAGCGTGTCCTGCAGCGTGCGGTGTTCCACGTACAAAGCTCCGGCAAGCGCGAGGTCACCGGAGCCAATGTGCTGGTGGCCATTTTCAGCGAACAGGAAAGCCAGGCCGTGTTTCTGCTCAAACAGCAGAACGTGGCGCGTATCGATGTGGTCAACTACATCGCGCACGGTATTTCCAAGGTCCCTGGGAGCTCCGGTAATCCAGAGGGGGATGCGGAGATGCAGGATGAAGAAGGTGGGGAATCGGGAACCTCGAGCAATCCGCTGGATGCCTACGCCAGCAGCCTGAACGAGTTGGCGCGCCAGGGGCGGATCGATCCGCTGGTGGGGCGCGAGCATGAAGTCGAGCGGGTCGCCCAGATCCTTGCGCGGCGCCGCAAGAACAATCCGCTGCTGGTGGGCGAGGCCGGCGTTGGCAAGACCGCCATCGCCGAAGGGCTGGCGAAGCGGATCGTCGACAATCAGGTTCCGGACCTGCTGGCTGACAGTGTCGTCTACTCGCTGGATCTCGGGGCGCTGCTGGCCGGCACCAAGTACCGCGGCGACTTCGAGAAGCGCTTCAAGGCCTTGCTTGGCGAGTTGCGCAAGCGGCCCCATGCCATTCTGTTCATCGACGAGATCCACACCATCATCGGTGCCGGTGCGGCATCCGGCGGCGTGATGGATGCTTCGAACCTGCTCAAGCCGTTGCTTTCGTCCGGCGAGATCCGCTGTATCGGTTCCACGACATTCCAGGAGTTCCGCGGAATCTTCGAGAAGGATCGTGCCCTGGCGCGGCGCTTCCAGAAGGTGGACGTAAGCGAGCCGTCGGTCGAGGACACCATCGGCATCCTTCGTGGGCTCAAGGGGCGTTTCGAGCAACACCACCACATCGAATACACCGACGAGGCGCTTCGGGCGGCCGCCGAGCTCGCCTCGCGCTACATCAACGATCGGCACATGCCGGACAAGGCGATCGACGTGATCGACGAGGCGGGGGCCTATCAGCGCCTGCAGCCGGAAGAGAAGCGCCTCAAGCGCATCGACGTCGAGCAGGTCGAGAACATCGTGGCGAAGATCGCGCGCATTCCGCCCAAGCACGTCAGCAGTTCGGACAAGGAGCTGCTGCGCAATCTCGAGCGTGATCTCAAGCTCACCGTATTCGGCCAGGACGATGCGATCGATTCGCTGGCCACTGCGATCAAGCTGTCTCGCGCGGGCCTCAAGGCGCCCGACAAACCGGTTGGCTCCTTCCTCTTCGCCGGGCCGACCGGCGTCGGCAAGACCGAGGCGGCACGGCAGCTGGCGCGGGCGCTGGGGGTCGAGCTGGTGCGCTTCGACATGTCCGAATACATGGAGCGGCACACCGTTTCCCGGCTGATCGGCGCGCCTCCGGGCTATGTCGGTTTCGACCAGGGTGGCCTGCTGACCGAGGCGATCACCAAGCAGCCCCATTGCGTGCTGCTGCTCGACGAGATCGAGAAGGCCCACCCGGAAGTGTTCAATCTGCTGCTGCAGGTCATGGACCACGGCACGCTCACCGACAACAACGGGCGCAAGGCCGATTTCCGCAACGTGATCATCATCATGACCACCAATGCGGGGGCGGAAACCGCGGCGCGGGCTTCCATCGGCTTTACCATGCAGGACCATGCTTCGGATGCCATGGAAGTCATCAAGAAGAGCTTCACGCCGGAGTTCCGCAACCGCCTGGACACCATCATCCAATTCGGCCGGCTGAGTCACGAAGTCATCAAGAGCATCGTCGACAAGTTCCTCATCGAACTGCAGACGCAGCTCGAGGACAAGCATGTGACGCTGGAGGTATCGGATGCCGCGCGCAGCTGGCTGGCCGAGCATGGCTACGATGCGCAGATGGGGGCGCGGCCGATGGCCAGGCTGATCCAGGACAAGATCAAGCGGCCATTGGCGGAAGAGATCCTGTTCGGTGAGCTGGCCGAGCATGGCGGTGTGGTGCATATCGATGTTCGAGACGGCGAGCCGTTCTTCGAATTCGAAACCGCGGCCGAGCTGGCCTGATCGCCTTCTTGGACCAAGCGCCCGGCAATAGCCGGGCGTTTTCTTTCGCCTGCCGATAATGCGCTGATCAAGGTGTTTGCCGGGCGCAACAAAAAAGCCCGGTAAAAACCGGGCGTTTTTCTCGCGACTCGCTTAGCGGGCGCGGTAGGTGATGCGACCCTTGCTCAGATCGTAGGGGGTCAGCTCCACGCGAACCTTGTCACCGGTGAGAATCCGGATGTAGTTCTTGCGCATCTTTCCGGAGATGTGCGCAGTAACGACGTGCCCGTTTTCCAACTCCACGCGAAACATGGTGTTAGGCAGGGTGTCGACGACAGTACCTTCCATTTCGAAGCTGTCTTCTTTCGACATTCAGTAAAGTCCTCGGTGTCCAAATGAGTGGCCCGGCACAAGCCTGCGCGGGCAAAAGCGGCAAGCATTGTGCCCGAAATGGGTCGGCGAGCCAAGGACTTCAGCTGAGCGTCACCCAGCGCTGGTTGACCAACAGCTCGATTGGGCGATATTCGGTCTTGTAGTTCATCTTTCGGCAGTTCTTGATCCAGTAGCCGAGATAGACGGCCTTGAGGCCGAGGCGAGCGGCCTCGTCGATCTGCCAGAGAATGGCATAGCGGCCCAGGCTGCGGCGCTCTTCATCCGGATCGTAGAAGGTGTAGACCGCGGAAAGCCCGTTGGGCAGCACGTCGGTCACCGCGACGGCGACCAGTCGGCCATCGAGGCGGAATTCATAGAAGCGACAGAAGGGCAGGTCGCGAACCAGGAAGGTGTTGAACTGGTCGCGGCTCGGGGGATACATGTCGCCGTCGGCGTGGCGCCGTTCGATGTAGGTGGCGTAGAGCGCATAGAGCTCTTCGCTGAAACCAGGGCGCACGCCGCGAACCTGCAGGTCGGCATTGCGCTTGATAATGCGTTTCTGTTGGCGGCTGAGACTTCGCGCATTTACCGGGATGCGCGCCGGAATGCACGCCGAGCAGCGCTGGCAGTGCGGACGGTAGAGGTGGTCGCCACTGCGCCGGAAGCCCATCTCCGACAATTCCGCATATACCTGAACATCCATCGGCTGGCTGGGGTCGAGAAACAGCGTCGTGGCCTGTTCATCGGGCAGGTAGCTGCACGCATGCGGCTGGGTGGCGTAGAACTTGAGGCGAGCCAGTGAAGTCATGGTCAACTCTCAGAAATCATGAGCTCAGTGTAGGTCAGCTTGCTGCAGCGGACTAGGCGCCCCAGATGGCCGTGCTGGGCTGATCCAGATGTTCGGCTAGCGCGCGGGCGAATGCATCGCGGGAGATGCTGCGGGCACCGAAGCTTTCCAGGTGGCGTGTAGGCATCTGGCAATCGACCAGCGCAAAGCCCCAGTCGCGCAGATGCTCGACCAGCGTCACGAATCCGACCTTGGACGCATCGGTGGCTCGGCTGAACATCGATTCGCCGAAAAATAGCCTACCCATCGCCAGGCCGTAGAGTCCTCCGACGAGATGCTCGTCTGCCCAGACTTCCACCGAATGCGCCACGCCCATTTCATGCAGTCTGAGGTAGGCCTGCTGCATCGGCGTGGTGATCCAGGTTCCGTCGGTGTAGCTGCGCGGGCCGGCACATCCCTCGATCACGTCGACGAAGGCGCGGTCGAAGGTGACTGTATAGCTGTTCTGGCGCAGCCGCTTGCGCAGGCTGCGCGCGACGTGCATTTCGTCCGGATAGAGCACGGTGCGCGGATCGGGCGACCACCAGAGCAGCGGCTGGCCGTCCTGGTACCAGGGAAAGCAGCCATGGCGATACGCTGCCAGCAGGCGCTCGGGGCTCAGGTCGCCACCGGCCGCCAGCAGGCCGTTGGGCTCGCGTAGTGCCTTGTCGAGGGGTGGAAAGGTGAGCTCGTCGCGTTTCAGCCAGGTCAGCATATCGCTGCGCGGAGTAGGGTAGGGCGGGTGCGTGCACCCGCCGACCGATCAATTGTCGAGGTATTTTTCGGCGTCCAGCGCGGCCATGCAGCCGGCGCCGGCGGAGGTGATCGCCTGGCGGTAGACGTGGTCGGCCACGTCGCCGGCGGCGAACACGCCGGGAATGCTGGTGCAGGTCGCATCGCCTTCGCCGTCACCCCTGATCTTCAGGTAGCCGTCCTTCATCTCGAGCTGTCCCTGGAACAGGTCGGTGTTCGGCTTGTGGCCGATGGCGATGAACACGCCGGCCAGATCGAGCCGGGTCTCTTCGCCGGAAAGCGTGCTTTTCAGGCGTACCCCGGTCACGCCGCTGGCGTCGCCCAGGACTTCCTCGAGGGTATGGTTCCAGTGCAGGCGAATATTGCCGTTGGTCGCCTTGTCCATGATCTTGTCCTGCAGGATCTTCTCCGAACGCAACTTGTCGCGGCGGTGGATCAGGTGCACTTCCCTGGCGATATTGGACAGATAGAGCGCTTCCTCGACGGCAGTGTTGCCGCCGCCGACCACCGCGACCACCTGGTTGCGATAGAAGAAGCCATCGCAGGTGGCGCAGGCGGATACGCCGCGGCCGGCGAAGGCGTCTTCCGAGGGCAGGCCCAGGTACTGCGCCGAGGCGCCGGTGGCGATGATCAGCGCGTCGCAGCTATAGGTGCCGCTGTCGCCCTTGAGGATGAAGGGGCGCTGCTGCAACTCTGCGGTATGGATGTGATCGAAGACGATCTCGGTATCGAAGCGCTCGGCGTGCTTCTGCATGCGCACCATCAGGTCGGGGCCGGTCAGGCCTTCGACGTCGCCGGGCCAGTTGTCGACCTCGGTGGTGGTCGTCAACTGGCCACCGGGCTGGATGCCGGTGATCATCAGCGGCTTCAGATTGGCGCGGGCGGCGTATACCGCAGCGGTATAACCGGCCGGGCCCGAGCCGAGGATGATCAGACGTGAATGCTTGACTTCACTCATAAAAAGCCCTCATAAGCCTTTGTTGCAAATAGAGAAGCGTGCTCCAGTCGAGCCGCGCTGCGAAATCGGGCGTTTATGCTACACCGAAGCATCGACAAAAGCCCGAGCCGCCGCGGAACCGGCATGCCATCGAATCGACAAACCCGTACAATGCCAGAATTCCGGCTGACTACGGATCAAGCGCCGCAGGCGCAGGAAAGAAAGCGTTTTGAAGAATTCCTCATCTACCGCGCCGGCGTCCGTCTGGCGACAACAATTGCACTATCGCCTCAAGGAAGGCGCGTTGATAGCGCTCGGTGCGCTCTGCGCCTATCTCTGGATGGCCCTGCTGACCTACGATCCGTCCGATCCGGGCTGGACGCACACCAGCAACGTCGAGCAGGTCCGCAACGCCGCGGGCCGCGCCGGTGCCTGGTTCGCCGATATCCTGTTCATGGCCCTGGGCTACTTCGCCTACCTGTTTCCCCTGTTGCTGGGCATCAAGACCTGGCAGGTGTTCCGTGCGCGGCATCAGCCCTGGGCATGGAATGGCTGGCTGTTCTCCTGGCGCCTGATCGGCCTGGTGTTCCTGGTGCTGTCCGGCTCTGCGCTGGCATACATCCACTTCCAGGCTGCCGACGGCCTGCCGGCGTCCTCCGGTGGCGCGCTCGGCGAGAGCCTCGGTCAGCTGGCGGTACTGTCGCTGAACGTGCAGGGCAGTACGCTGACACTGCTGGCATTCTTCCTCTTCGGACTGACGGTGTTCACCGACCTGTCCTGGTTCAAGGTGATGGACATCACCGGCAAGATCACCCTGGATCTGATCGAGCTGATCCAGAGCTTCTTCAGCCGCTGGTGGAATGCCCGCGCCGAGCGCAAGCAAATGATCGCCCAGTTGCGCGAGGTCGATGAGGTGGTCAGCGAGGTGGCGGCGCCGATGGTGCGCGACCGCCGCGAACAGGCCAAGGTCAAGGAGCGTCTCATCGAGCGCGAGGAAGCCCTGGCCAGGCACATGAGCGACCGCGACAAGCGTGTCGCGCCGGTGATCGCGCCGCCGCCACCGCCGAAAGCTGCCGAGCCGAGCAAGCGCGTGCTCAAGGAAAAACAGGCCAATCTGTTCGTCGATCCGCTGATCGAGGGCAGCCTGCCGCCGATTTCCCTGCTCGATGCCGCCGAGAAGCAGCAGAAGCAGTATTCGCCCGAATCCCTGGAGGCCATGTCGCGCTTGCTGGAGATCAAGCTCAAGGAGTTCGGCGTCGAGGTCCTGGTCGAATCGGTGCATCCGGGGCCGGTGATCACCCGTTTCGAGATCCAGCCGGCGGCGGGCGTCAAGGTCAGCCGCATCTCCAACCTGGCCAAGGACCTGGCGCGTTCGCTGGCGGTGATCAGCGTGCGCGTGGTCGAGGTGATTCCGGGCAAGACCACCGTCGGCATCGAGATTCCCAACGAGGACCGGCAGATCGTGCGCTTCTCCGAAGTGCTGTCGTCGGCGCCCTACGACGATGCCAAGTCGCCGGTCACCCTCGCGCTGGGCCACGACATCGGCGGCAAGCCGGTGATCGCCGACCTGGCGAAGATGCCGCACCTGCTGGTGGCGGGGACCACCGGTTCCGGTAAGTCGGTGGGGGTCAACGCGATGATCCTGTCGATCCTGTTCAAATCGACGCCGGAAGAGGCGCGGCTGATCATGATCGACCCGAAGATGCTCGAACTGTCGATTTACGAGGGGATTCCGCACCTGCTCTGCCCGGTGGTCACCGACATGAAGGAGGCGGCCAACGCGCTGCGCTGGAGCGTCGCCGAGATGGAGCGGCGCTACAAGCTGATGGCGGCCATGGGCGTGCGCAACCTGGCCGGCTTCAACCGCAAAGTCAAGGAAGCCGAGGAGGCGGGCACGCCGCTCACCGATCCGCTGTTCCGCCGCGAGAGCATGGACGACCAGCCACCGCCGCTGAAAGCCCTGCCGACCATCGTCGTGGTGGTGGACGAGTTCGCCGACATGATGATGATCGTCGGCAAGAAGGTCGAAGAGCTGATCGCCCGCATCGCGCAGAAGGCGCGGGCGGCGGGTATCCACCTGATCCTCGCCACCCAGCGGCCGTCGGTGGACGTGATCACCGGCCTGATCAAGGCCAATATCCCGACGCGCATGGCATTTCAGGTGTCGAGCAAGATCGACTCGCGGACCATCCTCGACCAGGGCGGCGCCGAACAGCTGCTCGGCCATGGCGACATGCTCTACCTGCCGCCGGGCACCGGCCTGCCGATCCGCGTGCATGGCGCCTTCGTCTCCGATGACGAGGTGCACCGCGTGGTCGAAGCCTGGAAGGCGCGTGGCGCGCCCGACTACATCGAAGACATCCTCGCCGGCGTGGAAGAGGCCGGCAGCGGCTTCGATGGCGGCGGTGGCGAAGGCGGCGGCGAGGGCAGCGAAGAAGATCCGCTGTACGACGAGGCGGTGCGCTTCGTCACCGAAAGTCGCCGCGCATCGATTTCCGCCGTGCAGCGCAAGCTGAAGATCGGCTACAACCGCGCCGCGCGGATGATCGAGGCCATGGAAATGGCCGGCGTGGTGACATCCATGAACACCAATGGCTCGCGCGAAGTCATCGCGCCGCCGCCTATGCGCGATTGAATCGCTTCGAGGGCTACATGCAATTGATCCGTTTGCTGTGTGCATCCGTCCTGATGGTCGCCCTGGCCCCGGCGCAGGCCGACCAGGCCGCGTCCACCCAACGCCTGACCGGCCTGCTCAACCAGGCCGAAACCCTGACCGGCCGCTTCTCGCAGCTTTCGCTCGATGGCAGCGGCACCCAGCTGCAGGAAACCTCCGGCGAGCTGGCGCTCAAGCGTCCGGGTCAGTTCCGCTGGCACACCGATGCGCCGATGGAGCAACTGCTGGTGTCCAACGGCGAGAAGGTCTGGCTGTATGACCCGGACCTGGAGCAGGTCACCATCCAGCAGCTCGACCAGCGTCTGACCCATACGCCGGCGCTGCTGCTCTCCGGCGACGTTTCCACCATCAGCGAAAACTTCGAGGTGTCGCACAAGGAAGCCGGCGATGTGGTGGACTTCACCCTCAAGCCCAAGGCCAAGGACACGCTGTTCGACAACCTGCGGCTGTCCTTCCGTGGCGGGGTGATCAACGACATGCAACTGATCGACAGCGTCGGGCAGCGCACCAACATCCTGTTCATGGGGGTGAAGATGAACCAGCCGCTGAAGGCCGATCTGTTCACCTTCGAGATTCCCGAGGGCACCGACGTCATCGCCGAGTGATCGTCGTCTGCCATTCGTTTCAGGCGGCCTGCGTAGCTGCGGGCCGCTGCAATTGAGGTAACCGTCCGCGATGGACCTGTTCAGCCGCGAACCCGTCGCCCAGCCGCTCGCCGCGCGGTTGCGTGCAGCCAGCCTCGACGAATACGTCGGGCAGGAGCATCTGCTCGCCCGCGGCAAGCCGCTGCGCGAGGCGCTGGAGCAGGGTGCGCTGCATTCGATGGTGTTCTGGGGCCCGCCCGGGGTCGGCAAGACCACCCTGGCGCGGCTGCTGGCCAAGGTCTCCGATGCGCATTTCGAGACGGTTTCCGCGGTGCTCGCCGGGGTCAAGGAGATCCGCCAGGCGGTGGAAATCGCCAAGCAGCAGGCGGCACAATATGGCCGGCGCACCATTCTGTTCGTCGATGAGGTGCATCGCTTCAACAAGTCGCAGCAGGATGCCTTCCTGCCCTATGTCGAGGACGGCACGCTGATCTTCATCGGTGCCACCACCGAGAACCCTTCCTTCGAGCTCAACAACGCGCTGCTCTCGCGGGCGCGCGTCTATGTGCTGAAAAGCCTGGACGAAGCCGCCTTGCGCAAGCTGGTGGCGCGGGCGCTGAACGACCCCAAGGGCCTCGGCGATCTGCACCTCGAACTGCCGGAGGAGAGCTTCCAGATGCTGCTGGCGGCGGCCGACGGCGATGGCCGCCGGCTGCTCAACCTGCTGGAGAATGCCTCCGACCTGGCCGAAGAGGGCGGTACCATCAGTACCGATCTGCTGCAGGACCTGCTGGGTGACAGCCGCCGCCGTTTCGACAAGGGCGGCGAAGCCTTCTACGATCAGATCTCGGCGCTGCACAAGTCGGTGCGCGGCTCCAATCCCGATGCGGCGCTGTACTGGTTCGCGCGCATGCTCGATGGCGGTTGCGACCCGCTGTACATTGCCCGTCGCGTCGTGCGCATGGCCAGCGAAGAGATCGGCAACGCCGACCCGCGCGCATTGCCGCTGTGCCTGAATGCCTGGGACGTGCAGGAGCGCCTGGGCAGCCCGGAAGGAGAACTGGCGGTGGCGCAGGCCATCGTCTACCTGGCCTGTGCGCCGAAGAGCAATGCGGTCTACACCGCGTTCAAGGCGGCCATGCGCGACGCCGCGGAAAATGGTTCGCAGGAAGTGCCGCTGCACCTGCGTAACGCGCCGACCAAGCTGATGAAAGAGCTCGGCTACGGCAACGAATATCGCTACGCCCATGACGAGCCGGATGCCTATGCCGCAGGCGAGGACTACTTCCCCGAGGCCATGCAGCCGCGCCGCTATTACCATCCGGCTCCGCGCGGGCTGGAAAGCAAGATCCGCGACAAGCTGGAACATCTCGCTCGGCTCGATCGTGAAAGCCCGATACAACGGAGAAAGGAATGATCCGCATGGCCTTCGCCGTCGCCTGTGGCGGCGTGATCGGAACGCTGTTGCGCTTTGCCCTGGCTACATGGGTTAGCGCCCAGTGGCCCAGGCATTTCTATCTGGCCACACTGGCGGTCAACCTGCTCGGTTGCTTGCTGATCGGCTATCTCTACGCGACCTTTCTCGCCAGACCGGATATCTCGCCGGAGCTGCGCGGCGCGCTGATTATCGGTTTCCTTGGCGCCCTGACGACCTTTTCCAGCTTCTCGCTGGACGCAATGCGGCTGCTCGAAAGCGGTCAGTTGGCCACCGCTTTTGCCTATGTCGGCAGTAGCGTGCTCGGCGGTCTGCTGGCGGCCTGGGCTGGCCTCGCGCTCGCCAGGTTATGAACCACCGCGCGTTCACAGTAAACTTCGCTCCCTCTTCGCCCTTCATCCAAGCTTTCACAGACGAGACCCACCATGCTTGATTCGAAACTGGTACGCACTCAGCTACAGGACGTGGCGGCCCGCCTGGCCACCCGCGGCTACCAGCTGGACGTGGCGCGCATCGAGGCGCTGGAAGCCCAGCGCAAGACCGTGCAGACCCGCACCGAACAACTCCAGGCCGAGCGCAACGCGCGCTCCAAGTCCATCGGCCAGGCCAAGCAGCGCGGCGAAGACATCGCGCCGCTGCTCGCCGATGTGGATCGCATGGGCTCGGAGCTCGAATCTGGCAAGCAGGAGCTGGAACGCATCCAGACCGAGCTGGACCAGCTGATGCTGAGCATTCCCAACCTGCCGCACGAGTCGGTGCCGGTCGGCGCGGATGAGGACGAGAACGTCGAGGTCCGCCGCTGGGGCACGCCGAAGGCCTTCGACTTCGCCGTGCAGGACCACGTTGCCCTCGGCGAACAGCACGGCTGGCTCGACTTCGAGACCGCGGCCAAGCTGTCCGGCGCCCGTTTCGCCCTGATGCGCGGGCCGATCGCGCGCCTGCATCGGGCGCTGGCACAGTTCATGATCGACCTGCACACCCGCGAGCACGGCTACGAAGAGGTCTACACGCCCTATCTGGTGCAGGCGCCGGCGCTGCAGGGCACCGGCCAATTGCCGAAGTTCGAGGAAGATCTGTTCAAGATCAGCCGCGAAGGCGAAGCCGATTTCTACCTGATACCGACCGCCGAAGTGTCGCTGACCAATATCGTCGCCGGCGAGATTCTCGATGCCCGGCAGCTGCCGCTGAAATTCGTCGCCCACACGCCGTGCTTTCGCAGCGAGGCCGGTGCGTCGGGCCGCGACACGCGCGGCATGATCCGCCAGCACCAGTTCGACAAGGTCGAGATGGTGCAGATCGTCGAGCCGGCCAAGTCCTTCGAGGCGCTGGAAGCGCTGACCGGCAATGCCGAGAAGGTGCTGCAGCTGCTCGAATTGCCGTACCGCGTGCTGTCGCTGTGTACCGGCGACATGGGCTTCGGCGCGACCAAGACCTATGACCTGGAAGTCTGGGTACCGAGTCAGGACAAGTACCGCGAGATTTCTTCCTGCTCCAACTGCGGCGACTTCCAGGCGCGGCGCATGCAGGCGCGCTATCGCAACCCCGAGACCGGCAAGCCGGAGCTGGTGCACACCCTCAACGGTTCCGGGCTCGCGGTCGGGCGGACGCTGGTCGCGGTACTGGAGAATTATCAGCAGGCCGACGGCCGCATTCTGGTGCCCGAGGTATTGAAGCCTTACATGGGTGGTATCGAAGTCATCGGCTAAGGTTGCGGCGCGCTGCGTCATTCGCGGTCCGGCATCAGACCGGATCCTTGATCTTCGACAAGGGGTATCGCAGGCGTAGTGGCTGTGATGCCTGTACCTCCAACGACTCGCCAGGATTCGCCCATGGAATACCTTCCGCTGTTCCACAACCTCAAGGGCCGCACGGTGCTGATCGTCGGCGGCGGCGAGATCGCCTTGCGCAAGGCTCGCCTGCTGAGCGAGGCCGGAGCGCGGTTGCGGGTGGTAGCACCAAGCATCGAGGCTCAACTGGCCGAACTGGTAGAGGCAGGGAGCGGTGAATGCCTGGATCGGGGCTACGATCCGCAGGACATGCAGGGATGCGTGCTGGCCATCGCCGCCACCGATGACGAACCGCTGAACGCCTTGGTGTCGCAACACGCCAATGCGCTGGGCATTCCGGTGAACGTGGTCGACTCGCCGCAGCTGTGCAGTGTGATCTTTCCGGCGATCGTCGACCGTTCGCCGCTGGTCATCGCGGTGTCCAGCGGCGGCGACGCGCCGGTATTGGCGCGCTTGATCCGAGCACGTATCGAGACCTGGATTCCGGCGGCCTACGGGCAACTGGCGGGGCTGGCCAAGCAGTTTCGCGCCCAGGTCAAGGCGAAGTTTTCCAACGTCCAGCAACGTCGGGTGTTCTGGGAGGAAACCTTCCAGGGGCCGATCGCCGAGCAGGCGCTGGCGGGACGTACGGCCGAGGCCGAACGGCTGCTCGCCGAAAAGCTCGCGGGTGCGGCGCCGCGTGCGCTGGGCGAGGTCTACCTGGTCGGGGCAGGCCCCGGTGATCCTGATCTGCTGACCTTCCGCGCCTTGCGCCTGATGCAGCAGGCCGATGTGGTGCTCTACGACCGCCTGGTCGCTCCGGCGATCATCGACTTGTGCCGGCGCGATGCCGACCGCATCTATGTCGGCAAGCGGCGCGCGGAACACGCCGTACCGCAGGAGCAGATCAACCAGAAGCTGGTGGAGCTGGCCAGGCAGGGCAAACGCGTGCTGCGGCTGAAGGGCGGCGATCCGTTCATCTTCGGTCGCGGTGGCGAGGAGATCGAGGAACTGGCGGCCAACGGCGTACCGTTCCAGGTCGTCCCCGGCATCACCGCTGCCAGCGGTTGCGCCGCCTATGCGGGTATTCCGCTGACCCATCGTGACCATGCCCAGTCGGTGCGCTTCGTCACCGGCCATCTCAAGGACGGCACTTGCGATCTGCCCTGGGCGGAACTGGCGGCACCGGGGCAGACGCTGGTGTTCTACATGGGGCTGGTGGGGCTGCCGGTGATCTGCCAGCAGCTGATTGCCCATGGTCGTTCGGCTGAAACCCCGGCGGCGCTGGTGCAGCAGGGCACCACCAGCAATCAGCGGGTCTTCACGGGCACGCTGGGTACGCTGGCCGAGCTCATCGCGCAACAAAATGTGCAGGCGCCGACGCTGCTGATCGTCGGCGAGGTGGTGCAGTTGCGCGAGAAGCTGGCCTGGTTCGAGGGCGCCCGGGCGAGCGACTAGCGCGGACGGCGCTGTTCAGCGGCGCAGGTAGGCGGTGAAGTCGATATCGCCAGCCGAGAGGATGGCCTGAACGCGGTTGTGTACGTTGAGCTTGCGCAGGATCGCCGAGACGTGGGCCTTGACCGTGGTCTCGGCGATGTCGAGGTTATAGGCGATCTGCTTGTTGGACTCGCCCTTGGTCATGCGCTCCAGCACCAGCAGCTGCTTGCGGGTCAGTGCCTGCAGCAGTTCCGGCGGTATCGACGGCTCGTTGTGATGGCAATGGCGGCTGGCGCTCTTCTGGCTGCGGATGATGTCCGAGGGCAGGTAGACGTTGCCGTTGAGGATCTGCTCGATGGCCTCGGTCATCTGCGCCCGTGGCGAGGATTTGGTGATGAAGCCCACCGCGCCGTAGGTGATCGCCTGCAGCACGACCTGCTTGTCCTGTTCGGCGGAGACGATCACCACCGGAATGGTCGGTGCCTCGTTGCGCAGGTTGATCAGGCCGTTCAGGCCGTGCATGCCGGGCATGTTGAGGTCGAGCAGGACCAGATCGAGGTCGTCGTGTTCGAGCGTCAGGGCAAGCGCGCTTTCGAGGTCGGCGGTTTCCAGGATCTCGCTGTCGGGAAAGCCGTCGCGGATGACGTTGTGGATGGCTTCGCGAAACAGCGGATGGTCGTCGGCAATCAAGATCTTGTACAAGGCCGGTCACCTCTTTGTTGTGATTATGGTGGGGCATGCTCATTCGGTGCTGCGCAAGGGCTGCGGAGTTGCAGGGTGCAAGGGCAGGCCGGCCTGTTCCCAGCCGTCGATTCCGTCGCGATACCAGTACAGCTGCGTGTAGCCCAGCGCATGGGCGCGTCTGGCGGCATTCCAGCCCAGCCAGCAGTCGGAGCGGCAGTAGAATACCAGCGGCCGGCCGGGGTCGCCCTGGCTGATACGCGCCAGGTTGCGGGCGAAGTAGCTTGCCCATTCGGGCTGCAGATTGCCATCGCCGGTATTGGCCAGCCACAGGCTGCCGGGCAGATTGGCGTGCGCTTCGTTGTCGATGAAGCGGCCGGCCAGCCACTGGCAGCGATAGACGTCCACCAGGACCGCTTGCGGCTCACGCTTCAGCAGGGCCTGCAGCGCCACCGTATCCAGCGTCTGCGCGCCTTCGACCGTCGGCGGCGTAGGGCTGCGGTACTGCGTCTGGCGATAGCCTTCGGCGGAGAACAACCCGGCATCCTCCGTGGTCGCCACTGCCGTGTTCATGGATAGCCATGGCAGCGCGACGATCAGCAATGGCAGTAGCGACCTGAGCATCATCCTGACCCTTGGTACTTCGGTGGACCGATTACAGATCAACGGGCCTGTCTTTGAAATCCTACGATGGACGGGAAAACCAGTACCAAAGTAGTAAAAGGTGCGGGCCGAATGGCGCGGCGGCCTGAAGCCGAGCGCCGCCAGGGAAGGGAGAATACGCGGAAAGTAGCGTTCCGACGGTACCAAGGTAGTAGGCCGGCGGCCGGCGCCAGCCCCTAGCATGTGACTGCCCGATAACGATAACGAGGCCTTCCCATGCCCAGTTGCAAAGCATTGCCGCTGCGCCGACCGACCGAGCGCTTCGAGCACATGGCCGGCGCCCTCGCGCAGGCGTGGGCCGAAAACGAGCGGCTCGGCCAGGCGCTGCTCGCCTTGCAGGAGCGCGAACGCACCCAGCTGGCCCAAGCCCTGCACGACGGCCTCGGCCAGTGCATCGCCGGCATTCGCGCCCAGGCCTGCCTGCTCAAGCTGGTGATGGAACAGCCGCAGCAGGTCGCCAGCACCGCGGCTTGTCTCGACGACAACTGCCGGCAGTTGCAGGACGGCTTCAGCCGCCTGACCCGCGAGCTGTACCCCGTGATGCTCGAGCATATGGAGCTGGACGAGGCCGTCCGCCTGCTCGGCGAGCAATGGCAGGCGGCCCAGGGCATCGCCTGCGAGCTGTACCTGGATTCGCACCTGCCGGCGTTGCCGCTGCCGATCAAGACACACCTCTACCGCCTGTTGCAGGAAGCGCTGACCAATGTGGCCCGCCATGCCCAGGCCAGCATGGTACGCGTCCGGCTGCAGCGGCGTGGCGCGCGGCTGCGCCTGCTGCTGCGCGACAACGGCCGGGGCTCGCATGCGCACCGCCCCGGTATCGGCCTGCGCTCGATGGCCGAACGTGCGCGCAGCCTGGGCGGCGAACTGTACCTGAGCCAACGGCCCGGCAACGGCTGGGCGATCTATCTGGATATTCCCCTCACGGAGGCACTGGCTCCA
Organism: Pseudomonas lopnurensis; assembly: GCF_015070855.1. Lineage (GTDB taxonomy): Bacteria > Pseudomonadota > Gammaproteobacteria > Pseudomonadales > Pseudomonadaceae > Stutzerimonas > Stutzerimonas lopnurensis. The sequence goes on from NZ_JADDIX010000099.1 coordinate 118,248, forward strand.
TGAAGATTCTCCTGGTGGACGACCATGCCGTGGTGCGTCAGGGCTATGCCAGCCTGCTGCGTGCGCTGCTGCCCGAGGTGCGGGTGAGCGAGGCCTGCGATGGCGAGCAGGCGCTGGAAAAGACCCAGAACGACATTCCCAACCTGGTGATCATGGACATAGGCCTGCCAGGCATCAGCGGCCTGGAAACGACGCGACGATTGTTGCGGCGCCTGCCGCAACTGCCGGTACTGTTCTTCAGCATGCACGACGAGTTGCCGTTGGTGCGACAGGCGCTGGATGCCGGGGCCGCGGGATACATCACCAAGAGCTCGTCGCCGCAGGTGTTGCTGGAGGCGGTGCGGCGCATCCTTTCCGGCTACGCCTATATCGAACAGCCACTGGCCACCGAACTGGCGCGCAACCCCAGCCACGGCGGCGCGCAGGACCCGCGCCTGCACGGCATGACCCAGCGCGAGTTCGAAATCTTCGTGATGCTGGCCAAGGGCACGCCGGCCCGGCAGATCGCCGAGCAGCTGTGCATCAGCGGCAAGACCGTGTCCAACTACCTGACCCTGCTGAAGAACAAGCTACAGGTCAGTTCCCAGGCCGAGCTGGTGCACCTGGCGATCGATACCGGCGTGCTGCGCGTCGGAGCTAAACTGGCGTTCGAGGTTTCCTGAGCCGGCTCGCCGAAAACGCCCAACACCGTCCCGCAAGCCGATCAGTGCATCCGGCCGCGAGTCAAAATCACATGCGACATCGCGTATGCTGGCGAGCTCATGGCCCATGTTCAGGGCCCCCGGAGGGAGCCCGGATGAGCCACGTCGTTGCAGGAGTTCTGGTCGTCGCGAAGCAAACAGCGGCATCGGGCGAGGGGCAATGAGCATGTCGCCACGCTTGCGCATCATCCTCGCGCTCGGCAGCGCACAGACCCTGGCCTGGGGCTCGACCTACTATCTGCCGGCGATCCTCGCCGAGCCGATGGCGCACGACCTCGGCATCACCAGCGGTAACGTCTTCGCGGCGTTTTCCCTGGCGCTGGTCGTCACCGCCGTTCTCGGCCCGCTCTCCGGGAAGCGGATCGACCGTCACGGCGGTCGCGACGTGCTGGCGGTTTCCAATATCGTCTTCGCCGCCGGGCTGGCCACGCTGGGTCTGGCGACCGGCCCGCTGATGCTCTGGCTCGGCTGGCTGGTGATCGGCATCGGCATGGCGCTGGGGTTGTACGAGTCCGCCTTCTCGACCCTCGCCGGTATCTACGGTCGCGACGCGCGCGGGGCGATCACCGGGATCACGCTGCTGGCCGGCTTCGCCAGTACCGTCTGCTGGCCGATCAGTGGCTGGCTGGACGCGCACCATGGCTGGCGCGTGACCTGCCTGTTCTGGGCCGCGGCGCATATCCTGCTCGGTTTGCCGCTCAACCGGCTGATGATTCCGGTCGGCATCCAGCCCGCTCCCGAGACCGCAGGCAAACCGCAGAGCAGAGAACGCACGGGTTCCGGCCTGACCATGGCCCTGCTGGCCTTCGTATTCGCCGCCACCTGGTTCACCAGCACCGCGATGGCCGCGCACCTGCCGCGACTGTTGCAGGAATCCGGGCTTACGGCGGCCGCCGCCATCGGCGTCGCGGCACTGGTAGGGCCGGCCCAGGTCGGCGCACGCTGCCTGGAGTTCGTCCTGCTGCAGCGCTTTCATCCCCTGGTCTCGGCGCGGCTTGCCGCGATCGCGCATCCTGTCGGTGCGGCGGGGGTGATGCTGGTCGGCGCTCCGGCCACCACGGCGTTCGCGCTGCTACATGGTGGCGGCAACGGCATCCTGACCATCGCCAAGGGCACCTTGCCGCTGGTGATCTTCGGGCCGCAGGGCTATGGCCTGCGCCAGGGGCTGCTGATGGTCCCGGCGCGCTTCGCCCAGGCGCTGTCGCCATTCGTGTTCGCACTGCTGATCGACGATTTCGGTATCGACGCCCTGTGGCTCTCGGCCACGCTGGGCGTATTGGCCTATGCAGCGCTGTCGCTACTGCAGTGGACGGTGCGGGGGCTCGGCCGAACGTAGCCGACGCTCTTTGCGGCATCCGCCGCACCCGCTCAGGGTTAGGGCTGCACTGCATGAAGCAGCATCTCGCGCTGCGCGGCGCTCAGCCCGAGAAATACCTGCAACGCGCCATAGGCATCGTTTGCGGCATACAGCCGTTGCGCCTCGCCAAGGGTCGCATCGGCCCAGTTCGAGGTGGCCAGGCGCCGCGACTTGCGCAGACGCGCGTGCAACACGGCCGCGACCGCACCGCGCAGGCCGACCTGGCCCTTCCTGCCGTGATAACGCAGCGCCGTGCCGAGGTCGATATAGGGGTGCAATTCGATGCCCAGCCTGTTCCGCAGTCGGCTGCGGTCCGATTTCAACCCAAAGCCGATCTTCACCACATCCGGCGCGTGCAGCACCTCGCGGGCCGCGTCCAGGCAGCCCGGCAGGCCGACCTGAAACAGGTAGGCCTGGTCGGTTGTTGCGAACTGGATCAGGTGCGGGCCGCTGGACACTTCGCCGATCTTGAAGGTCGGCTTGGATTCGGTATCGAAACCGATGCAGGGGCATACGCGGATGCTGGCGACGGCCGCGGCGAACTCGGCTGCGCTGGCAGGCATGACGATGCGATCGCTTGTCAGCCCCTGGAATGGCGGCAGAGCATCGATGTCCTGGTGCTGAGCGATATGGGTGGCTGGCTTCTGGCTCAATCGGTGCGCCTCGCAGAGCCAGAGCTTCCGGCTCCAGTGCAGGCCGGGAGCGTCATGCCACCGCTAGCCGGCTCGCATGGCACGCTGCCGCTGGCGACTGCCGGATTGCCGCAGACCATCATGTCTTCAACTGGCTGGCGAATTGTCCGACGGCACGGACCACACGCTTGGCACCGTCCTGGATCTCGACGATCACCGCGCCGGCCTGGTTGGCGAACTCCTGCCCCTGTTCGGCCTGCTCGCGGCTGGCCGACATGCTGTGCACGGCGGCCTGCGCCAGATCCTGGTTCTTCTGCACGACGCCAACGATTTCTTCGGCTGCCTTGCTGGTGCGGGCAGCCAGTTGGCGTACTTCATCGGCCACCACGGCGAAACCACGTCCCTGGTCGCCCGCCCTGGCCGCTTCGATGGCAGCGTTGAGCGCAAGCAGATTGGTCTGATCGGCGATGCCGCTGATGGTCTTGAGGATTGCGCTGATCAGCTGCGATTGCTGGTCCAGTGCCTCGATGCCTTGCGAAGCCTCCTGCACCTGCTCAGCGATGCGATGCATCACGTCGACTGTCTCCTGGACCACCTGCGCGCCGCGCTGGGCGCTGAGATCGGTACGCTGCGAGGTGTCGTAGGCAATGGTCGCGGCCTCGGCGACGGCCAGTTCACGGTTGACCTGATCAGTGATGACGGTTGCGAACTTGATGATTTTGTACAACTTGCCGTGGGCATCGTAGACCGGGTTGTAGGAGGCTTCCAGCCAGACGGTCCTGCCCTGTGCATCGATGCGCTTGAAGCGCTCGGCAATATACTCGCCGCGGTTGAGCCTGGCCCAGAACTCCTGGTACGCGGGCGATTCGCTCTCCTCGCGCTCACAGAATATGCGGTGGTGCTTGCCCTGGATCTGCTCGAGGCGATAACCCATGCTATCGAGAAATCCTTGGTTGGCCTTGAGCATATGCCCATCGAGGTCGAACTCGATTACCGCCGTCGAGCGCAACAGCGCTTTGACCAAGCTTTCGTACTCGCGGGACTTCTCGATAGTGCGGGTCAGGTTGGTGGCACACAGAACGAACTGCTGCAGCGTACCGTCCGAGTTCTTGATCGGTTGCCAGATCGAGCGTAGCCAGGCTTCCTTGCCATCGGCCCGCAGCATCCGGAATGCACCATTGGTGTGCTCGCCGCGCTGCATGGCGGTCTTCAGGCGAGCATAATTCGGCTCGGTCCTGAACTCCTGACTGAAGAAGCCGTCGACTGGGCGGCCGACTATGTCGTCCCGGCGATAGCCCATTTCGCTGAGAAACAGCTCATTGGCGTACTGGATGCTTCCTTGCTGGTCCAACTCCAGAATCATCATTTCCCTGTAAAACGAGTCCCTGATCTGCCGGTTGATCGCTACTTCCTCGCGCAGCTCCGCCAGTTCCCGTTTGAGGTGCTTGTTGAACATCGTATTGGCATCCATTGTGGGGCAAGATTCGTCCAGTATCTGGATCGGCGCCAGAAGCCAATTCGTTAGTCAGTGATGCAGAAGTTTATTCGATTGCCTTGATAGATTGGATCAATGAATGCGGTCAGGATACCGTCAGCCCGGAAGAATTCACTTTTCCCAGTCATGCGGGCAGTCGGTGCAACCCTCCATGTTGGTTCCCTGGAAGGTCGCATAATGTCGCCGCGCGCCGGTGAGGGTGGCATTGGCCAGGTTGGCGTCGTTGAGCTTGGCTTCCTGCAGGTTGGCGTCGGTCAGGTCGGCGCCCTCGAGGTCGGCCTTGCTCAGCCAGGTCATTTCCAGGTCGGCGGCGCGCAGCGTGCTGTCGTGCAGCTTGGCGCCGCTCATGCGGGCGAATTCGAGGTAGGCGGCGGTGAGGTCGGCGCCCTTGAACTGCGCGGCCTGGGCGAACAGGCCCCAGCCCTGGATGGCGACCAGCCGGGCATCGGTGAAGTTCGCCAGGCGCAGGTTGGCCTGTTGCAGGCTGGCGCGGTTGAGGGTGGCGCCGGTGAGGTTGGCTTTCTCCAGGTTGGCCAGGTCGAGGTTGGCGTGGCGCAGGTTGGCGCCGGAAAGATCGGCCCCCGCGAGGTCGATCTTGCGCAGGTCCAGGTTGCTGAGATCGGCCCCGCGCAGGTCGGCGTTGGCGCAGCGGCTTTCCGGCTGGATGGCGCAGCCGTTGATGACCAGCGGCTGGTCATCGGCGGCGAAGGCCGGGGCAGCAATGAATAACAAGGGAAGGAGCAGGCTGGACGGTTTCATGATGAGGCCCATGCTTTTTTTGGGTGCGCTTCGCGCACCGGATTCTTGAGGGATTCGGGTCTGGTGCGCGAAGCGCACCCGGAGAACGGGAATGGCCCGATACCGCGAACAGACAGGTATCGGACGGTCGTGCCCGCGACAGGGCGGGCACGACCGAGACCTCAACGCTTGGCGGTCTTGTTTTCCCATTCCGGCAGCTTGAATACCCAGAACGAGCCGCCCTGGGCGACCGGTTTGGTCAGCACGGCCATGTCGCCGCCCCACAGCGGCACCGCGCCGCCATAACCGACGGTCACGCCGATGTACTGCTCGCCGTCCTGTTCCCAGGTGATCGGCGGGGAGATGATTCCGCTGCCGGTCTGGAATTTCCACAGCTCGTCGCCGGTCTTGGCGTCGAAGGCCTTGAAGTAGCCGTCGCTGGTGCCGGTGAAGACGAGGTTGCCCTTGGTCGCGAGCACGCCGGCCCACAGCGGCAGCTTCTCCTTGTGCTCCCACTCCACCTTGCCGGTGGTGGGGTTCATGGCGCGCAGGATGCCGACGTGGTCGTCATACATGCGCTTGATGCGGAAACCCTGGCCGAGGTAGGCCGAGCCTTTCTTGTAGCTGACTTCCTCGGTCCAGTAGTCCTCCTTCCAGTGGTTGGCCGGCACGTAGAACAGCCCGGTGTCCTGGCTGTAGGCCATGGGGTTCCAGTTCTTGCCGCCGAGGAAGGGCGGGGAGACCTCGACCGATTTGCCGTGCTTCTCGCCTGGCTCGGGCTTGGGCGGGCGCTGGCCTTCGTTCTCCACCGGGCGGCCGGTTTCGAGGTCGATGTGGCTGGCCCAGGTGATGCCGTCGACGAAGGGGAAGGCGTTCTGCAGCTTGCCGTCCTTGCGGTCGACCACGTAGAAGAAGCCGTTGCGGTCGGCGTGGGCGGTGGCCTTGACGGTCTTGCCGTGCTTGTCCTTGTAGTCGAACAGCACCAGTTCGTTGTTGCCGGAGAAATCCCAGGCATCGTTCGGGGTGTGCTGGTAGAACCATTTCACTTCGCCGGTGCTCGGGTCGACGCCCACCTGGCCGGAGGTGTAGAGGCTGTCGTAGTCCTGCGGATTGCCGTCCTTCGAGGTGCGCGCCCAGCCGTTCCACGGGGCCGGGTTGCCCGCGCCGACGATGATGGTGTTGGTTTCGGCATCGAAGCTGGCGCTCTGCCATGGCGCGCCGCCGCCCTGGCTCCAGGCTTCGACCTTGCCGGTGGGGGAGTTCGCGTCGTCCGGCCAGGAGGGCGCCTTGATGTCACCGGTCGGGGTGCTGTCCTTGCCGTTGAGGCGACCCATGTGGCCTTCGACGAAGGGCCGCATCCAGATTTCCTCGCCGGTGTCCGGGTCGCGAGCGAAGAGCTTGCCGACCACGCCGAATTCGTCACCGGAGCTGCCGTGGATCAGCAGCACCTTGCCGCTCTTGCCGTCCTTCACGAGGGTCGGCGCGCCGGTCATGGTGTAGCCGGCGCCGTGATCGCCGAACTTCTTGTTCCAGACGACCTTGCCGGTGTCCTTGTTCAGCGCCACGACGCGGGCGTCGAGGGTGCCGAAGTAAATCTTGTCGCCATAGATGGCGGCACCACGGTTGACCACGTCGCAGCAGGGACGGATGTCGTCGGGCAGGCGGTGGGCGTAGCTCCACAGGCGTTTGCCGGTCTTGGCATCCAGGGCGAAGACACGCGAATAGGAGCCGGTCACGTAGATCACGCCATCGTGGATGAGGGCCTGGGATTCCTGGCCGCGCTGCTTCTCGTCGCCGAAGGAAAACGACCAGGCCGGGGTCAGCTTGAACACATTGCTGTCATTGACCTGCACCAGCGGGCTCCAGCGCTGGGCGTTGGTGCCCAGGCCGTACTGCAGGACGTTGTGGGTGGACGTGTGGTCGTTGGCGATGTCTTCCCAACTGACCGGCTTGGCCTGGGCGGCGCCAGTCGATGCGAGGGCGCCTGCCAGTGTCAGGCATTGCACGGCGATGGCGAGCGGGCGTTTGCTGGCGGGGTGCGATCTTGTTGTCATGGTTGCGATTCCCTTGGTCGATTCGGACGAGGCCACCGTCTGCCGGTGGCCTGGCGATTCGATTATCGAAAGCGCGGTGTCGGCGCCGATACGGAAATGCTCCCGCGAATGCCGGGAAAACTTCCCAAACGCCCGGTGATTTGGCCTTGCTACCGGAGTGCCGTCCGGCGTGCTGCCAAAGGTGGTGGCAACAGCCAGTACCAAGGGAGGAGACGCTGGCATCCAAAGCAGGATTCTGCCGATCCGGCCCCGCCGCGAACATGACCACCATGCGCTCCGCTGGGAGCTGCCTTGCACGGTTCACGAATGAAGGGTGGTAGTCATGAATAACAAGATCCATATGCGCGCACTGCTTACCGCAGGCTTCCTCGCCATATCCGGCCTGGCCCTGGCCCACGGCGACATTGTGCCCCAGGCCGTGGAAACCAAGGGCCTGCCTCCGCTCGGCGAAGAATGGGCGGAGGAAAACCCCTACCGCGCCCCGAGCGAGCACCACGACCTGGCGGTGGAGATCGGTTCGTCCGCCTATAACCAGAACTGCGCCCGATGCCATGGGCTGGAAGCCATCTCCGGCGGCATCGCCCCGGATCTGCGCGAACTGGAGGCCAGCCACGACGGTGACGAGTGGTTCAAGGAACGCGTGATCAATGGCGCGGTGCGCGACGGCGCGGTGTACATGCCACGCATGGCCGACACCCTCAGCCAGGAGGCGCTGTGGGCGATCCGAACCTATATCGAATCCGAGGCGGCCAAGCAGTGATGGCCCAGGGACTGTAGCGCATTCGAACAGGCGGACGCGGCCTGTGAAACCCACCGGGTAGGCCATGCCGCTCCGCTGCCGGGGAGGCGACATGAACATGCGAATCCTGCTGGTATTGCTGCTGGTCATTCGGGTCGATGGCCTGTTCGCGGCCGATGCCGATCCGCTGCAATCGGTCATGTGGGACTACCACCACAAGGGCTTGCTCGATGGCGAGCCGTACGTGTTCGATGAGCGCGTAAAGGTGCAGGCGCCGCCATTCGCCGAGGATGCGCGCCAGGTGCCGGTGCATATCGATGCCAGGGCGCTGGGCGAGGATGTGGTGCGCATCGAGGCCTGGGCCGATCTCAACCCGATCCCACGGGTGTTCACCTTCGTGCCCGGTGAGCAGGTGCTGCCGCTGGTGGCCATCCGTATCCGCGTGGAGCAGGCGACGCCGATCCGCGCGGCGGTGCTGACTCGTGATGGCGTCTGGCACGTGGGGTCGGCCAAGGTCGATGCGGCCGGCGGCGGCTGCACCGCGCCGAGCGTGGTGCGGGCGCAACCGGGCTGGGAGGATCGTCTGGGCCAGGTCATCGGCGGACGTTTTCCCCGGGGCGAGGGCAGCCGGCTGCGGCTGCAGGTATCGCACCCGATGGACAACGGCCTGGTCGGCGGCATTCCGGAATTTTTCCTCAACCAGGCCGAATTGCGTGATGCCGAAGGCACGGTGCTGGCGTCGCTGGAGCTGTATCCCGCCGTCAGCGAAAACCCGAGCCTGAGCCTGGAACTGAAAGGTCGCCAGGACACCCGCCTGTGGCTGCGCGACAACAACGGCAACGAGTTCGAGGCGGCGCTGTAGCCGTTCCAGTCCAGCAAGAGGAAACGCCATGCGCCTGCCCATCCTGATCATCGCGCTCTGCCTGGCGTTGCCGCTGCAGGCCGAGCTGCGCTACCCGCTGCAGCCGCGGCAGATCGCCGAGAACGTCTGGCTGCTGGAGGGCTCGACCGACAACTTCGGCCCGCACAACGGCGGCAATATCGTCAACACCGGCTTCATCGTGACCGATGCCGGCGTGGTGGTGATCGACAGCGGGCCGTCCCGGCGCTATGGCGAGACCATGCGCACGGCCATCGCCGATGTGACCGGGCAGCCCGTCGCCAGGGTGCTGCTCACCCATCATCATCCCGACCACGTGCTCGGCAACCAGGCCTTCGCCGACGTGCCCATCGCCGCCCTGGCCGGCACTACGGAGTTGCTGCGCGAGCAGGGCGATGCCATGGCCGAGAACATGTACCGCCTGGTCGGCGACTGGATGCGCGGGACCGAAGTGCAACTGCCGTCCGAAATCCTCGCGCCCGGCGTGCTGGACATCGGCGGGCGCAGGTTGCGGCTGCTGGCGCTGCGCGGACATACGGGGGCCGATCTGGCGGTGCTCGATGAACGCAGCGGCGTGCTGTTCGCCGGCGACCTGCTGTTCCATCAGCGCGCCCTGACCACCCCCAACAGCCCGGGGCTGGATGTCTGGCTGGCGGATCTCGATACCCTGGAAGCGCTGCCGTGGAAGTTGCTGGTGCCCGGCCACGGCCCGGTCGCCGGCGACGCGGCGCCGTTCGTGCAGATGCGCGATTATCTCGGCTGGCTCGATGGCCTGCTGCGTGGCGCGGCGGCCACTGGCGAGGACATGAACGAAGTCATCCAGAGTTCCATCCCCGAACGTTTCGACGGTGTCAGCCTGACGCGCTACGAGCTGATTCGCAGCGTCAGCCACCTCTATCCCGGATACGAGGCCAGGCAGCTGCAGCGGGTGGACGAGTAGGAGCGGTTCCGCGGTGCGCCATCAGTCGTAGGAGCCCGGGGGACGCCGAGTCCTTGCTGGCGATGCCGTTAAGCCGACAATCGCCAGCGAGCTGGCTCCTACAAAAGGCGCTCTGTGCCGGTATTAGAGCCCTTTCAGTTGCGCTGCTTGCGGTTGACGGTTTCCGCCGCCTTGATGATGTCCGCGCCGATCACCGACTCGAACTGCTGCCAGACCGGACGCATCGCTTCGCGCCAGGCCTCGCGTTCTTCCTGGGTCAGGGTGATCACTTCCGAGGTGCCGGACTGGCGGATGCGCTCGCGGTCGGCCTGGTTCAACTGCTCGGCTTCGAGGTTCACCATGTAGCTCACCTCGTCGAGGATGGCTTCCAGCTCGAAGCGGATCTTGTGCGGCATACCCATCCAGAAACGCGTGTTGCTCACCACCATGTAGTCCAGCACGCCATGGTTGGTTTCGGTGATGTAGGGCTGCACGGTGTGCATTTTCTTGCTGTAGATGTTCGACCAGGGGTTTTCCGCACCCTGGACGGTGCCGGTCTTGAGCGCGTCGTACACCTCGGCGAAGGCCAGCTTCCTGGTCGTCGCCCCCACTGCATCGAATTGCGCCTCGAGCACCGCCGAAGGCTGGATGCGGAAGCTCAGGCCCGAGGCGTCGCGCGGCATGCGCAAGGCGCGGGTGGCGGAAAGCTGCTTCATGCCATTGTGCCAGTAGGCCAGGCCGGTGAGGTTCTTGTCTTCCATCGAGCGCAGCAATTGACGGCCCTTGGCGCGCTTCTGGAAACGGTTGACCGCGTCGAGGTCGTCGAACAGGAACGGCAGGTCGAATACCTGCACCTGCTTGGTGTATTGCTCGAACTTCGCCAGCGAGGGGGCCAGCAACTGCACGTCGTCGTTGCGCAGGGCTTCGAGCTCGTCGGCATCGCCGAACAGGGTCGAGTTCGGATAGACCTCGACGCTGACCTGGCCGGGCAGCCGTTCCTCGGCCAGGCGCTTGAACATCAACGCACCCTTGCCCTTGGGCGTGTCTTCGGCCACCACGTGAGAGAACTTGATAACGATGGGCTCGGCCTGGACCCATGCGCTGGCGGCCGCCAGCACGAGCCCGGCAAGGGTAATGATCGGCTTCATGAAAGACTCTTTATTCTGGTTGGTTGGCTGTGCGTCCGTCCCGGCTGAGCAGCCACCGGGCGTGGTCAGGCTTTCAGCCGTCCGTTATGCCAAAGATGGATGACGTTCGAAAGCGCTTTGCATGACCAACACGGCGGTAACGGGATCAGGTCACATTTTTGCCGGCCACAGGCGGGCGTCTGGCGGAGTCTCGGACGCCAGACGCGCGCAGCGCATAACCGCGTGTTCAGCTTTCGGCTTGCCAGCCACCGCCGAGTGCCTTGTACAGCGCGACCACGCCGCGATACAGCTCCACTTCCGCCTGTGCCTGGGCATCCTCGGCGGCCAGCCGCTCGCGCTCGGCGTCCAGCAGCACGAGGAAGTCCACCGTGCCTTCGCGGTAGCGGATTTCCGCCTGTTGCGCGGCCGCGCGGCTGGCCGTGGACTGGCGCAGCAGCGACAACAGACGTTCCTGGGCGCGGGCGTAATCGCTGAAGGCGTTTTCCGATTCCTCCAGCGCCAGCAGCACCTGGTGCTCATAGCTCGCCAGCGCGCCGTCGGCATCGGCTTCGGCACCGCGCAGGCGGGCGCGCACGCTGCCCAGGTCGAACGCCGCCCAACTGATGCTCGGCGCCACACCCCAGGCCTCGGCCGCGCTGGAGCCGATCTGCGAGCCACGCCCGGCGATGAAGCCGAGAAAGCCGGACAGGCTCACCCGCGGGAACAGGTCGGCGGTCGCCACGCCGACATTGGCGGTCGCCGCGGCCAGCTGGCGCTCGGCAGCACGGATGTCCGGCCGGCGGCGCAGCAGCTCGCTGGGGTCGCCGATCGGCAATGCCTTGGCGATGGCCGGCAGTTCGCGCGGCGACAGGTCCACGGCGAGCCGGTCGGCGCGCTGGCCGAGCAGGGTGGCGATGCGGTTGCGCGCGCGGGCCTGCTGCGCCTGCAGCTGCGGCAGGCTGGCCTCGGTGGCGGCCAGCCGCGCGTCGGCGCGCAGCACGTCCAGCTCGCTGCCCATGCCGGCGTCGCGCAGTTGCTCGGTCAGTTCGTGGGAATCGCGCTGATTCGCCAGGTTGTCGCGGGCGATACGTTCGCGCAACTGGGCGCCGCGTAGCTGGCCATAGGCATCGACCAACTCGGCGATCAGGCTGACCTGCAACTGGTAGAGCTCGGCCTCGGCGGCCTCGGCCTGGGCTTCGCTGGCTTCCAGGCGGCGCTGAATACGGCCGAACAGGTCCAGTTCCCAGGCCATGTCCAGACCCAGGTCGTAGCGCTCGGCGTTGATCCGCCGCTCGCTGAAGCCGGGCTGTTGCGCCTTGCCGATATCGGCGCTGGCGCCCGCGGTGACCGTGGGGAAACGATCATTGGCGTCGTCGTCGCGAATCGAGCGGGCCGCACGCAACCTGGCGAAGGCAATGCGCAGCTCGCGGTTCTCCGCCAGGGCTTCGCCGACCAGCATATCCAGCGTCGGGTCTTCGAATTGGTGCCACCAGGCGGACTCGAATCGCGAGCGGTCGTAGTCGCTGTCCTCGGCATGGGCGATGCGCGCCGGCTCGGGCTGGGGTGTCCGGTAATCCGGGCCGACCGCACAGCCGGCGATGGCCAGGGCGAGCAGGGAAAGGGCGAAGAACTTCATGCATGAATCTCCTTGAACAGCGCCTTGCGCGCTTCGCGCTTCTCGACGAAGGCACGAATCACCAGATAGAACACCGGCGTCAGCAGCAACCCGAAGAAGGTCACCCCGAGCATCCCGGAAAACACCGCGACGCCCATGGCGTGGCGCATCTCGGCGCCGGCGCCGGTGGACAGCACCAGCGGCACCACACCCATGATGAAGGCGAAACTGGTCATCAGGATCGGCCGCAGGCGCAGCCGGCAGGCCTCCAGCACCGCGGTGAGACGATCCATGCCTTCTTCCTGTTTGTCCTTGGCGAACTCCACCAGCAGGATGGCGTTCTTGCAGGCCAGCCCCACCAGTACGATCAGGCCGATCTGGGTGAACACGTTGTTGTCGCTGCCGGCCAGGATCACCCCGGCGATCGCCGAGAGCAGCGTCATCGGCACGATCAGGATCACCGCCAGCGGCAGGCTCCAGCTCTCGTACTGCGCGGCCAGCACCAGGAAGGCCAGCAGCACGCAGAGCGGGAAGACGAACATCGCGGTGTTGCCGGCGAGAATCTGCTGGTAGGTCAGTTCGGTCCATTCGTAGCTCATGCCGTTGGGCAGCTCGGCCTGGAGCAGGCGCTCCATGGCCGCCTCGGCCTGCCCGGAGCTGTAGCCCGGCGCGGCGGCGCCGTTGATCTCGGCGGTGAGGAAGCCGTTGTAGTGCATCACCCGATCGGGACCGGCGCTGTCGCTGACCTTGACGAAGGTCGACAGCGGGACCATCTCGCCGCGGTCGTTGCGCACCTTCAACTGGCCGATCTGCTCGGGCGCCAGGCGGAATTTCTGATCGGCCTGGACGTTGACCTGATAGGTACGGCCGAAGCGGTTGAAGTCGTTGGCGTACAGCGAGCCGAGGTAGACCTGCATGGTGTCGAAGATCTGGTCGATGGCCACGCCATGGGTCTTGGCCTTTTCGCGGTCGATGTCGGCGTCCACCTGCGGCACGTTGACCTGATAGCTGGTGAACAGCCCGGCCAGCTCCGGATAGTCCGCGCTCTTGGCGATGACGTTCTGCACCTCGCTGTAGAGCGCCTCGTAGCCCAGGCTGCCGCGATCCTGCACCTGCACGCGGAAGCCGCCGATGGTGCCCAGGCCTTGTACCGGTGGTGGCGGGAAGATTGCGAGATAGGCTTCCTGAATACCCGCGAACTGGCCGTTAAGCTCGCCGGCAATGGCCCCGGCTGACATGCTTTCGTCCTTGCGCTGGTCGAAGTCCTTCAGCGCAACGAAGACGATGCCGCTGTTCGGGCTGTTGGTGAAACCGTTGATCGACAGGCCCGGAAAGGCAATGGTGTTTTCGACGCCGGGGTGCTGGCCGGCGATTTCCGACATTTGCTTGATCACCGCCTCGGTGCGGTCGAGGGTGGCGGCGTCCGGCAACTGGGCGAAGGCGACCAGGTATTGCTTGTCCTGTGGCGGGACGAAACCGGTCGGCGTGCTGGCAAAGCCCAGGTAGCCGAGGGCGACCAGCCCCACGTACACCACCAGGGCGATACCGCTGCCGCGCAGGATGCGCCGCACGACGCCGACGTAGCCATGGCTGGCACGGTCGAAGACGCGGTTGAACGGACGGAACAGCCAGCCACCGAACAACCGGTCGAGCAGGCGCGAGAAGGCGTCCTTCGGCGCGTCGTGGGCCTTGAGCAGGGTGGCCGCCAGCGCCGGCGACAGGGTCAGCGAGTTGAACGCCGAGATCACCGTGGAGATGGCGATGGTCAGCGCGAACTGTTGGTAGAACTGCCCGGTGAGGCCGGAGATGAAAGCGGTGGGGATGAACACCGCGCAGAGCACCAGGGCGGTGGCGACGATCGGCCCGGTGACTTCCTTCATCGCCTGGCGGGTGGCCTCCACCGGCGACTTGCCGAGGCCGATGTTGCGCTCGACGTTCTCCACCACGACGATGGCGTCGTCCACCACGATGCCGATGGCCAGCACCAGGCCGAACAGCGACAGCGCATTGAGCGAGAAGCCGAGCAGATGCATCACCGCGAAGGTGCCGATCAACGATACCGGCACCGCCGCCAACGGGATGATCGAGGCGCGCCAGGTCTGCAGGAACAGGATCACCACCAGCACCACCAGCACGATGGCTTCGAGCAGGGTGTGCACCACCGCCTCGATGGAGCCGCGCACGAAGATGGTCGGGTCGTAGACGATCTCGTAGTCCACGCCCTGGGGGAACTCCTGTTTCAGCTCGGCCATGCGCTCGCGCACCAGGTCGGAGATGGCGATGGCATTCGAACCCGGGCGCTGGAAGATCGGGATCGCCACCGCCGGCTGGTTGTTCAGCAGCGAACGCAGGGCGTACTGGCTGGAGCCCAGTTCGATGCGCGCGATGTCCTTCAGGCGGGTGATCTCGCCGTCCGCGCCGGCGCGCACCACGATGTTCTCGAATTCTTCCTCGTCGATCAGCCGACCCTGGGTATTGATCGACAGCTGGAAGTCGGTGGCGCCCGGTGCTGGCGGCGCACCCAGGGCACCGGCGGCGACCTGGCGGTTCTGTTCGCGGATGGCGTTGACCACGTCGCTGGCGGTGAGGTTGCGCGAGGCGACCTTGTTCGGGTCGAGCCAGACGCGCAGCGAATAGTCGCCCAGGCCGAACAGCTGCACGTCGCCGACGCCGTCCAGCCGCGCCAGCTCGTCCTTGACGTTGAGCGCGGCGTAGTTGGACAGGTAGAGCATGTCGTAGCGTTCGTCCGGCGACGTCAGGTGCACCACCATGGTCAGGTCCGGCGAGGCCTTGTCCACCGTCACGCCGAGGCGCTGCACCTCGGTGGGCAGGGTCGGCATGGTGCGGGTCACGCGGTTCTGCACCTGCACCTGGGCGTTGTCCAGATCGGTGCCGAGGGCGAAGGTGATGGTCAGCGTGAGCTTGCCGTCGGCGGTGGCCTGGGACGACATGTAGAGCATGCCCTCGACACCGGTGATGGCCTGTTCCAATGGCGAGGCGACGGTTTCACCGATCACCTTGGGATTGGCGCCGGGGAATTCGGCGCGCACCACCACGGTGGGCGGGACGACTTCCGGGTATTCGCTGATCGGCAGCTGGAACAGCGAGATGGCGCCGCCGATGAGGATCACCAGCGACAGTACGGCGGCGAAGATCGGCCGCTTGATGAAGAATTGCGAGAAATTCATGGCGCACTCCGGGGGAGGGCGCAACGCAGGCGCCCTGGCGGATCGGTCGGGGTGGCGCGCAGGGCGCGCCGGGATTCAGGACAGCGGTCAGCAGGTTGTTAACGCCGCGATGGCAACGCAGGTAGCTTTTCAACAGCCTGCTGGGTGGCACTCAACCGTTCGGGCGCTGGGCCAGGGCGCGCTCGACGACCTGCGGCTGCAGCGCCTCGCTGATCGCGCGGTTCTGCCGTTTCAGCGCGGCCAGGGTGTCGGCATCGGCCATCGGCACCGATTCCGGCTGCACCGGGCTGCCCGGACGCACCCGCTGCAGGCCGTTGACCACGATGGTCTCGCCCCTGGCCAGGCCACCGCGGACGATGCGCAGGCCTTCGAGCTTCGGCCCCAGCTCGATGGGGCGATAGGCCACGGTGCCGTCATCGGCCAGTACCAGCACGAACTTCTTGCCCAGGTCGGTGCCGACCGCGACGTCCTTGATCAGCACCGCATCGTAGGTCGCGCTGCCGACCAGCCTGAGCCGCGCATAGAGCCCCGGGGTGAAGCGGCCGTCGCGGTTGTCGAACACGGCGCGGCCGCGAATGGTGCCGGTGCGCGGGTCGACCTGGTTGTCGATGAAATTCATATGCCCCAGGTGCGGATGGCCGTCCTCGCTGGACAGGCCGAGATACACCGGCGTCGTCTCGCCACGCGAGCCCTCGCGGGCCAGCTCGCGGTACTTGAGGTAGGTGCGCTCGTCGGCCTCGAAGTAGGCGTAGACCCTGTCGGTGGAGACCAGCGTGGTCAGCAGCGCCTCACCGGCGTTGACCAGGTTGCCGGCGGTGATCAGCGCCCGCCCGGCGCGGCCGTCGATCGGCGCGGTGACGCGGGTGAAGGAGAGGTCCAGCTGCGCCTTGTCGAGCTGCGCCTGGATCGCCGCGACCGCCGATCGCGCCTCGCTGGCGGCACTGACGCGGGCATCGGCCAGTTCGGCGGAAATCGCGTTCTTCTGCCGCAAGCGCTCGCCGCGCTGGGCTTCGCTGGTGGTGCGCTGCTGGGTGGCGCGGGCCTGCTGCAGCTGCGCCTGCAGGCGCTTGACCTCGGCTTCGAAGGGCCGTGGGTCGATCTGGAACAGCAGGTCGCCCTTCTTCACCAGGGCGCCTTCCTCGAAGGCCACCTGGTCGATGAACCCGGATACCCGCGGACGGATCTCCACCGACTCCGGCGCTTCCAGGCGGCCGGTGAGCTCGTCCCACTCGGTCACCTGCTGCTCGATGACCTCGGCGACGCTGACGGCGGGCGGCGGCGTCCCCGACTGGGTGGCCTCCGGTGCCTTGCCGCAGGCGGCCATGATGACGGCCGCCAGGGCGATAAGGGGAAAACGCAAGGCGTTGAGGGAACGTTCCATGCTTGACTCCGCAACTCGGATTAATCGATGGCGGGAGTCTGCGTGGTCGAGCCGCGCAGCAGAAATCGAACAAGCCGAAGGTGACTATCATTGGCGATGATGGTTGCGCGCTCGGCATCACGTGCACGCGAGGCCATTCGCCGAACTTTGTGGTTGGGTTGACGTAGGTTGGGTCGGGGCGCGCAGCCTGAGCGCAGCGAAGCCCAACGCGCGCGGTGTCCGGCAATGCATTCGTCATTATTCCGACGATGGGCGCGTCCCGTTGGGCTTCGCCGTGAGGCGGCTCAACCCAGGGTCATACCGCGTTCGGTCAGGACATGAATTTTGAAAGGCAGACGTCGGAGATCATTTTTCGCGGGTCCTTACGTCTCGTTCTTCGAATGCGTCGCGCACGGCTTCCACGACACGTTCCGCCCGGTGAGCATCGTCCAGTTGCGGATACGCTTTCTTCAACTTGCCGGATACCTGCCAGCCGTTTTCCTTGAGGGAACGAATGATGCGGTTCGCGTCCTGATCCGGCATTTCCAGCACTTCTTTGAGTCGCTCCTGGGCGCGTTGGAAAATGACCAGCACGCGGGCCTCATCGGCCATCTCGGTACGGACCGTATGCGCCACGACCTGGGCCGTGTACAGGACATGTTCGGTCAGATCGGGATAGCGCCATGCGAATTGCGCGTCGTCGTAGTCATCGAAGGCCAGGTTGCTCGGGGTGCCGTCCTCGTAGACGACGAGTTCGCTAAACCGATAGGACGCTGCGTAACGTTGCATGAAGGGCCGCGAAAATACCTCCAGCGTGCGATCGTAGCGCGCCCGGAAATCGATCGAACTGGTGATGGTGGCCGACACCGGCAGGATCACACCGTCAGGCACCGCCTTATCGCGGATCAGGGTGTCGTTGATCAGGAAGCGATGGATCCGACCGTTGCCGTCCCGCATGGGGTGGATATACACAAAGGCGAAAGCGATTGCTGCTGCCCGAGCCAGCGGCTCGGCGCCCCGGGTTGCCAGCTCGAATGCTTTCAGGCCATCGAGCAGCTGCGGTAGCGCCTCGGATGGCGGCGCAATATAGTGCACGATGTCCTCGCGCATGGTCGCCTGTCCGACGAAGACTGGCGAGCGCCGCAGGCCCAGTCCGAAGGCATCATGCCCCAGAATACCGGCTTGCAGCATGTGCAGGCTGTCGTTGCTCGACGGATTCTCGATATGGCCGCAGTACTTGGCGATCACATGGGCAAACCGCTGAATCCTGTCGGCCTGGTCCGCCTCTTTCTCGATAAGAAAGCTCGCACGCGACTCCTTGAACGTCAGCCAACTGGCCATGCGCATCAGGATGTCGGCGCCAAAGGTCTGGTTCAGCTCGCGCAGTGCCGCGTCCAGGTCAAATTGCAATGCTTCCTGTACGGCTTCGGTACGGCGGATCAGGGGGGAGAATGCCGGCACGCCGGGAAGATTATTGTTGATGCGCCAGCGCCGTATCCGCAGTGGCTCGACACGGGTCAGGTACTGCTGCGATGAGACGGCATCGACATAGCCGCCATTGCTGACATCCGGCACATCCAGACGCCGCCCGGTCAGCCACTCGTAGAGGAATCCGGTGCGACGGGCATATTGCCCAAAGGGCGCTTGCCGGCACCAGGCTTCGATCGGCTCCGGGCCGACAACCGCAAACAGCCGGGCGAAAAACTCGAGGTGAATGTCTTCGTACTTGAGCCCAAACTCGAAATGCCCCGCGAAGTCGTCCGCCGGCTGGTAGCTGGCGGGATACTTGTTCTGGACATGTCCGTTGCTCTCGCGGCTCCTTCGTGTCGTGCCGATCACCGACTCGACGCGCAGAGGTTGTGCAAGCGCGATACCGTAGCGATCGGCGAGTGCCTTGAAACCTGCTTGCATTGTCGAATCCCCTAACGAGAGCCGAAAAATGATAACCAAAAGGGGATGGTGCGCGAAAACAATAATCCGATAAGCGCGAAAACGCTAACGTTCACGCAAATTTGCTAACGGGCCAGCTGCTGTCGCCGAAAACGATAAAGGCTGGGACTCCGGTGGGCACTTGCCCTGGAGCCAATGTCATGGAAGCTCACGCCTTGGTGGCACTTGAAGCGCTGGGTCTGCAACTGCCGAGCAGGGTGTCCAAGGTTGGGCCTATGCCCTGTAGGTACGCGTTAGGTACGTGTCACCAAGTCCGGAGTGACATGGCGCAACAGCGCCTCGACGGGAGCAAGCGTATAGGGCTGTGCTCGCCTTGCCGCCCAAAGTCGTCAAAGGCTGTCCGGGTCGCCGACGAACATCTGGATGCGCGAGCGCAGCCAGCGCTCGGCGGGATCGTTGTCCTGGGCGCCGCGCCAGGCCATCGAGAGTTCGAAGTCCTGGCTGGTCTCGAACGGCAGCGGCTCGGCGCGCACGCCGCCGTTGGCGGCGAGGGCGGCGGCCGCGTAGTCGGGCACCGTGGCGATGATGTCGGTACCGGCGAGCAGGGCGGCCAGGCCGTTGAACTGCGGCACCGCCAGCACCACCTTGCGCTTGCAGCCGTGCAGCGCCAGTTCCTCGTCGATGTAGCCGTTGAGGTCGCCGGCGAAGGAGACCATCGCATGCGGCCGGGCGCAGTAGTCCTCCATGCTCAGCCGGCCGGGAATGGAATCGGCGCGCAGCAGCATCGGCTTCGGACGGCGCAACACCTTGCGCTTGGCATTGGCCGGCAGCTCCTCGGTATAGCAGACGCCCACGGAAATCTCGCCCGAGGCCAGCAACCCCGGCATCAGCAGGTAGTTGGCGCGGCGCACCACCAGCACCACGTCCGGCGCTTCGGCGCGCAGGCGGCGCAGCAGCGGTGGCAGCAGGGCGAATTCCACTTCATCGGTCAGGCCGATGCGAAACACCTGCGTGCTGGTCGCCGGATCGAACGTCGAGGCGCGGCTGACCGCCGTGGAGATCGAGTCGAGCGCCGGCGACAGCAGCTGCGCGATTTCCTGCGCGCGGGCGGTGGGCTCCATGCTGCGCCCGGTGCGCACGAACAGCGGGTCGTCGAACAGCGTGCGCAACCGCGCCAGGGCGGCGCTGATCGCCGGCTGGCCGAGGAACAGCTTTTCCGCGGCGCGGGTGACGCTGCGCTCGTGCATGAGCGTTTCGAAGACGATCAGCAGATTGAGGTCGACACGGCGAAGGTCGTTGCGATTCATGCCTGGTTCACTTCGGGCCTGCGGCCGGGCGGAAGAACGGCCGGCTCTGGAAGGTGGTCTGCATTCTAGACAGCTTCGCCTGCCGGCGGCATGCCCAATCCCGCTTTCGAAATACACAAACCTGCAATGCGCCCGGCGCGGATACATACGGGTGCCCATCATTCCCGTGCATGGCAACTATCGACCGGAATCCGCGCTGCTGGCTGGAGTTGTGACGATACTGACGATAGAGTCCATTTCACAGTAGTAAGGCGAGGAGTCGCCATGTCCCGCATCATCCGTTTTCACCAGTTCGGCCCGGCCGACGTGTTGCGCTATGAAGAACGCACGATACCCGTTCCCGGGCCCGGTGAGGTGCTCATCGGCGTACGCGCCATCGGCGTCAGCTGGAACGACGTGCTCTGGCGACAGGACCTGGCGCCGCGCCACGCGCGCTTGCCGGCAGGTCTCGGCAGCGAGGTGGCCGGCGAGGTGCTGGCGGTGGGCGAGGGCGTGCAGGGCTTCGGCGTCGGCGACCGGGTGGCAGGCTTCCCGGCGCACGACCTGAACCAGTATCCGCTGTATGCCGAGCATGCCCTGCTGCCGCAACAGGCCCTGGTGCACTACCCCGATACGCTCGGCGCCAGCGAGGCGGCGATCCACTACACGCCGATGCTGGTGAGCTATTTCGCCCTGGTCGAGCTGGCGCAGCTGGAACCCGGCCAGTACGTGCTGGTCAACCAGGCGGCGCACTGTACCGGTCCGGCGGCGGTGCAACTGACCCGGGCGCTGGGCGGGCGGGCCATCGCCACCTGCGACACCGCGGCCGACCGCGACTACCTGCGCGAACTGGGCGCGGACGCGGTGATCGTCACCGAAGAGGAAGACCTGGTCGGGCGCCTGCAGAAGCTCACCGACGGCCGTGGCGTCGAGGTGGTGCTGGATGCCTGCGGCGGTTCGCAGATGAAACTGCTGGGCGACGTGATGGCCCCGCTGGGCAAGCTGATCCTCTACGGCATGAACGGCGGCAACGAGACGGCCCTTCCGGTCTGCGCGGCGTTCAAGAAGAACTTCAAGTTCTTCCTGCACTGCCTGTGCGACTTCACCGGCCAGCCGGAACTGGGCATCGAGCAGAACCGCGAGGCGGTGGAGCGGGCATTGCAGCACATCAACCAACTGACCGCCGACCGCCTGGTCAAGCCGCAGGTCGATCGCCAGTTCCGTTTCGAGCAGGCCGTCGAGGCCCACCAGTACGTGGAAAGCGGCGTCCCGCGCGGCCGCGTCGTGCTGACCCTCGATTGATCCGGCGAGGGCTCGGATCAGGGCCCCTCTCATCGCCCCGTAGAAACTTTTCCGGCGCCCGCCAAGTCCTCCGAAGACAGGTTATTCACCTTGACGGAGGATTTTTGCATGGCCGACGACAACCAGACCCTGCCGCCCCAGGAGCAGCCCGAACCCGGCAAGGAAGGGCTGATGAATCCACGCCCGGCCTATCGCGGCGAGGACTACAAGGCCGCCGGCAAGCTCGAAGGCAAGGTCGCCATCATCACCGGTGGCGACAGCGGCATCGGTCGCTCCGTGGCGGTGCTGTTCGCCCGCGAGGGCGCCGACGTCGCCATTCTGTATCTCGACCAGCATCAGGATGCCGAGCAGACGCGCGAGGTGGTCGAGCAGCAGGGCCGGCGTTGCCTGACGTTCGCCGGCGACGTCGCCGACCGCGACACTTGCCGCAAGGTCGTCGAGGACACCGTCGCCGCTTTCGGCAAGCTCGACATCCTGGTCAACAACGCCGCCGAGCAACACCCGCAGGAGCGCTTCGAGGACGTCAGCCAGGAGCAATGGGAGAAGACCTTTCGTACCAACATCTTCGGCATGTTCCAGATGACCCAGGCCGCGCTGCCCCATCTGCAGGAGGGCGCGGCCATCGTCAACACGACCTCGGTGACCGCCTACAAGGGCAACCCGATGCTGATCGACTACTCGTCCACCAAGGGCGCGATCGTCGGCTTCACCCGCTCGCTGGCGATGCACCTGGCCGAACGCGGCATTCGCGTCAACGGCGTCGCGCCGGGGCCGATATGGACGCCGCTGATCCCTTCCACCTTCGACGCCGACAAGGTGGCCGAATTCGGCGCCAACGTGCCGATGAAGCGCCCCGGACAGCCCGAGGAAGTGGCGCCGGCCTACGTCTACCTGGCCAGCAACGATGCGGCCTACGTCAGCGGCCAGGTGCTGCACGTCAATGGCGGTACGGTGGTCAACGGCTGACCGATTGCCGGGCCGCACGGCGCCCGGCCCCAACGAACGCTGGAGAACGCCCATGCCCCGCACGATCTGGAAAGGCGCCGTCAGTTTCGGTCTGGTACATATCCCGGTGGCGCTGGTACCGGCCACCACCCGCCAGGGCATCGATTTCGACTGGCTGGACAAGCGCAGCATGGACCGGGTCGGCTACAAGCGCATCAACAAGACCACCGGCGAGGACATCGACAGCGAGAACATCGTCAAGGGCGTCGAGTACGAGAAGGGCCATTACATCGTGCTCAGCGATGAAGAGATCAAGGCGGCCCACCCCAAGGCGACCCAGACCGTCGACATCGTCGCGTTCGTCGACGCCAGGGACATTTCCTTTCTCTACATCGACACGCCGTATTACCTGACGCCCGACCGCCGCGGCGAGAAGGTCTACGCGCTGTTGCGCGAAACGCTCATCCAGACCGGCAAGGTCGGTATCGCCAATGTCGTGCTGCGCAACAAGCAGCACCTGGCGGTGGTGATGCCGCTGGGCAAGGCGCTGGTGATGAACACGCTGCGCTGGGCCGACGAGGTACGTGGCGCCGAGTATCTGGAGCTGAAGGAAGAAGCCCTCGATCCGGACCTCGCCGAGCGCGAGCTGGATATGGCCAAGCGTCTGGTCGAGGACATGACCGAGAAATGGAAGCCGGAGCAGTACAAGGACACCTTCCAGGACCAGATCATGGATCTGGTCGAGAAGAAGGCGCGCGAAGGCAAGCTGGAAGCGGTCGGCGGACCGGAGGAAGCGCTGGATCGCCGTTCGGCGGACGTCATCGACCTCACCGAGCTGCTCAAGCGCAGCCTGGCGGCCAAGCCGGGCAAGGCCCGGGCGGCGGGCGAAGAGCAAGCCGACCAGGCCGAAAAGCCCGAAACCAAGGGCAAGACGGCCGGCAAGGCCAAGGCGAGCAAGGCCACCGCTTCGCGAACGCGCAAGGCGCCTGCGACCGGCAGCAAATCGAGCAAGAAGGCCAGCTGATCGAGGTTCCCCATGCCAGCACAGCGCAAGAGCGGCAGTCGGCCGCTGGTGGCCGGCATCGGCATCAGCAACCCGCAGCGGGTGATCGACGCGGCCAGCGGCGCCACCAAGCTGGCGCTCGCCGAGTATTACCTGTCGGTGGCCGGCTGGCTGGTGCCGCAGCTTGCCGGCCGGCCACTGTCGATCGTCCGTGCGCCCGACGGGGTGGACGGTGAAAGCTTTTTCCAGCGCCATTGTGGCCGGCTGAAGATGCCGCACATGCGCCTGCTGGACAAGTCGCTCGATCCCGAGCATGCGCGCCTGATGCAGGCGGACGACATCGCCGCGGTGATCGAGGCGGCACAGATGGGCAGCGTGGAGTTCCACACCTGGAATGCCCGCAGCGACCGGATCGAGCGGCCGGACCGGGTGATCTTCGATCTCGATCCCGATCCCGCGCTGCCCTGGTCGAGCATGGTCGAGGCCACCGAGCTGACGCTGCAGCTGCTGGACGCGCTGGGCCTGCAGGCCTTCCTCAAGACCAGCGGCGGACGCGGCATGCATGTGGTGGTCCCGATCGATCGTCGCCATGACTGGGCGCATGCCCGCCAGTTCGCCCGCGCCCTCACCGAGCGGCTGGCGCGCCAGGCGCCGGCGCTGATCGTCGACAAGATGGGGCCGCAGAACCGCGTCGGGCGAATCTTCGTCGACTACCTGCGCAACCAGAAGGGCGCCAGCACGGTGGCGGCCTATTCGGTCCGTGCCCGCCCGGGGCTGGCCGTCTCGGTGCCGATCGAACGCGACGAGCTGGGACGGATCGAAGGCGCCGCGCAGTGGAACGCCCGCAACCTGCAGCAGCGTCTGGCCGCGCTGCCGGGCGATCCCTGGGCGCGCTACGGCGCGACCCGCCAGAGCCTCGGCCAGGCGCTGCTCAGGCGTCTGAGCCGAGCCTGATACGAACGCCGCTGGGGCCTACATCAGCAGCGCTTCGCTCGTTGCCCGTCCGTCACGCCGCAGGAACCCTCGCTACCGCTCAAAGTCGACCTTATCAGTGGGTCGACCATAGATGACAGGAGATACCGATGTCCGTACGAGTATCCCGGCGACAGTTCCTCAAATTCGGTGCCGCCGGGTTGGGCGCATCGAGCATGGCGATGATGGGGTTCGCCCCGGACCAGGCGCTGGCTTCCGTGCGCCACTTCAAGCTTTCCGGTGCGAAGGTCAGTCGCAATATCTGCACCTACTGTTCCGTCGGTTGTGGAATGCTCCTGTATGCACGAGGCGACGGTGCGATCAACAGCCACGACCACATCTTCCACGTCGAAGGCGACCCGGATCACCCGGTCAGTCGCGGTTCGCTGTGTCCGCGTGGAGCCGGCGTGCTGGACTTCATCAGGAGCGACTCGCGGGTACGCTACCCGCAGGTGCGCGAGCCCGGAACGGATGAGTGGAAGCGCATCAGTTGGGACGATGCGCTCGAACGCATCGTCCGAATGATGAAGGACGACCGTGACCGCAACTTCGAGACCCACGACGAAGAAGGCCATCTGGTCAATCGCTGGATGACCACCGCGATGGTGGCGGCTTCGGCCTGTACCAACGAGACGGCGTACCTGACACAGAAGATCACGCGGGCGCTGGGCATTCTCAAGCTCGACAACCAGGCGCGCGTCTGACACGGACCGACGGTGGCAGGTCTTGCCCCTTCATTCGGTCGCGGTGCCATGACCAACAGCTGGGTCGACATCCGCAACGCCAATATCGTCCTGTCCATGGGCGGGAATTCGGCCGAGGCGCACCCGGTGGGCTTTCGCTGGGTCATGCAGGCCAAGGAACGCAGCGATGCGATCCTGATCTCGATCGATCCGCGCTACAACCGCACCACGGCGGTGGCCGACTATCACGCCTGGATTCGTACCGGCACCGACATCGCCTTCCTCGGCGGGCTGATCAGCTACCTGATCGAGAGCGATCGCTACAACCGCGAGTACGTCGAGGCGTACACCGATGCCGCGCACCTGGTGCGCGAAGGCTTCGAATTCCATGATGGCCTGTTCACCGGCTACGACGAGGCACGCCACCAGTACGACAAGGCCACCTGGAACTTCGATCTCGACGAGCAGGGCTTTGCGCGTCGCGACGAAACGCTGCAGCACCCGCGCTGCGTGTTCCAGCTGATGCGCAGGCATTACAGCCGCTACAGCGTGGAAATGGTCGAGCGGATCTGCGGTATGCCGCAGGCAAAGGTCCTGCAGCTCTGGGATCTGCTCGCGCAGAGCGCCGCGCCGGACAAGACCATGACCATTCTCTATGCCCTGGGCTGGACGCAGCATTCGGTCGGTGCGCAGATGATCCGCACCGGCGCCATGGTGCAACTGCTGCTGGGCAACATGGGCATGCCCGGCGGCGGCGTGAACGCGCTGCGCGGCCACTCCAACATCCAGGGGCTGACCGACATCGGCCTGCTGTCGAACCTGCTGACCGGCTACATGACCCTGCCGGCGGCCGGTGCGCAGGACTACCGGGGCTACATCCAGGAAAAGGTGCGCCAGCCGCTGCTGCCCAACCAGGTCTCGTACTGGAAGTATTACGAGCGCTTCTTCGTCAGCACCATGAAAGCCTTCTACGGCGATGCCGCCACGGTGGAAAACGACTGGTGCTACCACTGGCTGCCCAAGCTCTCCGAGCCGCTGTACGACGTGCTCTACGCGGTCAACGACATGACCAAGGGGACCATGACCGGCGCCATCTGCCAGGGCTTCAACATCCTTGCCGCGTTTCCCAACAAGGCCAAGGTGCTGGACGGGCTGTCCAAGCTGAGATACCTGGTGATCATGGACCCGCTGGCGAACGAGACCGGCGAGTTCTGGAAGAACCACGGCGAGTTCAACGACGTCGACCCGTCGCAGATCCAGACCACCGTGTTCCGCCTGCCGAC
The DNA here is from genome assembly GCF_015070855.1 of Pseudomonas lopnurensis. Classification (GTDB taxonomy): domain Bacteria; phylum Pseudomonadota; class Gammaproteobacteria; order Pseudomonadales; family Pseudomonadaceae; genus Stutzerimonas; species Stutzerimonas lopnurensis. The sequence continues at coordinate 144,417 of NZ_JADDIX010000099.1, forward strand.
GTCCTGCTTCGCCGAGGACGACGGTTCGATCACCAATAGCTCGCGCTGGCTGCAATGGCACCACCGCGCCGTGCCGCCGCCGGGCGAGGCGAAGACCGACAACGCCATCCTCGCCGGGTTGTTCCAACGCCTGCAGAAGCTGTACCAGGAGGAGGGCGGCGCCTTCCCCGAGCCGATCCTCAACCTGACCTGGGAGTACAGCGACCCCGCACACCCTGCCGCCGCCGAGCTGGCGCAGGAATACAACGGACGTGCGCTGGCGGATATCGAGGACCAGGGCCGGATCATCCGGCGCAAGGGCGAACTGCTCAACGATTTCGGCGATCTGCGTGCCGACGGCAGCACCTCGTGCGGCTGCTGGATCTACTCCGGTGCCTGGACCGAGCAGGGCAACATGATGGATCGGCGGGACAACTCCGACCCGTACGACATCGGCGTGACCCTCGGTTGGGCCTGGGCCTGGCCGCTGAATCGGCGCATCCTCTACAACCGCGCCTCGGCCCGCCCGGACGGCACGCCGTGGGATCCGAACCGCGCGCTGATCTGGTGGAGCGGCGAGCGCTGGGTCGGCGCCGACGTGCCGGACTATCCCATCGCCGCGGCGCCCGAGGAGGACATCAAGCCGTTCATCCTCAGCGAAAGCGGCACCGGGCATTTCTTCGCCAGCGAGTGGCTGGGCGAGGGGCCATTCCCCGAGCATTACGAGCCGCTGGAATCGCCGATCCCGAACAACCCGCTGCACCCGCAGAATCCCCTGGCGTACCACAACCCGGTAGCCCGCGTATTCGCCGAGGACCGCGACACCTTCGGCACGTTCGAGGAGTTTCCTTACGCGGCGACCACCTATCGGCTCACGGAGCACTTCCACTACTGGACGACCCATGTACTGCTCAACGCCATCGTCCAGCCGGAGAAGTTCGTCGAGATCGGCGAAGTGCTGGCCGGGGAACTGGGCATCGCCGCTGGCGAGAAGGTCAGGGTGCGCTCCAAGCGCGGCCATATCGACGCCGTGGCGGTGGTGACCAAGCGCCTGCGCCCGCTGCAGGTGGACGGGCGCACGGTGCATCAGGTCGGCATCCCGATCCATTGGGGCTTCACCGGCGTGGCGAAGAAGGCGCATCTGACCAACACGCTGACGCCCTTCGTCGGCGACGGCAACACCCAGACCCCGGAATTCAAGTCGTTCCTGGTGAACGTCGAGAAGCTATAGGAGACGCCAGATGCGAGGTGACCAGATCAACCTGCAGAACATCATCGCGCGCTCGGCGACCAACGAGCCTTCGCCGCAGATCCGCTCCGGCGGCGTGGAGCAGGTCACCAAGCTGATCGACGTGTCGGTGTGCATCGGCTGCAAGGCCTGCCAGGTGGCGTGCATGGAGTGGAACGACCTGCGCGACGAGGTGGGCGAATGCGACGGCACCTACAACGCCCCGCAGGACCTCACCCCCTCGTCGTTCGAGGTGATGCGCTTTTCCGAGTACGAGAACGAGGAGGGCGACCTGGAGTGGCTGATCCGCAAGGACAACTGCATGCACTGCGCCGAGCCGGGCTGCCTCAAGGCCTGCCCGTCGCCGGGGGCGATCGTGCAGTACGCCAACGGCATCGTCGATTTCAACTCGGAGCATTGCATCGGCTGCGGTTATTGCGTGGCCGGCTGCCCCTTCGACATCCCGCGAATTTCCAAGAAGGACAACAAGGCCTACAAGTGCACGCTGTGTTCCGACCGCGTCTACCATGGCCTGGAGCCAGCCTGCGTGAAGAGCTGCCCGACCGGCTCGATCCAGTTCGGCACCAAGGAGCAGATGCTCGACTACGGCGCGCACCGGGTCGGCAAGCTCAAGGAGCGCGGCTTCGACAATGCCGGCATCTACGACCCGGCCGGGGTCGGCGGCACCCATGTGGTGTACGTGCTGCAGCATGCCGACAAGCCGGAAATCTACAGCGGCCTGCCGAAGGACCCGCACATCAGCCCGACGGTGGAGCTCTGGAAGGGCGTGACCAAGCCGCTGATGTCCGCGGTACTCGGCGTCTCGGTGCTGGCCGGGTTCTTCCACTACATGACCAAGGGGCCGAAGGAAGAACCCGAGGACGACCCCGATCCGGACCAGGCCGCGGCGGAACGCGAGCAGGACCGGCACGATGAGGAGCGGCGGCCATGAGCCATTCCAACGTACGCAAAGGCATCCTGCGCTACGGTCCCTGGGCCCGCGCCAATCACTGGCTCGTCGCGATCTGCTTCGTGCTGCTCAGCCTGAGCGGGCTGGCGCTGTTCTACCCGGCGTTCTTCGGCCTGACCGCGCTGTTCGGCGGGCCGGAGCCGACCCGCATCGTGCACCCGTACATCGGCGTGTTCATGTCGCTGTTCTTCGTCATTCAGGCGGTGCGCTTCTTCCGTGCCAACCTGTTCCGCCGCCACGATATCCAGTGGGCGCGGCAGATCGGCGACGTGCTGTCCAACCGCGACGAGCGGCTGCCGCCGGTGGGGCAGAACAATGCCGGACAGAAACTGGTGTACTGGATCTTCCTCGCCACGGTGCCGGTCCTGCTGGTGACCGGCGTGGTGCTCTGGCGGCCCTGGGTCGCCAGCGAGATGCCGATCTGGGCGCTGCGCTGGGCCGCGCTGATCCATGCCGTGACGGCGTTCGTCGCGATCCTGACGCTGATCATCCACGTCTATTCGGCCATCTGGGTCAAGGGCTCGATCCGCGCCATGACCCAGGGCCGGGTCAGCCCGGCCTGGGCCAGGCACCATCACCCGCTCTGGTACGAGGAAGTCATGCGCGGCGAGAAACGCGGCGACGAAAGCGCCTTGCCGCACAGCGAGCCTGACAGCGCGGCGACGCAGAGGAATCGACCATGAAGGGCAAGGGCGGCGCGGGCACGCACGAATTCGGCAGCGCGCCGACGACCATCATGGAGCCGCCGCAGGTGGTGCTGCCGGACGAGCAGTTGTTCAGCCGCAGGGCGCTGCGTCTGCGTGAACTGATGGTCATGGTGCCGGCGATGGACGAATTTCTCGACTTCATGGGGCGCCTGGTGCAGGCCCAGCAGCAGATGCTCAGCGGCCGCGAACCGGCCTGGCGGCCGGCGGCGGATGCATTCGAACCGGCGCTGGCGCATGGCATGCCGCCGCTGGGTTTCCAGGCGCTGCGTCGCGACATCGATTGGCAGGCCGACTTGAGCGGCATCCTCGATGCGCTGGAACTGCACGTCGGCCAACGCCAGCGGGAACTGTTGGATGCGCTGCGCAAGAGCAGTGCGGCCGAGCTGGAGGCGATCGCCGACGACGTCTTCGAGCAGCGCCCCGGCAGCGAGGCCACGCGCGGCCTGATGCCGCTGGTGGCCGCGGCCTTGCAGGTCGCCTGGGTGAGGCTGACCCAGGCGCTGCCGAGCGCGCCGCAGCGCCCGAGCGCCGAAGCCAAATTGCTGTGCCCGTGCTGCGGCGCGCCGCCGGTGGCCAGCGTGGTGCACAACGAACCGTACCGCAGCGGCGTGCGCTACCTGCACTGCGCGCTGTGCGCGACGGAATGGCACCTGGAGCGGGTCCGCTGCAGCGCCTGTGAGCGGGGTGGCAAACTGCTCTATCTGGGGCTCGAGGAGGACGGCAAGCCCTTCCTGCCGGTGCAGGCCGAAGCCTGCGGCGAATGCGCGAGCTACCTGAAGATCGTCCTGCGCCAGCTGCAGGGGCGCGCCGACCCGGTCGCCGACGACCTGGCCAGCCTGCCGCTGGACCTGATGCTGGCCGAGGAAGGTCGCTATGCCAGAAGCGGCTACAACCCGTTGCTGATCCTCGATGCCTGAATTCAGGCTTGAGGCTTGAGGCTTGAGGCTTGAGGCTTGAGGCTTGAGGCTTGAGGCGAATCAGTGTGCGGGGCCGTGCTCAACCTCGGTCAAGCGCCTTTCAGCTGCAGCCCATAGCCTGCGGCCCGCAGCCGTTTCAAGCCGTCTGTTCGTCGGTATCCGCCACGGTCTGGTTGCCGTAGGGCGCGCCGGGCTTGTATTCGTCCAGCTCGTCGGCGCAGGGCACCTGCGGCACATCACCGGGCTTGTCGTGAACGATCGGGTCGGGTTGTGGCACATCGGGGCGCGCATGGGTCATCGTCGTCTCCTGCCTGTCCGGGCAACCTGCGGAGTATCGGCTAACGTTCAGAGTTGAGGGGGCATGCGTAGGGTTAGTTCCAGCCTGCTGTCGCCTGAATCAGGCAGGCGACAACCGGACGGCAGCGGTCCTCCAGGGCGCGCTGAGCGACGAATAGCCACAGGTCGTCCTCAGCTGCAACGCGCTTCGTGGAGCACTCCCGCGGGCCCGCACCGGCGCTGAACTTTCCCTGGCCTGCCGGCTCGGAAGAAAGAGCCCGATAAAGCCCCGTCGGGGAGCCGGCGGCCACCTGAGCCGCATGATCGAAACCTGCGAAGACGGGTCGGGCAAGTCGAGTTTTCACGCCTTGCGCTTCAGGAGCCTGTTCGATGAACGATGCACAGCCCCACGCGACGATCCACCCTCGCCTCGAAGAAGCCTTGCAGATGCCCCGCATCGCCATCGAATCCACCCAGCCGGTGGTGGATGCCGGTCGTTTCGCGGCCAAGGCGATCATCGGCCAGCCAGTGGTCGTCGGCAGCAAGATCTTCGCCGACGGCCATGACCAGCTCGCCGCGGCGGTCTGCTGGCGGGAAAAGGGCGAAAGCGGCTGGCGGCGGGCACGGCTCAAGCTGCTTGGCAACGACAGTTGGCAGGGCCAATTCACGCCGACGCAGGTGGCCGAGCACGAATTCGTCATCGAAGCCTGGTGGGACGTGTTCGAGACCTATCGTTACGAGCTGTCGAAAAAGCACGCCGCTGGCGTGCCCGTGCCACTGGAACTGCAGGAAGGCCAGTTGCTGCTGGAGAAGGCCAGTGCGCGCGCGCAGGGCGAAACCCGGGCAATCCTCGACGACCTGCTGCATCGTCTGGGCGCGGCGCATCTGGACGATGAGCGTGTCTCGCTGCTGCTGGCGCAGGAAACGGCGGCGGCGATGGCGGTGGCCGATCCCCGCGAACATTGCACGCAGAGCCCGGTGTTCCCGCTGGACGTGGAGCGGCCGCTGGCGCAGTCCGCCAGCTGGTACGAGCTGTTCCCGCGCTCGGAGACCGACGACCCGAGGCGCCATGGCACCTTCCGCGACGTGCACAAGCGCTTGCCGGCGATTCGCGACATGGGCTTCGACGTCCTGTATTTCCCGCCGATCCATCCCATCGGCCGCAAGCACCGCAAGGGACCGAACAACAGCCTGCAGGCCGGCCCCGACGATCCCGGCAGCCCCTATGCCATCGGCAGCGAGGAGGGCGGGCACGACGCCATCCATCCACAGCTGGGCACGCTGGAGGATTTCCATGAGCTGGTCGCCGCCGCCGCCGAGCATGGCCTGGAGATCGCGCTGGATTTCGCCATCCAGTGTTCGCAGGATCATCCCTGGCTGGACGAACACCCCGGCTGGTTCTCCTGGCGGCCGGACGGCACCATCAAGTACGCCGAGAATCCGCCCAAGAAATACCAGGACATCGTCAACGTCGACTTCTATGCCGAGGACGCCAAGCCCGATCTCTGGCTGGCGTTGCGCGACGTGGTCTGGCATTGGGTGGAGCAGGGCGTGAAGATCTTCCGCGTCGACAATCCGCACACCAAGCCGCTGCCATTCTGGGAGTGGCTGATCGCCGACATCCGCGAGCGCGACCGCGACGTGATGTTCCTCTCCGAGGCCTTCACCCGCCCGGCGATGATGGCCCGGCTGGGCAAGGTCGGCTTCAACCAGAGCTACACCTATTTCACCTGGCGCAACACCAAGGCCGAACTCAGCGAATACCTCGGCGAGCTGAACGAGCCGCCGTTGCGCGATTGCTACCGGCCGAACTTCTTCGTCAACACGCCGGACATCAATCCGTTCTTCCTGCAGGACTCCGGCCGCGCCGGCTTTCTCATCCGCGCCGCGCTGGCGACCACGGGCTCCGGATTGTGGGGCATGTACTCGGGTTTCGAGCTGTGCGAAGCGGCTGCGGTCCCAGGCAAGGAGGAATACCTGGACTCGGAGAAATACCAGCTGCGCCCGCGCGACTACCACGCGCCGGGCAACATCATCGCCGAGATCGCCCAGCTCAACCGCATCCGCCGGCAGAACCCGGCGCTGCAGACCCACCTGGGCTTCAAGCCCTACCTGGCCTGGAACGACAACATCCTCTACTTCGGCAAGCGCACCGCGGACCTGACCAACTTCATCCTGGTCGCCATCAGCCTCGATCCGCACAACGCCCAGGAAGCGCATTTCGAGCTGCCGCTGTGGGAACTGGGGCTGCCGGATAGCGCCCATACCCAGGGCGAGGACCTGATGAACGGGCATCGCTGGACCTGGTACGGCAAGACCCAATGGATGCGTATCGAGCCCTGGCACCTGCCGTTCGGGATCTGGCGGCTGACTGTCCAGCAGGTCGATCCAGACCTAAAGTAGATTCTAGGATAGAAATATTAGTCGTTATTAATCATATGGTTATATCGATTATCTGAAGTATTTTCGAATAGCGGGCAAGCGACCTTCAGCCCGAAGATCAAACGGAGCCCCGGCGCCGCAAAAGGAACGAAGAAATGGCAAAACCGCGCAAACCCGCCGCTTTCATCAAGGACCCGCTCTGGTACAAGGATGCGGTGGTCTACCAGGTTCATCTGAAGTCCTTCTTCGACTCCAACAACGATGGCGTCGGCGATTTTCCGGGGTTGGTCGCCAAGCTCGACTACATCGCCGACCTGGGCGTGAACACCATCTGGCTGCTGCCGTTCTACCCTTCGCCACGGCGTGACGATGGCTACGACATCGCCGAGTACCGCGCGGTGCATCCGGACTATGGCACCATGGCCGACGCCCGGCGCTTCATCACCGAGGCGCACAAGCGCGGTCTGCGGGTGATCACCGAGCTGGTCATCAACCACACCTCCGACCAGCACCCCTGGTTCCAGCGTGCGCGCAAGGCGAAGAAGGGCTCGGCGGCGCGCAACTTCTACGTCTGGTCCGATACCGACGACAAGTACCAGGGCACGCGGATCATTTTCCTCGACACCGAGAAGTCCAACTGGACCTGGGACCCGGTGGCCCAGCAGTACTTCTGGCACCGCTTCTACTCCCACCAGCCGGACCTCAACTTCGACAACCCGCAGGTGATGAAGGCGGTGCTCAGCGTGATGCGCTATTGGCTCGACCTCGGCATCGACGGCCTGCGGCTGGACGCCATTCCCTACCTGGTCGAGCGCGACGGCACCAACAACGAGAACCTGCCCGAGACCCATGTGGTGCTCAAGCAGATCCGTGCCGAGATCGACGCCAACTATCCGGACCGCATGCTGCTGGCCGAGGCCAACCAGTGGCCGGAGGACACCCAGCTGTATTTCGGCGGCGAAGATGGCGGCCCAGGCGACGAATGCCACATGGCCTTCCACTTCCCGTTGATGCCACGCATGTACATGGCCATCGCCCAGGAGGACCGCTTCCCGATCACTGACATCCTGCGCCAGACGCCGGACATTCCGGACAACTGCCAGTGGGCGATCTTCCTGCGCAACCACGACGAACTGACGCTGGAAATGGTGACCGACCGTGAACGCGACTACCTGTGGAACTACTACGCCTCGGACAAGCGCGCGCGCATCAACCTGGGCATCCGCCGACGCCTGGCGCCGTTGCTCGAGCGCGACCGCCGACGCATCGAGCTGCTCAACAGCCTGCTGCTGTCGATGCCCGGCACGCCGGTGATCTACTACGGCGACGAGATCGGCATGGGCGACAACATCTTCCTCGGCGACCGCGACGGCGTGCGCACGCCCATGCAATGGTCGGTGGACCGCAACGGCGGTTTCTCCCGCGCCGACCCACCGAACCTGGTGCTGCCGCCGATCATGGACCCGCTCTACGGCTACTACACGATCAACGTCGAGGCCCAGCAGCGCGATCCGCATTCGCTGCTCAACTGGACGCGGCGCATGCTCGCCATCCGCAAGCAGTTCAAGGCCTTCGGCCGCGGCACGCTGAAGATGCTGGCGCCGGCCAACCGCCGGATTCTCGCCTACCTGCGCGAATTCACCGGGCCCGGTGGCGAGACCGAGATCGTCTTCTGCGTGGCCAACGTCTCGCGCTCGGCCCAGGCCGCGGAGCTGGAGCTGTCGCACTACGCCGGCATGGTGCCGGTGGAGATGGTCGGTGGCAGCGCCTTCCCGCCGATCGGCCAGTTGCCGTATCTGCTGACCTTGCCGCCGTACGGCTTCTACTGGTTCCAGCTGGCCCCCACCAACCAGATGCCCAGTTGGCACCAGGAGCCGGTGGAGACCATGCCGGACTTCCAGACCCTGGTGCTCAAGCGCCTGGATACGCTCAACACGACCTGCAAGCGCATCCTGGAAACCGATTCGCTTCCGGCCTATCTGCCCAAGCGCCGCTGGTTCGCCGCCAAGGACGTACCGATCGAATCGATCAGGATCTGCTACAGCGTGCCCTTCGGCGATCCGCAACGGCCGGTGCTGCTCAGCGAACTGTGCGTCGAGTCGGCGGGGCGCAGCGATCTCTATCAGCTACCGCTGGGCTTCCTCGACGAGGCCGATTTCGGCACCGCGCTGCCGCAGCAGCTGGCGCTGGCACGCGTACGGCGCGGGCCCCAGGTCGGCCTGATGACCGATGCCTTCGCCCTCGAGCAATTCGTCACCGGGGTCATCCAGGGCTTGCGTGACGAACGGGTGCTGCCGTGCAACGACGGCGAGATCCGTTTCGTGCCGATGCCGCAGCTCGCCGATCTGCAACTGCCGGCCGAGATCGAGGTGCGCTATGTCTCGGCGGAGCAGTCCAACAGCTCGGCGATCATCAACAATTGCGTGATGATCAAATTGCTCCGCCGCGTGGCGCCGGGCATCCACCCCGAGCTGGAAATGGGCACTTTCCTCACCGAGCGCGGCTTCGGCCATATCTCCGGCATGCTCGGCCAGGTCAGCCGGATCAACAAGCAGGGCGAGCCGGTGGCCCTGATGGTGGTTCAGCACTACCTGGACAGCCAGGGCGACGCCTGGGAATGGACGCTGAACAACCTCGACCGCGCGGTGCGCGACGAACTGGCCGGTGGCGTGTCGCTGCACGAGAACCAGTTCAGTGCCCTGGACGAGCTGGAAGCCTTCAACCGCCTGCTTGGCCAGCGTCTCGGCGAGATGCACATGCTGCTCGCCGGGGAAACCGATGACCCGGCCTTCGCCTGCGAACGCACGGACAAGAAGCAGACCGGGCAGTGGGTCAAGGACGTCAGCGCACAGCTCGAGCAGGCCCTGCAGCGGCTCGGCGAACATCGCAGCAGCCTCGAGCGCAGGGATGCCGCGGCCCTTGGGCAGTTGCTCGAGCGCCGCGAAGAGCTGCTCGCAGGCGTGCAACGTCTGGCCGCCGCTACGCTGGGCGGCCTGCGCACCCGCGTGCATGGCGATCTGCATCTGGGCCAGGTGCTGGTGGCGCAGGGCGATGCCTATTTCATCGATTTCGAGGGCGAGCCCTCGCGTCCGCTGGAGCAGCGGCGCGCCAAGCACAGCCCGTTCAAGGATGTTTCCGGCCTGTTGCGCTCTTTCGAGTACGCTGCAGCCATGACCATCCGTGGCGCGCAGATCAGCGACAGTTCGGCCGAAGCCGATCAGGTGCGGCAGAACATCGCCGCCATTTACCGGCAGACTGCGCACAGCGTCTTCCTCCAGGCCTATCGCGAGGCGACCGCGGAGCTGCCGCACGCCTGGCGCGACGAGAATGGCGCGAATGCTGCACTGCTGTTGTTCAGCCTGGAGAAATGCGCGTACGAGATCGTCTATGAGGCAGAGAACCGCCCGACCTGGCTGCCCGTCCCGCTGCAGGGGCTGGTGACGCTGGCCCAACAGCTTTTCGATGGAGGTTCAAATGAGTGATCGCCCGGTTCTGACCATGCCAGGGGAAACCCTGTTGCCCAGCGACGCCGATGTCGACGCGCTGGTGCGAGCCGAGCATGGGGACCCGTTTTCCATTCTCGGCCCGCACCCCGACGGCGACGGAATGGTGGTCCGCGCCTATCTGCCCAACGCACTCGGCGCCGAGGTGCTGGAGCGCAACAGCGGCCGTGTGCTGACGGCGATGGAGCAGGGGCAGGTGCCGGGGTTCTTCTTCGCCCGGGTGGAGCACGCGCAGCCCTATCTGCTGAAGATCCGCTGGGCCGGTGGCGAGCAGGTCAGCGAAGACCCCTACAGTTTCGGCCCATTGCTGGGCGAACTGGACATGCACCTGTTCTCCGAGGGCAATCACCGGCAGATCGGTCGGGTGTTCGGCGCCCAGATGATGGAGGTCGAGGGCGTTCAGGGCGTGCGCTTCGCCGTCTGGGCGCCGAATGCGCGACGCGTATCGGTGGTCGGCAATTTCAACGGCTGGGACGGCCGCCGGCATCCGATGCGCCTGCGCTTTCCGGCGGGCGTCTGGGAAATTTTCATCCCGCGCCTGCAGCCGGGCGATGTCTACAAGTACGAAATCCTCGGCCCCCACGGCATCGTGCCGCTCAAGGCCGACCCCATCGCGCTGGCCACCGAGCATCCACCGGGCACCGCCTCGGTGATCGCGCGGCCGCTGGAATACGACTGGAAGGACCAGGCCTGGCTGCAGCAGCGTGCTGCGCGCCAGTCGTATCAGGCACCGATGACCATTTACGAGCTGCATGCCGGCTCGTGGCGGCGCGAGGGCGGCGACGAGGGCCGTCTGTACGACTGGCACGAACTGGCCGAGCGCCTGATCCCCTACATCGTCGACCTGGGTTTCAGCCATATCGAGCTGATGCCGATCATGGAGCACCCGTTCGGCGGTTCCTGGGGCTACCAGTTGCTGTCGCAGTTCGCGCCCAGCGCCCGTTACGGCAGCGCGCACGACTTCGCCGCGTTCGTCGATGCCTGCCACAACGCCGGCATCGGCGTGATCCTCGACTGGGTGCCGGCGCATTTCCCCACCGATGCCCACGGCCTGGGTGAGTTCGACGGCACGGCGCTGTACGAATACGCGCACCCGTTCGAGGGCTTTCATCAGGACTGGGACACCTATATCTACAACCTCGGCCGCACCGAAGTGCACGGCTTCATGCTGGCCTCGGCGCTGCACTGGTTGCGCGAGTTCCATGTCGACGCGCTGCGCGTGGATGCGGTGGCCTCGATGCTCTACCGCGACTATTCGCGCAACGAGGGCGAATGGATTCCCAACCGCCACGGCGGACGCGAGAACCTCGAGGCCATCGAGTTCCTGCGGCACCTGAACGACGTGGTGGCCACCGAGACGCCCGGCGCGCTGGTGATCGCCGAGGAATCCACGGCCTTCCCGGGGGTGAGCAAGCCGACCCACGAGGGCGGCCTGGGCTTTTCCTACAAGTGGAACATGGGCTGGATGCACGACACGCTCAAGTACATCCATGAGGACCCGATCCATCGCGCCTACCACCACGACAAGATGACCTTCGGCCTGATCTATGCCTTTTCGGAACACTTCGTGCTGCCGATTTCCCATGACGAGGTGGTGCACGGCAAGGGCTCGCTGATCGACAAGATGCCCGGCGATCGCTGGCAGAAATTCGCCAACCTGCGCGCCTACCTGTCGTTCATGTGGACGCACCCGGGCAAGAAGCTGCTGTTCATGGGCAGCGAGTTCGGCCAGTGGCGCGAATGGAGCCACGACCGCGAGCTGGACTGGCATCTGCTCGACGAGCCGGACCATCGCGGCGTGCAGAACCTGGTGCGCGACCTCAACCGGCTGTACGGCCAGGAGCCGGCGCTGCACGAGCTGGACAGCGACCCCAGGGGCTTCCAGTGGCTGATCGGCGACGATCGCGCCAACAGCGTGTTCGCCTGGCTGCGCAAGAGTTCCACCGGGCATCCGCTGCTGGTGGTCGGCAACTTCACCCCGGTGGTGCGCGAGGGCTATCGCATCGGCGTGCCGGTGGACGCCAAATGGCTGGAGGTGTTCAACAGCGATGCCGAATGCTACGGCGGCTCGAATACCGGCAACGGCGGCGGCATGCTCGCCGAGCCCATCGTGAGCCATGGCGAGAAAGTGTCGCTGTCGCTGACCCTGCCGCCACTGGGGATGTTGGTGCTGCGACCGCAGGTGTAGCAGCGCTGCGTCGGGTGGGCTTCGGCCCACCGATGTGCCGACAACTGGTGGGCTGAAGCCCACCCTACGGTCAGGCTCTGCAAAAAAAGCATGTGAACACCGAGCCCGTAGGAGCCGGGGGGACGCCGAGTCCTTGCCGGCGATCGTCGGCGTTGCGGCGGATCGGCCGCAAGCGGGCTCCTATAAGTCCCCGGGGCTTTCATGTGGTGGGCTGAAGCCCACCCTACGGTTCCTGCCTGGAACCCCGCTTGGTGCGTGGAACGTACCCTGCAAACTGGTGCGCTCCGCGAGGCGAGGGCTACGCCCCACGCGGCGCCTGGGGCTGGTTGCCGCTGCGCAACTTCTTCGCCCGCGCTTCCAGCACCACGTAAACCAGGGTGGCCAGCAGCAGGGGGACCAGGAAATAGATCACCCGATAGCCGATCAGGCCACCGACGATGGCGCCCTTGCTCATCTCGTCGGCGAGCATGGCGACGAACACGGCCTCGATCACGCCAAGGCCGGCGGGGATATGAGTGATCACGCCGGCGATGCTGCTGATCATCAGGATGCCCAGCACTTCGGGGTAGGCGGCCTGCTGCGAGAGCATGTAGTAGACCACCAGGGCCATCAGCGACCAGTTCGCCGCGCCCAGCGCCATCTGCACCAGTGCCAGGCGCAGGGAGGGTAGGTGGATCTCATGGCCGCGCACCACCCAGTAGCGCTGCCGGGAGAAGCCGCACAGGCCAAGGTAGGCCAAGCATGCCAGCAGCAGGCCGACGCCGATCACGCGCAGCGCCGTGCCACCGATCTCCCAGTTCGCCGGTGGCTGGATCCAGCCCATGGTGAAGATCAGTCCGGCCAGCCACATGTAGCCCAGCCAGTTGGTCAACAGGCTCATGGTGAAGACCCGGGTGATCTGCGCAGGCTTGAGCCCCAACCGCGAATAGAGCCGGAAGCGCAATGCGATGCCGCCGACCCAGGCGCTCAGGTTCAGGTTGAAGGCGTAGCAGACGAAGGTCACCGGCAGGATCTGCCGCACCGGCAGGTCGTGACGGGCATAGCCCTTGCCGAGCACATCGAAGCAGCAATAGACCGCATAGCTGCCCAGGGCTGCGGCTCCGGCCATCCACAGGGTTTCGCCGCGGTAGTTGCGCAGCGTGCTGTAGACCTCCTGCCAGTCCAGATTGCGCGCCAGGCCGATCAGCAGGCCGATCACCAGGGCGAAGAACACATAGGTCAGGATCTTCTTGATCAGCGGCCAGCGGCGGCGCCAGCCGCTTTGCGCCTGGGCTTCGGTCGTCTGGCTCATCGTTGTTCTCGCTGCATGGGAGAAGAGGCCGCGTCCAGGGGGCGGTCGTCCGGATCGAGCAGCTCCAGCCGCGGCTTGTGCTCGGGGAACAGCGCCACCAGACCGGGGAAATGCCGCAGGAAGTGGAAGATCAGGAAGGCCAGCGGCGCCCGCCACCAGAAGCCGCGGACGATGCGCTCCAGCGGAATGCGCCGGCAGTCGCTTTGCAGCAGCGCGTCGAGCCGCTCGTGCAGGTGGCGGTTGAACACGTGGTCACGGATGATCAGGTTGGCTTCCAGGTTGAGCGACAGGCTCAGCGGATCGAGGTTGCTCGAACCAACCGTCGACCATTCGTAGTCGGCCAGCGCGACCTTGCCGTGCAGCGGCCGGCGGCAGTACTCGTGAATTTCCACGCCGTCACGCATCAGGTAGTTGTAGAGCATGCGTGCGCCGAACTTGGCGATGGGCATGTCCGGCTGACCCTGGAGGATCAGCCGGACCCGCACGCCACGCCGCGCGGCATTGCGAATCTCCCGCAGGACGCGATAGCCGGGAAAGAAATAGGCGTTTGCAATCAATAGCCTGGAGCGTGCATCTCGAATCGCCTGGAGATAGTGCTGCTCGATGTCGTTGCGGTGCTGATCGTTGTCGCGGATGACGAACAGCGCGCGCGCCTCGCCGCGGCTGACGCCGCCGTAGCCGGGCGCCTGCGGCCGCAACCGCCGCTGCCACCAACGGCGCGTCGGCTTGTCCGGGGCGATCTGGCCCAGCGCGAAGTGGTGGATGTCATGCACCACCGGGCCTTCCACCTGCAGCGCATAGTCCTGCTTGGCGCCAGGGCCGAAATCGCCCAGGTGATCGGCGGAGAAGTTGATGCCGCCGATGAAGGCGATCTCGCCGTCGACGACGACGATCTTGCGGTGCATGCGGCGAAACACGTTGAGGCGCCGGCCCAGCAGGCGCTTGCCGGGGTCGAACATGTGGATGCGGATGCCGACGTGGGTCATCTGCGTGACGAAGTCGCCGCTCAGATCCGCCGAGCCATAGCCGTCGACCGTGACGTCGACACTGGCGCCGTTCTCGGCGGCGGCGATAAGGGCTTTCTGTAGTTGGCTGCCGACGTTGTCCTGGAACAGGATGAATGTTTCCAGCAGCACCTCTTTCCGGGCCTGGGCGATGACCTCGAACACGCGGGGAAAGAATTCCTCGCCATTTTCCAGCAACTGAAGGCGGTTTCCATCTCTCCAGTGGAATTTCATAGATGTATCTCCACCGCAAGGGGCAGATGATCGGACAAGTGCGTCCAGGGTTTGTTACCAAGTATTTTTGCGTCATGGCTGCTGGCATTGCGCACGTAGATGCGATCCAGGCGCAACAGCGGCCAACGGGCCGGGAAGGTCTTGGCGACGCTGCCCTGGGAAACGGCGAACACCTCGTGCAGGCCGGCGCAGCGGTCGAGGGCCTGAGTGGCTTTCAGGCGCCAGTCGTTGAAATCCCCGGCGACTACCACCGGTGCGCCTTCGGGCAGCGAGTCGAGCAACTGGCAGAGCAGGTCCAGTTGCTGCTGGCGGTGGACTTCGCGCAGCCCCAGGTGCACGCAGATGGCATGGAACTCCTCGTGGCCGGGCACTTGCAGAACGCTGTGCAGCAAGCCGCGCCGCTCCGGGCCGGCGATGGAAATGTCGAGATTCTCATAGCGCAGGATCGGGAATTTCGACAGCAGCGCGTTGCCATGGTCGCCATCGGGGTAGACCGCGTTGCGCCCGTAGGCGAAGTCGGTCCAGATGCTGTCGGCGAGAAACTCGTACTGCGGCGTCGTCGGCCAGTTGTGAAAGCGCAGCGCGTGTTTCTCGTGGGTCCCGAGCACCTCCTGGAGGAACACCACGTCGGCCGCAACGCTGCGCACCGCCTCGCGCAGCTCCGGCAGGATGAAGCGGCGGTTCAGCGCGGTGAAGCCCTTGTGCGTGTTCACCGTCAGGATGCGGATCGAGTTGATTGCCGTGGCCATGTGCGCATCGAGGTCGGCGCTGTCGATTGGGTGATCTTTATCCAGAGTCAAGCGATTGCTCCTTCCAACTGGCCGGGCGTGGCCTGCAGGTTTTCATCCAGTCCGAGCCGGCGAAGCAGCTGCCTCGCGTCATAGGGCGCACGGACCTTCACATCGTTGTCGAAATAGCAGTACACCGCGCGCGAACGCCGCGGTGGTGGCTTGCTTGGGGTGATCAGCCGGGCGTCCTCGGGCTGCGATCCGCTGCTCCACAGGCGAATGCGCCGGCACCATTCATCCAGGGCCTGGTCGGTATAGCCGCTGGTATAGAGCTCCTCGGCGCCGTGCAGGCGGATGTAGACGAAGTCACTGGTCAGGTCCTCGTAATAGGGCCACTTGCCAGCGGTATCGGCGACCACCAGCGCCACGCGGTACTGGCGCAGCAGGGCGACGAAGGCGGGGTCGACGAAGCTCGGGTTGCGAATTTCCACGGCGTGGCGCATGCGCCGCTTGCGGTCGATCGCGAGATGGCTGCGGCCTTCCATGCGCGCCTCGCAGCCCTTGGCCACTTCCAATGCGGCGGCGGTGTCGTGGGGCAGCAAGCGCAGGAAAGCCTCGAACAGTTCGGGGTCGAACCTGAAGGAGGGCGGGAACTGCCAGAGGATCGGCCCGAGCTTTTCCCTGAGCTGGAACAGGCCCGAGGCGAAGAAGTTGGCGATCGGCTTTTGCACGTCGCGCAGGCGGAGTATATGGGTGACATAGCGCGGCGCCTTGACGCTGAAGACGAAGCCGTTCGGGGTATCGGCATACCAGTCGGCGTAACGCTCGGGCGTCTGCAACGCGTAGAACGAGCCGTTGATCTCGATGCTGCTCACCGCCCGCGAGGCGAAGCGCAACTCGTTCTTCTGCGCCAGCCCCTTGGGATAGACGTCACCTCGCCATGGTGCGTAACGCCAGCCGGATATTCCGATATGGATGGCGGTCATCGCTCGCCTGGACCTTAGGGTCTGTTGATGTTTCGTCGCGAGCCGCGTTGCTGCGCCAAATGGCGCCAGGCAAGGCGCGGGACGCAGGTAATGGTCGCTCCCTTGCCAAGTCCCGCAACGCCGCATGGCGCCATTTGGCGCGCAACCCGAAGGGCCGGGCCAGTTTTTGCGCGGCGCGGCGTTATTCGTCGTTCATTTGGAATAACCAAACTTCTCTCCTCATGCCTTGCTCCGTGCAAAAACTGGCTCCGGCGCGGCCGCGAACGAAACGTCAACAGACCCTAATTGGGATTCTGCATCGAAGTCGGATCGCTGGCCGGAAAGGTATCGGCGACGGCGTCGTCCACCACCGTTTCCTCGCTGCCATGGCTGTCACGTCGCTGTGGCTGAAGTTCGACCTTGATCCAGCCGTTCTCGCGCCGGTCGAATGCCTCGAAGGCGGCGATCACATCGTTCATCGGCTTGATCTGGGTGAGAATCTTCGCCGGATCGATGCGCCGCGCCTGGATCATCTCGATCAGCACAGGGATGTATTTGCGGTGATGGCAGTTGCCCATGTTGATGGTGATGTTCTTGTTCATCGCCATGCCGATGGGAAAGGTCATCGCATCCGGAGGGTAGACACCGATGATCGACAGCGTGCCGGCCTTGGCAACGCTCTGCACCGCCCATTCCAGCGCCTGGGACGGTGCGTCGCCGGGCTGCCAGAGGTGCCGGTGGCTGCCCTGGTCGTCGTCCGGCTTGTTCCCACAGCAGCCATGCTCGGCGTCGATGCCCACGGCATCGATCACGCGGTCGACGCCGATGCCGCCGGTCAGGCGCTTGAGCGTTTTCACCGGGTCCTCGCGATTGAAGTTGATCACCTCCGCGCCCTGGTGCTGGGCCATGCGCAGGCGGTCGTCCAACTGATCGATGGCGAATACCCGGCCGGCACCCAGCAGCTTGGCGCTGGCGATGGCGAACTGGCCGACCGGGCCACAGCCGAACACCGCAACGGTGTCGCCGCTGCCGACCTCGGCCATCTCGGCACCGAAATAGCCGGTGGGGAAGATGTCGGAGAGCAGGATCGCCTGGTCGTCGCTGACCTCCGGTGGCAGCTTGACCAGGCCGATATTGGCGAAGGGAATGCGCGCCTTCTCGGCTTGCAGCCCGTGGAAGGGGCCGGTGGCCGATGGGCCGCCATAGAAGGCGGTGCCGGCCTCCTTGCCATTGGGATTGGCACCGTCGCACTGGGCGAAATAGCCGGCACGGCAGTAGGAACAGTTGCCGCAGGCGATGGTGGACGGGATCACCACGCGATCACCGATCTGCAGGTTGCGCACGTCGGGGCCGAGCTCTTCGACGATGCCGACGCCCTCATGGCCGAGAATGGTGCCGGGTTGCATACCGCTGAAGGTGCCGCGTACGAAGTGCAGGTCGGTACCGCAGATGGCCGAGGCGGTGATGCGCACGATGGCGTCGGTGGGCGCTTCGATGCGTGGTTCGGGCACGTCTTCGAGGCGGATGTCGCCGACGGCATGGTAGACAACAGCTTTCATAACGACTCCCTATCGCACCCCTTGATCGCGTCAGGCCGTGTCAAGGGTGGGTGGTTGGTGAGCTACAGTCCTAGCCGCCGTAGGGGAAAGAACGCGGCGCGCGCTGCTGCCGCGATGCAGCGGGCCGCGAAATGCTCGGTACCGCGCTCACATATTCCGACTTCTCCTGGCTTTGCCGGTTCATCTTTTTTGTTGGCGACCGCGCGGGTAGCGGGTAGCGGGTAGGTCGGCGCTGAGCGCAGCGAGCCCAACAGGGATCGGCACGCACGTGTTGGGCTTCGTCGCTGCGCTCCTCAGCGGAACACCGCCCGACCCAACGCGCCCAGACCCAACGGCTATTGCCCACAGCAAGCAGCCGCGCCGCTGGGGTGGCGAACAGCGAGCGCTGGCGCGATCCCGAACGGCATCAAGGCAGCTCCAGGCTCCAGGGCAGTTCGCCGGAAAAGGCCTGGAGCAGATGGTCGATCATCACCCGCACCTTGGCCGGTGGCCGGCGCTCGGGTGGATAGACCGCGTAGATTCCGCCCGGCGAGATGCAGGGGTGGTCCAGTTCCAGCGCCACCAGCTCGCCGCTGCGCAAGGCGCTCGCGACGATGAACTGCGGCTGGTAGATCAGCCCCTGGCCGCCGATGGCTGCGGCCAGCAAGGCCTCGCCGTTGTTGGCGATCAGATCGCCGCTGACCGCTATTCGCACATCGGCGGCGCGACCGAAGGTCCAGTGCTTGCTGCCGACCAGGGTCGACAGGCTGTAACCCAGGCAGTTGTGCTGCGCGAGTTCGACGACCCGCCGTGGCACGCCGCGCTCATCCAGGTAGCGTGGCGCGGCGCAAACCAGCATCGTGCAATCGGCGAGCCGCCGGGCCTGCAGGAGGCTATCCTCGAGCCAGCCGATACGCACGGCCATGTCCCAGCCGCCATCGAGCAAGTCGATCTGGCTGTCATTGAGGCCCAGCTCCACCTGTACCGCCGGATGGCGGCGGCTGAAGGCCGGCATCAGCGGGGCGACGAAGCGCGTGCCGAACGACAAGGGCACGTTCATGCGCAACAGCCCGGTTGCCTCGACCCGCTGCGAGGCGACGCTGGCTTCGGCCTCGTCGATATCCGGCAGGATGCGCTGGCAGGCATCCAGGTAGCTGCTGCCGGCTTCGGTCAGGCTCAGGCGACGGGTGCTGCGGTGAAACAGCTTCACGCCCAGCCGCGCCTCCAGCGCATCGACGTGCTTGGTGGCCATGGCCGGCGACATGCCCAGGTGCCGCGCGGCGGCGGAGAGGCTACCGGCGCTGGCGGCACGGACGAACACACGCATGCTGGTGATACGGTCGAGCACGGCAGTTCCTACTCCTGGTAACAAGTGTTAGTGCTTTTTTGCAGGTTCTAGCACGCAGAAGTGTAATTCATACTGCCCGCCAAGTTCATTCAGTGAAGGAGCGTGCCATGGACACCGCAGCGGCCACCCCTCGTATGCCGACCCTTTTCGTGCCGCACGGTGCCGGGCCGTGCTTTTTCATGGACTGGAATCCGCCGACGGCCTGGAACGCCATGGCCGAGTTCCTCAAGGGTGTGGCCGCCAGCCTGCCGGCAAGACCACGTGCCATCGTGCTGGTCTCGGGGCACTGGCTGCAGGCCGAATTCCGCGTGACCAGCGCCGCACAACCGGGGCTGATCTTCGATTACTACGGCTTTCCGGCGCATACCTACGAACTGCGCTATCCGGCGCCGGGCAGCCCGGCATTGGCCGCCCGCGTCAGCCAACTGCTCGGCGATGCCCGCATTGCAGCCCGCGAGGACGCCGAACGCGGGTTCGATCACGGCATGTTCATCCCGCTGAAGCTGATGTTCCCCGCTGCCGACATTCCCGTGGTGCAATTGTCGCTGCGCAGCGATCTCGAGCCACAGGCGCACATCGAGGCCGGTCGCGCACTGGCGCCACTGCGCGACGAGGGCGTGTTGATCGTCGGTAGCGGCATGAGCTTTCACAACATGCGTGGCTATGGCGATCCACGCTTCGGTCCGATCTCCGACGAGTTCGACCGCTGGCTCACCGCCGCGGTCGAGTCCGCCCCCGAGCGACGCGACGCCGCGTTGCTGAACTGGGAACAGGCGCCCGCGGCGCGCCTCTGCCACCCCCCGCGCGCCGAGGAACACCTGATCCCGCTGCTGGTGGTGGCCGGAGCGGCCGCGGCATCGAGCGGGCGCAAGGTGTTCGGCGACCGCGTCATGGAAACCACACTGTCGGCCTATCGCTTCGGCTGAAGACCACCCCACATCTCCACAGGAGGAACGACGAATGCACACATCCCATGCCCGCATCGTTGCAGCGAACCCGCAACGACTGATCAAGCGGCTGTGCAACCACTGGCGGCACAAGTTTCCCGTGCAGCTGGACGAGCAGAGCGGGGTGATCGAACTGCCGCTCGGCCAGTGCAGCCTGAGCGCCGGAGAGGGCTACCTGGATGCGCGATTGCAGTCGCCCGATCAGGAGCAGATGCACCGCATGCAGACGGTGGTCGCCGATCATCTGGCGCGCATGGCGGGCGACGAGCCGCTGGCCATCGACTGGCGGCACTGAAGCATTTCCGGCGGCAGGCGCCGTCATCCGAAAAGGGATAGCCAACGATGGTCAACGACTCGAGAGACCGATACGGCAGCATCTCGCGCTCCTTCCACTGGCTGATGGCCCTGCTGATCGTCTGGCAGTTCCTCAAGCTCGGCGATCGCATCGCCGAGGGCGAGCACTGGATCGGCCAGGCGCTGGTGCCCTGGCACGTTTCGCTCGGCGTGCTGCTGATGATCCTGGTGGTGCTGCGGATTCTCTGGGCGGCCAGCCAGCTCAAGCGGCGGCCGCTGCACGCTCCGGCCACGGCCCTGCTGGTCAAGGGCGGCCATCTGGCCCTGTATGCCTGCATGGTGCTGATGCCGATCACCGGCGTGCTGTTCATGCTGGGCAATGGCTACGGGCTCAAGGTGTTCGGCATGCAACTGGCCGAGAAAGGTCCGGAGATCGCCTGGGCGGCAACGCTAGGCGGCCTGCATTCGCCGCTGGCATGGCTGACCGTGCTGCTGGTCGTCGGCCATATCGGTATGGCGTTCTATCATCGCCTCGCCAGGCGCGACGACATCATGCAGCGCATGTTCTGAACTGTTCGAGCACACCCGCTGCGCCGAGGCGCATTCGCGGGTAGGTGGGTGCTGAGCGCAGCGAAGCCCAACTGGGATCGGCACGAATGCGTTGGGCTTCGTCGGTTCGGCTCGAGAAAGTCTACTTCCCGTTCAGGGCGAAATTGGGCAGCGACTCCACCGGCTGGGTGAAGCGGAAGGGGATCGACACCATCGCCTTGCCGTAGGGTTTCTGCACCACGAAATGCAGGTGTGGCCCGGTGCTGCGCCCGGTGTTGCCGGATTGGCCGAGCAGCGTGCCGGCCTTCACCGGCTGGCCCGGCCGAACCTGCACCGAACCGCGCCGCAGATGCAAATAGGCACTGTGGGTGCCGTCCTCGTGTGCGATACGCACGTAGTTGCCGGCCGGGTCGGGCAGGCGTCCACCCTGGCCGTTGCGTATTTTCACCACGGTGCCCGCCCGCGCCGCCATGATCGGCGTGCCCACCGGCATGGCGATATCCACCGCGTAGCGGCCGCTCGGCGAGTTGTGGCTGAAGTCACCTCCGGCCCCCTGGGAAATGCGGAAGGGGCCGCCTTGCCAGGGCAGTGCGTAGGCCGGCCCGGTTACCGACCCGGGCTGGTCCGGCTCCGGCGAGAAGATCAGCGCGTAGCTGAACGAATGCTTGAACATGATCGGCCCGCCTGGCTGCCGCTTGCTCAGCGTGGCCACGCGCACACGGCTGTTGGCCGGCACCGTCTGGCGGATCATGCCCTTGCCGACACCCGCGACGTTCACCATGCGCGTGAGTCGCAGCGTCACGTTCACCGGCACATCCAGGGTATTGCTGACGTCCATCGCCTTGCCGCTGCCGGCGCGGTTGATGAACAGGCGCACGCTGCCGGGCTTGCCGGTGGCGTTCGGTTGATTGCCGTTGGCCAGCGCAGACGACGCCGGGGCAAGGCCCAGAAGCAATAGCAGCGGATAGACGAGCGGTCGCAGAGAGAGCATGACGTGATCCATCACGGAAGGGACAACCTGCCGGCGGCGGGCAGGACGAATCCGTTGGTTCGTTGAAGATGGCCGCGCTCGTTCTGGGACTTGGGTCACACCTCAGGGTTCACGACCGTGCGTCGGGTTGGCGAGGGGGCGAAATGGATCGACAGCCCAGAACAGCCGGTGCGCCTCACTCTTCCTCCTTGATCAGCTCCAGCAACAGCAGGGAGCGCCCGGTCACCGCGTATTCGTCGTTGAAGTCGAAGCGCTCTGGCCGCGCGGCGGGGGAGTTGGAGTCCACCAGGCGGTTCCAGAACACGCCCTGGGGCACTTCCGGGAGGGTGAAGTTGACCAGGTCGTGGTGGGCGTTGACGATGATCAACAGCGTCGCATCGGAGCCGGCGCGCCTGATGCCGGTGGGCTGGGCGCGGCCGTCGAGGAGCATGCCCATGCAGCGGTTGTTGCCGTCCTCCCACTGTTCGATGGTCATTTCCTCGGCATTCGGCGACAGCCAGGTGACGTCCTTGACGCCCAGTTCTTCGTTGTAGGCGCCGACCAGGAAGCGCCCGCGGCGCAGCATCGGGAAGCGCTGGCGCAGGCGGATCAGCTTGCGCACGAAGGCCAGCAGGCCATGGCTGTCGTCGCTGATGTCCCAGTTCACCCAGCCGATTTCGCTGTCCTGGCAGTAGGCGTTGTTGTTGCCGTGCTGGGTACGGGCGAACTCGTCGCCGGCGACGATCATCGGCGTGCCCTGGGAGAACAGCAGCGTGGCGAAGAAATTGCGCATCTGCCGATAGCGCAGGACGTTGATTTCGGGGTCGTCGCTGGGACCCTCGACGCCGTGGTTCCAGGAGAGGTTGTTGTCGCTGCCGTCGCGGTTGTCTTCGTCGTTGTCTTCGTTGTGCTTGTGGTTGTAGGACACCAGGTCCTTGAGTGTGAAACCGTCGTGTGCGGTGACGAAGTTGACCGAGCTGAACGGCCGGCGGCCGCGCTGGTTGAACAGGTCGCCCGAGCCGGTGAGGCGGCTGGCGAAGTCGGCGAGCTGCCCGTCGTCGCCTTTCCAGAAGGCGCGCACCGTGTCGCGGAACTGATCGTTCCATTCCGCCCAGCCCGGTGGGAAGCGGCCGACCTGATAGCCGCCGGGACCGCAATCCCAGGGTTCGGCGATCAGCTTGGTCTTGGCCAGCACCGGGTCCTGGCGGCAGGCGACGAGGAAGCCGTGGCGCTCGTCGAAACCCTCGTGCTCGCGGCCGAGAATGGTCGCCAGGTCGAAGCGGAAACCGTCCACGTGCATCTCGGTGGCCCAGTAGCGCAGCGAGTCGGTGACCATCTGCAGCACGCAGGGATGGCTCATGTCCAGGGTGTTGCCGGTGCCGGAATCGTTGATGTAGTAGCGCTTGTCGTCGGGCATCAGGCGGTAGTAGGAGGCGTTGTCGATGCCGCGCATGGACAGCGTCGGGCCCCGCTCGTTGCCTTCGGCGGTGTGGTTGTAGACCACGTCGAGGATCACCTCGAGGTCGGCATTGTGCAGGTGCGCGACCGTTTCCTTGAACTCGCTGATCTTGCCGCTGGCCAGGTACTTCGGGTGCGGTGCGAAGAAGGCGATGCTGTTATAGCCCCAGTAGTTGGCCATGCCTTTTTCCAGCAGGTGCTGGTCCTGGACGAAGGCATGGATGGGCAGGAACTCGATCGACGAAACGCCGAGCTTGCGGATGTAGTCGATCACCTCCGGCGTCTTGATGCCGGCGAAGGTGCCACGCAGCTCATCCGGCACCGCCGGATGGCGCATGGTGTAGCCGCGCACATGGGTCTCGTAGATGATGGTGCGGTCCCAGGACACCTGCACCGGATGGTCGCGGCCCCAGGTGAAGGCCGGGTCGATGATCTTGCACTTGGGCACGAAGGGCGCGCTGTCGCGCTCGTCGAAGCTGAGGTCGCCATCGGCATGCCCGATCGTGTAGCCGAACAGCGCCTCGGACCAGCGCAGCTCGCCGACCAGCTGCTTGGCGTAGGGGTCGATCAAGAGTTTGTTGGGGTTGAAGCGGTGGCCGGCGTCCGGCTCGTAGGGGCCGTGCACGCGATAGCCGTAGATCTGCCCCGGATGCGCGTCGGGCAGGTAGCCGTGCCAGATCTCGTCGGTGTATTCGGGCAGTTCGATGCGCTCGATTTCGGTTTCGCCGCTGGCATCGAACAGGCACAGCTCCACTTTGGTGGCGTGGGCGGAGAAGATCGCGAAGTTGACGCCCAGGCCGTCCCAGGTGGCACCGAGGGGGAAGGGCAGGCCCTCGCGAATCCTGGATGGTGTCATGACCTGGGGGGCTTGGGGCTTTTTCTTGCTCATGATATCTCCACGGGCGGATTCTCGAAGGCGAGCGGCTCCAGCTGCCGGCATGGGCGATCATTCGACCGACCCGATGCCGACAAGGTGCCGCCGTCGGTCAGCTGTCTTTCTTGACGCGTGGCGTGCGGGGCTTCTTGGGGGTTTCCGCGGAGCCCGTGGTGGCCGGGGCCTCCGTTTGGGCCGCGGCGCGCGAGGCGCGTGGCTTGCCGGCAGGCGCCGCCTTGGCTTTGGGTGTGGCGTCGGTGGGCTTGGTGGCGGCCTTGCGGGCGCGGCTGGCGGGCTTGGCGGTGGGGATGCCGTTTTCCGCCTCGACCAGTTTGCGCGCCATTTCCCAATGGCGTGCCTCCTCGCCATGCGGACAGCCTTCGGATTGCCAGATCTGGTAGGCGAACTCGCGGATACGTTGCTCTTCTGACTTCATTGTTGGGATTCTCCTGTGGGACTGATGGACGTATGCAGGACGGCCACCGACAGGCTGTCCAGAACCCGCGCAGCATCAAGCCTCGCTTGTTTGGATGTGACTGTCGTTGCGTCGAAAAGTCGCTTGAATTCACTACCGCCCAGCGCCTCGGGGAGCACGACCCGGGTATCGCCCCAACGCTGGCGGGGAACCATCGGCACCGGACTGTCCGCCAGCAGGTCGGCGGTCAGTCGAGGCACCACTACAACCAGCCATTCGCCATGCCGCTCGCGGGCGAAGGCGAGCAGGTGCGCCGCCTGTTCGCCTTCCACCGCGAGCGGCAGATAGCGCCCTTCGCTGAACAACCGTGGATAACAGCGGCGAAGCTGCAGGGTACGGTTGATCAGCCATTGCTTGATGCGACCATCGTGCCAGCTGACCAGCAACTGGTCGGGGTGGGCATCGCTGTCCAGCGAAGCCCGGCGCGCGGCAAAATCCACCGGCCGCCGGTTGTCGGGATCGACCAGGCTGAAGTCCCAGTATTCGGTGCCCTGGTAGAGGTCCGGCACGCCCGGTGTGGTCATGCGCAACAGGCTCTGCGCGAGGCTGTTGAGCGCACCGGCGGGGGCCAGCTCGGCAGCGGCGGCGGCGATCTCCGCGCGCAGCGCCGCACCTTCCGCGTTCAGCAGCAGGTGCTCGGTGTAGCGCCGGCAGGCGCCTTCGTATTCGCCGTTGGGGTCGCTCCAGGTGCTGCGCAACTTGGCTTCGCGCACCGCCTTTTCCTGCCATTGGAGAATACGCGCGCAATACGCCTCCATGCCCCTGGCATCGTCCGGAGCAAGCCCCAGTGGCCAGCTGCCGAGCAGGATCTGCAGCAGCAGCAGTTCATCGCCGGGCGAAGGAGCCGGCCCTTCGTCCAGCTCCAGCCGCTGTGCCGCGGCCAGTTCGCGCCAGCGCCGCACCTTGCCGGCGAACCACTCGGCACGCTCGCTGAGCACGGCGATGCGGGCGCGGGTATCCTCGCCACGCTTGTGGTCGTGGGTGGCGGTGGCCAGCAGATTGCGCGGATAGTGTTCGGATCGCCACCGGCATTCATCGTGGAAGGCGTCCACCGACGCGCTGAAACACTGCGGGTCGAAGCCGACGTCATTGCGCGAAAGCAGGATGCCGGAGCGATAGCAGGCGGTGTCTTCCACGGCCTTGGCGGCGGCGGGCGAGGTCAGCTGCTGGAAGCGTATGCAGGCATGGCGGCGCAACTTGCGCAGCGGCCCGCGCGGCAGGTTGCGCAGGGGCTCGCCGCCGAGCCAGCGCTCCAGGTGCTCGAGCAGCGGCCAGTCGGCTTCGCCCAGGGTGCTGCGGGCGCCTTCCAGCGCCTGCTGGAAGAACGGCTCATCGGCGTTGCGCCGCCCGGGCGCGGCGATATAGGTGCGGTACACCGGGAAATGAATGATCAGTTCGAGCAGCGCGCGGCGGATCGCGCCGAGGGTGATGTCGCGGGTCATCACGTCGCCACGGGCCACTTGCAGCAGTGCCTGGGCGACGCTCTCGAAGTCGCCCGCCAGCGGCCCGGTCAGTACCAATTGGCGGGCCTGGCGGGCTTCCGCCAGGAAGTCGGCGCTGCGCCCGCTGGTGTCGCTCCAGAGCGCGCAGAGCGGCGCTGCGCCGGCCGGGTCGTGTTGCAGCAGCGACACCTGGTTCATGAATTCGTAGCCGGTGGTGCCGTCCACGCCCCAGTCGTCGGGCAGGCGCTCGCCCGCGGCGAGAATCTTCTCCACGTAGATGGGGACGTGGGCCTGCAGCGCTTGCGGGGGGCGCCCGGCATTCAGCCGG
>NZ_JADDIX010000099.1:171018-238913 GCF_015070855.1 Pseudomonas lopnurensis
GACCCGCCGGCGCAGGCGCCGGCAGTAACCGCGGGGATCGGCCAGGCCGTCGATGTGGTCGATGCGCAGGCCATCCACCAGGCCTTCGGCGATCAGCTCGAAGATTTTCGCGTGGGTTTCCTCGAACACCACTGGCCGCTCGACGCGCAGGCCACCGAGTTCGTTGATGTCGAAGAAGCGCCGCCAGTTGATGTCGTCAGCGGCGGTGCGCCAGCTGGCCAGTCGGTAGTGCTGGCGCTCCAGCAGCCCGTGCAGGCGCTGGAAGCCTTCGCCGGTGGTGCCGTCGTAGTGCTGCAGCGCTTGCTCCAGGGCCTGCCGGGTGTCGGCGTCCTCCAGTTGTTGCGCCAGTTCGCTGCGTAGCAGCCGCGCGGTCTGATAGGGAGCAGGCTCGGTCTTCAGTGCATCGAAATGTTGCGCCAGGGCGCGAAGCTGCGGATGGTCGGCGGCGCGCAGCACTTCGCCATAACTGGGCGGCGTGATGGGGAAACGGTGCTCGTAGTGCTCGACGTAGAGCGAACCGTTGTCCGCATCCAGCCGCAGGACGACGCTGCCCTGCTGCAGGGCTTCGCCATAGTCGCTGCCGAGGAAGGGCACCAGCAACTGCCCCTCGAGCAACGGGTCGGGCGAATTCCATTCGATATCGAAGAACAGCGCATAGGGGCTGCGCCGGCCCCACTCCAGCACGTCGAGCCACCAGGCATTGCCGGCACCACCGACCGCCATGTGGTTGGAAACGATGTCCAGGATCAGGCCCATGCCTTTGGCGCGCAGGGCCGTGACCAGCCGGCGCAGGGCGGGCTCGCCGCCCAGTTCCGGATTGATGCGGGTCGGGTCGATCACGTCGTAGCCATGCATCGAGCCCGGGCGGGCGGTCAGCAATGGCGATGCGTAGAGGTGGCTGATGCCCAGTTCGGCGAAGTAGTCGACCAATGCGGTGGCATCGTCGAGGGTGAAGCCGCGGTGGAATTGCAGGCGCAGGGTGGCGCTGAGTGCTTTCATCGATGCGCCGCTCCGCGGGTTGTGCGCCGTGCCTCGGCCAGGCACTTCAGGCGTTGGCTGCACACCGGGCTGTCGAGCAGGGTGGCGCTGTCGCCGGGATAGCGGCGGCGCCAGTTCGGATGTTTTTCGACGATGCCGGGCATGTTGGTCTGTTCGTCGAGACCGAGGGCGTCCTCCACCGGTAGCAGTACCAGGGGAGCCGGCGTCTGGCCGATGAAACGGATGCTGGCATCCACCGCCGCAGCGGGTGCCAGCGGGGCGTCGCCGGGCTCTCCCGAGGTTTCGCGCAGGGCTCGATTGAGACCTGCGCGTTCCCGCTCACGCTCCTCGAACTGCTCGGCGCGGGCCTGTTCGGTGACCTGGCCGACGCGAATGCGCCAGTCGATGTCATGACCCTGCCACCAGCCGCTGACGGTCGGGATGTCATGGGTGGTGGTGGTCGCCAGCGCGTGCCGGGACCAGTGCGCCGCCGGCAGGAAATTCGCGGCACCATCACGCTCGAAGAGCAACACGCGCATACCGAGAACGCCACGCGCGGCCAGCTTGTCGCGCAGACCTTCGGGCACCGTGCCGAGGTCCTCGCCGAGAATCACCGCGCTGTGCCGCCAGGCTTCCAGCGCCAGCAGACGCAGCAGGTCGTCGAACGGGTAGTTGAGATAGGCGCCCTGGTCCGGTCGCGCGCCGGACGGCATCACCCACAGGCGCATCAGCCCCATCACATGATCGATGCGCATGCCGCCGGCATGCGCCAGATTGGCGCGCAGCATCTCGATGAAAGCCCGGTAGCCATGATCCTTCAGGCCCCAGGGTGAAAAGGCGGAGATGCCCCAGTTTTGCCCGTCCCGGTTGAGGATGTCCGGCGGCGCGCCAACGGCGAGGGCCGCCAGCACCTCGTCCTGGCGGCTCCAGGTCTGGCTACCGCCGCCATCGGCACCGACCGCCAGGTCGCTGATCAGGCCGATGCGCATGCCGGAACTGCGGGCGGCCACCTGGGCACGTTCCAGGCCGCGCGCCATCAGCCATTGGCAGAAGGCATGGAAGCCGACCGCATCGGCGTTTTCCTCGGCGAAGCGCTGCACGGCGGCACTCTGCGGATCGCGGTACTGCAGCGGCCAGTCGCGCCAGTGCTGCGGGCGACCTTCAGGCGAGCGCAATGCGGCGTGCAGTGCCTCGAAACGGCAATGGTTCTCCAGCGCTTCGCCAGCAGCCTTGCGGAAACTCTCGAAATCCTGCTGCTGGGCGTTGCCACCGCTATTGAAGTCATGAAACAGCGTGCGCAGCAGGCGCTGGCGGGCCTCGGCCACAGCCGGCCAGTCGATCAGTTCGAGTTGCTCCAGCCGTTGCAGTTCGTCGCTCAGGCCGCAGCGTTCGATGGCCTGGCGCAGCGGGTAGTCGCCGAGGATGCTGCCCGGCGCGCTGTGCAGCACGTTGTAGAACAGCCGGCTGGACGGTGAATAGGGGCTGTACTGGTTGGGGTGTTCGCTGAACATCGCATGCACCGGGCTGATGCCCAGTGCATCGGCACCGTAAGCAGCGGCACTGCGGGCCATGGCTTCGAGTGCCAGGGTATCGCCCAGGCCCCCATCGCCGGGGCGACGCAGGCTGTAGAGCTGCACGGCGAGGCCCCAGGCGCCGTCGCCGGCAATCTCGGTCACGGACGGGCAGGCTGGCGGGGCAATGGCCAGCGTTACCCGGCTATCGCCGATCTCCAGTCGGTGATAGCCGGGGATTTCGATGGGCGGCAGGCATGCCTGGTCATCCAGTACGCCGTCGCGCCGCTCGCCATTCTCCAGCTGCAGGGCGAATGCCGCTGCCGGCCGAACATAGCTGGAAAGGTCCAGGGCCGCGTGCTGGTCGCCGGTCAGCAGTGGCGGCAGGCTGGCGCGGCGGTTGTTCATGTGCAGTTTTTCCAGGCTGGCATCGATTTCTGCGCGGGTTTCGGCCGCCAGCCCCAGGCCGGCGAGTATGGCGCGCAGCACATCCGGCTGGACCCGCTGATCACGGCCGTCGGCGTCCACCCAATCGATGGACAACCCTGCGGCCTCGGCCAGGCGGATCAGGCGTTCATCGCTCATGACGATTTCTCCAGATACAGCAGGGCGGTACGGGCCGGTAGTTGCCCGCAGGGGGCGTTCGGCAACTCGCGGCTGGCGAACAGCAGTTGCGCGGCGGCAGACGCGACGGATACCGGGACGGCGGTCGCGCCGAGGTTCAGCTCCAGTCGCAGTTCACTGCCATCGCCGAGGCGCCAGCGCGCGAGCGCCGCCGCTTCGCCGAGCACCTGGGCGCCGAGGAACCGTGCCCCCGGCAGGCGCGGGATGATTTCGGCATGTCGGATCTGCAGCAACTGGCGATACAGCGCATGCCACTCGGCGTGGCCCGGCTCCCGGCGGCTGCCGAAGTCGGGACGGGAATCCTCGAAGGTGGATACGGCATTGGGGTCGGGAATCCGCTCGCGGGTATGTTCGTCGGCGAATTCGGCAAACTCGGCGAACTCGCCACGCCGGCCTTCGCGCACCGCGTCGGCCAGCTCGCCATGGTGGCTGGTGAAGAACAGGAACGGCTGGCGGGCGCCCCATTCCTCGCCCATGAACAGCAGCGGGACCATCGGTGACAGCAGCAGCAGCGCGGTGGCCGCGCGCAGGGCGTGCGGATCAGTCAGGCTGATCAGGCGTTCGCCGAAGGCACGGTTGCCGGTCTGGTCGTGATTCTGCAGAAACAGCACGAAGGCGGTAGGCGACAGGTGCGCGCTGGGCTCGCCGCGCGCTTCGCCGCGCCGATTGTTCTGGCCCTGGTAGACGAAGCCTTCGCCGAGAAAGCGCGCCAGCTTGTCGGTCGTGTCCGGGTGATAGTCGGCGTAATAGCCCTGGCGCTCGCCGGTGAGCAGGGTGTGCAGGACGTTGTGACCGTCGTCGTTCCACTGCGCAATGAAACCCTGGGTCAGCAGGCTGGCGCGGTTATCCTCGTTCTCCAGCACCAGGTGCACGTGGCGCCCGGGCTCGACCGCGGCCTGTACCCGTTCGGCCAGTTCGGTAAGAAAGCTGCGATCGGGAATGGCGTGCACCGCGTCCAGGCGCAGGCCGTCGAAACGGTAGTCGAGCAGCCATGTCAGCGCGCTGTCGATGAAGAAGTCCCGCACCTCGCCGCGGCGGAAATCGATGGCGTCGCCCCAGGGGGTCTGCTGGTCGTGGCGGAAGAAATGCCTGGCGTAGCGGCCCAGATAGTTGCCGTCCGGGCCGAAGTGGTTGTAGACCACGTCGAGAAACACCATCAGGCCCAGGCCGTGGGCGGTGTCGATCAGGTGCTTGAGTTCTTCCGGGCTGCCGTAGGCGGCTTCCGGCGCGTAGGGCAGCACGCCGTCGTAGCCCCAGTTGCGGTCGCCGGGAAACTCGGCGATCGGCATCAGCTCGATGGCGGTGACGCCCAGTTCGGCGAGATCGGCCAGGTGCGCCTCCATCGCCGCGAAGCCGCCGTAGAGGCCGGCATGCATTTCATAGAGCACCGTCTCGTGCCAGGGGCGGCCACGCCACTCGGCGTTGCGCCAGAGGTAATCGTCGGGATCGACCACCAGACTCGGCGCATGCACGTCGCCGGCCTGGGCGCGCGAAGCGGGGTCGGGCACCTCCAGCTCATCGTCGATCAGGAAGCGATACAGCGTGCCCGCGCCGTAGGGCGCTTCGATACTGTACCAGCCGTCTTCATCGGCGATCATCGGCAGCGTTTGCGCACCCACCACGATCAGGCTGACCTTTCGCGCGTCCGGGGCCCAGAGCCTGAAGCGGGTGGTCCGACTATCCAGTAACTCCGGGCCGTGTCGCCCCCTGTGGGCACGCTGCTTCTGCATTGATCACCTATATCACGGGATGGAAAGACTGACCTCGCGGCGCTCCCCGAGCAACTGTTGATAGAGCGCGTCGTAAGGCCCGATGGCGTGCCGCCAGAAGAAGCCGGCGGCCATCGCCCGGCAGCGCATGGCACCGAGCAACTGCGGATGCTTGTGAATCTCCAGCGCGCGCTTCACCGCTTGCCGGTAGCTGTCGGCACTGGGCTCGTCGAACAGCAGGCCGGTGACGCCGTCCTCGATGGAATCCGCCAGGCCACCAGTACGACGGGCGATCGGCAATGAGGCGTAGCGCTGTGCGTACATCTGGCTGAGGCCGCAGGGCTCGTAACGCGAGGGCATCAACAGGAAATCGCTGCCGGCGAACAGCCGCCGGGCATCGGTCTCGTTGAAGCCGATGTGCGCCGCGACACGCCCCGGATGGCGCTGCGCAAGCTGCCGCACAGCCTCTTCGATGGGGGGCTCACCACGGCCGAGAATGGCCAATTGGCCGCCGCCCTCGACGATGCTGCGCGCCACGTCGAGGGTCAGGTCCACGCCTTTCTGGTGCACCAGTCGCGACACCACGGCGAACAGCGGAGCGTCGCAATGTTCGAGGCCGAAGGTTTCGCGAACGTAGGAGGCGTTGGCCTCCTTGCCATCCCAGTAGCGGGCACTGAAGCCGCGCACCAGATGGGAATCGCTTTCCGGCTCCCAGCTTTCGTCGATGCCGTTGAGCAGGCCGCTGAGCAATCCCTGGCGAGCCTTCATGCGCAGGAAGCCTTCCATGCCACAGCCGAACTCCGGTGTGGTGATCTCTTCGGCGTAGGTGGCGCTGACGGTGGTCACGTGGCTGGCGTAGGCGATGCCCGCCTTGAGCAACGAGAGCTTGCCGTAGAACTCCATGCGCTCCGGGTCGCAGGCTTCTGCCGGGATCCCCAGCGGGCGCCGCAGACTCATGTCGATGTTGCCCTGATAGGCGAGGTTGTGAATGGTGAACACGCTCGGCGTGGTCAGCCCGCGCCAGTGCATGTACGCCGGAGCCAGGCCGGCCGGCCAGTCATGGGCATGCACCAGCTCCGGGGCCCAGCTGATGCAGGCGGTGCCGGCGGCGATTTCCGCGGCAGCCAGCCCCAGCCGGGCGAAACGCACCGGATTGTCCGGCCAGTCGTTGCCGTGCTCGTCGCCGTAGGGCAGGCCCTCGCGCTCGTAGAGTTCGGGGCAGATCAGGACGTAGATGATCAGGCCGTCGGGCATGTCCATGCGGCCGATGCGGCAGCCCGGCACGTCGGCGTATGGCCCGAGCGTACCGACGATGCGAATGGGCTGGGCACCATTCATCACCTGCGAATAACCCGGGATCAGCACCCGCACGTCGTGCAACCCGCCCAGAGCGCGGGGCAGGGCAGCGGAAACGTCGGCGAGGCCGCCGGTCTTGATCAGGTCGGTCAGTTCGGAGGTGACGAAGAGGATTCGTCGTTTGTCGTCATGGCGACTGCGAATCTGCAACGTGGGGCGTATTGCCGGCGGTACGACGGGTGTGGTTCTGAGCAGGCTGAAAGGCCGGGTGTTCACAGCGGCAATACTCATCATGTTCTCCCCAGAGGCCCGGCTTCCAGATGCCGGAGCAGCTACGAGCATATTTCTCCCATGCAACGATCCGATGACCGCCGCACACCATGAACACGACAAGGCTGAAAGCTTGTTCGGAGCAGCCGCAAAGGGCGGTAGAGCTACGTTGGCCCTACCAGAAACCAGACACGGCGGCGCGGTAGAAGTTCTTGAATCCAGTCAAATATCTGCAGCTGGAACTCGCACCTTGCAATCTGCTCCGAAACACAAAGGCCGAGACGGCTGTGACCTGTAATCCGGGTGGAGCAAAAAGCATGCAAGAGATCGAGCGCATCGTCGCTTTTCTTCAGCGCGAAGGACTTCAGCTGACTACCGCCGAATCCTGTACCTGCGGGCTGATGGCCTCGCTGCTCGCCGATATCCCTGGCTGCGGGCAGGTGCTGGATAGCGGCTTCGTGGTCTATTCACCCAAGGCGAAGAACCGCCTGCTCAAGGTGGATTTCGAAACCATCGAGAAATTCGGTCTGACCAGCGAAGAGGTCGCCAGCGAGATGGCCGTCGGCGCGCTCAACGTCAGCGTCGCGACGTTTGCGGTCGCCAATACCGGCGTGGCGGACGACGCGCAGCAGGACGAAGGCGGCACCCAGTGCTTCGCCTATGCACTGATGCGGGGCGAACGGCAGGTGGTGGTGAGCGAAACGGTGCAATTCGAGGGTAGCCGGGTGGAGATTCGCGAACAGGCGGCGCGCCATGGGCTGACCCGGCTGCCGGAGAAATATGCCGAGCTGTTGGAGAGGCTTGGAGGGTAAGGCTGTTGGGATTTCGCCAAACTGTTGCCCGGCAAGCCGTTAACTGAACAATGCTTCCGATACGCGGCTCGGCCCCAGCGTATACGTAATAACCCGTGCAGCGGCTCCATCTCAGCCGTACTGTTCCGTCGCGAAGCGCGTGGCTGCAGGGTTCGCGTGACGTTCTTCCGCAATCCTTTCTTCAG
The DNA here is from genome assembly GCF_015070855.1 of Pseudomonas lopnurensis. Classification (GTDB taxonomy): domain Bacteria; phylum Pseudomonadota; class Gammaproteobacteria; order Pseudomonadales; family Pseudomonadaceae; genus Stutzerimonas; species Stutzerimonas lopnurensis. The sequence continues at coordinate 178,404 of NZ_JADDIX010000099.1, forward strand.
TCGACACGCCGCTCTGTCCGTAAAGCCGCCCGGCATCGGTCACAGCACCTCGGCGCAGAACTCGGCGGGCGTGACGATCCGGGTCCGCCCAATATGGCCACGTTGCAGCAGGCCGGCGCGGCGATCCCCGGTCACGAGGTAGTCCGCCTCTCCCGCCAAGGTCATGGCCAGCAGGAAGGCGTCGTCCGGATCGTCTGCTTCGGCCTCGATATCCAGGCGCTCCAACACCACCGCTCGTTGCAGGTTGTTGATCATGGTGCCGACCTTGGCGGGCTGGAGAGAAATTGAACACCAACCTCGCTCACACCGGTGGCTGCCGCTCCGGTTCTACATGCTCCGGCTGCGAGGTATCCACCGTCGGTTTCTGCCCGACACTCAGGTCCGCGCGGACCAGCGGCAGCGCATGCGGGTATTGCCGCTGGATGAACCCGAGCAGGTTCTCGCGGATATGGCAGCGCAGGTCCCAGTTGCGCGACGAGTCAGGCGAGCTGACCAGCGCCCGCAACTGGATGGATTTCTCGCTGGCATCGGTCACCTGCAGCACGCAGACCCGGCCGTCCCACAGTTCCGGTACGTCCTTGCACAGGCGGCGCAGTTCCTCGCGCAGCGGCTCCAGCGGTAGCGAATAGTCGGCCCAGAGAAACACCGTGCCGATGAGGCTCGAGCCGCGACGGGTCCAATTCTGGAACGGTTTCTCGATGAAATATTGCAGCGGCACCACCAGCCGACGGTCATCCCAGATGCGCACCACCACGTACGTACCGGTGATTTCCTCGATGCGCCCCCATTCGTTCTCGACGATCACCACGTCGTCGAGGCGGATCGGCTGGGTCATGGCGATCTGTACACCGGCGATCAGGTTGGCCAGCACCGGCCTGGCGGCGAAACCCACCGCAAGCCCGGCGAGACCGGCCGACGCCAGCAGGCTCGCGCCGAACTGGCGCGCGCCGGGGAAGGTCATCAGCATCGCCGCGATGCCCACCAGCAATACGAAGAAGGCCAGGGTGCGCAGCAGTACCCGCGACTGGGTCTGGATCTGCCGCGCCCGCAGGTTGTCGACCACGTCCACCGGGTTGCGCAGCTGGATGAACAGTTGCAGACCGCGCAACAGCCGCAGCGCCATCCAGGTGAGGGTCGCGATGATGAGCAGCGTGGTGACCTGTCGCGCCGCGCCGATCAACAGCAGATCGTCGGGCGCCGAGGCCCAGACGCCTTGCAGGCCGAGCAGCGGCAGCAGCATGCGGATGGGCTTTTCCAGCTGTTCGGAGAGTTCACGCGTGAACACGAAGACTCGGGCCAGGCGCAGCATCAGCGCGGTGAGCACGCGCCCGAACAGGCTCAGTACCAGGACCACGAACAGCGCGACCGCCAAGGTGCGCAGTCCCGGCTGGCTGATGTACTGGTCCCATTGCAGGAGAAAGTGTGGAAGTTCGATGACGCAGGCTCCGGTTCGCCATTTGTCTGGGCAGTGACTTGAACGGCCATGCAAAGTTCATGGCCGTTTCGCCTGCCGATGCAGCCAGTCGGGCCGGGGGAACTCCTGTCGACGGGGTGTTTCACAAATTACAGGCGGGCTGAAACGGGCCCGGATCATTCAGACCTCGCAGGAGTACCACCATGCAGAGTGCACAGACCGGCAACGATGTCCGTACCGAACGCTTGATCGAGTGGCTGCGCGATGCCCACGCGATGGAGGCCCAGGCCGAAACCATGCTGAAGAAGCAGGCCAGCCGTATCGAGCACTATCCGGAGCTCAAGGCGCGCATCGAGCAGCACATTACCGAAACGCAGAACCAGGCCAGGCTGATCGAGAGCTGTCTGCAGCGCTATGACAAGTCCTATTCCGGTTTCAAGGACCTTGGCGGCAAGATGATGGCGATGGGGCAGGCCATGGGCGGAATGATGGTCAACGACGAGATCGTCAAGGGCGCGCAGATGGGTTACGTGTTCGAGAACCTGGAGATCGCCTCCTACACGATTCTCATCGCCGCGGCCGAGGCGGTGGGCGATCTGCAGACCAAGGAAGTCTGCGAACGCATTCTGGTGGAAGAAATCGCCATGGCCGACTGGCTGCGCGACCACCTCGCCGAATTGACCCAGGCCTACCTGACCCGCGCCGCGGAGCCGCATGTCGAGGCCAAGCGCTGAGCCATGGCGCTGCTCAACGTACTTCCCTCCGGTCGGATGCATGATGCGTCCAACCGGGGCCTGAATACTCATTCACCGCATGGGTTGGTCGAAGGGCTGCGGCCACCGCGCCTGACGGAAGCAACCGATGAGAAACCGACCACTGCTCAAGACCTTCACCTTCACCATCCTGCACTTCGCCACCGCATTCACCGTGGTCTATGCACTGACCGGCAGTGTCGCCATCGGCGGCGCGGTTGCGCTGATCGAGCCGCTGTGCAACACGCTCGTCTACTACCTCCATGAGCGGGCCTGGCAGCGCTTCGGCCGGCAACGGTCCGAGCAGTCGCACGGCTACGGCCATGACCTGTTCCTGAAATATCTGAACCGCACACGAGGCAGTGCCGCCTCCAGCAGCATTCGCACCCCGCGCTGAGCGGCCGGCGAACGCTGCTGGCGAGCGCGGTCACTCCGCGGCGCGAAGGCGCTCAGGTTCGGTCGCGGTGGTACTGCGCGTGGCGTACATCTCGACGCGCAGTTCCTGCGCCAGGCGCACCAGATTGGCGGCGTCGCGGCACTGGTCGTAGGAAATGCCGAGGACGGTCAGCTCCTCGCTCTGGGAGGGATCGCGGTAGAGGCGCACGCTCAGCGAACTGTCCGGCTCCGCCCGGCATTCGCACTGATAAGGGCGCAAATAAGTGTGCAGAATCGCTTCGATTTTAAACAGAGGAAGACGTGAGCTCATAAATCCTCCCTAGGGTCTGGAGTGATTGAGGCGCAGCGCTATCCTGCGCACCACCGATTTCCCGCCACCATCCAACCGTAGCAGCCATCCTCGGCTTGTACATTGCGTCATATGGCCGCTCGGCGGATTAAATCCGCAAGCGCCGTGCTACGGCCTTCGCTGCCGCTGCCGCTCATCGGGACGTGCAGCCCGAGGCGCTTTGGGAGCCTTGAACTCATACCCGCGGAGGGTGACCAAAATAGCAATGCAGCCGCTTCTTTTCGGCGGCTGCCCCTGCGGAGGTTCGAATGAAAAGACTCGTCCTGACAGTGGCCCTGAGTGGTCTGATCGCTTTGCCGGCCATGGCGCAGTTTCCCGCCGGCACCCCCGAGGATGATCAGGGCTCGGCGCCGAGCCCGATGGGCAATCCGACGCCTCAGGAGGAGGTGGAAACCCGCAAGGACCACAAGGGCCGCACGGTTACCGACGACGGCCGCCCCGTGGCGCCGACGAACGACGAGCAGGAGTCCACCGACCCCACCCGGCATTCGGCGCCGGGCGGTCCGAACGATCCGTCCACGGACCCCGGCACGCTGGAATGACAACGCCGTATCGCCAGTGGGAGCGCCGCCATGGCCCTCGATGAATACCAGCGCATGCGCGATTTCGCCGCCACGCCGGAGCCTTCGGGCGGCACGGCGCGGGGCAAGCGGGGCAAGGCGGCGCATGCGCTGCAGTACTGCATTCAGAAGCACGACGCCACGCGCCTGCATTACGACTTTCGCCTGGAACTCGATGGCACGCTGAAAAGCTGGGCCATTCCCAAGGGGCCGAGTCTCGATCCAGGCGTGCGCCGCCTGGCCGTGCATGTCGAGGATCACCCGCTGGACTATGCCACCTTCGAGGGGCACATCCCGGAAGGTCACTATGGCGCCGGCGACGTGATCGTCTGGGACCGGGGCGTGTGGATACCGCAAGGCGATGTGCACGAGGGTTATCGCAAGGGCAAACTCAAGTTCATCCTGGAGGGCGAGAAGCTCGCCGGCAGTTGGAACCTGGTACGCACGCGCATGGAGGGCAAGAAGGAGCAGTGGTTCCTGATCAAGTCCCGGGACGAGGCGGCGCGCGAGGAGAGCGAGTACGACATCGTCACCGCGCAGCCGCACAGCGTGCTCAGCGATCGCACGCTGGTGCCGCGCAAACGCGCTGCGGCGAAGGCGCGGACCGAGGAAACGCCGGCCAGGCCGGTGGCGCGCCCCGCCAAGGCTCGCCCGCGCAAGCAGGAACCGGGCGTCTCGCTGCAAGGCGCCAAGCCGGCAACCTTGCCCGATAGCCTGAAGCCGCAACTGGCGACACTGGTGGACTCGGTACCCGACGGCGACTGGCGCTACGAAATCAAGTTCGACGGCTACCGCATCGTCGCGCGCATCGACGCCGGCAAGGTTCAGCTGTTCACCCGCAACGGTCATGACTGGACGGCGAAGATGCCGCAACAGGCCGCGGCGTTGGCGGGCCTGGGGCTGGAGTCGGCCTGGCTCGACGGTGAGATCGTGGTGCCGAACGAGGAGGGCACGCCGGATTTCCAGGCGCTGCAGAATGCCTTCGAAGCGGGGCGCAGCGGCGCCATCCTCTATTACCTGTTCGACCTGCCTTATCTGAACGGCATGGACCTGCGTGAAGTGCCGCTGGAACAGCGCCGCGCCGCGCTGCGCGAGGTGCTGGAGCGCAGCGACAGCGAACTGCTGCGCTTTTCCGAAGACTTCACCGAACAAGCGGACAGCATTCTCGAAAGCGCCTGCCAGATGAAACTGGAGGGGCTGATCGGCAAGCGCGGCGGCAGCCTCTACACCTCGCGGCGCAGCAGCAGCTGGGTCAAGATCAAGTGCAGCAATCGCCAGGAGTTCATCATCGTCGGCTACACCCAGCCCAAGGGCGCGCGCACCGGCTTCGGCGCGTTGCTGCTCGGGCTGCACGACGACAACGGCGAGCTGCGCTACGCCGGCAAGGTCGGCACCGGCTTCAACCACGCCACCCTGCAAAGCCTGCACAAGCAACTGAAGCAGCGGGAAACCGAGCGCTGCCCGCTGGCCAAGGCGCCGCCGGCTGCCGATGTGCGTGGCGCTCAATGGCTCGAACCCGAACTGATGTGCGAAGTCGCCTATGCCGAAATGACCCGGCAAGGCGTGGTCCGCCATTCGGTGTTCCACGGACTGCGCACGGACAAGCCGGCCAAGGCGATCACCCGTGAGCGAGCCAAGCCAGTCAACGGTACGCCGGAACGCTCCGGCCACGGGAAGGCCGATCCGATCGCGAGCGGCCGGATCAGGATTTCCAATCCCGAGCGGATCATCGATCCGGCCAGCGCTACGACCAAGCTCGAACTGGCGCGTTTCTACGCACGGATCGCGCCCTGGGCGCTGCCGCAGCTACGCGCGCGCCCGCTGGCGCTGGTTCGCGCGCCGGAAGGTATCGAGGGCGAGCTGTTCTTCCAGAAGCACGCCGACAAACTGGCCATCCCGCACATCACCCAGCTCGATCCGGCACTGGACCCGAAACACGGCGCCCTGCTGGTGATCGACAGTGTCGAGGCGCTGGTTGGCGCAGCGCAGATGGGCACCATCGAATTGCACACCTGGAACGCCGTGGCGCCGAAGCTGGAGCATCCCGACCGCTTCGTGCTCGACCTCGATCCCGACCCTGCACTGCCGTGGAAACGGATGATCGAGGCCACCCAACTGACGCAGACGCTGCTGGACGAGATCGGCCTGGCTTCCTTCCTCAAGACCAGCGGCGGCAAGGGTATGCACATCATCGTGCCGCTCGAGCCGATTCACGGCTGGAGCGAGGTGAAGGCCTTCAGCCAGGCCATCGCCAAGTACCTGGCCAAGCTGCTGCCCAGCCATTTCTCGGCGGTCAGCGGACCGAAGAACCGGGTCGGCCGCATCTTCATCGACTACCTGCGCAACAGTCGCGGCGCCAGTACCGTGGCCGCCTACTCGGTGCGCGCGCGGGCAGGCCTGCCGGTGTCCGTACCGATCCATCGCGAGGAACTGGGCGAGCTGAAGGGCGCCAACCTGTGGACGGTTGGCAATCTGTTCGAGCGGCTGCAGGAGCTGGGCGACGACGATCCCTGGACGGCTATCGCGCAGGTGGAACAGGCGATCAGCGGGCAAATGCGCGAACGCCTGGGCATCTAGGACGAGGGTGGGGAAGTAGTCGGATGGGCCGCGGCCGGTGCACCGCGCACACCGGCCAGGGGCGGTTCAGAAGTTGCTGCAGTCGGCGCCTTGTCGCAGATAGGTGGTCTCGTGGGTTTCGCCGTTGGAATCCACGTAGGTCATCTTCGCTTCGACCACATCGCAGCCGCCGGCGGGCACCTCCAGTGAAACCACCTTGGCGATATCCAGCCGGTCGCCATAGCGGTACGCGGTGGGTTCGTTCGCTGCATGGGCCCATTGTGCGCAAAGCGCCAGGCCGACAATTGCGATCAACTTATTCATCACGACCTCCAGAGTGCCTGCGTGCCGTAACGCGGCGAGGCGCCCGGCGAAGGCTCGATAGCGGCGCCTGCAGCGTGGCAGGCGTCAGGAATAAAACGAGGCTGCCACAAGGCGGGAGCAGCCCAAAGGTGACAGGGCATTCGATCGAAGGAGCGGCCGATCGAACGACAGAAGCGGAATCGACCCCCACTACTTGTTGCCACCGCACAAGAGTAAGGCGGCCGGGCGGCGGGAAAAACAGCGCTGCCGTTGATGAAGCTTTACCGGATGCGCAACAGTCGCCTCAGGCCCAGTGTTCGGGGTTCTGCAATATCTCATGATAGTTGTGAAAGGCCCGGGGCAGTTCCTGTTTGAGGAACTCGACCCAGGTCCTGATCTTCGCATCGAGAAAGCGCCGTGAAGGGTAGAGCGCATGGATGTGCTTGTGCTGCAGGTGGAACTGCGGCAGCACGCGCACCAGCGCGCCACGCTGCAATGCCGGCGCGGCGACGTAGTCCGGCAGCAGGCAGATGCCCATGCCGGTCTCGGCGGCGCTGGCCATGGCTTCGGCGACGTTGACCTTGAAGGTTTCACCGGGGCGAATCACCTCGTCGATGCCCTCGCCGACGAAATGCCAGTCATCGGCGAACACGGGATCGGCCAGGCGCAGACAGCGATGCCGATGCAGTGCGGACGGCGTCCGCGGAATGCCGTGTTGCACCAGATAGCTCGGCGCGGCGCAGACCACGCTGAATACCGTGCCCAGTCGCTGGGTGACCAGCTCGGAATCGGGCAGCTCGCGAGACAGCGTGATGATGACGTCCAGGCTCGCCGCGAGCGGGTCCGGTTGGCATTGCGATAGCGCCAGATCCAGGCTGACCTCCGGATAGCGTTCGTTGTAGCGCCCGGCCAGGCTGGACAGTAGCTGGATGCCCAGGCCGGTGCTCGAATGCACGCGCAACCGTCCACTGGGCGTCAGGTGCGCCCCGCTGGCTTCCAAGCCGTGCCTGCTCCACCTGGGCAAGAATCTCCCGGCAGCGCTCGAGAAATCGCGCCCCGGCCTCGGTGAGCGCAAGGCGGCGGGTCGTGCGATGCAGCAGCCGGGCCTGCAGGTGGTTTTCCAGCTCGGCTACCAGCCGGGAAGCCTGCGCCGTGGACATGGCCGCCTGCGTCGCCGCCGCGGTGAAGCTGCCTGCATCGACCACCCGCACGAATACCCGCATCGCTTGCAGCATGTCCATCTATCGTTACCTCTCAGGTCATGATGCGCCGCTCATGGCCACGTTTCAGTGCTCCAGCCGGGCCGATGGCTCGCCTGCACTGCCTTCCCAGCCGCCACCCAGGGCAAGAAACAGGTTCACCTGATCATTCGACAGCTGTCGCGCCGATGCCGCCAGCGCCGCTTCGGCGGACGCCAGGGTACGCTCGGCGTCGAGGCTGTCGAGGTAGGCCAGGCGGCCTTCCTGATAGAGCCGCCGGGTGTGATCCGCGGCGCGGCTGGCGGCATCGCGGGAATCGCGCAGCGCGAGGTTGCGTTGCAGATCGTGGGCATAGCGGCTGAGCAGCGTCTGGGTTTCGCGCAGCGCGTCGAGCACCGTGCCGTCGAAACGGGCGAGGGCGGCATCGGCGCCAGCCTCCATGGCGCGAACCCGCGCGCGGTCGACCCGGGTCGGGAAATGCCAGCTGATCGCCGGCCCGAATGCCCAGCGCCGGGTGACCGCGTCGCCCATGTGTTCGAGCATGCCGGTGGAGCCCGCCGAGGCGCCCAGGCTGACCTGCGGATACATCATGGCGGTGGCGACGCCGATGTCCGCGCTGGCCGCGGCGAGCAGGCGTTCGGCGGCGCGGATGTCCGGACGCCGCTTGAGCAGCGCGGCGCCATCGCCGACCGGGATCGGCTGCTCCAGTCGCGGCGCATGGCTGCAGGCGGCGACCGATGCCGGCAGATCACCCGGCGTGCGCGCGAGCAGCGCGGCGAGCTGGTACAGCGCCGCGGACTTCTTGGCTTCGAAAGGCGGCAGCTCGGCGCGTAGCGCCTCGACCTGTGCCTGCGCGCGCGCCACGTCCACTTCACTGCCGCGACCGCCACCGAGCAGGCGTACGGCCACGTCCAGCTGCCGCTCCTGAATCGCCAGCGAACGTTCGGCAATCGCCAGCTCCTCGCTGGCATGGCAGGCCTGGACATAGTTGCGCACCACCTGCGCGACCACGGTGATGCGCGCGCTGTCCAGCGCCGCGGCGCCGGCATCGGCACTGGCGCCGGCCGCTTCGGCGGCGCGCCTGAGCTGGCCGAACAGGTCGAGCTGGTAGCCCACGGCGAGCCCTGCATCGGCGAGGTTCATCACCGGCAGTTTCTCCTGCAGGGCCAGCGCTTCGCTGGACAACTGGCCGCGCGCGAGCGAGCCGTTGCCGCCGACCTCGATCTCCTGCGCGTGATGGGCCATCTGGAAGCCTTCGTAAGCGCGACGCAGGTTGTGGTAGGCCAGCCGCACGTCGGTGTTGCGCTCCAGCGCCTCGCTCACCAGGCGGTCGAGCAGCGGATCGTCGTACAGCTTCCACCAGTCGTCGGGCAGCGGCGCCTGTTCGACCTGCGCATTGCCGCCCAGATCGAACGGCGCCTGTGCCTCGGCGCGGCGGAACGCGGAATCATCCGGCAGCCGATAGTCGGGGCCGACCATGCTGCAGGCACCGAGCAGCCCGGCCAGGACCAGCAGCGGCGCGTGGCGGTAGCGGCTCATGGCGTCGCCGGCCTGGTTGCGGTGCCCGGCCAGGGGAGGACCGACAGCGTTGCGGTGCGGCCGATGACCAGGCGAATGTCGCTCTGCTGGCCTTCGTCGAGCACCACGCGCACCGGAATCCGCTGGGCCAGGCGCACCCAGTTGAAGCTGGGGTCGATATTGGGCAGCAGCGAATTACCGCGCGCGCGGTCGCGGTCCTCGATGCCGGCGGCGATGCTCTGTACATAGCCGTACAGGTGCTGGGATTCGCCCATCACCTTGATGTCCACCGGTTGGCCGATCTCGATGGCGTGCAGCTTGGTTTCCTCGAAGTACCCCTCGATGCGCAGCGAGCGGGTATCGACGATCGACAGCACCGGCGTACCGGTCTTGACGTAGTCGCCGACGCGCATGGTCTGGTCGCTGAGGTAGCCGTCCACCGGGCTGCGCACGGTGGTACGCTCGAGATCCAGGCGCGCCACGCCCAGGGCCGCTTCGGCGGTGGCCAGCGCGGCTTCGGCGCGCTTGACCCGGGTGTCGCCGATTTCCACGGTTTCGGCGGCGATCAGGTCCTTCAGTACGCGGTTGCGCTTGGCTTCGCGGCGCGCCTGCTCCAGCTCGGCGCGGCGCTCCAGCACCGCGGCCAGGCTCTCGTCCACCGCGAGCTCGAAGCGTGCCCGGTCGATCACGAACAGCACCTGGCCGCGATCGACCTTCTGGTTGTCGCGCACGTGCAGCTCGGTCACCAGCCCGGAAACGTCAGGCGCGACCTGGATGATGTCGGCCTGCACATGGCCATCGCGCGTCCACGGCGCCTCCATGTAGTAGTCCCACAGGTGTAGGCTGACGGCGACGGCGACGGCTACGGCCAGCAGGGTCAGCACCACTGAGCCGGCGGCGGGTATCCATTTGTTCACGTTTCACATCCGGGGCATGAGGTTGAACAGGGCGCCCAGCACGAGGACGTACAGGGCGAGGTTGAACAGCGGCGGGTGCCAGACCCAGCGGTAGAAGCCCAGGCGCTCCAGGGCCGTGCCGAGCAGGCTCTTGAGCAGGTAGGCGCCGAGCATCAGCACCAGCAGCACGGGTACGTAGACGCCGTAGAGATCGATGTGTCCGGTCATGTTCCGGCTCCTGCAGGTTCGAGGCCGCCGATTGGCGGCAGTGGCCGTATGGTTGACGAGGCATCGGGGAACAGCGCCAGACGCAGGCCATGCAGGGCCAGGCAGGCTTTGTAGGCAACGCGCTCGGGACGCGCCTGCAGCCGTGGCAGGCAATCGTCCAGTTGCCGCCGCAGGCCCTCGGGCGCCGGTGGCGGCTGGCGGCTCCTGGCGCAGGCCTGGAAGTAGTCGTGCGCGGCCAGCAGGATCGGCTGCAATTGCTCGCGGAGCGCCGTCGGTAACTGCAACTGCTTGAGTTCCAGCAGGCGGAAGCACAGCCGCAGTTCGCGAGTGGCGTCGTGCAGTGCCAGGCCCTGATCGCCCAGCTGGCCGAGGCGCGGCAGCAGTTGCGCGGTGCGGTCGATGACATCGGAAGCGACCTCGGCGTGATCGCCTTGCTTCTTCGCCACTGCCAGCCGTGCAAGGCTCAGCCACCCGGCACGGGCCAGGCGGCGGGCTGCCCAATGCATGCCGAATGGCCGGGTCAGGCGCGCCCAGACCAGCGCGAAGACCACGCCCAGCGTGCAGGACAGGGCGATGTCGGCGAACAGCGGGAAATCGGCTTTGTAGCTGTCCTGGATGGTGATGTTGGAGATGGTCTGCACCGCCAGCACGATCACCGTGCCGGCGTACTGCGGCCGTCCGGCGAGGGTGCCGAGCAGCAGCAGCGGCACGGCCAGGAGCGCGGCCAGGCTACCGAAGTCGTGCACGTTGGGCATCAGCGCGAACAGATAGATGGCGGCGACCACCGACGAAATCACCGTGGCGACCAGGAACGACTTGATGAACGGCGCCGGATTGTCCTGCCCGGCGAAGAAGCAGCCGGCCACTGCGGCGATGAACACAGCGCTGTAGCCATGTTCCCAGCCGGAAACGAACCACAGCAGACTGATGCAGAGTATCGAGAGCGCCACCGAGGCGGACGAAATGGCCAGCAGGCCGTAGTCGTAATGGCGTGGCCCACCGATCAGTTGGCGCACGCGGTAGCGCAACAGCGGCGCACGCTCGGGGTGACCCTTGGCGAATTCCAGGCGCAGGTTGAGGCAGTCCTGCCAGAGATCGATCAGGGCACGCAGTTGCGTCAGGGCGCTGGAAAATGCCAGCGCGTGCTCGGGATGGGTGTCGCCGAGCCAGGTTTGCAGGTGCCGGCCGCGCAGGCGCAACTGGTGGGGAGTCGCCTGCGGATCATCACCCTGGACCCAGCTGTCGACACGCCGCAGGTATTCCTCCAGTTCCGGCAGCGTCCCGTGCAACTCGCGCTGCAGACGGCGCAGTGAATCGCCGATGGACATCAGCTGCGGCGTCAGCATCGCCACGCGCGCCCGAAATTCACGGGCGTGGCGCGCGGGCAGGGCGCTGCGGCTGTCGTAGCCGAGGTGGACGATCATCCCGTCGAGGCCCATCACATCCACCAGCAGTCGATGCAGCTCGCCGTGATCGGCGGCGTCCCGGTGGCGGGTCGCGAGCATGCGACCGACCGCGGCACGGCCGTCGCGCAGCAGCATGTCCATCCGCGCGCCGAGCACCGGGGCGATGCGGCTGGGAAACAGCACGGCATTGACCACGCTGGCGCAGACGATGCCCAGGAGAATCTCCTCGGAACGGGCCAGTGCCACGTCGAAGATGGTTTCCGGGTGGTTCACCTCGCTGAGGCTGATCAGCGGCACCGTGTAGGCCGCGAGCATGAAAATGTAGCTGCGCGGGCTGCGGTCGAGCAGCGAGAGGAAGAGCAGGCCGCCGACCCAGAGCGCGATGACGATGCTCAGCATCATTGGCTGGTGGGCGAACAGCGGCAGCAGCGCCACCGATGCGGCAGCGCCGGACAGCGTGCCCAGGACACGGTAGAGCGCCTTCGACCGGGTCGCCCCGGACAAGGGGTGGGATACCACGTAGACCGAGGCCATGGCCCAGTACGGGTTGTCGAGAGGAATCGCCAGGGCGATATAGAGCGCGAGCAGGGCGGCAATCAGCGCTTTGGCGGAAAACAGCCATTCACGCCAGGTCGGCATGTTCATAAGAGTTCTTTTTTTGAAGGCCGTGCCGAAGGCGGGGGCATGCAAAGGCGGCACGGCTGCACAACAAGTTGTTACATTTAACGCGAAAACGACATGACGAATCGAGCAACCAACAGGACGATTCGATCCAATTGAGCACTCGTCATACGGCTCATCCGTACCCAAGGTAACGATGAAACGCATCCCCAATTACGCGCTGTACGGTGAAAACGCACTGCCGGCCTGGCAGGATCTGCTGCACTTCGAGTGGATCAACGAGCGCAGCGAGCTGCACAAGCAGGAGATCAAGCCGCATCAGCACGATTCGTTGCTGCAGGTGGTGTACATCCGCAGTGGCAAAGGCGAGGTTTCGCTGGAGAACAGCCGCATGACCTTCAGCGCGCCGAGTCTGGTGCTGCTGCCGTGCCGCACGGTGCATGCCTTCAGCAACAGCCACGACACCAACGGCACGGTGATCACCGCGGCGCAGCGACCGCTGGAATCCATGGCGCGCATCGTTTCCAGCGAACTGCTGGGGTTGATGCGCCGCCCCGGCGTGTTCCCGCTGCCGTGGCAGGCCGATGGCAGCGAACCGATCTGGCCGCTGATCGAACTCATCCGGGAAGAGGCCACCAGCCATGAACGCGGCAACGTGGCCGCCGGGCATGCGCTGCTGCTGGCATTGCTGATGCGCATCGCGCGGCTGGGCACGCCCGCCACGATGCCGCGTGGAAGCAATCCTCGTCGTACGGCGTTGCTCGGCCGGTTTCGCGAACTGGTGGACGAACATTTTCGTCGCCACTGGCCGGTTGCACGCTATGCGGAAGCGCTCGGCATCACGCCAACCACGCTGGGGCGAATCTGCCGTGACGAACTGGGCGAGCCCCCCACGGCGCTCATCAACGAACGCCTCATCCGCGAAGCACAGCGGCAACTGGCGTACACGGAACTGGAAATCAAGCAGATCGCCCATGACCTGGGCTTTATCGACAGCGCCTATTTCAGCCGCTATTTCCGCAAGCAGGCGGGGCTCAAACCCAGCGAATTCCGCGTGGCATTCCAGCAGCCCGCGCCGTCGGCGAATGCCGAATAAGAGGGGGCATGCAATGCACAGGCTCTTGAACCCCGACAACCGCCGCGATAATCGCTGTTTCGACCCGACCCGTGGCAGTCGCGTGCTCATAGGAGTCAACAGTGCGGTGAGAAGATGTTTGGTATTTCGATGATTAGTAAGGTGGGGCTGAAGCCCGCTCTACAGGGTTTCGGCCACCCATGAATCCATGCGTGGCGCGCACGGCGCTGTTCCAATGGCTGGTGTTCAACGTGTTGGTGGGCAACCCCGACGCGCACCTGAAAAACCTCTTTCCTGCTCTCCCATGCCGGCATCCAGCTGGCGCCGTTCTATGACCTGATCTGCACGGTGGTATACGGCACACCTGCCTTCGGCAGCGATCGCTGGCCGAGCGCCACGACGCTGGCGTGGCCATTGGAAGGCTGGACCCGGCTCGCCGAGGTCGACCGCCGCGGCCTGGCCGAAGCGGGTGAGGCCATGCGGATCAAGCCGAACACGGTGGAGCGTCTGTTGGACAACCTGCGCAGCAAGATTGTCGGCGAGGCGCATGCCCTGTATGCGCAGATCGAACGCGAGAATGCCGAGCTGATCGAACGCCGCCCCGAATTAGCGGCCACCCTTGCCGGAGAACTGCGCTGTCTGCGGGCCATCCTCCATGTGGTGATCGCCGAGCAGGTGGTTCGCCTGGGATGACCGCGTCGGTAGGCCCGGTCATACGGCCTGCGGCAGCCCCTCGAGCATCTTGTCCAGCGTCACCGGATAACTGCGCACTCGCACGCCGGTGGCGTTGTAGATGGCATTGGCGACCGCCGCGGAGATGCCGCAGATTCCCAGCTCGCCGACGCCCTTGGCCTTCATCGGCGAGGACAGCGGGTCGGTCTCGTCGAGGAAAATCACGTCCTGATGAGGGATGTCGGCATGTACCGGCACTTCGTAGCCGGCCAGGTCGTGGTTGACGAAGAAACCATGGCGGGTGTCGACCGCCAGCTCTTCCATCAAGGCGGCGCCGACGCCCATCGTCATGGCGCCGATCACCTGGCTGCGCGCCGTCTTCGGATTGAGGATGCGCCCGGCGGCGCAGACGGCAAGCATCCTGCGGACGCGCACCTCGGCAGTGGCCGAGTGGACGGCGACCTCGACGAAGTGGGCCGCGAAGGTCGAGAGCTTGTAGCGCTCGTCCAGGTCGCCGAACTCGATGGCGTCTTCCGCGACCAGGTTGCCATCGGCGGCCGCGTCGCGAAGGGACACGCGGCGGTCCCCCTGGCGAATCTCGCCGCCCTCGAACAGCGCCTGCTCGGCATCGAAACCGAGTTTCTGCGCCACGCTCGTGCGCAGCTTCACACAGGCGGCGTAGACACCCGAGGTGGAGCTGTTCGCGCCCCATTGCCCGCCGGAGCCGGAAGATACCGGAAAGCTCGAATCGCCCAGCTTGACCACCACCTGTTCGAGCGGCACGCCCATCATTTCGGCGGCCGTCTGGGCGATGATGGTGTAGCTGCCAGTGCCGATGTCGGTCATGTCGCTTTCCACGGTGACGATGCCGCGCCCATCCAGGCGCACCCGGGCGGCGGAGGGCGTGACCGGGCTGTCGCGGAAGCCGCCGGCAACGCCCATGCCGATCAACCAGGCGCCTTCGCGGCGGGTGGCCGGCTGCGCCGCACGCCGATTCCAGCCGAAATGCTGCGCCCCTTGCAGCAGGCATTCCTTCAGCCGGCGCTGGGAGAAGGAGCGCTCCGGCTGCTCGGGTACGACCTGGGTGTCGTTGATCAGGCGAAATTCGATCGGGTCGAGCCCGAGCTTTTCCGCCATTTCGTCCATGGCGATCTCCAGCACCATGGAGCCGGGCGCATCGCTGGGCGCACGCATGGCATTGGCTTCGGGCAGGTCGAGGCTGGCCAGTCGCGTCGCGGTCATGCGGTGCGCGCCGGCGTACAGCGGCCGGGTATAGCGCACCCCGGATTCGGCCTTCTCGCCGTTCAGGTCGCCGGACCAGTTTTCGTGGCCGATGGCGACGATCCTGCCGTCTGCGTTCGCGCCGATACGGATGCGCTGGATGGTGGCGGCGCGGTGGGTGGTGTTGTTGATCATCAACGGACGGGACAGTGCCACCTTCACCGGACGGCCGGCGGCGCGCGCGCCGAGCGCCGCTAGCAACGCATCGGCCCGCACGAACAGCTTGCCGCCGAAGCCGCCGCCGATATAGGGCGAGATCAGGCGGACATTGTCGACGGGCAGGTTCAGTGTCTTCGCGACGTCCTGCTTGCCCCACTCGATCATCTGGTTGGAGGTCCAGAGCGTCAACCGGTCGCCGTCCCAGGCGGCGATCGACGCATGCGGTTCCATCATCGCGTGGGACTGGTCGGGCGTCGTGTAGGTCGCGTCGAGCTGCACCGGCGCAGCGGCGAACGCCGTTGCGAAATCGCCCACCGCCGTGTCGGCCGGGCCGCCGGTGATCGTGTCGGGTTTGGCGGCGCGGTCTTTCGCCGCCTCGAGATCGAAATGCCCCGCTTCGCGGACATACCGTATGCGCACCAGCTGCGCCGCGGCGCGGGCCTGCTCGAGGCTTTCCGCGACCACCAGCGCCACCGCCTGGTGGTAATGCTGGATCTCGGGACCGCCGAGCAGTTTGGCGTTGTTGTATTTACCCTTACCGAGCGCCCCGGCCGTTTCTGCCGTGACGATGGTGACGACCCCCGGTGAGCGCCGGGCATGACTCAGGTCGATGGAGGCGATGCGACCCTTGGCGATGGCGGAGCCGATCACATGGCCATAGGCGGGATTGCTGACCTGGTCGTGCCACTCGTAGGCGTAGGACGCCGTGCCGGTGGTCTTCAACGGTCCGTCGATGCGATCGACGGCCTTGCCGACCACCTGCTGGCGATCGATCGGGTTGTCTCCTGCGGCTGTCTCGAATTTCATCGCTAGGCCCTCGCTTCGGCCAGCACGGCACCGAGCGTGCGTTGAACCAGGGTGAGCTTGAATGCGTTGTGGTGAGTGGGCCTGGCATCCGCCAGCAGGCGCTCGCTGACGGCGCGCGCACCGCGCGGCAGCTCCGCTTCTGCCGCTTCCACGCGCCACGGCTTGTGCGCGACGCCGCCGATCGCGACCCGGCCGCTGCCGTCGGCCTGTACGATGGCAGCCACCGACACCAGGGCGAAGGCGTAGGAGGCGCGGTCGCGCACCTTGTAATACAGTTGCGCGCCGCCGATGGGCCTGGGCAGGGTGACCGCCGCGATGAGTTCGCCGGGCGCCAGGGCATGCTCGATATGAGGGGTGTCGCCCGGTAATCGATGAAGCTCGGCGATTGGAATGCGCCTGGTCGAGCCATCGGGCCGTACGGTTTCCACCGTGGCATCGAGCGCGCGCATGGCGACTGCCATATCGCTCGGGTGCGTCGCGATGCAGGCATCGCTTGCGCCGATCACCGCATGCTGGCGGCTGAAGCCTTCGAGCGCGCCACAGCCGCTGCCGGGCATGCGTTTGTTGCACGGTTGGTTGGTGTCGTAGAAGTAGGGGCAGCGGGTGCGCTGCAGCAGATTGCCGGCGGTGGTCGCCTTGTTGCGCAACTGGCCGGAAGCGCCGGCGAGCAGGGCACGCGACAGCACGCCGTAGTCGCGCCGCACCCTGGTGTCGGCGGCCAGGGCGGTATTGCGCACCAGCGCGCCGATGCGCAGTCCGCCGTCGGCGGTGGTCTCGATGCTGTCCAGGGCCAGACCGTTCACGTCGATCAGGTGCATGGGCGTCTCGATCTCCAGCTTCATCAGATCGAGCAGGTTGGTGCCGCCGGCGATGAATCGTGCACCCGGCGCCGCCGCGGCGGCCGCGGCGGCGCTGGGGGAGGCCGGGCGCTCGTAGGTGAAGGATTTCATGCGCGCTCCCCAGCCACCTCGGTGATGGCCTCGATGATGTTGGAGTAGGCGCCGCAGCGGCAGATGTTGCCGCTCATGCGTTCGCGAAGCTCGTCCACGCTCAGTTGCGGCGTGGCGGCGATGTCACCGCTCGCATGGCTCGGAATGCCCTGTCTGATCTCGTCGAGTACCGCCACCGCCGAGCAGATCTGTCCCGGCGTGCAGTAGCCGCACTGGTAGCCGTCGTATTTCACGAATGCGGCCTGCATCGGATGAAGGCGCTCCGGCGTGCCCAGGCCTTCGATCGTGGTGATTTCGGCGTCCTGATGCATGATCGCGAGAGTCAGGCAGCTGTTGAGCCGCTGGCCGTCGACGAGCATCGTGCAGGCACCGCACTGACCGTGATCGCAGCCTTTCTTGCTGCCGGTGAGATGCAGGTGCTCGCGCATCGCATCGAGCAGGGACGTGCGGTTGTCCAGTTCGAGTTCCCGCCGCTGGCCGTTGACCAGAAAGGAGACTTTCGAGGTGACCGCCTGGCGTACCGGGGATTCGTCCGCAGCAGCGGGCGATGCTGTCAGCGCCGTTACCGGCGTCGCCCCCAAGACCAGGAGGCCGCTGCCGAGGGCGAGCACCTCGCGGCGCGACAGGCCGCTATCGTCGCTGGAGTCACTCATGTTCATATCCTCATGCTGATGCTGATCGAGCGAACACGGACCTGCGCAGCAAAGGCGGCGGCGCAGCCGGACCTCGGTACGGCCTCGCCCTGAAGGTCTCGCGATCCTGGAACCGGCATGGCGGCGCGAGCGCTCGCAACCCGTCGCGAAGCGAGTTGCCACCCTGCGGGATGCATGCGACCCAAGGATGGTAGGCCCGACAGCAAGCGCTTATTACCTGGCGCAATGTGCATACGGCTATGCGTTGCATTCATGAATCCTCGGCGGGTAACGACGTCGCATGTCGATCGGGCAGGGCGATGGCGAAATGGCTCTGTGCTGGTGTCCAGACAGATCGTGCCGCGCCGCCCGACGCTCCGCTCATGCACATGGCTTATGACCGTATGCGGTTTTGGCGGGGCAGTCCCTTTGCATACGACGCTTAAGATGCCTCCTGGTTTCCCTTCTATAGTGATTCGAGTGATTCGTAGATAGAACTTCGGTGCGCTGGCAGACGGAGCGTGCAAGGCTGCTGAAGCCGTTTAGCCGGCGTGGATGGCGATCCGCTCAAATGGGGCATTTCATGATCACGCTCAATATCAATGGCGAGGAGAAGTCCGTCGCGGTCGCTCCTGATACGCCGCTGCTGTGGGTGCTGCGCGATACCTTGCAACTCACGGGCACCAAGTACGGTTGTGGTATGTCGTTGTGCGGCGCGTGCACCGTGCATATGGACGGACAGGCGGTGCGTTCCTGTAGCACGCCGGTTTCCGCAGCAGCCGGGGCAAAGGTCATCACCATCGAGGGCGTTGGCGAAGGCGTGACAGGCAAGGCGGTGCAACAGGCCTGGCAGGGGCTCGATGTCGTGCAGTGCGGTTACTGTCAGTCCGGGCAGATCATGAGTGCCGTGGCCTTGCTGGACGGCAACCGCACGCCCACGGATGCCGATATCGATCAGGCGATGGGCGGCAACCTCTGCCGCTGCGCGACCTATGTACGCATCCGCGCCGCCATCCACGACGCGGCCAGGTCGTTGGCCTGACGCACGAGGTGAAGACATGACTCGCCCCATCGAGAACCACAGCCGGCGTCGTTTTCTCAAGGGCGCGGCGGGCCTGACGCTGGCGATCTATTTCCCCTGGTCCTTCGCGCAGAATGCGGCGAAGCGGGAGGCGCCGGCCGCTACGTTCGAACCCAACGCCTTTCTACGGATCGGCGAGGACAACGCGGTCACCGTGATCGCCAAGCACCTGGAAATGGGGCAGGGGACCTATACGGGCCTCGCCACCATCGTCGCCGAGGAGCTGGATGCGGACTGGTCGCAGGTGCGGGTCGAAAGCGCACCCGCCGACGCCAGTCGCTACAACAACCTGAACTGGGGTCCCATGCAGGGCACCGGAGGCAGCAGCGCCATCGCCAATTCCTGGGAACAGCTGCGCCAGGCAGGCGCTGCGGCCCGGGCGATGCTGGTGGCCGCGGCGGTGCAGCGTTGGCAGGTTCCCGCAGACTCGATCACGGTCGCGGAGGGGGTGCTCCGCCACACGGCATCGGGCCGGCAGGCGAGTTTCGGCGAACTGGCCCGCGCCGCCGCCGAGCAGCCGGTGCCGGAACAGGTGAGGCTCAAGAAACCGAGCGACTTCAAGCTGATCGGCCAGCGCCTCGCGCGCAAGGACTCGGCGGAAAAGACCAACGGCAGCGCGATCTACACCCAGGATATCCATCTGCCCGACATGCTGACCGCCGTCGTCGCGCACCCGCCGCGGTTCGGCGCGATGGTGGCATCCTACGACGCCGAACCGGCGCTCGCCATCGACGGGGTGGTCGAGGTGGTGGCGATTCCCACCGGCGTTGCAGTGCTTGCCCGCGATACCTGGACTGCCAAGCGTGGGCGTGACGCCCTGCGTGTCGAGTGGAATGAAAGCGCAGCGCTCCGGCTGAGCTCGGCGCGGGCGTTCGAGCAGTTCCGCGCGTTGGCCGAAACGCCTGGCAACGTCGCCCGCGAGGAGGGCGACAGCGAGGCAGCGCTTGGCAGCGCCGCGCGCACCCTGGAGGCCGAATACGATTTTCCCTACCTCGCGCATGCGGCCATGGAGCCGATGAACTGCGTGATCAGGCTCAACGGGGAGGGGTGCGACACCTGGTTCGGGGCGCAGATGCAAACCCACGACCAGGCGGTGCTGGCCGAGCTGTTCGGCCTCGAACCCGAGCAGGTGCGTATCCATACCCTCTATGCCGGCGGCAGCTTCGGTCGTCGTGCCAGCAAGGGGGGCGATTACATCCTGGAAACCGCGCACATCGTCAAGGCCATCGACGGCCGCGCGCCGGTGAAGCTGGTGTGGCTGCGTGAGGATGATATGCAGGGCGGCAATTACCGGCCCATGTTCCATCATCGCCTGCGGGCCGGCCTGGATGCGCAGGGGCAACTGGTCGCCTGGCAGCACCGTCTGGTCGGCCAGTCCGTCGCCGCCGGTTCACCATTCGAGGGCGCGATCCAGAACGGTATCGATGCCACCTCGGTGGAGGGCGCGGCGAATCTGCCCTATGCCATACCCAACATGCGGGTCGACCTTCACACACCCGGCGATATCGGGGTGCCGGTGCAATGGTGGCGGGCGGTGGGTTCCACTCATACCGCATTCTCCACCGAATGCTTCATCGACGAGCTGGCCCAGGCAGCCGGACAGGATCCGGTGGCCTGGCGCCTGGCGATGCTCGAGGCGCACCCGCGTCATGCCGGCGTATTGAAACTGGTCGCAGAAAAGGCCGGCTGGAGCCAGCCGCTGGAATCGGGCAAGAACGGTGAACGACGCGGTCGCGGTGTCGCGGTGCATGAAGCCTTCGGCTCCTTCGTGGCGCAGGTCGCCGAGGTCACGGTAGAGAGCGATGGGCGTTATCGCGTCGACCGTGTCGTCTGCGCCGTGGATTGCGGCATCGTGGTCAACCCCGACGTCGTGCTGGCCCAGGTCGAAGGCGGCGTGGGTTTCGCTCTGTCCGCAGCGATGAACGAAGCCATCACCTTCACCGACGGCAACGTGGATCAATCCAACTTCCACGACTATTCGCCGCTGCGTATTGCCGACATGCCCAGGGTCGAGCTGCATATCGTCCCGTCCACGGCCGCACCTACGGGCATCGGCGAGCCCCCGGTCGCGCCACTGGCGCCGGCCGTGGTGAATGCCTTGGCGGCAGCTACCGGCAAACGTGTGCGGCGTCTACCGATCGGCCAGCAACTGAGTGGTTGAGTGGTCGCAATGCACCACGAGGCATTTCGCATCATCAGCGCCTCATGGGCGATCGGCCCGATGAACACTGCGAGCGAGTGGGTACGGTCGATGACATATGCGAGACCGAATCTGCCGACTTCGAGAGCTGATACTTCGCATAATCTATATTATGTTAAATTGTATAGGCTATGTTGGGTGTGTTCATAAGCTCTGCAAGGTCTTGATTCGACTGATCGATAGCCAATCTGCAATGGATTTGTCGCCCATCGCTGCCGAGCCGGCGTGATATCGTGCGCCCTTCAACCGGATTCGGAGTTTTCCCATGCTGCTTCGTTTATTGGTCGCCGGCGCCTTGAGCGGGTTCTGTCTGCATGCCCTCGCGCAGGATCACGGCCACGATCACCACGCCACGGCGCATCAATCCGCGAGCGATCTGTCCGTCAGCCAGGCCTGGTCGCGGGCGATGCCGCCCAGCGCACCGACCGGCGCCGTCTATTTCGCTCTGGAAAATCGCGGCGAGCAGGATCGGCGCCTGATCGCCGCACAGACACCGCGAGCCGACAAGGCCGAGCTGCACACTCATCTGCATGAAGGCGGCATGATGAAGATGCAGCAGGTCGAGTCGGTTGCGGTACCCGCTGCGGCCAAGGTGGAATTCAAGCCGGGGGGCAACCACGTAATGCTGTTCGGCCTGAAGCAGCCGCTGGTCGCGGGTGAGAGTTTCCCGCTCACGCTGCAGTTCGAAGGCGGTATCGAGGTCACCACCGAGGTGAGCATCGAGGACGAGGCGCCCACGTCCGATGCCATGCATCACTGATTGAAAAGGTTCGGCGCGGTGTCCAGCCGGCACGGCGCCGAACCGAACCGGTCAGATCGCCGCCGGCGTGCGCATGGTGACGAATTCTTCCGCCGCCGTCGGATGAATGCCCAGGGTATCGTCGAAGACCCGCTTGGTGGCGCCCGCCTTCAGCGCCACCGCCAGCCCCTGCATGATCTCGCCGGCGTCCGGGCCGGCCATGTGGCAGCCCAGTACGCGGTCGGTTTCGGCATCGACCACCAGTTTCATCAGGCTGCGCTCCAGGCTCTCGGTCATGGTCAGTTTCATCGGCCGGAAACGGCTCTCGAAGATGGTGACCTTGTGCCCCTGCTCGCGCGCCTGCTCTTCCGTCAGGCCGACGGTGGCCAGGTTCGGCAGGCTGAACACCGCGGTGGGAATGGTCGCGTAGTCCACCGGGCGATATTCCGCCGGCTTGTACAGCCGCCGGGCCACGGCCATGCCTTCGGCCAGGGCCATCGGGGTCAGCTGCACGCGGCCGATCACGTCGCCGATGGCGAGAATCGAGGGAACCGACGTGCGGAACTCGTCGTCGACCGCGATATAGCCGCGCTGGTCGAGCGCCACGCCGGCCTGGTCGAGACCCAGCCCATCGAGCATCGGCCGGCGGCCGGTGGCGTAGAAGATGCAGTCCGCCTCCAGCGTCCGCCCGTCTTTGAGCACCGCCAGCAGGCTGCCGTCGGTCTGCTTGTCGATGCGGGCGATATCGGCGTTGAACTGCAGGTCGACGCCCTTCTTGATCATCTCGTCCTTCAGGTGGTCGCGCAGCGAGCCGTCGAAGCCGCGCATGAACAGTTCGCCCCGGTACAGCAGCCGGGTGTCGGCGCCGCAGCCATGGAAAATCGACGCGAACTCCACCGCGATATAGCCACCGCCGACCACCAGCACGCGGCGCGGCAGCGTCTCGAGATAGAAGGCCTCGTTGGAGGTGATGGCGTGCTCGCGCCCCGGGATGTCCGGTATCTGCGGCCAACCGCCGGTGGCGATGAGAATGTGCTCGGCGCTGTAGCGCTTGCCCTCCACTTCGACGCTATGGGCGTCCACCAGGCGGGCGTGGGCCTGCAGGAGCGTCACGCCGCTGTCGACCAGCAGATTGCGGTAGATGCCGTTTAGGCGCTGGATCTCACGATCCTTGTTGGCGATCAGGGTCTTCCAGTCGAAGGTCGCGCCGTCGATCGTCCAGCCATAGCCCTGGGCCTGGCCGATGTCCTCGGCATAGTGCGCGCCGTAGACCAGCAGTTTCTTCGGCACACAGCCGACGTTGACACAGGTGCCGCCCAGATAGCGGCTCTCGGCCACGGCCACCCGTGCGCCGAAACCCGCCGCGAAGCGCGCGGCACGCACGCCGCCGGAACCCGCGCCGATGACGAATAGATCGAAGTCGTAAGCCATGAAATGTTGTCTCCTTCTAGAATCGACAGCATAACCCAGGGCCGCGGCCCGATTCATCGAAGGAGCGTTGCATGCGCCCTACCCTCACCCACCTGGCCCTGCATGTGCCCGATCTGGATGCCTGCATCGCGTTCTACGCCCGCTTTTGCGGCATGCATGTATTTCACGAACGCGCCGGCAAGGGTTCGCGCATCGTCTGGATGGCCGAACCCGGCAAGGAGCGTGAATTCATTTTCGTGATCATGCCCGGCGGCAAGGACCGCGCCTTGGCCGCGGACGACTACAGCCATTTCGGCTTTGCCCTCGCCAATCGCGAAGAGGTGGACGCGATTGCCGCCCGCGCGCGCCAGGACGGCTGCCTGATCTGGGAGCCACGCGACGAGCCCTATCCCGTGGGTTACTACTGCGGCTTGCGCGATCCTGCCGGCAACTACGTCGAGTTCAGCTACGGCCAGCCACTTGGCCCGGGCGCCGAGGACATGCCGGCGCCCTGAACGACAGGGCCACCCGAAGGTGGCCCCATGAGGGTCAGAACGCCTTGCCGGTGAGGTAGAAGTTCTCGTAGCAGAAGTTGGTCGCCTCGATGTAGCCCTCGGCGCTACCGCAGTCGAAACGCTGGCCCTTGAACTTGTAGGCCAGTACGCAGCCATCCTTCGCCTGCTTCATCAGCGCATCGGTGATCTGGATCTCGCCGCCCTTGCCCGGTTCGGTCTGCTCGATCATTTCGAAGATGTCCGGGGTGAGGATGTAGCGCCCGATGATCGCCAGGTTCGACGGGGCATCTTCCGGCTTGGGCTTCTCCACCATGTGGCTGACGCGGAAGATGTCGTCGCGGATCATCTCGCCGGCGATCACGCCGTATTTGCTGGTCTCTTCCGGCGGCACTTCCTGGATGGCCACGATCGAGCAGCGGAACTGATTGTAGAGCTTGACCATCTGCGCCAGCACCGGATCGCCGTCGATGTTGATGCACAGGTCATCTGCCAGCACCACGGCGAAGGGCTCGTCGCCAATCAACGGACGGCCACTGAGGATCGCATGGCCCAGGCCTTTCATTTCCACCTGGCGGGTGTAGGAAAAGCTGCATTCGTCGATCAGGCGACGGATGCCTACCAGGTATTTTTCCTTGTCGGTGTTGCGGATCTGGTGCTCGAGTTCGTAGCTGATATCGAAGTGGTCTTCCAGGGAACGCTTGCCGCGCCCGGTGACCATGGCGATCTGCGTCAACCCGGCGGCCAATGCCTCTTCGACCCCGTACTGAATCAGCGGCTTGTTCACCACCGGCAGCATTTCCTTGGGCATGGCCTTGGTTGCGGGAAGAAAACGTGTGCCATATCCGGCAGCAGGAAAAAGGCATTTTTTGATCATGTGAGTCCTTGAAATGAAGGTTCCAGTCGATGCACTGCCGCAGGGACAGACAGTAGCTGCCTTGCGGTGTCGTCCGGCGATACCGGCGTAGAGCCTACGACCATCGTTTTCCAAAGGGGTTCGCAGTGAGCACCGCAGGTAAATGCAGAAACTATGCCCACCCGCCGAGGGCTCGCAGCGCCGCAACCGGACCGGGGGCTGGCAACGCTAATGCCCCTTTGACGTTCTGTAAAGCGGCCGCTGTGCGGGTGCCGCATGCGAGCAACATGACTGCCGAGCCGAGTGACACACCTACGCACATATACAGCCGAACATTGCGCTTTGTTGGCGATCCGCCGTCCGCTATGGAAATTGACTGACCTGTGTCAGTAAAACGCAGGATTCCGTTGTGATCGGGTACCCGGAGCCGATCCCACCAAACGTGAAACACATAACATATTGCCACCATTCGCCAGCGACCGGAGCATGACCATCAGCGAATGGAAACCCCCTTAAAGAACAGGGATATTTGGCCGATATATGGCCATATACCATCGCGGCCGTCAGCGCCCTGGTAGGCAGAACTACAACAACGATGCGAAACGGCATCCCCGCGTGGCAGCAGTACTAAGGACCGACATGAACAACAGCTTCGCTTCTCGACAAATGTCCGTACAGGCCAAGATCAACCTGGCTCTGGTGCTGGTGTTGGTGGTGATCATGTCCGCCTCGCTGTTCATCGCCGCCAGCACCGAAAAGCGCCTGGTGCTGCAGGTCGTGGAGCAGCAGACCAAGGATGCCGCCGACTCCTATTTCGACAGCATCAATACCATGATGCTGACCGGCACCATGGCCCAGCGCGACGTGCTGCGTAACAAGATCCTGGCCCGCCCGGGCGTCATCGACGCCCGTATCGTGCGCGGTGACGAAGTCACCAAGGCCTTCGGCCCCGGTTACGAGCACCAGGCGCCTGGCGACGCGCTGGACCGTCGCGCCCTGTCCGGCGAAGCCATCATGGAAGTGAGCGAACAAGACGGTGGCCGTGTGCTCACGGTCATCAACCCGATCCTCGCCCACACCGATTACCGCGGCACCAACTGCCTGACCTGCCACCAGGTGAAGGAAAACGCCATCATGGGGGCCGTGCGCATCAGTTACGACCTCAAGGCGCTGGATCGCGAGGTCGACCGCAACATCATGATCACCGCGGGCATCCAGCTGTTGCTGTTGATCGTCGGCGTGGTGGTGATGGGGCTGACCGTGCGCCACGTGATCCTGCGTCGCATCAACGCCATGCGCCACACCATGGAAGCGATGACCGAGGACGAGGACCTCAGCCGCAGCGTCGCGGTCGGTGCCCAGGACGAAGTCGGTGCCATGGGCCATGCCTTCAACCGGATGATCGGCAAGTTCCGCCACAGCCTCGAAGCGGTCGCCAGCGTCACCCATCAGCTCAGCGACGTTTCCGACCGGGTTTCGCAGGTGGCGGAAAAGACCCTGACTGCGGTCAACGAGCAGCGCAGCGAAACCGACATGGTTGCCTCGGCGATGAACGAGATGAGCGCTACGGTGCAGGAAGTCGCGCGCAATGCCAGCCAGACCGCTACAGCTTCCAGTGGCGCCGACAGCGAATCCAGGGCCGGCGTGCAAGTCGCCACCGAGGCGCTCGACGGCATCGAGGTACTGATTCACGAAATAGAGAAGGCGGCCCAGGTCATCCAGCAGGTCGAACACGACAGCGCCAACATCGACATGGTGCTCGGCGTGATCAACGGCATCGCAGAGCAGACCAACCTGCTGGCGCTGAACGCCGCCATCGAAGCGGCCCGCGCCGGTGAACAGGGCCGTGGCTTCGCCGTCGTGGCCGATGAAGTCCGCACCCTGGCCTCGCGTACGCAGAAGTCCACCGAGGAAATCCAGGCCATGATCGAGCAGCTGCAGGGCGGCGTGCGCAACGCGGTGCAGGCCATGGAAGCGGCGCAGCAGCGTGCCCGCCTGGGTTCGCAGTGCGTGGAGAAGGCCGCGCAGAGCCTCGGCGTCATCGCCAACGAGGTCGGCACCATCAACGAGATGAACACGCAGATCGCCACGGCGGCCGAACAGCAGAGCGCCGTGGCCGAAGAGATCAACCGCAACATCACCACCATCAGCCTGATCGCCGATACCACCTCGACGGATGCGACCCAGACCTCGCAGATCAGCGACGAGCTGGTTCACCTGGCGGCGGAACTGAACCGCCTGGTCGGGCAATTCAAGCTCTGAACGAACGGGGCGAGGCCGATCCGCGCCTCGCCCCGTTCATCGCCCGCGTCCCAGGCCGGCCGCACCGGCTATCCGGCGATCTATCCGGCCATCATTGTTGATCTGAAACAGTCGGCGCACGGCCGCCAATCGGCGATAATCCGTGCCCATGATCCGCCGGAACCGGATACCCGAGGGGGATGCCGCGTTCCGTGCCCGACTCCCGAATTCGAAAGGTGAACCGAAACATGGAGCAACTGCCGAGCTTTGACCGGGCCCTGGTCGAGAAATATGACCGCCCGGGTCCGCGCTACACCTCCTACCCCACCGCGCCGCAATTCCACCAGGCCTTCGCGGTGGACGACTACACGGCGGCCGCCCGCGCGAGCAACGAGGCAACGCCGCCCAAGCCGCTGTCGGTGTACATCCACATCCCCTTCTGCAAGAGCCTCTGCTACTACTGCGCCTGCAACAAGATCATCACCCACAAGACCGAACGCGCCGTCGAGTACCTCGAATACCTCAAGCGCGAGATCGCCATGCAGGCCGCGCTGTTCGACCGTTCGCGCAAGCTGACCCAGCTGCACCTGGGCGGGGGCACCCCGACCTACTTCAGCAGCGAACAGCTGGCCGACCTGATGGCGACCCTGCACCAGGCCTTCAACATGGATGACAGCGACAACCATGAGTTCTCGCTCGAGGTCGACCCACGCACCGTCACCCCGCAGCAGATCCACACGCTGCGCGAACTGGGTTTCAACCGCCTGAGCTTCGGCGTGCAGGACTTCGACGAGCAGGTGCAGATCGCAGTCAACCGCATCCAGACCGAGGAACAGACCCGCGAACTGGTCGAGGCGGCGCGCGCGGCGAGGTTCAAGTCCATCAGCGTCGACCTGATCTACGGCCTGCCGCTGCAGACCGTGGCCAGCTTCGACACCACGCTGGACAAGATCATCGACATTCGCCCGGACCGCATCGCCGCCTACAGCTATGCGCACCTGCCGGAGCTGGTCCGCGCGCAGAAACTGATTCGCCCCGAGGACATGCCGCCGCCGGAGCGTAAGCTGGAACTGCTGGAGCTGACGATCAAGCGCCTGACCGCCGCCGGTTACGTCTACATCGGTAT
The DNA here is from genome assembly GCF_015070855.1 of Pseudomonas lopnurensis. GTDB lineage: Bacteria > Pseudomonadota > Gammaproteobacteria > Pseudomonadales > Pseudomonadaceae > Stutzerimonas > Stutzerimonas lopnurensis. The sequence continues at coordinate 206,343 of NZ_JADDIX010000099.1, forward strand.
GGACCACTTCTCGCTGCCCGACGACGAGCTGGCCCTGGCCCGCGCCAACGGTACGCTGCAGCGCAATTTCCAGGGTTATTCCACCCATGCCGATTGCGATCTGATCGGCCTGGGCATTTCCTCCATCGGCAAGGTCGCCAACAGCTACAGCCAGAACGTCAAGGAGCTTTCGCAGTATTACGCGCGCCTCAACGAGGGCCTGCTGCCGGTACAGCGCGGTTACCGCCTGAGCGACGATGACTGCCTGCGCCGCGACGTGATCGTTTCGCTGATGTGCCACGGGCGCATCGACTACGCCGAGATCGAGCGCAAGCACGCCATCGCCTTCCGCGAATACTTCGCCGAAGCCCTCGCCAAGCTGGACGAGCACGTCGCCGACGGCCTGGTGGAGCTGCACGACGACCAACTGATCCTGCTTCCGCAGGGGCAATTGATGATGCGCAACGTCGCCATGGCCTTCGATGCCTACCTCGGCGGCGAGCAACGCGGGCGTTTCTCGCGCACCGTCTGACCGCCCATACGGGGCCGGTTCGCATCCGGCCCCATTCTGTCCCGCCTTACCGCTCCGTTGATCGTACCGGGATTGCCAAGGCGCGCTCGAACTGTATAAATAGCCAGCCTTCGTTCGGGCTGCCTTCACGCCCGAGTTTTCAACGGACGTGTGATGCGCCAGGCTCTGGAAAACCCCTTCTACTACCTCGAGAACTTCCAGCAGGTGCTGAGCTGGGTCGGTCGGCATCATGGCGATCTGCTGGACGAGCACGAGCGCGCCTTCCTCGACCGTTTTCCCCAGTTGCCGCAGGCATCGCGCGCCTTGCTGGTACGCATGGTCATGCGCAAGGGCGCGCTGTTCCGCGCCAGCAAGCTGCTCTACGGGGAAATAGGCTGCCCCCATCGAGCCGCGCAGGCGCTTATCGAGCAGGGCTGGGTCGGTCCCGCCCCCGCACTTTCACTGGAACAGCTGTTCGGTTTGCTGAAAAAGAACGAGCTTGTGCAGATATTCGGAGCTGCCCGAGCGAGCAGCCTGCGTAAATCCGAGCTGCTGGAGAACCTGCGCCCCCATTATTCGGAAGCCCGGCCCCTGGAGGATTGGTGCGCACAGCTCGACGACAAGGTGTTCGCCCTGTGCATCGATCCGCTGTGCGAACGCCTGCGCCTGATGTTCTTCGGCAACATCCATCAGGACTGGTCCGAGTTCGTCCTCGCCGATCTCGGCATCTATCGCTACGAGCAGGTCCCGTTCAGCTCCGAATCGCGTGCATTCCAAAGCCGCGCCGATCTGGATGCCTATCTCCAACTGCAGCGCAGCCGTGAACGCTTCGATGCCGGTGACGACCTTGCCGAGGTGCTGGCGGACATTCCCCGGCAGCCTTACGCCAACGACTGGCTGGAAAGCCGCCGCGGCAAGCTGCTGCTGCGCATCGCCCAGCAGTTCGAGCGCCTCGGCGAGCTGCCCGAGGCCTTGCGCCTGCACGCCTGCAATCGCTATCCCACTGCCCGGGAACGGGCCATCCGTGTGCTGGAGCGCTGCGGCCAGCCCGAGGCTGCGCTGGAACTGGCGCTGCAGGCCCAGGCGGCCCCGGAAAGCGAGCATGAGACACAGCAGCTCGAACGCCTGTTGCCAAGGCTGCAACGCGCCCTGGGGTTGCAGACGGCCCGCTGTCACCGCACGGAGCCGGAACGTATCGACCTCGTCCTGCCCCGTGCCGCCAGCGTCGAGCAAGCCGTGCGCGAACACTTGTCCACGCCGCAGGCCCCGCTGTACTACGTGGAGAACGCCCTGGTCGGCTCGCTGTTCGGCCTGCTCTGCTGGGAGGCGATCTTCGCTCCGCTACCCGGCGCGTTCTTCCACCCGTTCCACTGGGCGCCGGCGGATCTGAACCGGCCGGACTTCCATCAGCGGCGTGCCGAGCTGTTCGCGCGCTGCCTCGCCTGTCTGGACAGCGACGATTATCGCGATTGCATTCAGCGCACCTTTCAGGCGAAGTTCGGCATCCACAACGCGTTCGTCGCCTGGGGCCTGCTCGATGACCAGCTGCTGCAGCAGGCGCTGGACTGCCTGCCCGCCGCGCACCTGAAGCTGATGTTCCAGCGCATCCTCGCGGATGTCTGTGGCAATCGCTCCGGCCTGCCGGACCTGATCCAGCTCTGGCCGAGCGAACGGCGCTACCGGATGATCGAGGTGAAGGGGCCCGGAGACCGCCTGCAGGACAACCAGAAGCGCTGGCTCGACTATGCCCACCGGCACGGTCTGCCCGTCGCGGTGTGCTACGTGCGATGGGCGGAGACGGCGCAGTGAGCTATCGCGTGGCGGTGCGGGCGCTCTGCGAGTTCACCGCCAAGACCGGAGACTTGGACCTGCGCTTCACCCCTTCGCCGACCGCGCAGGAAGGCATCGCCGGCCACGCACAGGTCACCGCCCGGCGCGGTGCGGGCTACGAACGCGAGGTCGCGTTGGAAGGCCAATACCGGCAATTGACGATACGTGGCCGTGCCGATGGCTACGATCCACAGCGCAACCGGCTGGAAGAGATCAAGACCTTTCGCGGCGATCTCGAACGCCAGCCCGACAACCATCGGCACCTGCACTGGGCCCAGGCCAGGGTGTATGGCTGGCTGCTGTGCCAGGCGCGCGGTCTCGCTGAAATCGAGCTGGCGCTGGTGTACTTCGACGTGGCCAGCCACAAGGAAACCCTGCTCGTCGAACGCCACACCGCCGGTGCCCTGCGTGATTTCTTCGAGACCCTGTGCCAGCGCTTCGTCGACTGGGCCGAACAAGAACTCGTGCACCGCACCGAGCGCGACCAGGCGCTGCGCGCACTGCGCTTCCCCCATGCGGATTTCCGCAGCGGCCAGCGTCAACTGGCCGAGGCGGTGTACAAGGCCGCCTGTACCGGCACCACGCTGATGGCCCAGGCGCCGACCGGCATCGGCAAGACGCTCGCTACGCTGTTCCCGCAGCTCAAGGCCTTTCCGGGCCAACGGCTGGACAAGCTGTTCTTCCTCGCCGCGAAGACCTCCGGCCGACGCCTGGCCCTGGATGCGCTCCAAACGCTGCAGCGCAACGGGGCGACGACGCTGCGCGTGCTGGAACTGGTGGCGCGGGAAAAGTCCTGCGAGCACCCGGACAAGGCCTGCCATGGCGAGGCCTGCCCGTTGGCGAAGGGCTTCTACGATCGCCTGCCGGCGGCCCGCGCCGCGGCGCTGGAACATCCGCTGCTGGACCAGGCGGCGCTACGCGACGTCGCTCTCTCCCACCGGGTCTGTCCCTACTACCTCAGCCAGGAGCTGGCGCGCTGGGCCGACGTGGTGGTGGGCGACTACAACTACTACTTCGACATCGGCGCCCTGCTCCACGGCCTGACGCTGAGCAACGAATGGCGCGTCGGCGTGCTGGTGGACGAAGCGCACAACCTCCTGGATCGCGGCCGCGGCATGTATAGCGCGGAGCTCGATCAACGCATTTTCAAAGGGTTACGGCGCAAATCTCCAGCACAACTGAAGAGCCCGCTCGCGCGCATCCAGCGCTGCTGGAACGAGCTGCACCGCGATCAGGCGCAGGCCTACCAGGTGCTGCCCGAACTGCCCCTCAAGCTGCTCGGTGCGCTGCAGCAGGCCGTCAGCGCCATCACCGACTACCTGGGTGAAAACCCCGGCGGCCTCGATCCGGAGCTGCAGCGCGCCTATTTCGATGCCATGCACTTCTGCCGCGTGGCCGAACTGTTCGGTGAGCACTCGCTATTCGACTGCAACCTGCTGCCGACCCCCTCACGCAACAAGACCAGCCTGTCGCGGCTGACCTTGCGCAACGTCGTCCCGGCGCCGTTTCTTGCGCCACGGCTGGCGCTGGCGCGCTCCTGCGTGCTGTTTTCCGCCACCCTGAGCCCGCGGCGGTTCTACGCCGACACCCTCGGCCTGCCGTCGGCGAGCGTGTGGCTGGACGTCGAGTCGCCCTTTCGCAGCGATCAGCTGCGGGTTCGCCTGGCCCGCCACGTCTCCACCCGCTATCAGCACCGTGCGGCATCGCTGGCGCCGATCGTCGAGCTGATCGCCCGCCAATACCGTGAACGCCCCGGCAATTACCTGGCCTTCTTCAGCAGCTTCGAGTACCTGCAACAGGTCACCGCCCTGCTGTGCAGCCGGTACCCTGACATCCCGTTCTGGGAGCAGACCCGCGGCATGCAGGAAGACGCCCGCGCCGCTTTTCTCGCCCGCTTCACTAGCCACAGCAGCGGCATCGGCTTCGCCGTGCTCGGTGGGGCATTCGCCGAAGGCATCGACCTGCCCGGGCAGCGCCTGATCGGCGCGTTCATCGCCACCCTCGGGCTGCCCCAGGTCAACCCGGTCAACGAGCAGTTCAAGTCGCGCATCGAAGCCTTGTTCGGCCGGGGCCATGGCTACGACTACACCTATCTCTATCCCGGCTTGCAGAAGGTCGTACAGGCCGCGGGGCGTGTGATCCGCACCCAGGACGACGAAGGCTCCGTGCACCTGATCGACGACCGCTTCGGCCGTCCGCAGGTACGCCGGCTGCTGCCGAACTGGTGGAATATGGGCGCCGATGCCGACAGCTGATCGATGGGCAAAACCGCTAGGCCCCCAGCATGGCACCGCCGTTCTGGTTGCGCGGGCCACGGAGGCTGGTTATAGTCCTGCGCCGCTGATTTCCCCGATCAGCAGCGCGCAAGCATCACGCCCGGATGGCGAAATTGGTATACGCAAGAGACTTAAAATCTCTCATCCGAAAGGGTATGCGGGTTCGACCCCCGCTCCGGGCACCAGTCAAGACGCTCACACCATACCGAGCGCCCGCGTCGATGCAGGTTGAAGGCCTGCGCAGAAGATCAAAAGCATCGCGCCGTGGGCACCCCTGGAAAAAGCAGTCGGTGCACGCCGCTTCGCGGCGCCTTTTGCAGCGATGTAAATTCAGACTCGATCCGAAACGGATCGACCTGCCGCACCACAGATCGCGACGTCAGGAGCGGCCCGTCGGGCCAAAGCCAGGGCATTCGGCGGCCGGTTCGAGCTGGCCGCCGGTTGCCGATCACGCCAATGGGCCTGCGGCTGGATAGCGCCGATTTCCGATTTATTGACCAGGTCTTCAAGTGATCGCTTGCTCATCAGAACCCCCTCGCTTCGTCGTGGGCATCCGTGCCGATCGGATGTCCGTTGCGAGTAGCATGCGCCGCCGACTGTTACAGAGGCTTTTCAGCGCGCCCCGATCACACCCCTGGTTGGCGCTGAATAGCGAAGCCCAACATTGGCGCCCCACGATCTATGCATCGGCCTGCTGCCGTGGCAGGCCTAGCGAAATCAGCGCGGCCAGCGCCACGAAGGCCGTCGATACCCAGAGGCAGGCCTGCAGGCCCCAGGCCTGGAAGACCCACCCCGAGAGCAAGGTGCCGATCAACCGGCCCAGCGCGTTGGACATGTAGTAGAAGCCCACATCCAGCGAGACCCCATCTTCCTTGGCATAGCTGACGATCAGGTAGCTGTGCAGCGAGGAGTTGACCGCGAACAGCGCACCGAACAACAGCAGGCCGCCAATCAATATCAGCACGGGCGACGACCCGCCGGCCAGGCCGATGGCGATCGCGGCGGGCAGCACCGCCAGCATCGCGGCCCAGATGAATGCGGCGCGGCCATCCGGCACGTGGCCGCGCTTCCCGCCGGTGATCGCCGGTGCGAGCGACTGGATGATGCCGTAGCCGATGACCCAACTGGCGAGAAAGCCGCCGACCATCCAGAAGCTCCAGCCGAAGACCGAGCTCAGATACACCGGCAGGGCAATGACGAACCACACGTCGCGGGCGCCGAACAGGAACAGCCGCGCTGCGGAAAGGATATTGACCGCCCGGCTCTTGGACAGGATGTCCTTGAACCTGGGCTTGGCCTTGGTTTTGCCGAGATCCTTCTTCAGCAGAACCAGGCTGCCCAGCCAGATCAGCGCCAGCACGCAGGCCATCGCCAGCACCGCGCCGCTGAAACCGAGCGTCGCCAGCAGCGCGCCGCCGAGGAAGAAACCCGCCCCCTTGAGCGCGTTCTTCGAGCCGGTGAGAAGCGCTACCCACCTGTACAACCTGCCCTGTTCGCCAGCGGGGACCAGCAGCTTGATCGAGCTTTTCGCCGACATCTTGTTCAGGTCCTTGGCGATGCCGGACAGCGCCTGCGCGCCCATGACCCAGGGCACGCTCAGCCAGGCGGCGGGCACCGTGAGCATCAGCAAGGCCACCACCTGCAGCGCCAGACCGATGTTCATCGTCCGGTTGAGGCCCAGCCGCGCGCCCAGGTAGCCCCCGACCAGATTGGTGATCACCCCGAAGATTTCGTAGAACAGGAACAACGCGGCGATTTGCAGCGGCGTATGGCCCAGCGCATGGAAATGCAGCACGACCAGCATCCGCAGCGCGCCATCGGTCAGCGTGAAGGCCCAGTAGTTACCGGTGACGATCAGGTACTGGCGCACCTCGGGGGATAGTCGGGCAAGAGCTTGCATGATAGGTTCCGGATTGTTCGGACAAGGGGATGGGCGCGCCGCTCAGCCAGCCAGTCCCACCTTGCGCGCCAGCTCCACCGTGCGGTTGGCATAGCCCCATTCGTTGTCGTACCAGGCATAAAGCTTCACCTGGGTGCCATTGACCACCATGGTCGACAAGGCATCGATGATCGATGAGCGTGGATCGGTGCGATAGTCGATGGATACCAGCGGTCGCTCCTCGTAACCGAGGATGCCTTCGAGCTCGCCGGCGGCGGCCGCCTTGAACAACTGGTTCACCTCCTCCACGCGGGTGGCGCGCTCGACTTCGAATACGCAGTCGGTCAGCGAGGCGTTGGCCAGTGGCACGCGCACGGCATGGCCGTTCAGCTTGCCGCGCAGCTCGGGGAAGATTTCCGCGATGGCGGTGGCCGAGCCGGTGCTGGTCGGGATCAGGCTCATGCCCGAAGCCCGCGCACGGCGCAGGTCCTTGTGCGGCTGGTCGAGGATGCTCTGGGTGTTGGTCAGATCGTGGATGGTGGTGATCGAGCCATGGCGGATGCCGAGGTGCTCGTGGATCACCTTCACCACTGGCGCCAGGCAGTTGGTGGTGCAGGACGCGGCGGTGACGATGCGGTGCCGGGCCGGGTCGTACAGCCCATCGTTCACGCCCATGACGACGTTGAGCGCCCCCGGCTCCTTCACCGGCGCGCTGACCACCACGCGCTTCACGCCCTGTTCCAGATAGGCCTGCAGCACGGCGACGGTCTTCATCTTGCCGCTGGCCTCGATGACCACGTCGCAGCCGGACCAGTCGCTATCGGCAATCGCCTTGTTGGCGGTGACCTTCACCCGCTGGCCGCCGATCAGCAGACAGTCGCCATCGGCGCCGGCCTCATGCTGCCAGCGGCCATGCACTGAGTCGAAGTTCAGCAGATGGGCGTGGGTCGCCGCATCGCCGGCGGGGTCGTTGATCCGTACGAAATCCAGCTCCGGCCAGTCCCAGGCCGCGCGCAGGGCCAGGCGTCCGATGCGGCCGAAGCCGTTGATGCCAACTTTGATGCTCATGGGTGACTCGCTCTTGGAAGCATGAAATCAGATGTTTCGCGGGGCGAACATGATGATCGCCATTCCCAGCAAGGCCACGGCGCAGCCGAGCAGGTCCCACCCGCTCGGGCGGACGCCATCGACCAGCCACAGCCAGAGCATCGCCACGCCGACATAGACACCGCCATAGGCGGCGTACACCCGCCCGGCAGCCGTGGGATGCAATGACAACAACCAGGCAAACAGGGCCAGCGACAACGCCGCGGGCACCAGCAACCAGATGCTCTTGCCCTGCTTCAACCAGAGGTATGGCAGGTAACAGCCGACGATCTCGGCGACGGCGGTGATCACGAACAAAGCCAGGGTATTCAACGTGCAACCCTCGTCATCCGCCGAAACGTTCGATCCAGCCGGCATGAGCCGGATGCCGGATGGCCTTGGGCCGCAAGGCCTGCACGGCGGCGATGGCATCCTGGCGTGGCACGCCCCGGTCGATCAGGATGCGCGCCGCAATCAGGCCGGTACGGCCGGAACCGCCCTTGCAATGAATGGCGACGTTGCGACCACTGCCCAGCAGTTCGGCGATGCGTGCACGGGAACGTGCCCAGGCACTATCGAAATCCGCCAGCGGCACCTGCTCGTCGGCCACCGGCAGATGGATCCATTCCAGGCCTCGTTCGGTACAGAGCCGCGGCAGTTGCGTGACCTCGTTGCGAGCCAGTTCCTCATGCGGCATCAATGTGACCAGTGCCTCGGCTCCGGCGGCCTGCAGGGCGTCCAGCGCCTCGGAGACACTGGTGTCCCGGGTACCGGGACATGGCGTGAAGATCAGCTGGCCGCCGCCGGCTGTGTCGAGGATGTCATAGGGGTGGTGGGGCATGTCGGCTACTTCCTGTAGATCAGATGGCGCGTTGGTTGACACGCAGGGACAACGCTTCGGCCGACTCCTTGCGCTCGGAATAGCGGTCGACCAGGTAGTCGGCGCGGCCACGTACCAGCAGGGTGAATTTGAACAGCTCTTCCATCACATCCACCACGCGATCGTAATAGGCCGACGGCTTCATGCGGCCGTCGTCGTCGAATTCCAGATAGGCCTTGGCCACCGAAGACTGGTTGGGGATGGTGATCATGCGCATCCAGCGGCCCAGGACGCGCATCTGGTTCAGGGCATTGAACGATTGCGAGCCTCCGCTGACCTGCATGAGCGCCAGGGTCTTGCCCTGGGTCGGACGCACCGCGCCCAAGGCCAGCGGCACCCAGTCGATCTGCGCCTTGAATACCGCGCTCATCGAGCCGTGACGCTCCGGCGAACACCACACCTGCCCTTCCGACCACTGCATCAGCTCGCGCAGTTCCTGAACCTTGGGGTGGCTGACCGGCGCATCGTCCGGCAGCGGCAGCCCCGCTGGATCGAAGATCCGCGTCTCCGCACCGAAGCGTTGCAGCAGGCGCGCGGCCTCCTGCGTCAGCAAGCGGCTGTATGAGCGCTCGCGGTTCGACCCATAGAGCAGCAGGATGCGCGGCCTGTGTTCCGGTTGCGGCGCCAGGCCGAGTTTTTCCAGGCTGGGCAGGTCGAGCAGTTCGGGAGCGATATTGGGCAAATCATCGTGCATGGAGCCGTCCTGCGGGGGGGGTTATGTATTGCCGATGCGGGCCACCTCGGCCTTTCGCACGTCGGCACCGGATATTGTCATGCCCGTGGTTCAGGCGCAGGCGCTGGAGCGTCCCGGGCGGTTGCGCATGTTTTCCAGGCGCTGAACGTTACTGCTCAGCCAGTTCTTGTTGGCCGTGACGATCGGCTGGAGCATGTCCGTCACCCAGTCGGGCAGATGCGGATGCAGGCGGTAATAGACCCACTGTCCCTGGCGCCGATCCTCCAGCACGCCGCAGCCACGCAACAGCGCCAGATGCCGGGAAATCTTCGGTTGGCTTTCATCCAGGGCGCAGGTCAACTCGCAGACGCACAGCTCCCCCTCACGGGCGACCAGCAGCGCGATGCGTGCCCGGGTTTCGTCCGCCAGGCATTTGAATACGGTGGTGGGAGTCAGATGCTCGACCATGGGAATGAATGACACCTCAGCGCTTGCGAGATACGTTCCGGCGAATATATTGCCTGTCGAATGGCCAAGTAAAGACCCGGCTGTTCATTCCTGCGGCGGCCAGGTGGATAACGAAACCGTCACATTGTCGGCATGGTCATGCGGGTGTATATTCCGAAAATCATATATGTACCTGAGTACATGTTCTGGGCATCAATGCATCGAGAGAACCAGCCGATGCCGTCGTCGAGGCCCTCGTCCCGCTCAATCATCGCGATGCAAGAAGGTGGAAACCAATGTCCAGTCAATGCGAAGTGGCCGGCAAGCAGAACGCCGGCTCCCCGCTCGGATTCTTCGAGCGCTACCTGACGCTGTGGGTGTTCCTTTGCATCGTCGTCGGCACCCTGCTCGGCCTGGGCCTCCCTTCCGCCGCGCAAGCGATCGGCGCGCTGGAAATCGCCCACGTGAACGTTCCGGTCGGGTTGCTGATCTGGGTGATGATCATCCCCATGCTGATGAAGATCGATTTCTCGGCACTGCGGGAGGTCTATGCCCAGCGCACCAGCATGGGCATCACGCTGTTCGTCAACTGGGCGGTCAAGCCCTTCAGCATGGCCCTACTGGGCTGGCTGTTCATCAAGCAGATCTTCGCGCCCTGGCTGCCCGCGGCTGAACTGGACAGCTACATGGCCGGCCTGATCCTGCTCGGTGCCGCGCCCTGCACGGCGATGGTCTTCGTCTGGAGCAACCTGTGCAACGGCAACGCCAATTTCACCCTGACCCAGGTGGCGCTGAACGACGTGGTGATGATTTTCGCCTTCGCCCCCATCGTCGCCCTGCTGCTCGGCGTTTCGTCGATCCCGGTGCCCTGGGACACCCTGCTGCTCTCCGTGGCGATGTACATCGTCATTCCGCTGGCCATCGCCCAGTTCATCCGCGCACGCCTGATGAAACGAGGCGTGCAGGCGTTCCAGGCGGCGCTGGCGAGGATATCGCCGTTCTCCATCCTCGCCCTGCTGGCGACCCTGGTGCTGCTGTTCTCCTTTCAGGGGGGCGCCATCGTCGCCCAACCGCTGATCATCGCCCTGCTCGCCGTGCCCATCTTGCTGCAGACGCTGTTCATTGCCGGGCTCGGCTACTGGCTCAACCGCAGCTTCAGGGTTCGCCATGACGTGGCCGGCCCCTCGGCGATGATCGGCGCGTCGAATTTCTTCGAACTGGCCGTCGCCGTCGCCATCGTGCTCTATGGCTTCGACTCCGGCGCGGCGCTGGCCACCGTGGTCGGCGTGCTGATCGAAGTGCCGGTGATGCTCTGGCTGGTACGCAGCGTCAATCGCAGCCGCGACTGGTACAACCGCGCGTTGCCAGCCACCTGAAGCAGGCCTAGCGATCATCGGCGGTGGACGGCAGGCTCGGCGTCAGGGGTTGGCGCTGAGCAGATCGAGCGCCTCGCCGAGCGCTTCCACCGACTCGGCATGCTTGCCGGCGTTGTGCAGCTCTTCGCCCTGCGCGCGCAGTTCCTTGACCCGCTCGAGCGTGGCCGCATCCTCTGGCGGGTTGTTCTGTAGCTGTTCATCGATCTTCGCCATGTCCATCGGGCAGTGCATGGCGAACAGTGAAGTGCTGAAGGCAATCGCGAGGGTGAAACCAAGCAGGCGGCGCATGGCGGCTCTCCTCTACAAGAGATTCATCGAGTATAGGAGTCCCTGCCGGTCCGTTCGGGTTTCGGATATGCGGTCGGGTGATGGATCAGGGCATCCAGCGGCGGAAGCGCCTTGGCGAAGACCTAATGAGGGTCCTGCCCGTTCCTGGCATGCAATCCTCCGCCAAGGGACATGCCCCCAGCACCGCCTCCATCCCCGCCTGCGCCCCCAGCTTTGCCTGCGCCCTGCCTCGCCTCGTCCTTTGCGCTTTTGCCTCCGCGCGCAGTGGCGGGACGGACCGGCCCCTGTTTTGGAATCGAGAGCTGAGTGGGTATCGGGTCCAGATCGAGCGCGCTGCGGACGAAGTCGCGCAGGTGAATGACAAGTTCGGCGGTGTGTATCGGGCGGCCATCGACCAGTTCGGAAGCCGCCCTGGCCGCCAGCCGTACCTGTTCCTCGGTGCCCAACAGGATGATGTCGGACAACGCGGCTTCGACGGCATCGCGCATCCGCCGCGATCGATCACTGCCCGCCCATTCGGTGCCCGGCCCGGCAGATACCGCCGGCTCCAACACCATGCCCGCATCGGCCTCCACGCGTTCGGCAGCGGGCGCATCGTCCTTTCGGCGTCGCAGATCACGCAGGTGGGTAGGATCGACCTCTAGGTTCCCGGTGAATGAGCCGCCCAGCGTTTTGTAGGCTGCTATGAGCGTGCGCAGACGCTCGTTGATCTGTCGGTTTTCACGCTCGCGCCGCTGTTGGATCGTCTGCATGGCGAGCAAGCGGATACCAACCCCGATCACGCTAATCACGGTCAGCCCGAACAGGGTCAACAGAAGCCCTTCCCACGAACTGAAATCCAGATTGCGCATACACGCGACTCCAAGGACACGAACGTCGAATCGGCCGGAACAGGCCCTGGCTTCTCATCGGACCGCCACTCGGGGGCTGGATTCCAATGCGCCTCGAGCAGGCGCCGCTCTCGGAACGGCTCGCCGCAAGCCTTGCCGTCTATGGCCTGCTCGCCGAGCCTGCCGGGCAGGCAGCAATTGCGAAAACGCCACCCGAACTGGCGGAAACCGCATCGCGCAATCGCGCAAAAGAAAAAGCCCCGTAGATCTGTGATCTACGGGGCTTTTCGATATGGAGGCCGATGTCGGAATCGAACCGGCGTACACGGATTTGCAATCCGCTGCATAACCACTCTGCCAACCGGCCTCAAAACGACGGCGCCGCAAACTTCTGCGGCGCGATCTTCAAACTGGAGCGGGAAACGAGACTCGAACTCGCGACCCCGACCTTGGCAAGGTCGTGCTCTACCAACTGAGCTATTCCCGCGTTGTCTTGGTGACGGGCGCCATTCTATACCATCGAATGCTGCCGTCAACCCCTTGATTAAAAAAGTTTTTATTTCTTTTCCGTAGTGCTCAGGTGCGGCCACGCGGCGACCAGGTAGTTGACCATCGACCACAGCGTCAGGCCGGCCGCGACGATCAGCAGCGCATATCCCATCCCGACCCAGATGGTCGGCTGCGGCGGGTTGGCCAGCAGGATCACCAGGGCCACCATTTGCGCGGCGGTCTTCCACTTGCCCAGGTTGGATACCGCCACCTGTGCCCTGGCACCGAGCTCCGCCATCCACTCGCGCAGCGCCGACACCACGATTTCGCGGCCGATGATGATCGCCGCCGGCAAGGTCAGCCAGAGGTTGCCGTGCTCCTCGACCAACAGCACCAGGGCCACCGCAACCATCAGCTTGTCGGCGACCGGATCGAGGAAGGCACCGAACGGGGTGCTCTGCTCCAGCCGGCGCGCCAGGTAGCCGTCGAGCCAGTCGGTCAGTGCGGCCACGGTGAACACCGCGCTGGCGGCCAGGTAGCTCCAGTAGAACGGTAGGTAGAACAACAGGATGAAGATGGGTATCAGCAGCACGCGCAGTACGGTGAGCAGGTTTGGGATATTCATCGGTACCACTGATCTGCGGAATTCGGAGGAGAGTTTACTCACTGTGCAGAGCGGCATAAATCGACTCGGCAAGCTTTTTACTTATACCAGGCGCTTTTGCGATCTCATCGAGGCTGGCTCTGCACAATTCCTGAAGACCACCGAAGTGCTTGAGCAGTTCGCGACGGCGCTTGGGGCCGATGCCCGGAACATCCTCGAGCGTCGAGGTGCGCCGCGCCTTGCCGCGCCGTGCCCGGTGCCCGGTGATGGCGAAACGGTGGGCTTCGTCGCGCACCTGCTGGATCAGGTGCAGCGCCGGCGAATCGGCCGGCAAGGTGAATTCGTGGGCGGCATCGTTCAGATAGAGGGTTTCCAGGCCCGGCTTGCGCGTCACGCCCTTGGCCACCCCGAGCAGGATCAGCTCCGGCACGGCCAGCTCTTCGAGCACGTCGCGGGCCATGTTGAGCTGGCCCTTGCCGCCGTCCACCAGCAGGATGTCGGGCAGCTTGCCCTCCCCCTCGGCGGCCTTGCGAAAGCGTCTGGAGAGAGCCTGGTGCATCGCCGCGTAGTCGTCGCCGGCGGTGACGCCCTCGATGTTGTAGCGCCGGTAGTCGGACTTCAGTGGGCCTTCCGGGCCGAACACCACGCAGGAGGCCACGGTGGCCTCCCCGCTGGAATGGCTGATGTCGAAACATTCCAGGCGCAGCGGCGGCTCGTCGAGCTGCAGCGCCTCGGCCAGCGCCTCGAAGCGCGCCGACAGGTGTTGCCGGTTGGCCAGCCGCGCGGTCAGCGCCTGTTCGGCGTTGGTCAACGCCAACTGCTGCCAGCGCGCCCGGGTGCCACGCACGCGATGGGTGATGTTCAGTTCCAGCCCGCGCAATTCGGCGATGGCGTTGATCAGCGTGGCGAAGTCCTCGTGCACGGCGTTGACGATCAGCTCGCCCGGCAGGTCGCGCTCCGACGAGCCCAGGTAATACTGCTCGAGAAACGCCTGCAGCACTTCGCTGACGCTTTCCTCGATCGCCACCTGGGGGAAGAAGTTCTTGCTGCCCAGCACCCGGCCACCACGCACCGTGATCAGGTGGACGCAGGCACCGCCCGGGCTGACCGCGGCGGCGATGATGTCGACGTCACCGGAGCCGCCTTCCATGCTCTGCTGATCCTGCACCCGACGCAGGATGCCGATCTGGTCACGAATCTCGGCGGCGCGCTCGAAGTCCAGGCTCATCGCCGCCTTTTCCATGTTCCGCGACAGCTCCTCGGTCAGCGCGTTGCTGCGGCCTTCGAGGAACATCACCGAGTGGCGCACGTCTTCGGCGTATTCGGCCTGCTCCACCAGGTTCACGCAGGGCGCCTTGCAGCGCTTGATCTGATACTGCAGGCACGGTCGCGTGCGATTGCGGTAATAGCTGTCCTCGCACTGGCGCACGAAGAAGGCCTTCTGCAGCAGGCTCAGGCTTTCGCGGATGGCCCCGGCGCTGGGATAGGGACCGAAATAGCGCCCCGGCTCCTTCTTCGCGCCCCGGTGGATGCTCAGCCGCGGAAACTCCCCGGTGGAGAGGAATACGTAGGGATAGGATTTGTCGTCGCGCAGGAGGATGTTGTATGGCGGCCGCCACTGCTTGATCAGCGTCTGCTCGAGCAGCAGTGCCTCGGTTTCGTTCGCGGTGATGGTGGTTTCCACCTGCGCGATCTTCGCCACCAGAGCCGCGGTCTTCGGCGCCTGGCCGGTCTTGCGAAAGTAGCTGGCCAGGCGCTTCTTGAGGTTCTTGGCCTTGCCCACGTAGAGCAGTTTGCCATCGCTATCGAACATGCGATACACGCCCGGCCGACTACTGCAGGCGGCCAGGAACGCGGCGGAATCGAAGGGACTTGTCATCAGTTGACGGTATCGACCATCCCGTGGCGAACCGCCAGCAGGGCCAGTTCGACGTCACTGGTAATCGAAAGCTTCTCGAAGATGCGATAGCGGTAGGTGTTGACCGTCTTCGGCGAAAGACAGAGCTTGTCGGAAATGCTCTGCACCTTCTGACAGTTGGCGATCATCAACGCGATCTGGATTTCCCGCTCGGAGAGCAGATCGAATGGCGACTCGCTGAGCTGCGGCTGGAACGACTTCAGCGCCAGTTGCTGAGCGATCTGCGGGCTGATGTAGCGCTGGCCGGCGAAGACCATGCGGATGGCCTGGACCATTTCCTCGAGCGCCGCCCCCTTGGTCAGGTAGCCCGCCGCGCCGGCTTGCAGCAGGCGTGTGGGGAAAGGATCCTCCTCGCAGATGGTCACCGCGATGACCTTCAGGTCGGGATAGCTGCGCAGGAGCTTGCGGGTCGCCTCCAGGCCACCGATTCCAGGCATTTTCACGTCCATCAGGACCACATCGGGCTTGAGCTCGCGGGCTTTCTTGATGGCTTCTTCGCCAGAATCGGCCTGGCCTATCACATGCAGCCCGTCGATATCCCCCAGCATGCGACTGATGCCTGTGCGAACCAGATCGTGGTCGTCGACCACCAGCACCCTAATCAAGCAGACACCTCGTTGATCGTATTGAAAGCTGGCTGGCTGCTCGCTTTTCAGGAGCGAACTCTACCAAAAAAAACCATCTGGCTGGCCGATCGACAAGCCAAGCAACTGATCGAGATCATAAGACGCTTTTCGCCAGCCGACGAACTGCTCACTGAACACCGGCGGACGGTCGCAGTCTCAGGCCTGGTAATCACCTCCATTCAAGCTGTGCCCACGCCTGCCATGCCGACACTGATCGCCGCACTGGTCCTGACATTCACCCACCTGCTCGCCGGCCGGCTGGATGAACTGCACCAGTTGCCGCGCAGCCGCTGGCTGTCCGTTGCCGGCGGCGTCGCTGTGGCTTATGTGTTCGTCCATCTGCTACCCGAATTGGCACACGGGCAGCGAGTGATCGAAGACAGCGGCTTTCACCCGTTGCGTTATCTGGAACACCATGCCTACCTGCTCGCACTGATCGGGCTGTCCTGCTTTTACGGACTGGAGCGTCTGATCAAGGCCCACCGCAGCGACCTCCCCGACGATGCCGACACCCATGCCAGCATGTTCTGGCTGCACATCGGCGCCTTCGCCGGGTACAACGCCCTGATCGGCTATATCCTCGCCAACCGTGGCGCGGACCGGCCCGTCGAGCTGATCTGGTACACCGTAGCGATGTCGCTGCATTTTCTGGTCAACGACGTGGCCCTGCAGAGCGATCACCAGCGCCTCTTCGTCCGTCGTGGCCGCTGGATCCTCGCCGCATCGGCGTTGGTCGGCTGCGGCACAGGATTGCTCACCGAGCTGTCCGAACTCGCCGTATCGGCGGTCACGGCCTTCGTTGCCGGCGCTATCGTGCTTAACGTGCTCAAGGAAGAGCTGCCGACCGAGCGTAACAGCCGATTCGGCGCATTTCTCGCGGGCGCGCTGGGCTATTCGGCGTTGCTTTTGCTGTTGTGACCAGGCACGCGCGGGCCGTGATCGTAGTCAACGCCTTATCCGGTCGTTGTCCAGCGGCGGCCGGGTCGGTGTGGGACGTGGCTGCGGCTGTTGCCGTTCGAAACCCGGTAGCGTCGGCTGCCGCTCATTGATTCGGGCCGGCGGTAGCGCCGGGAGCAATGGCGGCTTGGCCGATGGCAAGGTCGTTGGCCGGGGCGGCCCCGGCTCGGTATAGGGACGAGGCGTCGGCGAGCCGTGCGCACCGATGCCCTCCTCCCTTGCCAGCGCCTCGCCCAGGGCAAACAGCAGGATGCCCATGGCGATGCAGATTCGCTTCATCTTCGTGCCCTCGGTAGCTCTGCCGATACTATAGCCACTGCTCATCGCCCGCCCCGACGACTCGTCGGGGCGATGGCCCGCCATTGCCATGAGGACGCGCCCACAGGTCCGGTGTGCAACTGCCGTTATTGTGGGCCTGCCCCGCAGCGATGCTGTCGGGCCAATGTTCGGCGCGTGGCATTCATCCTATCCCATGGGATTGTCCGGCCTCGGGACGGGCTTCGCTCAGTCGAGCATTGCTGCCCCGGCGCCGCATCAGCCTGTAGGCCGCCGGAATCACGAACAGCGACAGCAAGGGCGCGCTGAGCATGCCGCCGACCATGGGCGCAGCGATGCGGCTCATCACTTCGCTACCGGTGCCTGCGCCCCAGAGGATGGGCAGCAGGCCGGCGACGATCACCGCCACGGTCATCGCCTTGGGCCGCACCCGCTGTACCGCACCTTCGCGAATGGCCTCGCAGAGCGCCGCCTCGCCATGCCGGCCGGCCCGCTGCCGCTCGGCCCAGGCGCTCTTCAGGTACAGCAGCATGATCACGCCGAATTCCGCCGCCACGCCCGCCAGGGCGATGAAGCCGACGCCAGTGGCCACCGACAGGTTGAAGCCCATCAGATAGAGGAACCACACCCCGCCGGTAAGGGCGAACGGCAGCGTCAGCATGATCAGCAACGCCTCGTCGAAGCGTCCGAAGGTCAGGTACAGCAGCACGAAGATGATCAGCAGCGTGGCCGGCACCACCAGCTCGAGTCGCTCGTTGGCGCGCTCGAGGAATTCGAACTGGCCGGAGTAGCTCAGGCTCATGCCCGGCAGCAGCTCGACATCGGCAGCGACCGCCTGGCGCAGGTCGGCCACCACCGAGGCGATGTCGCGGCCGCGCACGTCGACGTACACCCAGCCGGCCAGCCGCGCATTCTCGCTGCGCAGCATCGGCGGGCCGTCGCTGATCCGTATCCGCGCCACGCTGCCCAGGGTGATCTGGCCGCCCAGCGGCGTCAGGATCGGCAACTGCTCCAGGGCCTGCGGCGAATCGCGCCATTCGCGCGGGTAGCGCACGCTGATCGGATAGCGCGCCAGGCCCTCCACCGTCTCGCCGACGGTCTCGCCGCCAATGGCGCCAGCGACGATGGACTGCACATCGGCGATGTTCAGCCCATAGCGCGCGGCATCCCGCCGGTCGATGTCGATATCGACGTAGCGCCCGCCCACCAGCCGTTCGGCCAGCGCCGAACTGACACCCGGTACGCCCTTGGCCACCGCCTCCACCTGCTGGCCGATGCGGTCGATCTCTTCCAGACTGGCCCCGGCGATCTTTACGCCGATCGGGCTCTTGATACCGGTGGCGAGCATGTCGATGCGGTTGCGAATCGGCGGAATCCAGATATTGGTCAGGCCCGGCACCTGCACCGCGCGGTCCAGCTCCTCGACCAGCTTTTCCGGCGTCATCCCGGCGCGCCATTGTTCCCGTGGCTTGAAGCGGACAGTGGTCTCGAACATCTCCAGCGGCGCCGGATCGGTGGCGGATTCGGCGCGGCCGGCCTTGCCGAACACGCCGGCCACTTCCGGTACGCTGCGGATCATCCGGTCGGTCTGCTGCAGCAGCTGCGCGGCTTTCTGTGCCGAAAGCCCCGGCAGTGCCGACGGCATGTAGAGCAGATCGCCCTCGTCCATCGGCGGCAGGAATTCGCCGCCCAGGCGTGCCAGCGGCCACAGCGTGGTAGCGAGGATCAGCACGGCGACGGCCAGGGTGGACTTCGGATGCGCCAGTACCGCTTCCAGCGCCGGCCGGTAGAGGCGGATCAGCCCACGATTGAGCGGATTGCGCGCCTCGTCGGGCAGCCGGCCGCGAATCCAGTAGCCCATCAACACCGGCACCAGCGTCACCGAGAGTCCTGCCGCAGCGGCCATCGCGTAGGTCTTGGTGAAGGCCAGCGGCCCGAACAGGCGGCCTTCCTGGGCCTCGAGGGTGAACACCGGAATGAACGACAGCGTGATGATCAGCAGGCAGAAGAACAGCGCCGGCCCCACTTCCTGGGCGGCCGCGGTCATCACGCGCCAATGTTCCTCGCCCGCCAGTGCCCTGCCCGGGTTGGCATGGCGCCAGGCCTCGGCCTTCTTGTGCGCGTTCTCGATCATCACCACCGCCGCATCGACCATGGCGCCGATGGCGATGGCGATGCCGCCCAGGGACATGATGTTGGCATTGATGCCCTGGTAGCGCATCACCGCGAAGGCGATCAGCACGCCGATCGGCAACGAGACGATGGCCACCAGCGACGAACGCAGGTGCCAGAGAAAGAGCCCGCAGACCAGGGCGACGACGACGAACTCCTCCAGCAGCTTGAAGCTGAGGTTGGCCACCGCGCGGTCGATCAGTTGGCTGCGGTCGTAGGTGGTGACGATCTCGACGCCCGCCGGCAGGCTCGTCTTCAATTCCTCGAGCTTGGCATGCACGGCGGCGAGGGTTTCCCGCGCGTTCTTGCCGCTGCGCAGGATCACCACGCCGCCGACGGTTTCGCCCTCGCCGTCGAGTTCGGCGATGCCGCGACGCATCTGCGGGCCGAGCTGGACCTGCGCGACGTCGCCCAGGGTCACCGGCACGCCGCCCGCGCTGAGCTGCAGCGGGATGCGGCGAAAGTCGTCGAGCGTCTGCAGATAGCCGGAGGCGCGCACCATGTATTCGGTTTCCGCCAGCTCGAGCACGGCGCCACCGGTTTCCTGGTTGGCCATGCCGATGGCCTCGATCACCTGGGCCTGGGTCACGCCGAGGCTGGCCAGCTTCAGCGGATCGAGCACGACCTGGTACTGTCTGACCATGCCGCCAATGGTGGCGACCTCGGCCACGTTGGGCAGCGTGATCAGCTCGTACTTGAGGAACCAGTCCTGCAGGCTGCGCAGTTGCGCCAGGTCATGCGTGCCGCTGCGGTCGACCAGCGCGTACTGGTAGATCCAGCCGACCCCGGTGGCATCCGGGCCGAGCGACGGCGTGACGCCGGCCGGCAATCGGGCCTGCACCTGGCTGAGGTATTCCAGCACCCGCGAACGCGCCCAGTACAGGTCGGTGCCGTCCTCGAACAGCACGTAGACGTAGCTGTCGCCGAAGAACGAATAGCCGCGTACGGTCTTCGCGCCCGGGACCGACAACATGGTGGTGGTCAGCGGATAGGTCACCTGGTTCTCGACGATCTGCGGCGCCTGCCCCGGATAGGGCGTGCGGATGATCACCTGCACGTCGGAAAGATCCGGTAGCGCATCGATCGGCGTGGTACGCACCGCCCAGATCCCCACGGCGGTCATCAGCAACGTCGCCAGCAGCACGAGGAAGCGGTTGACCACCGACCAGCGAATCAGCGCGGCGATCATGGCCGTTGCTCCTGTTTGTGCAGCCGCTCGATCACCAGGCCGCTGGACGTTTCGCGGGCAGCGAAACGCACCCGGTCGTTCTCGGCCAGGCCATGCAGCAGGTGTGGGTTCGCCACCGCGAAACTCATCGTCATGCCCGGCATGCCCAAGGTATGGAATGGCCCATGGGCGATCCTCACACGGTCATCGCCCAGCGCGAGGATACGGCCCTCGGACTCGTGCAGCGCAGGCGCCATTGCTTCATGGGCATGGAGCGCCGCGCCGTCGTTCGGTATCGCGGTGATGCCCCGCAGACTGGCCTCCGAATCCAGCAGGAACTGCCCGGATGCGACCACCTGCTGGCCTTCTTCCAGGCCGCTGAGGATCGCCGTGTGGCTACCATTTTCGCGACCCGGCTCGACCTCCATGGGTCGATAGCGCCCGCCGCTTTCCGCGAGCATCACCAGTGCGCGCCGGCCGGTGCGGATCAGCGCCTCGCTGGGCACCAGCAGGAGCGCTTCGCTGCCAGCATCGGCCAGCGCGACCTGCGCCGTCAGCCCCGGGCGCAACAGGCCTTCGGGATTGGGCAGTTGCACCCGTACGCGCAGCGTGCGACTGGCCGGATTGGCCTCCGGCAGTACCGCCGTGACCAGCCCATCGATGCGTCGGCCGGGCAATGCCGGCAGGCGCGCGGTCGCCTCCTGCCCGACGTGGATGCCCTCGCTCTGCGCCTCCGGTACGGCCACCTCGAGCCAGACGCTGTCCAGGCCGTTGATCCGCGCCAGGGGCGCGCCCGCCGCCAACGTCATGCCTTCGCGCACGTCCAGCTCCTGCAGCACGCCGCCGATGGGGCTGGAAAGCGTGATGGAAGCATCGACCCTGCCGCTGCGCTCGAGCCGGCCGACCGTTTCCGCCGGCATCCCGGCCAGGCGCAGCCGCTGGCGAGCGGCTTCCAGCAGGGCGTGGTCACCGGCCCTGCGCAGGGCGAGATACTCCTCCTGGGCTGCCGTCCATTCCGGGATCAGCAGGTCCGCCAGCGGCGCGCCCTTTTCCAGCAGATCGCCGGGAGCGTGGCGGTAAACCCGCTCGACGAAGCCACCCGCCCGCGCCTGCACCACGGCCACGTCACGGGCGTTGTACTCGAGCACGCCGACCGCCTCGACACGGCTGGCCAGTTGGCCGCGGCTGACCGTGGCCAGCCGCATGCCGAGATTCTGGGTGATGCCGGCCTCGATGGTCAGCGCCGCCACGTCATCGCCTTCATCGGCGTAGCGTGGCACCAGGTCCATGTCCATGAAGGGCGATTTGCCCGGTTTGTCGAAGCGATGTTGCGGGGCCATGGGGTCGTACCAGTACAGCACCCGGGCCTGGTTTTCGGCCGCGGGTGCGACAGGCTCGCCACCGCTCCGGGCCAGCCAGTGGCCACCGCCCGCCCCGATCATCAGCGCCACGCCGGCCAGCGTGACGCTTGCGAAGATTTTCCGGCTCATTTGGTTTCTCCATAGGCAAGATACAGGCGAGCATTGGCGATGGCTTCCAGGCCCTGCAGGTCGATGTGCTTGAGGCGCGTCTCGATCAGTTCGTTGCGCGCGGCCAGCACCGCATCCAGGTCGATGGTGCCGGCGCGATAGCCGGCCATGGCCAGCTCGGCCTTCTCGCGAGCGAGTGGCAGCTGCACCTCGGCACTACGCACACGGGCGCGCTGCAGCCGCTCGAACTCGGCCAACTCCACGGCCAGGCGCTCGGCGACCTCGCGGTTGGCGGCTTCGCGCTCCGCCTCCAGCTGATCGAGCTCGGCATGCCGGGCGGCGATCCGCGGGTTCTGCCGCGAGCGCTGGAACACCGGCAGATCGAAGCTGAACTGGAGATTGAGCATGTCGCCAAATGCACGGCCGCGATTCAGGTAGCTGACCTCCCAGCTCCAGTCGGGCTGTTTCTCGGCGCTGGCTTCACGGATGCGGGCCTGGGCCTGCCGGGTCAGCGGCGCGTATGCCAGCAGTTGCGGATGGTTGTGCATCTGGCTGGGCAGCCTGTCCCGGATGAGCGGCCAATGGGGCAGATCACCGTCCAGGGGCTGGCTGCCAGCCTCACCGACCCAGCGGACAAGGGCCGCGCGGGCCTGGCGGCGCAACTGCTCCAGCTCGTCCTGGCGCTCGGCCAGCGACGCGGCCTCCTGGCGCGGAACGACACTGTCGGTCAGTTGGCCGCGCCCGCCGGCGATACGCGCCCGAACGGCCTCGTCGAGGATGCGGTTTTCCTCGAGCAGTTCGTCGAACAGGCGGATCTTGCGCTCCACGGCATGGGTCGCGATCCAGGCCTGGGCCGCAGCCAGGCGCACCTTGAGCGCCTCGACTTCCTGCTCGGCGGCGGCACGGTCGATAGCGGCCCGGGCGACCTCGGTACGCGCCTTGCGCTTGTCGCGGTTGGGCACTTCCTGCATCAGCCCGACCATGCGCATGGTCATGGCGTCGTCATTGAGACTCCAGCGTTCGGCCCCCTCGATGGGCACGCTCTGCAGGCCCAGCAAGAGCTTCGGATCGGGCAGTTCGCCGGCCGCGCTGGCCTCGCTGCGCGCGGCCTGCAGCCTGGACGCCTCGGCTCGCAGGGAAGGCGCCTGCTGCTGCGCGAGGCGCAGCGCATCGTCGAAGGTCAGGCCCAGGGCTGCGCCCGGCAAGGCCAGCGCGCAGGTGCAGAAGACGGCCGCGAGCGACCGGATTTTCCGTATGAATCGGGACATCATGAGTAAGATTCCTCGGGTTCCTGCATGCCGCGGGGGCATGCGCACGGCGTCCATCAGCGCATGGCCGAGGGACACGTCAGGTCTGCGAAGGAATCAGTGGCGCGGTGGGCGCCAGACGTCGACGCCGGAGCGAGCGGGAAAGAAATCGGGGTAGGCGCTGCCGAGCAGCGGCGGCGCGGTGGCGACGGCGGGTTTGACCACGCCCGCCTGCAGCATGCTGCCGGTCTTGCACTGGTGGTCGCTGTCGCACAGCGGATTGCCCTTGTGCGAATGGCCGCCATCGTCCTGGGTCATGGACGGGTGTCCGGCATGTGCGGACATATCCATGCCGTCCTGCATCTGGCAAGGCTGCGCGGACAGCGCCGGCGCCGCCATCCCGTTCAGGGGAAGCGCGAAGCTGATCAGCAGGGCCAGGAACAGACGCAGACAGGCTTTCATGGCGGGCAGTCTAACCGGGGAGCGGGGCGGTAAAACTTGATCCAGATCGTGTTGGGGTTATGAATGGCTATGTCCCCGTTACCTGTTGCAGGACCTTGGGAAGTGTCTGGCCCGGATCTCTTGCAACAGCCGATGTTCGAGCGATCGGGCGCTCGCGGGTAGGTTGGCGCTGAGTGCGGCGAAGCCCAACTGGGGGTGGCATGAACCTGTTGGGCTTCGTCGCTACGCTCCTCAACCCAACCTACGAACCTACGCTGGGCCTTCATCCACCGCACAGGCGTCGGCCTTGCCGCCCAGCAGGTGGCTGAGTACCGAGCGCATCTTGCCGGCCTTCACCGGCTTGTTCAGCACCGGCACGCCGAAGCCTTGCAACTGGCGACGGCACTGGTCGCTGCGGTCGGCGGTGATCATCACCAGCGGGATCGCGGCGGCGAAATGCGCACGCAGTTCGAGCACCACGTCCCAGCCGGTGACGCCCTGGTCCAGGTGATAGTCGGCGAGGATCACGTCCGGGGCCACGCCCGCCAGCGCCGAAAGTGCGGCGTCCCTGTCGGTGGCGGTCAGCACCTCGCAGCCCCACTGCTGGAGCAGCGCGGCCATGCTGTGCAGGATGCTGGTTTCGTTGTCCAGCACCAGCAACCGCCGCCCCGGCAGCGGGTCGCCCAGCTGCGGCGCGAGTACCGGCGCCTCGCCGCCGCGGCTGGGTGCCGTCCGTGCCAGCGGCACGTCGATGCTGAACACCGAGCCGCGTCCTGGTCGCGAGCGCACGTGCACGCGGTAGTCCAGCATGTTGGCGATGCGATCGACGATGGCCAGCCCCAGGCCCACCCCGCTACGCTCCGCCGCCCGGCGTACACCGAGCTGATTGAACTCGAGGAAGATCGATTGCAACTGGTCCGCGGGGATGCCGCGCCCGGTGTCCCAGACCTGGATGCGCAATACGTCGCCGCGCTTGCGGGCGCCGAGCAGGACCCGGCCGTGGTCGGTATAGCGACAGGCATTGCTGAGGAAGTTGCGCAGGATGCGCGTCAGCAGGCGGAAGTCGCTCTGGATCACGCAGCGGGGAATGTAGTGGGCGAGCTGCAGCCCGGCCGCGGCGGCCACCGGCTGGAACTCGGAGACCAGCGGCAGGAGCATCTCGTCCAGGCGATAGGCATCGATATCCGGCTTGATCGCGCTCTGGTCGAGCTTGGAGATGTCGAGCAGGTCGGTGAGCAGGTCCTCTGCCCCTTCCAGCGCATGATGGGCGCGCTCGACCAGATGCTGCTCGCCCGGCGGCAGGTTGCGCTCGTGCAGGGTCGAGATCAGCAGGCGCGCGGCATTGAGCGGCTGCAACAGGTCGTGGCTGGCCGCTGCCAGGTACTTGTCCTTGCTGAGGTTGGCCGCCTCCGCCGCATCCCGGGCTTCGCGCAGTTCGCAGGTGCGCTCGGCGACGCGCTGCTCCAGTTGCTCGTTGAGCTGCAGCAGGCGCGACTGCGCCAGCTTGCGCTCGGTGATGTCGGCGACGAACCCTTCCACCAGGCCGTCTTCGTCGGGTTTGAGCAGCAGGTTCATCACGACGTCGATGGCGCTGCCGTCCTTGCGCCGCAGGCGGGTCTCGTAGCCGAACAGGCCGAGCCGCTCGCTCAGTGTCTGACGAATCTGCCGCAGCTCCTGCTCGCCGCCGATGAACAGGTGGTGGGACAGGTCGGTCAGCGTCCACAGCGCGTCTTCCGGGCTGTCGTAGCCGAGCATGCGCGCCAGCGCCGGGTTGGCCGCGCGAATGCCCTCCTGCAGGCTGGCCTGGAAGATCCCGTGCACCGCATGCTCGAACAGCCATTTGTAGCGGTTGCGCTCGGCTTCCAATTCCTCCAGGCGTGCCAGCAGCTCCGGATAGTGGCTCTTGCGCGCAGAATGGCTGCCAAAGCCGAGCAGTTGCGTCAGTGCCTGGTGCTGCTCGTCAGAGGGCTTCGGCATAGACGACCTCGACGTCGCGCTGGGTCGAGGAGCGCGGGTTGGTGAGGATGCAGGGGTCCTGCATCGCATGTTGCGACAGGAACGGAATGTCCGAGAGGTTGACGCCGTGCAGGCCGAGGGTTTCCTTGAAGCCGATGGCCTGCTTGAGACTGATCAGGTGCTGCACCAGGCGCTCGCGGATCTGCCGCTGGCTCAGGCCGCGGCTGTCGATGCCGAGGGTCTCGGCGACGACCTTGAAGCGATCCGGCGCGGCGTCGTAGTTGAACGCCACCACATGCTCGACCAGCACCGCGTTGCACACCCCATGGGGCAGGTCGAGGTAGCCGCCAAGGCTGTGGGACATGGCATGCACGGCGCCGAGGATCGCGTTGGAGAACGCCAGGCCGGCCTGCATGCTGCCGAGCATGATCTGCTCGCGCAGCACGATATCCGCCGGATCGGCGATCATTTGCGCCAGGTTGCCGTTGATCAGCCGCATGGCTTCCAGCGCGTGGGGGTCGGTCAGCGGCCCGTGGCCGGTGGAGACGAAGGCCTCGATGGCGTGCACCAGCGCATCGATGCCGGTACAGGCGGACAGGAACGGATCCATGCTCAGCGTGGTTTGCGGGTCGATCAGCGAGACGTCCGGCACCGCCGCCTTGCTGACGATGGAGAACTTCATCCGCTCGTCCTGGTTGGAGATGATCACGAACTGCGAGACGTCCGCCGAGGTGCCGGCCGTGGTGGGAATCAGGATCAGCGGCGGGCTGGGTACGCGCAGGGTGTCCACGCCTTCGAACTCGACGATGTGGCGGCCGTGGGCGGCGACGATGCCGATGCCCTTGGCGCAATCCATCGGGCTGCCGCCGCCGACCGCGACGATCACGTTGCAGCCTTCGCTGCGATAGACCTCCGCGCCGAGCATCACCTCTTCGCAGCGCGGGTTGGGCGACACATCGGTGAACAGGCAATGCTCGATGCTCTGCCGTTCGAGGCTGGCCTGCACGTCCGCCACCCAGCCGGCGGCGACCACGCCGGGGTCGGAAACCAGCAGGACCTTGCGCGCGCCGAAGTTGCTCGCACAGGTGCCGACGCTATGGCGACAGCCGGCACCGAAGATGATTTCCGGGGAGACGAATTTACGCTGAAGGCTGATATTCGGGCTCATCACTGCGGCCTTTTTTATTTTTTGTAATAACCGAGCAAGCCTACTGCATCGCTGGGCTAAAGCAATGCATCCAATGGACGGTTACCGCTCGTCTGCGCGGGGCGCTGCGTCACAGCAATCGCTGGTAGAAGCGCCATTCGCGCTCCAGCGCATCGGCCTGGTTGCGTGCTTCGCGAAAGCCGTGGCGCTCCTGCGGATACCGCCGGTACTCCACGGCGACGCCGCGCCGGCGCAGCGCCGCCACCATGGCCTCGGTCTGTTCGGGCGGCACCACCGTATCCTGGCCGCCCTGGAAGAAGATCACCGGGGCGTCGATCCGGTCGGCATTGTGCAACGGCGCCCGTTCGCGGAAGCGTTGCGGCACCCGCTGCGGATCGCCGATCAGCCAGTCCAGGTAGTCGCCCTCGAACTTGTGCGTGACCCGGCGCAACGCCAGTGGGTCGCTGACGCCGTACAGGCTGGCGCCGCCGCGGAACAGGTCGCTCGCCGCCAGCGCGCAGAGCGCCGTGAAGCCGCCCGCGCTGGAACCGCGGACGAAGACCCGCGCCGGATCGATCAGCCCCCGCGCGGCGAGCGCCCGCGCGGCCTGGCAGACATCCTCCACATCCACTACGCCCCACTGCTCGTGCAGGCGCTGCCGATAGGCACGGCCGAAGCCGCTGCTGCCGCGATAGTTGACATCGACCACGGCGAAGCCGCGCTGGGTCCAGAACTGGATGCGCGGGTCGAATACCGGGTAGCACGCCGAGGTCGGCCCGCCATGGGCGAACACCACCAGCGGCGGCCGTTCGCCCGGCCGACCTCGGCAACCGGCGTTGCGCGGCGGGTAGAAGAAGGCATGCGCCGTCTCCCCTTCCCCGGTCGCGAAGCGCAGGGGTTGCGGATGCGACACCTGATTCGCCGGCAGCGGTCGCTCGCCCCCCGCGAGAATCCGCACGTCGCCACTGGCCCGCTCGATCGCCAGCACCGCCGGGGTACGCTCCGGGGAGCCGGCGATGCAAAAGACGTACGGGTCATCCATGGCCAGTTGGCGACAGCGCGAATACTCGCCGGCCAGTTGGCGTTCGCTACCGTCCGCCGCATGCTCGAACAGCGATGCGAAGCCATCGACCATATGGGTCAGCAGCAGACCGCCTGCGGCCAGCGGCAGGTAGCTGATGGTGCCCAATTGCCAGGGCGCCGGCGCGCAATCGAAACCGCCTTGTCCCTCCCCATGGCGCTCCTCGGCCAGCGGATACGGGACGAGTCGTTCCTGCTGCTCGCACCAGGGTTGCCAGCCGCCGTGGCGATCGCTCAGGCAGTAAAGGCGGCCATCCGCGGCGAAGCGTGGTTGCTGCAGGGATTGCTCGCCGTCCGCGCCGGCCAGGCAGCGACCATCGCCCCACTGCCCGTCGGCCATCCGCTCGGCGCACTGCAAGCGCGTCGAGGTCCAGGGTTGTGCGGGGCGGCTCCACTCGATCCAGGCCAGGCGCCCGCCCTCCGGGCTCAGCGCGGGCGACGCATAGAAATCGGCGCCTTCGGCGACGATCCGGCGCGCGCCATCGGCCAGCGCAAGGCTCACCAGCCGGTGTTCGACGCCCTGCTCTTCCACCGCCAGTATCGCGTGGCTGCGCCGGTCGAACTGCAGATCGCCATAGCGGCATTCGGCCCGTGCGCTCAGCATGAGCGGCGTCCCGTACGCATCCTCGGCCAGGTCCTGGAGATAGACCTGCTGGTCCGCCTCGTTGACGAACGCCACGCCCTGCCCGGTCAGGCAGAAGGCGCCGCCACCGTATTCGTAGACGCGGCTGCGCAGCGAGAAGCCCGGCGGCGTCAGGCAGGTCGCCGCACCGGCGCGCCAGCGCCACAGCGTGCAACGGGCCTGGGCGGGATCGTATTCGATCCAGAACAGCCCACCGTGCCCGGCCTGCAGTTCGGCGAAGTCCCGGCTGGCCGCCGCCGCGGCGTCGGCGCTCCAGTCGCTGGGCCAGAAGCCGCAGGGATGGCGGCTCGCCATGGCCGGCGGCCTCATACCTTGAGGATCAGCCGGGAGGCCTTCTCGTTGCGGTACTGCAGCTGGTCGAGGCCCAGCGCGCCGTGCTCCGCCTGTTCGCGGGCGGCGAGTATTTTGCCGTGCTGCGGCGACTTGCTGCAGACCGGGTCGGCGTTCGCCGCGTCGCCGGTGAGCATGAACGCCTGGCAGCGGCAGCCGCCGAAATCCTTCGCCTTCTCGTCGCAGCTGCGGCACGGCTCGGGCATCCAGTCGTAGCCGCGGAAGCGGTTGAAGCCGAACGAATGCCGCCAGATATGCTCGATGCTGTGCTGGCGCACGTTGGGGAATTGCACCGGCAGCTGCCGCGCGCTATGGCAGGGCAAGGCGGTGCCGTCCGGGGTGATGTCGAGGAACAGGTTGCCCCAGCCGTTCATGCAGGCCTTGGGGCGTTCCTCGTAGTAGTCGGGAGTGACGAAGATCAGCTTGCACGGATGATTCTGGGCGGCCAGCCGGTCGCGCCACTCGTTGGTGATCCGCTCGGCACGCTCGAGCTGTGCCCTGCTGGGCAGCAGCCCGGCGCGATTGAGCTCCGCCCAGCCATAGAACTGGCAGGTAGCGAGTTCGACGAAGTCGGCCTCCAGCTCCACGCACAGCTGGATGATCCGCTCGATATTGTCGATGTTGTGCCGATGGGTGACGAAATTGAGCACCATCGGATAACCGTGCCGCTTCACCGCGCGGGCCATTGCAAGCTTCTGGGCGAAGGCTTTCTTCGAGCCGGCCAGCAGGTTGTTCACCTCCTCGTCGGCGGCCTGGAAGCTGATCTGGATGTGGTCCAGGCCGGCCTCGGCGAAGCGGGCGATCTTCTCCTCGCTCAGGCCGATGCCGGAGGTGATCAGGTTGGTGTAGTAGCCCAGCTCGCGCGCCGCCCGGATCAGTTCCGCCAGGTCCTGGCGCACCAGCGGTTCGCCGCCGGAAAAGCCGAGCTGCGCCGCGCCCAGTGCGCGGGCCTGGCGGAACACCTCGATCCACTCGGCGGTATCCAGCTCGTCATGGCTGCGGGCGAAGTCCAGCGGGTTGGAACAGTACGGGCATTGCAGCGGGCAGCGATAGGTCAGCTCGGCCAGCAGCCACAGCGGCGGGCCGGGCTCGTAGCCGGGTTTAGCGAAGCTCGATCCAGAACCGTTCAACGGCCACCTCCACGAACGCCAGGATGTCTTCCTCGATGCCCTCGGCCTCGGGAAAGCGCGCCTGCAATTGGGCGACGATGCCGCCGACCGTACGAGCGCCATCCACCCGCTGGAGGATTTCGCTGGCGCTGTCATTGAGCTTGATCATGCCTTCCGGGTAGAGCAGCACGTGGCAGTCCTGCGCCGGCTCGAACTGGAAGCGGTAGCCGCGGCGCAAGGTCGGGACTTTCAGCAGGATGTTCTCGTTCATAACGGGTCACTCGCCAAGGGCCGATGCGCGACGGCCGTAGGGTGGCAAACAAGGGTGGAAAGACCTGCGGTCGTCTTCCACCCTACGCTCTTCGCCGCGCTCACGATGCAATGCCCCGGTGCCAGACGCGTTCGCGGGTGACGGTGTGATACGGCGGACGGTCCAGTTCGTAGGCCATGCTCATGGCGTCGAGCATGCTCCACAACACGTCGAGTTTGAACTGCAGAATGTCCAGCATGCGCTCCTGGGCCTCGCGGGTGCGATAGTGGTCGAGGGTGATGCGCAGGCCGTGCTCGACGTCGCGGCGCGCTTCCTTGAGCCGCTTGCGGAAATAGTCGTAACCGGAGGCATCGATCCACGGGTAGTGTTGCGGCCAACTGTCCAGGCGCGACTGGTGGATGGTCGGCGCGAAGAGTTCGGTCAGCGAGCTGCTGGCCGCCTCCTGCCAGGAGGCGCGGCGCGCGAAATTGACGTAGGCGTCCACGGCGAAGCGCACGCCCGGCAGTACCAGCTCCTGCGACAGCACCTGTTCGCGATCCAGTCCCACGGCTTCGCCCAGCCGCAGCCAGGCCTCGATACCGCCCTCTTCGCCCGGCGCGCCGTCGTGGTCGAGAATGCGCTGGACCCACTCGCGCCGGGTATCGCGGTCCGGGCAGTTGGCCATGATCGCCGCATCCTTCATGGGAATGCAGACCTGGTAGTAGAAGCGGTTGGCCACCCAGCCCTGGATCTGCTCGCGCGTCGCCTGCCCGGCATACATCGCCCGGTGGTAGGGATGATGGATGTGGTAGTACTCGCCCTTGGCGCGCAGGGCCTGTTCGAATTCGGCGGCGGACATGGCTGGCAGGGTCATAACGGCTTCCTTTGCGTGTGTCCGGCCGCGATCGGCGTGCAAAACGCACCCCTGGACAGGACGGGGCTCATGTAGAGAGTGCGTGCTGCGCACCCTCGGCTCTGAAGTGATGCGGTGCGCTGCACGCGCCCGTTACTACAACTCGATACTCATGCCGTCGAAGGCCACTTCGATGGCATGCGCGCCAAGCACCGCGCGCTCGGGCGAATTCTCGTCGAGGATCGGGTTGGTGTTGTTGATGTGGATGAGAATCTTGCGTTTCGCCGGCAATCCGTCGAGCAGCTCGATCATCCCGCCCGGACCGCTCTGCGGCAGGTGGCCCATCTCGCTGCCGAGTTTGCTGCCCACTTCGCGCAGGCGCATTTCGTCGTCGCGCCACAGCGTGCCATCCACCAGCAGGCAGTCGGCTGCACGCATGCTGTCGAGCAGCTCGGCGCTGACCTGGCCCAGCCCCGGCGCGTAGAACAGCCTGCCGCCGGTCCGGCGGTCCTCGATCAGCAGGCCGATGTTGTCGCCCGGATGCGGGTCCTGCCGGTGCGGCGAATACGGCGGCGCCGCGCTGCGCAGCGGGATCGGCGTGATGGCCAGGTTCGGGCAGCAGGGAATCGTGAAGCGGCCTTCCAGGGCGATGGGATTCCACTTCAGCCCGCCGTTCCAATGCTCGAGCATGTTGAACAGCGGAAAGCCGCTGGTCAGGTCCTGATGCACCATCTCGGTACACCAGACTTCATGCGGGCAGCCTTCGCGCAACGTCAGCAATCCGGTGGTGTGATCGATCTGGCTGTCCAGCAGGATGATCGCGCCAATCGCCGTATCACGCGGCGCGCGGGCCGGCTGCAGTCGGGGGAAGGCTTCCAGCTGCGCGCGGATGTCCGGTGAGGCATTGCACAGGATCCAGTCCATGCCATCGTCGCTGATGGCGATGGAGGATTGGGTGCGCGCCCTGGCATTCAGCGTGCCGGCCCGCAGGCCCGCGCAGTTGGCGCAATTGCAGTTCCACTGCGGAAAGCCGCCGCCCGCGGCGGAACCGAGAATCTGGATGAACATGGACAGCCCCCAAAAATGCGAAGCCCCGGCCGGAGCCGGGGCTGTTCGATCAACGGTTAGCGAAATACATGGTGACTTCGAAACCAATACGCAGGTCGGTGAAAGCGGGTTTGGTCCACATGGGTCGGTCCTCTTGTTATGGCGCCGGTAGATTCCGACAGCCCAATTAAGCCCCCTGATCTGCCTCGAGCAGAATGGTACTTTGGAATGAGACAGTACCGTGCCTTGGTAGTGCCTGCCGGCATGCACGAACTATTACAGCAGTTTATTCGCCCATTGCCAGCCGAGATCCGCTGGCGCCGCCGCGATGCGGGCCGGGCGCTGCTCTCGGTCGTGCGAGCACGCCGGCAAGCCGGGGGATTCGGCGGCACATAAAAAAGGCTCTGTCCCAATTGCGTATTGCTCGAATTGTCGAGGTGTTCTGANCGTCCGTAGGAGCGGGCCGTGCCCGCGAAGCTTTGCGTGCTGGAATATTCGCGGGCATGGCCCGCTCCTACAGGGGGGGGACGTCCATCCGCAACAGCCAGCTCAGACATAGCCCAAAAAAGGTTCTGTCCCAATTGCGTGTTGCTCGAATTGTCGAGCTGTTCTGAACGTCCGTAGGAGCGGGCCGTGCCCGCGAAGCTTTGCGTGCTGGAATATTCGCGGGCATGGCCCGCTCCACAGGGGGACGTCCATCCGCAACAGCCAGCTCAGACATAGCCCAAAAAAGG
>NZ_JADDIX010000099.1:238963-245696 GCF_015070855.1 Pseudomonas lopnurensis
CAAGCTGCAAGCTGCAAGCTGCAAGCTGCAAGCGAATCAGTGTGCGGGCGGCGCCAAACGCCTGCCAAGCTTTTCTTGAAGCCTGCTGCTGCTTTTGTCGCTTTTCTTGCAGCTTATGGCTTGCAGCTTGAAGCTGCTTTTTTAGAGCTTCGACTCCAGCAACAGCACGCCCTGCTCCTCGCGCCAGCTCACCCGGCCGAGAAAGCTCATGCCCAGCAGCGCCTCGGTCGGCGAGCTGCCCTCGACCACCACCGCCTCCACGCCCAGGACATCGATCGCACCGACCTTGACGCTGTTCAGGTGCACGCGCCAGGCCTTCGCCGTGCCGCTGGCGGTACTCACCACCATCGGCCGACCGTCGACGCGATAGTCGATGCCCAGCCGTCGCGCCTGGTTCTCGTTGATCGCTACCGAGGTGGCGCCGGTGTCGACGAGAAACTGTACCGACTGGCCGTTGATGGAACCGGCGATCCAGTAGTGCCCGCCCGTGCCCTTGGCGACGCTCAGCTGCGTCTTGCTCGGCGCGGCATAGGCGCCACTGTATTCGCGGCTGAGGTCGTAGCGGCGTTCGACGCCATCGACCCGCAGCAGCGCGCCAGTGGCATCGGCATTGATCACTTCGACCCCGCCGGGACCGGTCTGCCCCACCCTGACCAGTTTGCGCTGCCCGTCGACGTTGAGTACCGCCGCACCGGGAAACAGGCCGACCACCTGAACCATGGGCGCCGCCAGGACGAACGCCGGCAGCAGCGACAACAGGCCGGCGAACAGGATTTCGATACTACGCATGGGGACATTCCTCAGCTTGGCGCTAGATGATCATCCATCAGCCGCCCGAGCGTTGCAGCGACCAGCCGCACAATCGGGCTAGGCCAGCAGCGCCACCAGCCCCTGCATCACCGCCCAGGCGGCGACACCGGCGAGAATGTCGTCGAGCATGATGCCCAGGCCACCGTGGATGTTGCGGTCCACCCAACTGATCGGCCAGGGCTTGGCGATGTCCATGATGCGGAACACGACGAAACCGAGCAGCAGCCAATGCCAGCCCTCCGGCACCAGCCAGAAGGTGATCCAGATACCGACGAATTCGTCCCAGACGATGCCCTCGTGGTCGTGCACGCCGAGATCGCGGGCGACCTTGCCGCACAGCCAGACGCCGAACAGCATCGCCAGGCCGAGCATCAGCCAGTAGCCCCAGTCCGGCAGCATCTGCCACAGCGGCACGAACGGTAGCGCCACCAGCGACCCCCAGGTACCGGGCGCCTTGGGCATCAGCCCGGAACCGAAGCCGAAGGCCAGGTTGTGCCAGGGGTTGGTCCAGACCAGGGGCTGCGGCTTGGCCGCGAGCGGCGGGGAGTCAGTCAAAACAGCGTTCCTTGTTCGGGTCGGTGCATCAGGCATCGAAATGGTTGTAACCATGCGCGGATACGGCCACGTCGTTGCCGCGGGCATCCAGCAGTTGCACGCCCTGCCCGACGGCCACCCGACCGATGACGTGCAGCGGCCAGCCGGCCTGGCGCAGCGCCGGCAGTTCGCCCGGCGGCAGGGTGAAAACCAGCAGGTAGTCGTCGCCGCCGGCCAGCGCGCAACGCAACGCCTCGGCATCGCCGGCAAAACGGCGCAGCGGTTCGGACAGCGGCACGCGATCGCGCTCGATCTGCAGCGCGACGCCCGAGGCCCTGGCGATATGCCCGCAGTCGGCCAGCAGCCCGTCGGAGATATCCTGCGCCGCCGTGGCCTTGCCGCGCAGCGCCTCGCCCAGGGCCAGTTGCGGCTCTGGCGACCAGTAGCGCGCCAGCAGATGCTCGGCGACATCCGCCTCGGCCTCGGCCTGGCGCAGCACCAGCGGCAACGCCCCGGCCGCTTCGCCGAGCACGCCACCGACGCAGAGCAGATCACCGACCCGCGCGCCATGGCGGACCAGCGCCCGCCCGGCCGGCACCCGGCCGAATACGGTGACGGTCAGGCACAACGGGCCGCGGGTGGTGTCGCCGCCGATCAGGCGCAGGCTGCAGTCGAGCGCCATGACGTCCAGCCCACGGGCGAATTCGGCCAGCCAGAGTGGATCGGCAGCGGGCAGCGTCAAGGCGAGGGTGAAGCCGACGGGCGTGGCGCCCATGGCGGCAAGATCGCTGGCGGCGACCGCCAGTGCGCGCTGGCCGAGCAGATGGGGATCGCAGGGTTCGGGGAAATGCACCCCGGCGACCAGGGTGTCGGTGGAGACGGCCAACTGCTCGCCGGCCGGAATCTCCAGCAGGGCGCAGTCGTCGCCGATGCCGAGCACGACTTCGCCGCCAGCCCGGGCGCAAGCGGCGGCGGCGAAGTAGTGACGGATCAGCTCGAACTCACCCAGCAAGGCGAGCCGTCCTCAGCGCTTGTGGTTGCGCACTTCGGCGCTGCGCAGGGCCGGCGCCAGCTTGTCCAGCACGCCGTTGACGAACTTGTGCCCGTCGGTGGCGCCGTAGACCTTGGCCAGCTCGATGCCTTCGTTGATCACCACGCGATAGGGCACGTCGATACGCTGCATCAGCTCGTAGGTGGACAGGCGCAGGATCGCCAGCTCCACCGGATCGAGCTCCTCGAGCGGGCGATCGAGGTTCGGCGCGATGGCCTGGTCGACCTCGGTCTTCTTGCGCGCGACACCGTTGAGCAGTTCGTGGAAGTAGGCGCCATCGACCACATCGAAGTCGTTGTCGACGCGAAACTGCGCTTCGATCTCGTTGAGGCTCTGGCCGGCCATGTGCCACTGGTACAGCGCCTGCATCGCCAGGCTGCGGGCCACCCGGCGCGTGGCGATCTTGCCCTTGGCCTTGGGTTGCGGAGCGTCCTGGCTGTCGTCGCGATTCAGGCTCACTTGGCCTCCAGCTGCGACAGCAGGCTCACCATTTCCAGGGCGGAGAGTGCGGCCTCGGCGCCCTTGTTGCCAGCCTTGGTGCCGGAACGCTCGATGGCCTGCTCGATGGAATCGACGGTCAGCACGCCGAAGGCGACCGGCACGCCGAATTCCATGGACACCTGGGCCAGGCCCTTGGTGCACTCGCCGGCAACGTATTCGAAGTGCGGCGTGCCGCCACGAATCACCGCGCCCAGCGCGACGATGGCGTCGTATTCGCCCTGTTGCGCGACCTTCTGCGCGACCAGCGGAATCTCGAAGGCGCCCGGGGCACGGATGAGGGTGATGTCGTTCTCGCTGACGCCGTGGCGAACCAGCGCGTCGACGGCGCCGCTGACCAGGCTCTCGACGACGAAGCTGTTGAAGCGGCCCACTACCAGGGCGAATTTCCCTTGCGGGGCGATGAAGGTACCTTCGATGGTCTTCAGGGACATGGGGTGGTTTCTCATCTCTTTAAAGAACGAAGGCGCCGCGACCCGCGCGGCGCCTCTGATTACTCGGCGGGCAGGTATTCTACAACTTCCAGATCAAAGCCGGATATCGCGTTGAACTTCATCGGCGAGCTCATCAGGCGCATCTTGCGCACGCCGAGGTCGCGCAGGATCTGCGAACCCGCGCCGACAGTGCTGTAGGTCGCCGGCGTCGGCGTCGGCGGCACCTGGCGGTTAAGCTGGCTCAGCAGCTGCGGCCCGGTCAGCGGATTGCCGAGCAGCAGCACCACGCCCTTGCCGGCCTTGGCCACTTCGCCCATCGCCGCACGCAGGCTCCAGCGCCCGGGCACGGTGACCAGCAACAGGTCGCGCAACGGCTCCATGTTGTGTACGCGCACCAGCGTCGGCTCCTCCGGCGAGATCTCGCCGCGGGTCAGCGCCATGTGCACGGTGTCTTCCACGCCGTCGCGATAGGTGACCAGGTTGAATTGCCCGAGCTCGGTTTCCAGCGGCTGCTCGGACACGCGCTCGACGGTGCGTTCGTGGATCATCCGGTAGTGGATCAGGTCGGCGATGGTGCCGATCTTCAATCCGTGCTGCTCGGCGAACGCCTCCAGCTCCGGACGCCGCGCCATGGTGCCGTCGTCGTTCATGACCTCGCAGATCACGCCACTGGGTTCGAACCCGGCCATGCGCGCCAGGTCGCACGCCGCCTCGGTATGCCCGGCACGCGCCAGCACACCGCCCGGCTGCGCCATCAGCGGGAAGATGTGGCCGGGGCTGACGATGTCCTCGGCCTGGGCATGCTTCGCCACGGCCGCCTGCACGGTACGCGCGCGGTCGGCGGCGGAGATGCCGGTGGTCACGCCTTCGGCGGCCTCGATGGATACGGTGAACTTGGTACCGAAACCCGAGCCGTTGCGCGGCGCCATCAGCGGCAGCCGGAGCAGCTCGCAGCGCTCGCGGCTCATGGGCATGCAGATCAGGCCGCGGGCGAAGCGCGCCATGAAATTGATGTGCTCGGCGGTGACGCATTCGGAGGCGATGATGATGTCGCCCTCGTTCTCGCGATCCTCGTCATCCATGAGGATGACCATCTTGCCGGCGCGGATGTCTTCGATCAGTTCTTCAGCGGTATTCAGAGCCATGGTGGCCGGTCCTTACTTGTTCAGATAGCCGTGTTCGGCCAGAAAGCTTTCGGTCAGGCCCGAGGCCTTGGGCTCGGCCGCCTTGTCGCCCAGCAGCAGGCGTTCCAGGTAGCGCGCCAGCAGGTCGACTTCCAGGTTGACCTGCCGCCCGGGGCGGTAGTCGGCCATGATGGTTTCGCCGAGGGTATGCGGGACGATGGTCAGCTCGAACTCGGCACCATCGACCGCGTTGACGGTGAGGCTGGTGCCGTCGACGGTGATCGAGCCCTTGAGCGCGATGTATTTGGCCAGCTCGCGCGGTGCGCGGATGCGGAACTGCACGGCGCGGGCGTTATCCTCGCGGGCCAGCACCTCGCCGACGCCGTCGACATGGCCGCTGACCAGATGGCCGCCGAGGCGGCTGCTGGGCGTCAGGGCCTTTTCCAGGTTGACCCGGCTGCCGGCCTTGAGATCGATGAAGGCGGTACGCGCCAGGGTCTCGCGGCTGACATCGGCCCAGAAGCCGTTGCCGGGCAGCTCCACGGCGGTCAGGCAGACACCGTTGACGGCGATGCTGTCGCCCAGCCTGACGTCGGCCAGGTCCAGCTTGCCGGTCTCGACCAGCACGCGGATGTCGCCGCCCTTGGGCGTGAGCGCCCGGATGGTGCCGATGGCTTCGATTATTCCAGTGAACATGCGGCCTCCCGCGGAAGGCTGTGGTAACGCTGCATATGACGAACTCCTGTTTGTGAAAAAACAGGGCGCTACGGATCGATAGGGATGCATGACGGACGCACGAAAGGCGCCATCGGAATATCCCGCTCTCTCTCATCCGGACTGTGACCGTCGGCCCCGGAATCGCACCGGGTCTGCTGACCTTGCCTAGGCAAGCGCTCGCGGGCTAGACGCGATGAAAGCTGCTGCGCGCAGAGCATGCTGCGTTGTAGGCCTCCTCGAAA
Source organism: Pseudomonas lopnurensis (assembly GCF_015070855.1). GTDB lineage: Bacteria > Pseudomonadota > Gammaproteobacteria > Pseudomonadales > Pseudomonadaceae > Stutzerimonas > Stutzerimonas lopnurensis. The sequence continues at coordinate 244,374 of NZ_JADDIX010000099.1, forward strand.
TGCTCATTTACCGCAGTAAACTCCGCTTTCTCGTCGGATCACGCCTTGCCTGCCCCGCGCTCGCTACGCTTTCACCCTTTATAGCTGCGTCATTACCGCCGGTGGGGAATTGCACCCCGCCCTGAGAACGTTGCGGCCACGCCTGTGGCCGTGTGGCGTTTTATCACATTTGCCGGGGCGATGCATGATGCGGCGCTGCGGGAGCGATTGCATGAAATCCCATTTTTGTTGGCTATGTCTGAGCTGGCTGTTGCGGATAGACGTCCCCCTGTAGGGAGCGGGCCATGCCCGCGAATATTCCAGCGCGCAAAGCTTCGCGGGCACGGCCCGCTCCTGATATGGATTGACCTGTCAACTGTGGTTCTATTCTTCGTTCTGTTCTTCTCCGTCAATGGCTTCGGTTCAGGGGGTGGAAGGCGATTTGGCGACGGTGGATCACTCTGATATGCGTGGGTTGGTTACCGACCTGACTTCACTTCGTCGCGGAGCTGCCCTTCTCTACAGTCGTGGGTCTGCCCTCCTGACAGAGGACGCCACATAGGAGCGCCAGGGGTTCTCCTCACCGGCCCTCCACCCCCTGAACCGAAGCCACTGATGCTTGTTCATATCACTGCCCTGCTGCCGTGTGCCTTGCCCGCAACCTCGCAGGCGATGGCCCAGATGAACCCCGCCAGCTCCCGCGCGACAGCGGTTGTGACTTGCTGCTTGATCTTGCCCGCCTCGATAAGCGCCCGATAACGACCGCACAAACGCTTCTGCGCTTGCCAGGCGATGGCCTGAACCACCTCCGAGGTTTTCTCAGCTCGCTTCTCGATGGCTCGTGTCTTGCGCGCCGGGAAACGATAGTTCCACCCCGCCTCCACCAGCACTCGCCGTACATGTCCGTTGCCCGTTCGGGTAATGCTGCCCTGGCGACGTGAGCCGCCACTGGAGTGCTCGCTGGGAACCAGTCCCAGGTAGGCCATTAGCTCGCGCGGCGAGTCGAAACGGGTGAGGTCGCCCAACTCCGCCAGCACCGTCATCGCCGTGATGAGACTCACGCCGCGCAAGGCCATCAGTGCTTGCGCCACCGAGCTTAGCGACCAGCCTGCCAGCATTTCATGCATTTGCGCTTCCAGATCGGCCACCCGCTTTTGCATCGATTTAACGGTATCGATGTATTCCTGCAGGACGATCTGCTGCACCGGCGAATCAAACTTCACGCTCTCCAACCAGCGAAAATGGGCCTGGGTCCAGCGACTTTTACCGCCATAGACGCGTCCATGACGCAGCAAGTAAGCCCCTAGCCGTTGACGACTCTTCAGCTCAAGGGACTTCATGTCC